>JBBPZQ010000048.1:0-105127 GCA_038198935.1 Anaerolineae bacterium
CCCATTGTCACATGGCAGGAGAAACCGTTCATCCGCATTTCGATACAGGCGTACAACACGCCCAACGACATTGACAGGCTGGTAAACGCATTGAGTCAACTCCTGTGCCGATAGCAGAGAAGGCAGCTCATTCAGTGACACTCATCGCACTGATTTGGATGGGCTCAGCCTGAGCGGGCGGTAGCTTAGACCGAGCGGGTCTGAGTATCAAGCGGGCCGCCACGACGATCCTTTTATGGTTTTGGGAATCTGCACAAATGGGCGATATCGCCGAAGGGTGCGGCGTTTTTGTACGCGCGTCCAGACGTACAGCATCTCGTTGAGCCGTTGATTGTGAGTTGGGGATACGAGTCGGAGCATCCGAGCGAGTCGCGCTTCGTGCACAAGCAAGAATGGACGGGCACGCGCGATTACTCCGCGTATCTGGCCGTGCCTGCCGCGCTGCAATTCATGACCGCGCACGACTGGGATGACGCGCGGATGCAATGTCACACGCTCGCGCAGTATGCACGCGAACGCATTCACGCGTTGACGGGTCTGCCATCCATCTGCCCGGATTCTACCGACTGGTATATGCAGATGTTCACGGCTCCACTGCCGCCGTGCGATCCACTGCAACTGAAACGACGCTTGTACGATGAATTCAAAGTCGAAGTGCCCATCGTCGTCTGGCAAGCCCAACCGCACATCCGCGTTTCGATTCAGGTATACAACTCACAACAAGATATCGAGCGCTTGCTGCATGCGCTCGCGCGTCTGTTGTACGCGTGAACGGTTGAGATTGTCCGCACCCGATGGTACACTGAGTAACCACTTTTCAGGAGGCGCAGATGTCATTCGACCGCAGCGGACTCGGCACCTACGTTCACAACATGATCGAGCGTGAGAAGCAGACTTTAGGGAACAATGGAATAGAGCAAATGCTTGAGCGCGGTCGTCAGTGGAAACTGGGCGACACGCTCGCGCAGGGCGGCTCGGCGATTTTTCCGCACGCGGGCTTGCCAGACTGCGGGCATCAGATTGCGGCAGTGGTGCAAGCCTGTTTCGATTCGGGTGCGAAGCGCGTGCTCGCGGTCGGTGTGCTGCACGCGCTTACCGACGAATTGCAAGACGCGCGTGTACGCGTGGCGAATGGCGCAGACGTGACCAAAGAAAAATATTGGGGCATTCAGGGTCCCGGCCTCGGCGGTCACGATAACTGGCGAAATGAGTTTTCGCTGATCAACTTCATGATCTTGTGGGAAGAGGAAGCGCGACGGCGCGACGCCAAGGCACCAGAGTTGATCGTGCGTTATCCCTATCTGGCCGGGGGCAAACCCGAAATGCTGCCAGGCATCGAGGAGTTGCAGCAGATTGTCAAGGACGGCGCGGTCGTGGTCTCAACGGCTGACGCGTTCCATCATGGCGTCGGCTACGGCGACCCGCCGGAGCGCGCGCTCGATCCGGATCAGGGTGGACTCGAGCTCGCGCGCAAGCGCATCACCGAAGGATTGGAGTTGATTCGCCATGGCGACTACTGGGGCTACAATCAACACTGCGTGGATGCGAAGAGCGATGCGCGCGACGCGGGCCAAGTCGTGCGCTATCTGCTCGGTCCGCTCGTAGGGCACATCCTCGATTTGACGTATAGTGATACGACCGACATGTACCACACACCGCCACCGACGTGGGTGGCGGCGGCACTCATCGAACAGAAGAAGGTGAATGTGTAATGCATGACATGAAATCTTCGCATCTTGCATTACGCATCATCACGGAGCCATCATGCTTCGCAGCGACAAAGTGATCCTGCGTGCCATCGAGCGCGACGATCTAAAGCGTCAGTGGCAATTCAACAACGATGTTGAAGTCGAACTGAGCGGCGGCGGCGACCCGCCGATGCCGCAGTCGCTCGCGCGACTCGAAGCCGAGTTCGATGGGCAGACGCGCGAAGGTGGGCGCAACGGCGGCAGTTTCGCGATTGAAGCCGACGGCAAATACATTGGGCAGTGCGCCGTGTTCACCTCCGATAAGCTGGTCGGCGCAACCGCACAGGTATACGAACTGGGCATCACTATCGGCGACAAAGATTACTGGGGCAAAGGCTACGGGCGCGACGCGGTGCGCCTGTTGCTCGACTACGCGTTCCGTCTGCGCAATGCACACAAAGTCTGGTTGCGCGTCAACAGCACCAACGAGCGCGCCATCCACGCCTATCGCGCCTGTGGCTTCGTCGAGGAAGGGCGACTGCGCCAACACGTGTGGGGCGACGGCGCGTATCTCGACCTCGTGTACATGGGCGTGCTGCGCGACGATTGGTTGAAGCGCAATGAATAACCGCTCGTTCGCAACGCTCGCCATGCGCACACTCTGGTATTCCGTCGTGCTCGCGGCGATCATGGAAGTCGCGCATGTCTCCGTGCGACTCGCGCTCGCCGCGATGTTCAGCCTCGCCGCGTTGCCCAACGTGATTGCGCTCGCCGCCGAACTGGCGCAGAAGATCACTTGGTCAACACTCATTTGCGAGGCGGTGGTATTCGCCAGTATTGTCGCGCGCCGACGCGGGTTGCTGCTCATGATCTTCGCGCTCGTGGCGACACTGATCGCCATTCTCGTGGGCGACTACCTGTTCGCGCTGATCGAATGGCTCGCGGCACAAGTCAGCAGTTTCGATTGGGCCGCGTTCGTTGCCGACGCTGTGTTCCGCGCGGGTAAGTACCTGTTCCTCGGCGCGGCACTCGCGGTTGTGAATCGTTTGTCCGAGCCGGTGCTGCGCCATTACGCACTGGCCGGCACATTCGCGGCGCTCGTCGCCATCGCGCTCACACTCGTCGTGCACGCCAGCGCGCCGCTCGTCACCTTGGGCAGCGAAGTCGTGATCGAACTCATCTTTCCGTTTGGCTGCTCGCTGGTGGTGTGGAAGGTGCGCCAACTGGCCGCGCCACTCATCGAAACACATCAGGCGTATCGCACGCAGTTGCGGCGCGTCTGAAAATAGACCTCATAGGCTTGGTAAACCTGTGAGGTCTGCACCGCACGAAAAACGCCGAGGTCATCGCCTCGGCGTTTTGGCTTTCAGCGCAGCACAGCCAACATCACGCGCGGCGTGGTGGGCGACGGACTGCCGCCAAGTGGTTCAGCCGTCACCTCGATCTCCTTGTACAGGCTCCACGATTTTGCCGCCCAGATGCGCACGCTCGCGTGTCCCTTGCTGTCCACGGTGAATGTGCCGGCCTTGTCGCGCCGGTAATCGGGCGGCGTCAACCACGCCTGATAAATTTGATTGGCGGGCAGCGACGGCAAGTTGTTTACGATCAGGTACGCGCGCATGTTGTCGGGATTGAAAATAACTTGACCCAGCGCGGTGGGCGCGCGGTCCGTGCCTTTGATATTCAAACTGGTTGTGCCCGGCGCTTCGAGCAGTTTCGACATCTCAACCGTGTCGCTATTCTCTGCAATCGAGTTCTGCGCGCTCCACCAACTCCATGCGCCGAACGCGAGCAGCAAGATCGCGGCGAGCGAGACAAGCGTCAGCGTCGCGCGCCGCACGCCTCGTAACGATAGCACCGCGCGGCGCGGCGCGTCCGCCGTCGGCATGGTATTCAGCGAGAGCATACGCGCGCGTAGGCGCGTCTCCAGATTGGGCGCGAACGGCGCGACGGGCACGCCGCGCAGCAACTCGTTCGTCGCGGATTGATACTCCGTCAGTTCCGCCGCACACGAGCGGCACGTCTTCAGGTGGCGCAGCGCTTCGTCGCGCTCGGCGTCGCTCAGCGCGCCGACGGCAAGCAGGGGCATTAGCTCTGTGAGTTCTTCGTGCGTCATTCGATTGTGTCTCAGCAACTACCCTAAATCTAATTACGTTAATTGGCTGCGAATAGTTCTTCGCGTGACGAATTTCTTTGGCGTGTAATCTGATCGTAGTGCTGAATCGTAATTCCTTATTGAACAGCATTCACTGCAACAGTCCTTTCAACTTGCGTAAGCCGAGCAGGATGCGGCTCTTGACCGTACCGACTGGCAGCTTGAGACCCGCGGCGATCTCGCTGTGTGTATAGCCCTGAAAGTATGCTAGTTCAATCACTTGCCGCTGCTCCGCAGGCAGGCGTTCCAACAGATTGTGCAGCTCGCGCCGATATAATTCGCTCACGGGCCCATTGCTCGTCGTGGCGTGCAGTTCCATGTCGTCAATGGGCAGCGCATCCGAATGCCGCCGCCGCTCGTAGCGCAAATAATCAATCGAGAGATTGCGCGTGATTTGTAGCAGCCACGAGTCGAGCCGACCGCGCGCCGCGTCGAACTGCGACGCCTTCTGCCACAGCGCGATGAACACATCCTGCGTGATCTCTTCGGCGAGCGCGCGATTGCGGATGATGTAATATGCCAGCGAGAACACCGCGCGACCGTGACGCTGATACAGCGCGATGAGTGCGTCGTCGTCGCCGCGAGTGATGCGGCGCGCGAGGTCGCTGTCGGATGGCTCTGGTTTCATCAACTGAAATTCTACACGATTGACGGTGCTGCTCAAAACAATTTTTTCAATTGGTACTGGGTCACCTCAACGTATTGCACCGCACGGACGCAGAGAGTTTCAGATTAGAACTCTGTGTCTCTGGGTGAAGATCAATATGTCGCGAGACGCAAAGTGTGTGTGTAGCGCATGAAAGAAATTCTTGTTCAACAGGTTCCGATTCTCGCCTCGCTTCCGAGCGAGGAACTGGATCGCCTGAGCAGCACGCTCGCCGTCCGCAAGTTTCCGTCGGGCACGACGCTGCTGCGCGAGGGCGAGCGTGGCGAATTCTTCTACATCATCCTTGTCGGCAGCGTTGAAATCATCAAGTCGTTGGGCACGGCTGACGAACGTCCATTGGGCACGAGCGGTGCGGGCGATTTCGTCGGCGAGATGAGCCTGCTCAATGCGAACGGCTTGCGCATGGCGACGGTTCGCGCCACGTCGGAAGTGGAACTGCTGGAAGTGCCGTGCGGCCAGTTCGATGCGCTGCTGAAACGTTACCCGTCGGTTGGCTACGAAGTGGTGCACGTCCTCAGCCAGCGACTTGATGCGTCGAACAATGCGGCGATCCGCGACCTGCATCAAAAGAATCAGGAACTCTCAGAGTCGCATCGCGCTCTCACGGGCGCTTATCAGCGCTTGAAAGTAGCGCGGCGACTGAGCGTGGGCTTGCTCGGCATCTTGCTGCTCGGTGCAGTCGCCGTGGCGGGCGCGCTTGGCTACTTCTTGTTGAGCGCACGCACCGCGCTCGAAACGCCTTCGGACATTGTGCTGCTCATGGCAGAACTTGGCCGCAACTTCGTCATTCCCCGCGAGGTGGCCGCGCGCAAGAATCCGCAGCCCTCCAATCCGAATGTGGTCGCCAATGCGCGCAAGCTGTTCACAACGCGCTGTGCGCTCTGTCACGGCAATGACGGCAAAGGGCAGACGGCGATTGGCAGCCACATCTACCCACGCGCAACTGACCTAACCAACGCGCGCGTGCAGAGCAAGACCGATGGCGAGTTGTATTGGATCGTTGAGAACGGCTCACCGCACACGGGCATGCCCGGCTGGAAGGGCACGCTAAACGAAGACGAGTTGTGGCAAGCCGTCTCATATATTCGCTTGCTGCCGAAGGGCGAGAGCGCGATCACGCAACTGCTGCCCACGCCCACGCCAGCGCCCACAGCCGCTGCGAGTAAAGCCGTTACGCTCACGATGGAAAACGACTACTACCTTCCGGATTTGATCACCGTTTCTGTCGGCACAAGGATCACTTGGTTCAACAAAGACGAAGACGATCACACGGTCACATCCGAAACCGATCCGCACGTGCTCGACTCGCCAGTGCTCAATCAGAATCAAAGTTTTACGTTCGTGTTCACGCAGCCGGGCACGTACAAGTACTTCTGCATCCCACACGATTTCATGCACGGCGTCGTCGTCGTGCAATGACATCAAATTATTTTCGCAAGGAGGAGAGAGTATGAGGCGAATCTTGTTTCTGGGTGGCCTAGTGCTGATCGCCATCGGCGTGTGGCTCAGCGTGCCGCTGGCGCAATCGGTGCTGGCGGGACCCGAAGCGGATGCCGATGCGGGCAAGACGTTCTATGCGGCAGCGAGTTGCAAGAGTTGCCACGGCACCAATGCCGAAGGTAGATTTGGCGTGCCGCTCGCGGGTACGACGCTGTCGGCATCGGACGTGATCAGTGAGGTGCGAAATAATGCAGCCAAGCATCCGATCTATCGCACAGAGCAGATTTCGGACACAGCACTGACGAACATGACGGACTATTTCAAGACGCTTACCAAGCCCGTCACGTTCACCGCCGTCGTCTATCAGCCGAAGCCCGGCGATGAGCCCGGCAAGGTGCTATTCAATCAGAAGATGTGCGGCACTTGTCACGGCGAAAACGGTGAGCGCATCCTCGCGCAGTCTGTGCGGTCTACGGGACGCACGACGGTTACGCAAGAGGACATCGAGAAGCAATTGCGCAATCCGCGCAGAAACATGCCGGCACAGAGCGAACAACTGGTTTCGAAAGCCGATGTCGCGGCGATGGCGCCTTTCATCAAAGCCGCCGTAGATAATGCGCCGCTCACTCCGCAGCCAGCCGGTACACCCGGCGCGCAGTCAACCGTTGTGCCGACGAGCGCACCAACGAGCGCGCCGACCGCAGTGCCCACGGTTGCGCCGCCGGCCGCCACGGCGACCAGTGCGCCCGTCGCCGCCGTCGTGCCGACCACTGCGCCAGTGCCAGCCAATCCGCCGACGCAGACGGCTGCTGACAGTTCTTCGAACTTGCCTCTCATCATCATCGCCGCGATCATCGTGCTCGCGCTGATCGGCGGTTACTACTACCTGCGCCGCAACCCACGCTAGTTCGTCTGCGCATCCCAAACAGCAACCTGCCCAATTCGCGCCAAGTTGGGCAGGTTGCTGTTTGTACCTCATCAGACTTGCTGAGTTTGCAAGATTCGGCAGGTCTGCTCTTCCCTCATCAGTTTCGACCACCAACTTGTCTGGTCATTGCCCGTGAAGACGCCATATAACGTTTTTACGTATTCTTTACGGCGTCTTTATGCGTTCTTTACGCGCTGCCCTTTAGCATAAAGTGTTGGCGAACACTGAGGCGCGTACCGCGCGCAAAGCGTCCGCGCCGCGCGAATGACGACCAGTCCACCCTCCGCGCTCGTCGCCGTCCATCGAGACACGCAACTGCGTGAGGCAAAGCAACATGAGAATCTCGATCGGTACCGATTCGACTGCGATGCGAATGTACAAAGCTCCGGCGCTGACGGACACTGAACCGCGCGCGACGGCGTCATCGTCGCACTGGATCCGGACTCGCCGTGGCTCGGCAGGCTGCACGCGCTCACGGACAAAGTGCACGTTCCGCCGGTGGCGCTGACGTTCGCCGCGCCGGAACCGCACAGCGCACAGCAACTGCCCGATGTTCGTTTCCTGCAAAAACCGCTTGACGCGGCCGATCTCTATCGGCTGCTAAGGGGTTCGTGAAGAGCGAATATTTTCTGAGTACCGAGAGTTAATCATGGAAAACGGCAATTCAAATGGCCGCAGCGGCGCGCCGACGCGCGTGCACGGCACACGCGTTCCCAGTTCACATCCGGCCGATATTGCGATTCGACGCGAACGCTACCCCTACGCCGCGCCATCGCCGGTCGAGAACCTGCTCTATTGGCTGATCGGCTCGCCTATCGCGTCGTCGCGCGCGATGCACGAGCGGCTGACAAAAGTCAAGTCGCTGGCGGTGTTCTCGTCCGACGCGCTCTCGTCGGTCGCTTACGCCACCGAAGAAATTCTGCTGGTGCTCATCTTGGCGAGCACGGGCGCGATCCCGATGGCGGGTCCGATTGCCATCGGCATCGCCGTGCTGCTGTTCATCGTCGCGCTCTCGTACAACCAGACGATCCACGCCTACCCGACCGGCGGCGGCTCGTACATTGTGGCGAAGGACAACCTCGGCGTGTATCCGGGCTTGCTCGCGGGAGCAGCGCTGCTGATTGACTACGTGCTGACGGTCGCGGTGAGCGTCTCGTCGGGCATCGCCGCCGTCATGTCGGTGCTGCCACAGCTCGAAACGTGGCGCGTGCCGATGGCCGTCTTTGCGGTGCTGCTGATCGCCGTCGCCAATCTGCGCGGCTTGCGCGAGTCCTCGACCCTCTTCATGGTGCCGACATACCTCTTCATCGTTTCGATTTACGCTGTCATCTTCGTCGGTCTGTACCGCTATTTCGTTTTGCACCAGACCGAACTCGCGCCGACGACGAACACGCTGCCAGCTCAGGCGTTGGAGCCGCTGACCGTTCTGCTAATTCTAAAAGCGTTCGCGGCGGGCTGCACGGCACTGACGGGTGTAGAAGCGATCTCGAACGGCGTGCCGGCTTTCAAGCCGCCCGAATCGCGCAACGCGGCGCGCACGCTCGGCACGATGGCGGCGATCCTGATCACGACGTTTCTGGGCATCACGTTTCTGACCCAATTGTACCCGGTCGTACCGCAGGCTGACCACGAGACGATCATCTCGCAGTTGGGACGCACGGCGTTCGGCGAGGGACCGCTGTATTGGTTCTTGCAAGCCTCGACAACGCTCATCCTGATCCTCGCGGCGAACACCTCGTTCGCCGACTTCCCACGTCTCTCGTCCATCATCGCACGCGATGGCTACCTGCCGCACATTTTCGTGCGCGTCGGTCAGCGCCTCGTGTTCAGCACGGGCATCTTGGTGCTCACGCTGCTCTCGATCGTGTTGATCGTGGCATACGGCGCAAGCACGCACAATCTCATTCCACTGTACGCAGTCGGCGTGTTTGTGTCATTCACGCTGTCGCAAGCCGGTATGGTGCAGCACTGGCGGAAACTGCGGGGCCCCAGTTGGAAGCGCAGCAGCATCATCAATGGCATCGGCGCGGTCACCACGGCGATTGTCGCGGGCGTGATCATTCAATCGAAGTTCCTCGAAGGCGCGTGGCAAGTGGTCGGGTTGCTCCCGATTCTCATCATCATGTTGTCGCTGATTCACCGCCACTACGCAGCGTACCGCGAGCAGGTCAGCCTCGCCAGCGATGACCAGCCCATTACGCGTCCGAACATCATCGTCGTGCCGATTGAAAAAATGAATCCAGCAGCAGAGCGCACGCTGGAATTCGCGCGCACGATGGCCGGCGAAATCCGCGCCGTGCACGTCAAGACGACAGCCGACGTGGATCAGAGGTTGTTAGAGGAATGCCAGCAGCGCGACCTGAAAGTGGAGATGCTCGACGACACCCGCCGCTCGGTGCGGCTTAGCCTGCTGGATTACATCTGCAAAGTCGGCGACGAACGGCCCGAGGCGCGTGTGGTGGTCGTCGTGCCGGAGCGGGCGCCGCGCCACATCTGGAATTTGCTGACGTACAACCGCATTCCGCTGAGCTGGAAACTGTCGCTGCTGTTCCAGCCGAAGCGCATCGTCGTGGACGTGCCCTATGACGACAGGTTCGAGCAGCATCACGAGCATGATCGCCCGCACCACAATATCGTCATCATCCCGGTCGCGCGTGTGGACCGCTCGATGCTGCGCACCTTGCGCTTTGCCGATACGATTGAAGGTCAGAAGGCGGCCGTGTTTGTGAACACGAGTCTGGACGAGGCGGAGGCTATGCAGCGCGAGTGGCGGAGCGCGGGCGAGCAGATACCGCTCCAATTGATCGAGTCACCTTTCCGCTCGATCACCGGTCCGCTGCTGCGGTACATTGACCATGTGAGCGGTGAGAACCCCGATGCGAATGTGGTAGTCATCATTCCGGAGATCGTGCCGAAGCGGCGCATCCATCTGCTGCTGCACAATCAGACGATGAGTGTCATCAAGTGGATCCTACTCTTTCGCCCGCGCAATCGCATTCTCATCAGCGTGCCGTATCATCTGGAGAAATGAGTATCGAGCATGACGGACCGACCGAAACCTAAATGGTGGCGACTGTACGCTATTGTGCCTGTGATGATTGGTCTGCTCCTCCTCGAGGCGCAGTGGCGCTTGTCGAGTTGGGAGCACAAGTTGGCACAGCTCGGCATTGTGCTGTTCGCCCTCGCGCTCGTCGTGTTGTGGTCGCTCAGCAATCTGTATGCGCTGGTGATCGAAGACAGCGCCGATGACTCGTTGAGTGTGCACCCGCTGCCGATCACCCCAGTGCGTCGGCTCGACTGCCCCAAACATGATGCGGTGCAAAATCCGCTGACGTTCCTGCCCTCGTCAGATGCCGAGCGCCGCAATTGATGCGGCGCATTAGATCAGCCTTTACAGCTATGGGCTAAACTTCCGAAGTCTTTGAGACTTCGGAAGTCTGAGTTTTACAATAGAACCCTCCTCACGGCTCGCTTCTGAACCGATAGCCGACGCCCGCTTCTGTCAGGATGAACTGCGGACGAGTCGGATCGTCTTCCAACTTCTTGCGCAACTGACCGACGTACACGCGCAGGTATTCGGCTTCGTCGCCGTATTCGGGTCCCCACACCGTCTGCAACAGCGCGCGGTGCGTCAGCACTTTGCCGGCGTTCTCCACTAGCACCTTGAGCAACGCAAATTCGGTCGGCGTCAGCTTCACGGGCTCGCCGCGCTGGGTGACCGTATGTGCGGCGAAGTCCACGTGCAGCGCGCCGCGCTCGAACGCACTGCTCGCATGACTCGCTTTCGGCTCGACGTGGCGCAGCGCGACGCGAATGCGCGCGAGCAGTTCGTCCATGCCGAACGGCTTCGTCAGATAATCGTCTGCGCCGAGATCGAGCGCCATCACTTTGTCGCGCTCGCTCTCGCGCACCGAAAGCACGATGATCGGCGCGGACGACCATTCGCGTGCACGCCGCAGCACTTCGAAGCCATCCATCTGCGGCAGCGTCAAGTCGAGGATGACGACATCCGCTGAGGTGTCCGCGAGGAGCGTGAGCGCACTCGCGCCGTCCGACGCGCTCAGCACGTCATAGCCGCGCGCGCGCAGGCCGGTACTTAAGGCGCGCACGATTTGCGGCTCATCGTCCACGACGAGGATGCGGGTTGGGTGTTGGGTCATGCTCATCAGAATTCACCACAGACACACCGAGAGTACAAAGCATTCATAAATATTCTCTCCGTGTACTCTGTGTCTCTGTCGTGGTAACGTTACGATTGCGCTGTGCCATCCAGCGGCAGCACAAATTTCACGCTCGTGCCTTCGCCTTTGTGGCTGCTAATCCACGCGCGGCCACCGTGCGCCTCGACGAAGCCCTTCACAATGGACAAGCCAAGCCCGCTGCCCGGCACGTACGTTCCGTTCGGCGCGCGATAAAATTTTTCAAAGACCGCCTGCTGCACGTCGGGCGGGATGCCGCCGCCGTGATCGGTCACGGCGACCTCGACGTAATAGTTCACCTGACGCGCGCTGATCTCAATCGGCGAATCTGCGGGCGAATACTTGAGCGCGTTGTCCACGAGATTCGCCATGATCTGCTCGAACGCGGCGTAGTCGAGCGACACCGGCGACAAGCCCGGCGAGATGTCGGTCGTGACGACGTGCGTGCGCGTGCGCGCGCTCATGCGTCGCAGCACCGAGCCGATCACGTCTTGCAGCACATACTCGCGTTTCTGCAATTGCACGGCGCCCGACTCGATGCGCGACATGCTCAACAAGTTGCCGATAACCTGATTGAGCCGATCGCTTTCTTCGTTGATCGCGTTGAGCTGATCGGTCAACTCGTCGTCGTTCCACTGCACGTCGCCATGCAATAGCGAGGTCACGGACGCTTTGATTGTGGCGAGCGGCGTGCGCAAGTCGTGCGACACTGATGAAAGCAGTGCGCTCTTGAGCCGATCACTTTCTTCCAGCACTTTCGCGCGCGTGGCCGCTTGCATTAACTGCGCCCGCTCGATCACGATGGCGCTCTGCGCAGCGACGGCGTTGAGGAAAACTTTTTCGTTCGCTTGCAGTGCGTGCGGATGAAAAAGCTTCAAGATGCCGCCCGCGTTCTGTCCCGAACGGATCAGCACTTCGTGCGCAGGCGAGTCACTGCTGGGCACGCCGCCGTGTGCCAACAATTCGAGTTTGCCCGTTTCGTTCTTCAACCAAACTTCACAGCGACTGTCCGCGAACGATTGGCAGACCTGTGTCACGATCGTTTGCAGCATCGGCTCCAAGCCGATCTGCCGACTGACCGCTTTGCTCAATTCGTACAGCATCGTCAACTCGCGCTCGCGCTGCACGGCGCGCGTCGCTTCGGCGCGCGCTTGCCCAATCAGATAACTGACCAGCGCCGCCACTGCGAGAAATACGAACAGCGCAAGCGTGTCGCTCGGATCAGAGACGACGACGGTGTAATAGGGCGGGACGAAGAAATAATTGAATGCGAGGAAACTCAAGAACGATGCGCTCATGCCGCCGACCAAACCGACGACGAATGCGCTGACCAACACGGGTAACAGATACAGCAAGCCGACGATCAGCGGGTCAATGCGCGGCAGCAGTGGCAGTTGCAGGATGAACGTCGTCAGCGCGACCAGCAGCGGCACGAGCATGAAGCGCAAGACCACGCGCGGGAACTGCGCGGGCACATGGTCGAACGATTGAGACGATAGCGTATGCATCTGGCTTGATTATATGCCCATGCGCGCGCACACTGAAAGACTTAGAAAACTCACTTGACACTGGTACACCTTTGCATACAATTCAATCACGACATTCGACATCCATCCATTCACACTTTTCAGGAGGAGAATATGAAACGGGTACGTTTCTTGTTATTAGCACTGTTCGCGTTTACTTTGCTTGCGCTTGCCGCGTGCGCACCTGCGGCGACCACCGCGCCGAGTGGCACCAGCGCGGCTCCGGCGGCAACAGCGCCTGCTGGCAGCAGTACGTCGGGCGATCCGATCCTGATCGGCATCGCCGTCGCGCAGACGAGCAACACCGCGCTGCTCGGACAAGAGCAGGTGATCGGCGCGAAGATTGCCGAGAAGTTTTTCAATGAACGCGGTGGCATCAACGGTCGCCCGCTCAAACTGGTGTTTCAGGACACCGCAGGCGACGAGCAGGGCGCGATCAACGCGTTCCAGAATTTGATCAACAAGGACAAAGTCGTCGGCATCGTCGGACCGACGCTTTCGCAGCAGGCGTTCTCCGCCGACAAGTTCGCCGAAGAGGCAAAGGTGCCGGTGCTCGGTCCGTCCAATACTGCGGTGGGCATCCCGCAGATCGGCGAGTACATCTCGCGCGTGTCTGTGCCTGTGACGGTGTTCGCGCCGGGCGCAGTCAAGGCGGCGCAGAAGTTGAACGCCAATATCAAGCGCGTCGCGGTCGCGTGGGCGCAAAACGACGCGTTCAGCAAGTCCGAGACCGGCGTATTCCAGAACACCGTCACCGATACGCTCAAACTCGAACTGGTCACCGTGCAGACGTTCCAGACGACCGACACGGACTTCACGACGCAGGCGACGAACATCATCAATGCTAAGCCGGATCTCGTCATCATTTCTGGTCTCGCATCCGACGGCGGCAATCTTGTCAAGCAACTACGCGACCTCGGCTACAAGGGTCTGATGATCGGCGGCAATGGTCTGAACACGTCGAACATTTATCCGGTCTGTAAAGCCGCGTGCGATAGCTTGCTCGTCGCGCAAGCATACAGCCCCGAGCTTGACTCGCAGATAAATAAAGACTTCCGTGCGGCTTACGAGGCGGAGCAGAAGAAAGCGCCGCCGCAGTTCAGCGCGCAGGCGTTCACGGCGGTGCAGGTCTTCGTCGAAGCGTTGAAGGCAATTGACAGCAAGTCGAAACTGAGCGGCATGTCACTCGACCAAATGCGCCAAGAATTGAACAAGCAAATCATCACGTCAGGCGCGAAGTATCAAACGCCGCTCGGCGAAATTGCTTTCGACAAGGAAGGCGAAGTTATTCAGAAGGCTACCTACGTCGCGCAGATCAAGATGAACGCCGACGGCGCGACAGGCAAGTTCGAATTCTTGAAGTAATTGACTACATGGCTTAGCAATGTACACAGGAGCGATGCAACACTCGCTCCTGTGTGTTATACGGTGACGGTGTAGGGCGCACGTCCGTGTGCCTCGACAAAATTGGCGATATGAATTTCGGTTTGCTGCTGCAACAAACCCTGAACGGTCTCGCCATTGGCGGCGTGTACGCGATCTTCGCGCTCGGCTACACGCTGGTATTTTCGATTCTGCGCATCATCAACTTGTCGCACGGCGCGATCTTCACACTCGGCGCATACTTCACCTACACGCTCGCCGGCGAAGCGTTCGGCTTCAATGGCGTGCTCGCGCGCGCGGCGCTGCCGTTGGGTCTGCCATTCCCGCTGGCGATGCTGCTCGGCGCTGTCCTTGCAGGATTGACGGGCGTGCTGATCGAGCGTGCCGCCTTCCGACCGCTGCGCACGCGCAACGCCGACCCATTGCTCACACTCGTCTCATCGCTCGGCATGGCGGTGCTGATCGTGAACGTGATCCAGTTCCTTGTCGGCGCTGAGATTTATAGTTATCCCGCCAACGCGTTGAGCATTCTGGGTCCGCTGCCGACCGCGATCAATTTCGGCAACGAGACGAACGCGATTCCGGTGCGCACGATTCAAATCATCATCTTCATCTTCTCGCTGGTCATTCTCGCCATCCTCACGTACTTCATCAACTACACGCGCATGGGCAAGGCGCTGCGCGCCATCTCGGAAGATGCGGTCACCGCGAGTCTGCTCGGCATTAACACCGACTTCTTCATCATGCTCACGTTTTTCTTGAGCGGCTTTCTCGGCGGCATCGCCGGCACGCTCGTCGGCTTGAGCGTGAGCATCGCGGGACCGTACTTCGGCATCGCGTTCGGATTGAAAGGCTTGGCGGTGATCGTGCTCGGCGGCATGGGCAGCATTCCCGGCGCAGTCGTCGGCGGCTTTATCATCGGGCTGGCCGAAGCATTCGTGCCAGCCAACATGGTCGCCTACAAAGACGCGATTGCGTTCGCGTTGTTGTTCATCGTGCTGCTCGTACGCCCACGCGGGCTGCTGGGCCGCTCGGGTGTACAGAAGGTGTAGAGATGTTGCATGCAACGTCTCTTCTGATGACTGCCGATGACTGAATTCCTCTCGACCTATGGCGTGCTGCTGGTCGGCATGGTGCTGGCCGCCATCCTCGCGCTGTCATTGTACCTGCCGCTAATGGCGGGCCAACTCTCGCTGGCCAGTCCTGGCTTCTACGCCGTCGGCGGCTACATCGCGGCGATTCTCTCGACCAAAGTGTTCCTCGCGGACGGCGAAACGATCCAGCCGTTCCCGATTCAATACATTCTGTTCGAGATGCTTGTCGCAGGCGTGATTTCTGGCGCGCTCGCCGTCGTCGTCGGCGTGCTCGCGCTGCGCTTGCGCGGCATCTATCTCGCGCTCGCTACGATTGCATTCGTCGAGATATTGCGCATCCTCTCGCTCAATCTCGAATTCACCGGCGGCGCGGTCGGCATTTTCGCAATCCCGCAACCGTTCAGCGATGCGATCAACTATTTGTGGATCGCGAGTCCGCTGCTCATCGTCAGCGCACTGTTCACTTATCGCTTGGAGCGCGTGGGCGCAGGCCGCGCGTTCATCGCCATCCGCGAAGACGAGTTAGCAGCGGACACCATCGGCATCAATCCGACATATTACAAAGTGCTCGCGTTCACACTCGGCGCGATCCTCGCGGGCCTCGTCGGCGCGATCAGCGCACACTTCCTCAATACGTGGAATGCGCGGCAAGGCACATTCGATGCGAGCATTGCGTACCTTGCGTTCGTGCTGGTCGGCGGCTCGCGCACGTTTCTGGGTCCGATTGTCGGCGGCATGTTGCTGACCGCACTGCCCGAAGTGCTGCGCGCAGTGGCGGGCATCAATGGACTGCCGACATGGTTTGCGCAACTCCTGCGCGACGGCCGATTGATCATTTACGGTATCCTAATCGTGCTGGTCACGATTTACTTCCCGCACGGTCTCGTCTCGCCGAACTGGCTCGAGCGCAAGGCGAAGACGAACGCGAGCGAAGCCATGCAGCGCAAAGCCGCCGAGAGCGCAGAGAAAAACATCTGACGATGACGCCACCACTCAGCAAGCGGCGGCTGTGCGTGCAGCAAACCCCGTCGCGGGTTTCGGATTCCCGCCAATGGCGTGCCTAGCATGAACAACTCTTCTCCCCTCCTCGAAGTCAAATCAGTCACGCGGCGTTTTGGCGGCGTGGTCGCCGTGAACAATGTATCGTTCGAGGTGAAGGCTCGCGAAATCTTCGGGCTGATCGGGCCGAATGGCGCCGGCAAGACGACTTTGTTCAACGTGATGACGGGACTGACGCCGCCGACGAGTGGCACGACCATCTACGCGAGCAAGGACATCACGCGGCTCGCGCCGAACCAAATCGCACGGCTCGGCATTGCGCGCACGTTCCAGAACATCCGCCTATTCGGCAATCTCTCGACGCTGCAGAACGTATTGACCGCACGGCACATCCACTCGCACACGAGCGCACTCAGCGCGGTGCTCGGCTTGCCGACCGCAATTGCCGAAGAGAAAATCAATCGCGACAAAGCATACGACATCTTGCAACTGGTTGGTTTGGCACAGTACGCCGCCGAACGCGCGCGCAACTTGTCGTATGGCGATCAGCGGCGCTTGGAGATCGCGCGCGCACTCGCGCTCGAACCGAAGCTGCTGCTGCTCGACGAACCGGCGGCGGGCATGAACGCCAACGAGAAACACGGGCTGAGCGATTTCATCAAACAACTCTGCGACCAGTTCAACCTCACGGTGCTGGTGATCGAGCATCACGTTCCGCTCGTGATGGGCTTGTGCAATCGCATCGCCGTGCTCGACTTCGGCGAGTTGATCGCGCTCGGCGATCCGCTGCACGTGCAGAACGACCCCGCCGTGATCGAAGCATACCTCGGCGACGAAACCGCTTTGGCAAAAACGCGACGACCAGCGAGTGCGACGCGATGAGCAACACGACGCCGCTGCTCGACATCCAGCACATGTCCGTCAATTATGGCGGTATCCAGGCGTTGAAGGATGTTGATCTGCGCGTCAACGCGGGTGAGGTTGTCACGCTCATCGGCGCGAACGGCGCGGGCAAGAGCACGACACTGCGCGCCATCTCGCGGCTGATCAATCCGCGCAGCGGGCGCATCCTTTACGACGGACGCGACATCTCGCGCGCGCGCCCCGACGAAGCGGTGCGCCTCGGCATCGCGCAAGTCCCGGAAGGGCGGCGCATCCTCGCGCAGTTGACCGTGCTCGACAATCTCGTACTCGGCGCATTCACGCGCAGTGACCGCGCGCAGATTGCAAGCGACATCCAGCGTCAGTTCGAGTCGTTCCCACGTCTCGCGGAGCGGCGCAACCAATTGGCGGGCACGCTCTCCGGCGGCGAGCAGCAGATGCTCGCCATTGCGCGCGCGCTGATGAGCAAACCCAAACTGCTATTGCTCGACGAGCCATCGCTCGGACTCGCGCCCATCCTCGTGCGCGAAATCTTCGAGACGATCAACGAGCTGCACGCGCAAGGCGTCACCATCTTGCTCGTCGAGCAAAACGCGCGTCTCGCGCTCGAATCCGCCGATCATGGCTACGTGCTCGAAGCGGGCAACATCACGATCAGCGGGCCCGCGCACGAACTGATCGGCGACGAGCGTGTGAAGCGCGCTTACCTCGGCTGACGAAATGTCCATACAAACACAAAGGGCAGACTCGATAGTCTGCCCTTTTAGTTTTCTACAAGTTCGCATCAACCAATACCATAAAACTCGCGCTTCGCCTCGCGCAGCATCAGGTCGCCAATCGCTTGGCGCGGCGACTTGCCCTCGAACAAGACTTGAACCATTTGCTCGACCAGCGGCATCTCGACGCCGTGCTGTTGCGCCAGTTGGTGCGCCGCCTTGGTGGTTGTGATGCCCTCCGCGACCATCTTCATCCCCGCCACGATACTCTCGATCTTCTCGCCTTGCGCCAACTTTTCGCCGACGGTGTGATTGCGCGAGTGGCGGCTGTTGCAGGTGCACGTCAGGTCGCCGATGCCGGCCAACCCCATGAACGTGAGCGGGTTCGCGCCGAGCGCAACGCCGAGCCGCGAAATCTCCGCCAACCCGCGCGTGAGCACGGTCGCCTTCGCGTTTTCGCCGACGTTGAAGCCGTCCGCCACGCCCGCCACAATCGCAATCACGTTCTTTAGCGCGCCCGCCAACTCGACCCCGCTCACGTCGTCGTGCGTATAAACGCGGAACGACGGCGACAGCAATTGCGCCTGCACTTCGCGCGCCACACTTTCATCGCTGCCCGCCACCACCGTTGAGGCGGGCAGCCCCGCCGCGATCTCGCGCGCGATGTTCGGGCCCGAGAGCACGGCGATCTGTTCCGACGGCAGTTGCGGCAGTTCGACGTGAATGATCTCGCTCATGCGCTGCATCGTGTCCAACTCGATGCCTTTGGTCGCGCTGACGACAATGTGCTCAGGCGTGATCAGTTCGCGCAGTGGTTTCAGATTGGCGCGGAACGTCTGCGAAGGCACGACGACGAGGATGATGCGCGCGTCACGCAGCGCGTCGCCTAGTTCGGACGTGACTTGCAGTGTGAGCGGGAATGGAATGCCCGGCAAGAAGTCCACGTTCTCGCGCCGCGCGTTCAGGGCGGCCGCTTCATCCAGCGTGCGCGCCCACAGCGAGACGTTCATACTCTGACGCGCGAACAATACCGCCAGCGTCGTGCCCCAACTGCCGGTGCCGATGACGCAAATTTTTTCTGCCATATTAGACGTTGCAGGGCGATGCAAAGTGGTCATAAGGGTTCGTTAGGAAATAACTTTCCGACCAACTGTCATTGCGAGGCGCGTCCTTCGCGCCGACACCTGCGTCGAGCGACGCTGGCGCGTAGCCGAGCAATCTCTACGCTGCGAAATAGAGATTGCCACGCCCGCGAAAAGCGCGCGGGCTCGCAATGACAAGTTGGGAAGTTATTATTTTTCAAACCCTTAGACCATGCGTCACCCGCTACGGCTTGTTCAGCGGTTCGCCGATGCGCCGCTCGCGCCCTTCGCGCAAACGCTGAATGTTCGGCCCGTGCACGACGATGAGGAGGATACCAACCAGTAGAATATAAATCAGATTTTGCAGCGGCTGGAAACCAAGGTACACAAGCAGCCCGATCCATAGCGGACCGAGAACGGCTGTGCTGAGCGAGGCAATGGATGAGATGCGCGTGATAAACAGCAGCACGATAGGCAGCCATCCCAGTGTCAGCACCGGTAGCGGCGCGATGACGAACAGTGTACCGGTCATCGTCATGACGCCTGCGCCGCCGCGACTGCGCAGGAAGATAGACCAGTTGTTGCCGACGACTGCGAAGAAACCGGCGACCAATTGGGCTAACTCACCGAACAGCACGCGCGCGATCAGCACTGCGACAGCACCTTTGGCGATGTCGCCCAGCACGGTCAAGATGAACGCATTGCGTCCCGCCGCGCGCAGCACGTTGGTGCCGCCTGTGCGTCCGCTGCCGACCGTGCGCACGTCTGCGCCCGTCCATGCTTTGACGATGAGGAAACCGGTGGGGATCGAACCGGCGAGATAACCGATAACAGCAGAGACAACCAGCGGCACGAGCGTGTCAGTCGTCATGGCGTGACTCCTGAAGTCGAATTGCGTGCACGCTTATTCTACTACGGATACTAAGCGGCTGCTTCGATGGACTTGACTTTCACGGTGCCTGCGCCAAGCAGCTGCGTCAGCTTTTGTTGAAGTTGCACGGAGTGTTTGGTGGTCGCGTTGGGGAAATCAATCAGCACGCGCCCCGCGCTGTTCTGCGTGTAGATACTGAAGTGGTCTGCGCCTTGATACGAGGTGAGCAGGTCATAGACCTTTGACATTTTCTCGATGTCGGTCGCGTGGTCGCCGCTGCGCGGCATGGTGATGAATAGGTGATAGTGAATGATTTTCTTTTGCTTCGCGTGGCCGTTGCCGCTCGCGACTAGCACCGGCGCAGACGCGAGCACCGACGTGACTTCGGCGACGACATCAGCCGTCGCGGCGGTTACATTGTCTTGCGGCAATGGCTCGGCCGATTCAGCCAGCAATTTCACTTTGCCGTCGCGCTCTTCAATTTTCGCTCGCAGTACGACAGCCGTATCAGCCTGCCACAACGCTTCGGACTTCGCGTACAGTCGCGGGAAGACTGTGACCTCGATCGTGCCCTGCAAATCTTCGAGCACGACGAACGCCATCGTGTCGCCCTTTTTGGTGTTGATGGTGCGCACGCTCTGCACCATGCCCGCGAGGATGATGAGCTCACCCGCGCGCGACGCCTCAATCTGACCGATGGTCGCCGTCGCGTGCGTCTCGACGTATGGCATGATGCGCTTGAGTGGATGATCGGAGAGATAGATGCCGAGCAGTTCTTTTTCCCAGTCCAGTTTTTGTTTCAGCGGCAATTCGTCGGCGTCGGGCAGCGGCGTGAATGAAAGACCTTCGAGCGCGAGCGCGCCGCCAAACAAGTCTAGTTGTCCAACCGACTGCGCGTGGTGTGCGCGCTGTGACGATTCCAGCATCCGGTCCATCACCATCAGTATCTGCTCGCGCTTGCCGAACGCGTCAAATACGCCGGACTTCAGCAGACATTCGAGCGCGCGCTTGTTCACTTGCCGCAAGTCCACGCGATCACAGAAGTCTTCGAGCGACTTGAAGGCGCCGTTCTGCTTGCGCTCGTTCACGATCAACTCGATCACGCCGTCGCCCACGTTCTTGATCGCGCCGAGCGCAAAGCGGATCGAGTGCGGCTTGCCATCTTTCATCACAACCGTAAAGTCTAATTCGCTAATGTTCAAATCCGGCGGCAGCACGTCGAGATGCAGGCGCGTGCACTCGGCAGTATAGGCAACGATCTTCTCGCTGTTGCCGCGCGCGACGCTCAACAGCGCAGTCATGTACTCGACCGGGTAGTGCGCCTTCAGCCACGCCGTCTGGCACGTGACGAGCGCGTAGTCGGCGCTGTGTGCTTTGTTGAAGCCGTAGTTGGCGAAGTACTCGATGTCCGACCAAATTTGATCGGCAACGTCAGCAGGGATGTGGCAAGTTTGTTTTGCGCCTGCGACAAACCCCGCGCGATGCTTCTTGAGTTCCTCTTCTTTCTTCTTGCCGACCGCGCGCCGCACCAGATCGGCGTCGCCCGCCGAATAGCCGGCCAGGTCGCGCATAATTTGGATGACCTGCTCCTGATAGACGATGACGCCGTACGTCTCTTTCAAAATCGGTTCGAGCGTCGGATGGCGGTAGTTGATCGGCTCCTTGCCGTGCTTGCGCGCGATGAACGAATCAATAAACTGCATCGGACCCGGCCGATACAGCGCGATCACCGCGCCCACATCCTCGAATAGCGTGGGGCGCAAGCCCGTCAGCACTTTTCTCATTCCCGAACTTTCGACTTGGAACACGCCTTCCACATTGCCCGAGGACAGCAGTTCGTAAATGGCCGGGTCGTCGAATGGAATCTTGTGAATGTCAATCTGCTCGCCGCGCGTCTGCGCGATCAACGCGACCGCGCGTCGCATGATGGTGAGCGTTGCCAGTCCGAGGAAGTCCATCTTGAGCAAGCCGATGTGCTCGAGGTCTTCCATTTGGAATTGCGTGACCACGCCGAGCGCGTTCTCGTCCTTGTCGCCTTTGTCTTTCGTCGGACGATTGAGCGGCACGTATTCGAGCAGCGGCGCGTCGGCGATAACGACACCCGCGGCGTGCGTCGAAGCATGACGTGAGATGCCTTCGAGACTGAGCGCCTTGTCCACCAACGCGCGCACGCTGTCGTCGTGCTTGTATGCCGCTGCAAGCTCGCCGTCCTTTAACAAATCTTGCAGATGTACTTTGGGCCCGAACGGTACGAGCCGCGCGACGCGATCGGCTTCGCTCAACTCGACGCCCGTCACGCGCGCCACATCGCGGATGGCTGCCTTCGCGCCAAGCGTCCCGAATGTGATGATCTGCGCGACGCGATCCTTGCCCCACTTCTTGATCGCGTAATCAATCATCGCGCCGCGTTGGTCGTCTGGAAAGTCCATGTCAATGTCGGGCATGGTCACGCGGCCAGGGTTGAGGAAGCGCTCGAAGATCAAATTATTTTTGAGCGGGTCGAGCGCAGTGATGCCGAGACAATACGCGACTAGACTGCCAGCCGCCGAGCCGCGAATGTTGTACCAGATGCCTTTCTCTTGCGCGTATCGTACCAAGTCCCACACGATTAGGAAGTAATTGTTGAAGCCCATCGTGTGAATCACGCCGAGTTCGTATTCGAACCGCTGTCGCAACTCTGGCGTGAGCCGACCGTAGCGCGGCAATAGTCCGGCTTCCGCCAACTCGCGCAGGTACGTTTCGGGCGTGTGACCCGGTGGCACGTTGAACTGCGGCAGACGAAAACCCTTCGGGTCGAGATTCAGATTGCAGCGTTCGGCAATCAGCACCGTGTTCTTCAACGCGGCGTCGAGTCCGCTGAAAAGTTCGTGCATCTCGGCGGGCGTGCGCAGGTAGTAGTCGTTGCCTTCCATGCGCATGCGCTTCGCATCGCTCATCGAGCTGCCGGTCTGGATCGCGAGCAGCAGTTCCTGCGTCGCCGCATCAGCCTTCTTGATGTAATGCACGTCGTTGGTGGCGACGACGGGAATATTCAGTTCGTGCGCGATGTTGCGCAACTCTTGATTGACGGCTTGCATTTCGGGCAAGCCTTCGCGGTACTGCAACTCCATGAAATAGTTGTTGGGCCCAAAAACGGATTTGTGCCACTCGGCCAATTTGCGCGACTCGTCTTCTTGGCCCGCTTCGACGGCGCGAATCACTTCGCCCGACTTGCACGCCGAGAGCGCGATCAAGCCGTCCGCGTGTTTTTCGAGGAAGGCGTGATCCACGCGCGGCTTGTAGTAGAAACCTTCCAACTGCGCCGCGCTGACGATCTTCAACAAATTTTTGTAACCCGTATCGTTTTCGGCGAGGACGACGAGGTGATGCGACTTCTTATCCGCTTCGGGGTCTTTGTCGCGCATATCGCGGCGCGCGACGTATAGCTCGCAGCCGATAATTGGCTTGACGCCCGCTTCCTTCGCGGCGCGATAGAACTCCATCGCGCCGTACATCACGCCATGATCGGTGAGCGCGACGGCGGGCATGCCAAAATCTTTGACTTGCTTGACCAGCGGCTTGAGGCGGCACAGTCCGTCGAGCAGCGAATATTCAGAATGGCAGTGCAGATGCACGAAGTCGGGCATGAAACCATCAGTCCTTATGAACACGCCCACCGTTCGGGCGCGAATAGCGCGCAGTGGATGGCTGCGCGTGGAAAGAGATGCAGGTGAGTTTATTTCGAGGTGTTCGTGGGCATTATAGCACAAGTGTTTCGCGACGCAATGAATGCGCGCGCATTTTAAGATTAAAAGTTTTGCGAGGCACAAGGGGCGGTTTGCGATTTGATCTTTACCGCCGAGGACGCAGAGTGCGCTGCGAAATAATTTCAAGAGTTGTCTGCGCTCTCTGCGTTCTTGGCGGTAAAAGAAATTTTTGCAAGAGCCGCAGCGTTCAATTCGGCGCGGATACTCGCTCCAATTGTTTCGCGCGCCACGCGAATGTGCCTAGCTCGATTTGGCTCTCACCCGTGCTTGTCGACAAGCGTTTGCCATGGCGATCCCAATCACTGCCGTGCATCACGCCGACGGCGAGACCAAACGTGTCGCCCACGTCCCAAAGCACGGTCTCGGTGACAACAATCTCGTTCGTCTGCCAGCGGGTGAGCGGATGCCACAGCGTCGCAACCATGGGCCGTTGCGACGTGTCTTCGATGATGCGACCGCTCGCGTCGTGATAGAACGGATACACACGTAAGTCCGCGTCAAGCGGGCGTAGCGCTTGCCAGTACCAGCGCGTCTGCACGCGATGCCAGCGTGCGTCAGCGACAATATCGTAGCCGACCAGTTTCAGTGCGTCGCCGAACACGACGGCAGTGCGATATTGTGGCTGCGCATTAGGCGCGCGCGCGAAATCGTAAAACGCATTGGGCAAAGTTGCGGCCTGAGTAGCATCGGTGCTGCGACGCAACAGAAGATAGCCGTCCGCGCTGTCGAGCACGCCGAATTGCTTGCTGACCAGCAATGCGTTCACTGCGCTTCGCACATCGTTCGGGTGCATGTCGGTGACGCCGCTCACGTCGAGCAAGATATAGTCCGCGTCGGCAACTGTCGGAAAAACGTAAATGACTTCGCGGTGACTGAGGTGCGGGAATAATGGTGGCGTCGCGCTTAGGCGTGCATCGCGCGGAATCTGTGCGGCGAAGCGCGCGAAGTGCTCGTCGTGTGGCGTGACGTCGGGCCAATAAAAATTTTCCGACAGCGGTGCGTAGCCGCGCGCGTGATGAAATATCAAGGAACACAGCAACACGCCAAGCAACAAACCCCATTGAGCGAACGGCATCAATGACAACCCGTGTGTGATGCGCTCGAATCCATAGATCGCCGCGACAACAAAGAAGGGCGCGAGCGGCGCCGAATAATGAAAGTCGCCGGAGAATTGCGCAGGAAAGTTTGAAAGTAGATTCGCCGCCAGCAGCGGCGTACTGAGCAGCAATAACTCTGGAGCCGCGAGCGCGAGAAACCCCACCGACGCGAACAAGCCGCCGATGTAGCCAATCCGCTCCGCTGTGAGCAACACGCGCGCGACTAGCGCAGGATTCGTCAGCAATGTTTTCGCGACGGCGGTCGGGGTCGCGCCCAACTCGCCGAAGCGTTGGAAGTAAACGGAATCCGCGCTCGCATATTTGCCCGCCCCAAAGTGCGGCACGATCACGAACGTGGCTAAGACAAACCAGCTGAGCGACGCGAGCAGCGCGATGGAGGACGGATGAAAGCAGACGGTGGCACGCACACGGGAGCGAATAAAATGCTGCCGCCGTCCGCCGCCCACCGTCTGCCGTCCAGATTCGTCGCGCCACACAACCATCACTCCTGCCGCGCCGAGCATGACGCCGACGAGCGCCATCTCTTCTTTGACCGCGCTCACAAGCAGGGTGGCGAGTAAGAAGCGCAGCCACTGTCTGCGTTCGAGAAACAACAGCGCGAATGCAATCGGCGCAGCGGCGAGCGGCGCGGCGTGAAATTCTGCGAGGTGCGCGGCTTCGAGCGCGGGGTACAGCAGATAGAGCAATGCGAATGCCACAACAACCAAATCTGACAGTGGGCGGTGGATGATGGACGGTGTGCAGTGACCTGCATTGTTCTGTTTGCCGTCTGCCGTCTGCCGTCTGCCGTCCGCCGTCGTTCGTCCCCCGTCCACGAAAACATCCCGCGCCAGCAAGAACACTGCCCACGTGCCAAGCGCGGCGGCGACGGCTTGCAGGGCGAGCAAGGCGCGCACGTCATCCCAGATCAGAAACACGAGCGACGATGCAATCAGGACTGGCTCGACGTGATCAGTGAGTCGTGTGGATTGGTGATCTTCATCGGTCTCGACGAGCACGCGACCGTGCAGACTATTCCACACTGCCTGATCAATCTGGCCCAGGTCTTCTTTATGCGTGAGGAATGCATCGTGCTGGCGAATGCTGATCGCGGAGAACGTGACGATATACAGCAACATCAGTGCGAGCACGATCCACGTTGAAAGACCTCGCGGGTTTCTGAAACCCGCGAGGTCTCTGATTCGCTTACGCATCGCGACCTCGCGCGAGCGCGAGCGCGATACCCGTACACAATAACTCGCCGCCGATCAGCCACACGCGCGAGAGCAGCGCAAGCATCGTCACGAGCGCGGCGGGATACGATCCACTCAACAGCAGCACGAGCGCGCCTTCGCGCACGCCCAACCCACTCGGTGTGAGCAGGCTCAGAAAGCCGATCGCATACGCTGCCGCAAAGGCAGCCGTGAGGCGCGGCACGTCGCTGAGGTCAATGGGCGCGAATGCATTCCAAAAGAATGCGAACGCGATGCCGTACATGAACCAGATAACAACGTGGAGCAATGCGAGTCGCAGTATTTGATCGAAGCGCCATCCGTCGAACGTGGTCGTGTGTCGCGTGCGCTGCACGAGGAAGCGCAGCACGCGGCCGAGCACCAACGGATGCAAGGCGACGAGCGCGCCGATCAGAATGAGTGGCAGCAACCATGCGCGTTCGAGGCTGATGGACGAAGGCGCGAGCGTCCAGTACACGCCCGCGAGCAGCAGTGCCGACAGATTGGACAGTATCCAATTCAGCGCGATGCTTGCCGCCGCGCGCACCTCGTCCACATTGCGCGCGCGCAGCATGGCGAGCATCGCGGCGGGCTGCCAGATGTTGCCGGGCACGTAACGAACCGTGTTTGAGACGAACCAGATGCGCGACGCTGGCTGGAATGACAATGCTGCACCGAGCCAACGCACGCTCCACTGCCACGGCAGCACGGCGACAAACAGCGTAATGATTAAGGCGACGGTGGATAGTATCAGATGACGCGCATCCACAGCGAGTGGGTATGCCTGCACCTCGCGCCAACTATCGGCGAGCACGCGCGCAAGGAACGCGAGCGCGATCAGGGCGAGTAACCACTGCAATGGTCGTTTGTATTGATGGTAGAGAGTGGCGAGCGTCATTCAGCGTTTTTGCAAAATCCAGATATGCGTCGGCAGCACCGGCGTGACGAGTGCAGCCACCAATGGGGGCAGGTGCACACCGCGCGGCGCGAACAGCGATGCGAGCGACGGCGTGCGTAACACATGCGCGCTGTAATCGTGTACGACGAAGTGACGCGCGGCGAGTACGCGCAAGCGCCGATACGACCAGAGTGTTCCCGCACGCTGTCGCCAGTTGCGCTCGCCGTGCAATGGTCGTGCTAACCAATCCGCCACGCGCGGCGCGAGAGATGCGATGAGCGGCAGCCAATTGTCGCGTGCGAGCAAGCCGAGCAGATTGCGCGCGCTGAAATAGCAGAAGCCATCGGGTCGCAGCACACGCCGAATCTCCGCGAACAAGCGCGCCACGTCGGGCACGTACTGATAGATTTGATTACACAACACGAAGTCGAACTGCTCCGACGCGAACGGCAAACTCATCGCCGACGCCTGGGCAAAGCACGCGCATGATTCCGACTGCGCGAGCGCGTGCCGATCCACGTCCACGCCGACGACATTGGCGAAGCGCGTCGTGAGCGCGCAGGTGATCACGCCCGACGAGCAGCCGAGATCGAGCGCGCACGCATCATCAGCGAGCACAACGCGATGTGTGCGCGTGAAGTGCGCGGCGACCGCGAGGATTTTGTTCGCTTGCGCGCGCCGTGATTCCACGTCGAGCACGCGCGCGTCGGCGAGCGAGTAGTCGTTCACGCCGATACGATGCGTTGGAAATGCGCGAGGTATTTCTGCGCGAGCGGCGTCCAGTCGAATTCCGTTTCGACGCGCGCGCGCGAGGCTGCGCCCATCTGTGCGCGCAGTTGTGAATCGTCGACGAGGCGCGCGATGGCGCGTGCGAGCTGCGCGGGATCATTCTCGTCCACAAGCAATCCGTTCACGCCATCGGCGACGACCAGCGAATTGCCCGCCGCGCGGCTGGCGACAATCGGCTTGCCGCACGCCATCGCGTCCACCACGCACACATTCAAGCCATCAGCGGGTCTTGTGACCGATGGCATGGCAAGCATATCACTCATGTTGTAGTGGCGCGCGATCTGATCGTGCGGCACTCGTCCGACGAACAGCACGCGCTCGGCGATGCCGCACTCACGCGCGAGTGACTGCCACTCGTCTTTCAGGTCGCCGTCGCCGATCAGCACCGCTTTGACGCGCGGATGCGATGCGCGTAGCAGCGCGAGCGCGCGAATCAACACGTCGAAGCCTTTCTTGTAAACCATGCGTCCGACGCCGAGCACGATCACGTCTTCGTCACACATGCCGAGCTGCGCGCGCAACTCGCATGTGCCATTCGCACACGGCACGAACTCGCGCGCGTTCACGCCGTAGATGATGAGATCAAATTTCGCGGCGGGTGCGCCAAGCCGAATTGCTTCATCACGCAACTCGATTGAGTTGGTCGTGATGAGTGACGCGCTCCGCCACGCAAAGCGCGCCATCCCGTTGAACAGGCGATTCTTGCCGGCCAACAATACGTCGGAACCGGGCAACGAGACGACAAGTGGGATGTCCAGCAGACGCGAAACGATTGCGCCGATGAAGCCGTTGGGCAAGACCCAATGCGCGTGAATCAGGTCGGACTTGATGCGCCGCGCGGTGCGCCACGCTGCCAACGTGCCGAATACAATCACGAACGGTGCGAGCAGCAATGCCCAACCGCGCGGCTGCACGTCCGCTTCCATCGTGCGCATGTACCCAAATTTTTGCAAGTGCGAGGGGAAGAAATAGCGATAGGTGAGGAGAGTAGGGGGGCTATCCTCAGCCCGCGCTTCGCGCATCCCTCTCCCTTCAAGGGAGAAGAGTTGGGGTGAGGGCGGCTCCTCGAAAGCCTCATCATGCGGCGTGAGCACGACGACATCGCTGCCCGCCGCAGTAAGCGCATCACACAACGCCTTGACGAACGTGCCGGAGAAATCGCCGACGAAGCGCGGGTAGTTGTGCGTCAACACTAAGAGGCGCATAGCTTAAAGAGACGAGAGACTCGGAACTCAATCTCCAGTCTCTCGTCTCGTTTCTTCCAGCATGTCCGTTTGCGCGACGATCAGTTCGGCGAGGAAGCCGACGAGGAAGAGCAGCAAGCCGGACACGATCAGGAAGATGCCGAAGATGAACACGGGACGCTGCTGTGTATCGAACGCGAAGAACAGATACGCGAGGTACGCGAGCACGACGGAGCCGACGAGCACAAGCAATGTGCCAATTGCGCCGAAGAACAGCATCGGCTTCTTGCTGAACGTGAGCAGAAACTTGACGACCAGCGCATCGAGAAACGACACCGGAATGCGCCACAGGCCGAACTTAGATCTGCCGCGTTTGCGCGGATAGAAATTGACCTTCACCTCGCCGATGCGATAGCCCTGCGCGGCTGCGATCATCAAAATGAAACGGTGCCAATCGGAGCGCAGATGCAAGTCTTCCATCACTTCGCGCGTGAACGCCTTGATCCAATTCATGTCGTGCGCGCCGACGCCGAACAGTTGGCGCGAGACGAAGTTATACAGCGACGACGCGACGATTTTGCGATCACGTCTGCCCTGTCGCCAACCCGCGACGACATCGTAACCCTCGCTCATCTTCGCCAGCAGTTTCGGGATGTCTTCTTCGGGATCGGATTCGAGGTCGGCTGGCAGAAAGATGATCGTGTCGCCGCGCACGATGTGGAAGCCGGTCTTCAACGCATCCGTCAATCCGTGATTGCGCCGATGATGGACGACGCGCAAGAATGGATAACGCTGCGCGAGCGCGTCGGCTTCGGCGCGCGTGCCGTCGGTGCTGCCATCGTTAACGAGCACGACTTCGCCGCACAACTGCTGCGTATCGAACGTGCGCGCGATCTTCGCCATCAGCGGCGCGAGGTTGCCCGCCTCATTGCACGCGGGGATAAGGACGGAGACGGACGGCTCAGTGATGCGGGTTCTGGGATCCGCAACGCGTAATTCGTAATCCATACTTCGTAATGCGTGTTCCGTCATCGCGACATCTCGAACTCACGAATGCCTTCCGCGATTTGTGGAATGACGCTCGCGTCCATCTCTGGAAAGAGCGGCAGCGAGACGATTTCGCTCGCGAGCCGCTCGGCGTTGGGGAATGCGCCGATCTGATGATTCATGTCGCGATACGCGTCTTGTAAATGAATTGGCACGGGATAATGCACGAGCGTTTCGATGCCGCGCTGTTTCAAGTGCGCGCGCAGCGCATCACGGCGAGCCGAGCGCACGACGAACAAGTGGTACACAGGTAGCGCGTACACAGGTACACAGGACAAAGTCAGTTCCGAATCTTGCAACTCACGCACATAGATTGCTGCCAATGCTCGCCGCCGCACGTTCCACTCGTCAAGATGTCTTAGTTTCACGCGCAGGATGGCGGCCTGCATTTCGTCGAGCCGTGAATTGAAGCCGCGCATGATGCTGTGGTCGCGCTCGCGCCAGCCGTAAGTGCGGAGCAGTCGCACCCGCTCCGCCAACTCGTCGTCGTTCGTCGTGATGAAACCGCCGTCACCATACGCGCCGAGATTTTTCGTCGGATAGAAACTGAAGCAGCCGAGGTCGCCGATGCCGCCGACGGGCTTGCCGTGATAAAGTGCGCCGTGCGCTTGCGCGCAGTCTTCGATCACGCGCAAGTTGTGCGTGCGCGCAATCTCAAGCATCGGATCGAGATCGGCAGGCAGGCCATACAGATGCACAGGCATGATTGCGCGCGTGCGCGGCGTGATGGCGTCTTCGAGTTGATGCGGGTCGAGCGTGCGCGTGTCGAGATTTACATCCACGAATACCGGACGGGCACCTGCCTGTTCGATAGCGGCAACGGTGGCAACGGCGGTGTTCGGTACGGTGATCACCTCGTCACCCGCGCCGATGCCGCACGCGCGCAGCGCCAACGCCAACGCATCGGTGCCGTTGCCCACGCCAATGCCGTGCCTAGCGCCGCAGTAGTCCGCGAACTCGCGCTCGAACGCGGCCACCTGTTCGCCGAGGATGAAGCGCCCTGACGCGAACACGTCCGCGATGGCCGCATTCACGTCGTCGCGGTTGGTGTCGTATTGGCTTTTGAGGTCGAGGAAAGGGATAAGCATGTTTGCTGATGGTCAGTTGGCTGATGGTTGAACCATTAACCAACCATCAAACCAGCCAACTACCAATAAAATTCCTTGCGCTCGCGGTAGTACTCGATCATCCGCGCGAGTCCATCGCGCAGCGCAACGCGGGGCTGCCAGCCGATGTCGCGCTGAATCTTGCCGATGTCCGCGACATAGTTACCAATGTCAATCGTTTTCTGCTCTGGCGGGAACGGCGTGAGCGCGAAGCGTGTGTTCGGACAAAGTTCGATCAGCAAGTCCGTGATGTGTTTCAACGACACGGGTTCGCCGCTGCCTAGATTGTAAATCTCTCCGTTCGTCTGGTCGCAATTCGCGACCGACAACATCACGTCCACCACGTCATCCACGAAATTCAGATCGCGTTGCTGCTGACCGTCGCCGAACAATTGAATCGTCTCGCCGTCTATCGCCTGCCGCACGAACCACGCGATGAACCCCTGCCGATTGTGCCGCATCAACTGGCGCGGGCCATAGGTGTTCGACAGGCGCAAGATGCGGACGGGTATTTCGTACGCGCGATGATATACCAGATGCAGATGCTCCGCTGCAAGTTTGTGCGCGCCGTTCACGTCGGTCGGTTGCGTCGGGTGCGATTCGCTGACGGGCAGCGACTGCGGCTTGCCATAGACCTGCCGTGTGCTCGCGAACACGATTTTCGCGACGCGATTCACGGCGCGGCACGTTTCGAGCAATGCGAGTTGCGCGCTGACGTTCGCGTGCAGATCGGCGAACGGCTCGCGCATCGAATCTATGTGGCTGATGTTGCCCGCGAGGTTGAAGATGTAATCCTGTCCATCTACCAGCCACGCGAGGTTCTGCGCGTCGTTCTGATCGAACGTCTCGATGCGTACGCATTGGCGAATCTCCGCGACGTTCGCCCAGTTCGCCCCGCACTGCGGATGAAAGTTGTCGAGCAGCGTAACATCGGCTTGCAGCGCGACCAGCCGATGCGCGAGATTGCTGCCGATAAAGCCGAGACCACCGGTGATGAGGACACGCTTGCGTTGGAAGCGATTCTCGGATGGCACTGGATGTTTGTGAGTTGGTTAGTGTGTTAGTTGGTTAGCATTCACCATAAACCACCCAACAAACTAACCAACGACCTCTCTCAACGTGCCCGCCACAAACTGCAACTGCGCATCCATCAACTCCGGATACATCGGCAGTGACAACTCCGTGCGCGCCAATTCTTCGGCAACGGGCATATCGCCCTGATGATAACCGAGTGATTGATAGGCAGGCTGCAAGTGCAATGGAATCGGATAGTGCACGCCTGTCTGGATGCCTTTTGATTTCAGATGCGCCGCAACCGCGTCGCGTTCGGCTATGCGCACCGCGAACAGATGATAGACCGACTTCATGTGCGCAGGCTGGTGCGGCAAGACGAGGTCACAATCCGCGAGCAACTCACGATAGCGCTTCGCGTGCGCACGCCGCGCTTCGTTCCATCCTTCGAGATACGGCAACTTGGCGCGCAGGATCGCCGCTTGAAGCGCGTCGAGCCGATAGCCGAATCCGATTTCGCTGTGCGTATACTTGTCGGTGCGGCCGTGATCGCTCAACATGCGCGCGCGCGCGGCAAAGTCGTCGTCATTCGTCACGAGTGCGCCCGCGTCGCCATACGCGCCGAGGTTTTTGCCCGGATAGAAACTGAAGATCGCCGCCTGGCCGAGATTGCCGATGCGCTGCCACTCCTCCCCTGTGAAACGGGGGAGGTTAGGGTGGGGGTTGTGATACTCCGCCCCGTGCGCCTGCGCCGCATCTTCGAGCACGAACAAGTTGTGTCGCCGCGCAATGTCGAGGATCGTGTCCATCTCCGCGGGCTGGCCATACAGATGCACGGGAATGATCGCACGCGTGCGCGGTGTGATCGCCGCTTCGAGTTTGTTCGGGTCGAGGTTGTACGTTTGCGGGTCAACGTCCACGAACACCGGACGCGCGCCCGCGTGGCAGATCGCTTCGGCCGTGGCAGTGAACGTGAATGTGGTCGTAATAACCTCTGCTCCCATGCCAATGCCTGCGACATGCAGCGCAAGGTGAATGGCGGCCGTGCCCGATGCCATGCCGATGCAGTGCTTCGCGCTGCAGAACGCCGCGAACTCGCGCTCGAACGTGCGCACTTCCTCGCCCATGACGAAGTTCGCGTGGGTGATCACGCGCGCGATGGCGGCATCAATGTCGGGCTTGATGGCGGCGTATTGGGCTTGGAGGTCAACGAGAGGAATCATGTAAATTTTAATTTTCACATTTTTTCAGGGCAATATGGACGTACCAATCAGAAATCATTGATACGCCACAATCTCACTCACCCACTTCACCACCCGTGCCGGGTTGCCAACCACCACTGCGCCATCCGGCACATCGTCCACCACGACCGCACCCGCGCCGACGAGCGCGTTCTCGCCGATGGTGATACCAGGAAGCAGCGTCGCATTCGCGCCGATCTTCGCGCCGCGCAGGATGTGTGCACCTTTCAATTCTTCTTTGACATTGCGCGAGCGTGGATAGGGCGCGTTGGTCACGACTACGTTGGGCCCAAGCCAGCACTCTTCTTCGAGAAGCGTCCACTCCGGCACGAACACGTTCGAGTGCAGGCGCACACCGCGCCGAATCGTCACATGATGCTCGACGATGCTGTGCGAGCCGATGCTCACGTCGTCGCCGATGTCATTCTCCTCGCGGACGAGCGCGCCGTGCCCCGTCTGAAAGTTCGCGCCGATGCGGTTGCCCGCGTAGATGACTGTGTGTGATCGAATGACGGCGTTCGCGCCGATGATCGTCGGCAACTCACCGTCCACTCGTCCGCGTGGCGGCTCGCCGATGATGACGAACTCGCCGATAGTCGCATTCTCGCCCAGCGTGATATTTTGAAATAGGCAATGGGTCGTCATGCAAGTGTCACGTGCCCTGTGGCATCTGTCATGTTCACCTGACACTTGGCACATGACACATGATACTCATAGTCTCACCGTCGCGCCGTCCATCTCCAGCGACTGCTGCGCCGCTTCGAGCACACGCACGGTGCGTAGGCCGTTCGCGCCGTCAGTGCGCGGTGTCCTGCCCGTCAGCACACACTCGACGAAGTGTGCGCACTCGTTGGCGAGCGGCTCGCTCATGTCAATGCGCGGGATGTGGATGTCGCCAGAATGAACGCGATACTGGAACTCGCCGAAGTTGGGATCGCCTTTGCGATACACGCCCTTGTCGTAAATCTTGACCTTGCCCTCGTTGTCCACATCGTCATACACGATCATCTTCTCGCTGCCGACAATCGTCATGCGCCGCGTCTTGCTCGGATCGAGCCACGAGGCTTGCACGTGCACGAGCACGTTGTTCGGAAATGTCATCGTCAAAAACACGATATCGGCGATTTGCTGATTGATATAGCACGCGCCGCGCGCGCTCACCTCAGTCGGCATCGTATCCAGCAGGTAAAGCACAATCGAGATATCGTGCGGCGCGATACTCCACAGCGCGTTCACGTCGCTCTGCACGCGTCCCAAATTGACGCGATTTGAATAGATGTAGTATAGTTGCCCGATGTGCCCCACGCCGACCAAATCTTTGATCTTCTGCACAGCGGGATTGTACTCGAACGTATGCCCAACCATCAGTGTCACGCGCTGTGCCGCCGCGAGCGCGATCAACTCTTCCACTTCGCACGCGCTCATTGCCAACGGCTTCTCGACCAAGACATGCTTGCCGTGCTCGAGCGCACGCTTGGCGAGCGCGAAGTGTGTGCGCGCTGGCGTGGCGATGGCGACGGCGGCAACACCGTCGTGCAACACCTCGTCGAAGCGCGTGAGCGGCTGCGCGTAGGGGTAGAGGGCGGCGACTTCTTGCAGGCGGTTCGCGTCCGCATCGCACAGAGCACTCAGGCGTGCGCTCTTCAACTGATGGAAGTTGCGCGCGAGGTTCGGTCCCCAATAGCCGCAACCGATCACGGCGACGTTCAATCGCTCCGCCATAGTCGCGCAAGTGTAGCACACATGAAACTCTGCGCAAAATTGGCGAGCCATTCTTGACCATGCGCGTCGCTGATCGGCGGCTGTTCGCCGCGATTGTATTGTGCGCGCTGCTCGTCACGGTGGCGTATCAACACAGCGAGCCGTTTCAGCTGAATCTGTCGGCTCTAGACAATCCATTGATCGAAGGTTTTCATGCGCCGGAGCATTCGCGCAATGGCGCGCTGCGCTGGACAAGCGCGCACGTGGCGGTGCGGCTTCCCAACTTGTGGCCCCAACAGCCCGTGCGCATCAATTTACAATTGAGCGCGCCACGGCCAGACAACGTACCTGTGCCCGTTGCGTTGAATGCGAATGGCCAGCCCATCGCCACGCTCACGCTCACCTCGACCAATTCAGTATTGACGTTCGACCTCGATCCGAACGTGCTCGGCGCGAGCGGCAATTTGTACCTTACGCTGGATGCGCCGCCATGGGCGCCGCCCAACGACTTGCGTACGCTCGGCGTGCTCGTGCGTGCGCTCGACGTGACGCCGACGGGACGCCCGCCGTTTATGCCCGCGCTGCCGCTGCTGCTGACGACGTGCGCATTCGTCGCCGCGAGTTACATCTGGCTGCGGCGTTTGGGCGTCGGGGCGCCATTTGCATTCGGCATCAACCTTCTTGTGAGCGCGGCGGTGTTCGCACTGCTGTGGGATGCGCGCGTGCTGATCGCGCTCGTGAACGCGCGCGTGTTGTTCTGGCTCGTCGTCGCGTTCGCGCTGGCTGAATTGACCATAGCCCTTGGCCACTTTCGAGATGATATGCGCGCCATGCGCGTCACGGCACTGCTCTTTCTCGCCGCGTTCGGCGTGCGCATGATTTTCGCGCACGCACCCGGCGATGCGGACAACTTCACCGCGTTCAAAATGATGATCGCACAGGCGACCACGCACGGGCTCGGTTCGATTTACGATCTCGATCCCGTCGTCGGCGCGTATCCACCACTGCATCACTACGACATGGCGCTTGTCGGCTGGCTGTATCGCACGTTCGTCTCGCCGGAGTTCGACGTGGCCAGTTCGCGACTCAACTTTCTGATGAAGATGCCGACTATCGTGCTCGACATGCTGATCGTCGTCGTCGTGATGGTGTACGCAGCGCGACGACGCGACACGCGCACCGCACTGCTCGTCGGCGCGGCGTATGCGTTTAACCCTAGCATCATCTACACGACGGCATACAACGGGCAACTCGGCGATCCACTCTATGCACTGTTCGTCACGTTGGCTGTTGTCTCGCTTGTCGGCGAACATGCAGCATGGCTCGGCGCGGCGACGATGCTGGCGGTCTTGACCAAGCCACAGGCGAGCGCGTTCCTTCCGTTCCTCGCCATCGCAGCACTGCGGCATCTGCGTGTGCAGAATATTCCGCGCACCGTCGTCACGGGCGGCGCGACGACACTTGTCGTATTGATGCCGTTTGTGTTCGCGGGCACCATCGGCGATATGATTCGTACCGTCTCGACCACGATTGGCCATGGCCCCCGCATCTCGGCGAATGCGTTTAACATCTGGTGGCTGCTCGGCTGGGGCAATGCGTGGAACATCAGCGACACGCAGTTATGGTTCAGCGTGCCGTATCGCATGCTGGGATTATTACTGTTCTTCGTCGTCGCCTATGGACTCGCCGCGTGGAAGCTATGGACGACGAGCGGCTCGCGCAGTCTGCTCATGCTGGCCGCATTCGTCGGCTTCGCGTTCTTCATGCTGCCGACGGAAATTCACGAGAATTATTTGTTCCCAACAATTCCACTGCTCGCGCTGCTCGTCGTGCACGAGTGGCGCGCGTGGTGGCTGCTCGTCAGCCTGAGTGCAACGTGGTTCGTGAATCTGCTGACGACCGACGCGGGCATCGTTGATGGACTAAACGTTGCCCAGCCTGTGTTGTTTCCCTTACAAGTGTTCTGCACGCTAATCAATATCGGTGCATTGCTTGTCATGGCGCGGTGGGTATTACAACTGCGAGCCGAAAGCGAACCCGTCCCGTGAGCCGCCGCGACTTGCAAATGTGTGGCGTGCTTGCGTTGCTCGTCACCATCACGACGACGCTCGCGTATCAGGTCACGTCGACATACGACCTGAACACACGCGGTGTGACACTCGTCGGTGTGCACGATGTTGAAAGCAGCAATGGGCGCGTTTTCCGTTGGACGACGGAGCGCGCGAGCGTGAAGGTGAACGGCATCGGCATTGCGCCCGCTCACGTCGCGCTCGTGTTGAGCGGCGCACGTCCGAACGATATGCCTTTGCCGAGCGTGCAGGTGTACGCCAATGGCGTACTGCTCGGCACGCTCACGGCGACGCGCGCGGCGCAAGATTACGCGTACGCTATTCCCGCCGACGCGCTGCAACCCTTCGGCGACCTAAGCGTGACACTTGTCTCCGACGCATTTGTGCCTTCGAATGATCTGCGCACGCTCGGCGTCGCACTCTATGAGCTGCGCGTCGAACCGTCGGGCGCGTTCACGATTCCCGCGCTGCTCGTCTTTCTCAGCTCCGTGTTGAGCGTGTTGTTATTATTCTTATCCGCGCGTTCGCTTACAATCTCGCCGCGCGGCTTAATGCTCGCGGCCCTGCTGCTGCTCAGCCTCATTTGCGTCGGCATCGCGCGCGAGCGTGTGCTGACCGCGCTGCTGCTGCCGTGGCTCACGCTCGCCACCGCGACAACTTATGCAGGCGCACAACTAAAGCAGCGCATGTCGTGGCGCGAGACGCTTAGCACGCTCGCCGTTGGGCTATCCGCATTCCATTTCGTTGCCGATTTCTTCGACATCGTGCGTACGAGCCACTTCACGGATGTGACGACGATGTTCGAGGCGGCTCATAAGTTAGCGCAGGGACTCGATCCCTACGATTACGCCATCGTGCGCGACAACGCGCTGTACGCTCATAGTTATGTGTATCCACCCGCCTTCGCACAGTTCCTCGCAATTTTCTTGCCGCTCGGCTTGCGCGGCGCGACCCTCGTTTGGGTGCTGTTGAATGTTGCGCTATACGTCGTCGTGATCGTCGCGCTGCTGCGAATCTTTCAGATCCGCGCTCGTTCGTTCGAGCTGTACGCGCTGCTTATCGTCGCGTTCAACTTTCGCCCAGTGCTCGACACGCTTTCGGGCGGGCAACTCGACATCGTGATTCTCGCGCTGCTGGTTGCTACGCTCACCTTCGCGCAGCGCGGACGCTGGCTGGCGTCGGGCAGCGCGCTCGCGTTCGCCGCCATCACCAAACTGCATCCGCTTATCGCCCTGCCGTTTTTTTTGACGCGCGCGCGTTGGCGCGGACTGGCCGGCTTCGCGCTCGCGTTCTCGCTGATCGTGATGGTCTCGATGCTGTTCGCCGGGCCCGACCTGTATTGGCGCTACGCGACCACTGTGCTGCCCGCGCGCGGCGGGGAAGGAACGGGCAGCGCGGAGAATCAATCCATCAGCGGATTTCTGTATCGCCTGAACGGCCTGACGTGGGATGATCGCGCGACGAGCACACAAGCAGATTCGATTCGCTTGTGGACGTATATACTCGCGGGCGCACTGATTCTGCCCACGCTCTTTGTTGTATGGTGGACGGCGTCGGCGCGCGACAGTAAACTAGACGCCGTGCATCTGTCGCTATTCGTCGTGCTGATGCTTCTCGTGCTTCCCACCTCGTGGATGCATTATGAGACGCAGCTGCTCCTGCCGCTGACGACGCTGCTCGTCTTTGCGGCGCGCGCGCGTTACAAGGCGCTGCTCGTCGTCTGGATCAGCGCGGCTATCTTGAGCGCACTGGTCAATCAGGAAATTTTTCGCGATCTCGATTTCAATTCGCTGCCGCTCGTCTTGCTGCAATCCTACAAACTGTATGCCGTGCTGCTGCTATGGTGCGCGCTCGCCTGGGCAGCCATCCAACTGCGCGCGACGGCACTGCAGCCAGAAACGTCAATAACTTATGCCCAAAATCTCGGTGATGGTGCCCACGTTCAACGAACGAGAAAACATCGCAGCGCTCGCGCAGCAGATTCTGCAACAGCCGATTGATTTGGAGCTTGTCATCGTGGACGACGCGTCGCCTGACGGCACGGGCCAAATTGCCGACGAGTTGGCGGCAAGCGATGTGCGCGTGCGGGTGCTGCATCGCTTGCACGAGCGGGGCCGCGCCAGCGCCGGCATTGCCGGCTTCAAAGCCGCGCTAGCCAATCCAACAACCGAGCTGATCGTCGAGATGGATGCGGACTTCTCCCACGACCCGAACGACTTGCCGCGCCTCACTTCGGCCGTGTGTGAAGCAGACGTGGCGATTGGCTCGCGATACGTGGCAGGTGGCAAGCAAGTCAATTGTCTGCCGCGCAACATCATGTTCAGCCGCGTGATTAACGTCGTCAATCGCGTCGCGCTCGGCATCCGCGTGCGCGATGCGAGCGGCGGCTTCAAGTGTTATCGGCGCCGCGTGTTGGAGACGATTAACCTCGACCACTACATCGCGCGCGAGTATTCGGTTGGCGTAGAGACGCTGCTCAAATGCCAGCGACATGGCTTCACATTCAAAGAAATTCCGATCACGTTTGTGAATCGGCGGCTGGGCACATCGAAAGCGAACTTGCGCGTGCTGCTCGAATATCCGACCAGTGTTGCGCGACTTTGGCTCGCGCTCGTGCGCGGCCAAGTGCGCTGACGAACGGCTCGTGCACAGAACGCAAAAACACTTTGCGTTCTGTGCGCGAGCGTTCGGTCATTCTGAAATGAGCTCACGCTTTACGCCGATATTGTTGCTCGCGGTTGCGTGCGCATTGTTCGTCCTCGCCTATCAGCCGCAGCAGCCGATCATGCTCGATGTGACGGCACCGAGCAGCGAAAAATTCCTCGACAACTTCTTTGCGCCAGAGCGCGATGCGCGCTGGACGCAGGCACACTCCGCCGTGTGGCTCACTGGCTTGGGCGGCGGCAACCTCGCGTGGCGCGTCGGCGTGCGGTTGAGTGGCGCGCGTCCGAACGGCGTGACTGCGCCACATGTCGTCGTGCGCGCGAACGGCGCAATGCTCGCAGAGTTCAGCGCGCTCATTGACGAGCGCGCTTACGAGTGGAGCATCGCGCCATGGCAGCTGGGCGCGAATGGCGACCTGCTGCTGGAGATTGACTCCGATACGTTCTCGCCGCAGTCCGATCCGCGTGAACTCGGCGTGCGCGTCGCGCGTGTGTGGCTGACGCGCGGCGATGGACTCGCGCTGCCGTCGCTCAAAACGTTCCTGCTGCTACTGGCACTTGTGACTGAGTATGTGTTGGTAGCGCGCAATGTGCTTAGCGCGGACGGTGGACGGCAGACGGCAGACCTCCGTCGTCCGTCGCCCATCGTCCACCGTCCATCGTCCATCGTGGTCGCCACTCTCGTTGTGCTCGTCGCCGCCGCCGCGCTCGCGCTCAATCGCGCGGAGACGACCTGGTGGCTCGGCGTGCTGACGCTGAGCGCGCTGTTCGTTGCTGCACTCGCATGGCTCGTCGCACACTTCGTTTCAATTTCCTCATTGACGCGGCGACAACAACGAAATGTCCTGGCCGTGTTCGCGCTCGCGGCACTGGTGCGGCTCGCACTCGACACGGGGCGCGGTTACGAGGGCGATGTGGCAATCTATTTGTCGCTCGCGTGGAAGACGGTGCATTTCGGGATCCAGTCCGCGTACCTGAATGTGAGTGCGGTGCCGCCGCCGAACACGCCGCCGTTTTTGCTGTATCCGTTCTGGCTGCTCGGCTGGTTGTTTCAACAACTGATCTCGCCGCTGTTCCCGCCGACATGGTTGAACGATCCGGATGGACTGCGCTTCATGCTGCGCTTGCCAAGTCTCAGCGCCGACCTGATCGCGGGCGCGCTCATCTTTCGCGCGCTGCAGCGCGAATCGCTGTCGTTCAATGCACGACTGCTTGCGTCGAGCGCGTATCTGTTCAACCCCGCGCTGATTTTCGACTCGGCGTATTGGGGGCAGACCGCTGCTATTCATAGCCTATTCATGCTAGTCGCGCTGCTCGCAACAGAGCGGCACGCATTCGGATGGGCAGGCGTGGCGATGGCAACCGCTGTGCTCACCAAGCCGCAAGCGCTCGCCATCGCGCCGCTCGTCGTCGTGCTGGCGTGGCGCGAACGAGGTTTGTTTCGTTTGCTGATTGGTGGTTTGGTGGCGGCTGTGCTCGTTGATTTGCCGTTCATCGCGGCGGGCACTATGGATGGCGTCGCGCAGCAATACATACGCACCTCAGAGTATCATCCCTTCATCGCGCTCAACGCGCATAACTGGTGGTGGTTCAGCACGGGCGGCCAAGGCTGGCAGTCCGATAGTCTGCCGTTGGGTCCGCTCACGTTTCGCAGTGTGGGCGTACTGCTGTTTGCCTGCGCGACGCTGCTCTCGCTGATCGTCGTGTGGCGTGACCGCAAACGGCTGTTCGCCGTCGCCGCGTTTCAATCGCTGGCGTTCTTCATGCTGGCCACACAGATTCACGAGAATCATCTGCTGCCGATGTTTGCGCCGCTCGTCCTCGCGGCAGTAAAGGATACCAGCGCGTGGTGGCTGTATGGCGCGTTCACCGTGACGGCGCTGGCGAACATGGCGCTGCACGATCCCAATCTGGTGACTGCGCTCGGCTATCCTGCCGAAGAGATTTACGGCGGACCCGCGCTCGCGCTGCCGCGCTGGCTCAATGCAGCCGCGCAGACGATGTTGTTCTTTGTGTTTGCGCTGCGGCTGAGCGCGCCACTGTTGCACGAGTTGAAAATGAAAAAGACCTCGCGGGTCTCGAAGACCCGCGAGGTCTAACCTCACGCACGCATCACACCCACAGCGCGAAAAAAAGACCTCACAGGTCTCGAAGACCTGTGAGGTCTGCCCCATGTGCAACGGCCTCACCAATTTGGCGTGTGCCTAAGCCGTAGGCGCGGCTTGCGTGCGCGCCGGCACCGGCGCACGCTCAAGCGAATCGTTGACGCGGCGTGAGGCGACGATGAAGCCGCCGAACATTAAGACGGCCGAGAGCAATTCGCCGAGATAGAGGAACTCGCCGTTGCCGATGCGCGCCAGCGTGCTCGCAGCGGCGATGATCAGCGCGCCCACCGCGATCAAAATGTTGCCGATCACGCGGTTGCCCATCACCCGCTTGCGCCAGAAAAGATACGTCGAGTAGATTGCGCCGCCGACGAGCGCGAGCGTGCCATAGATGTTGAAGATGGCCGTCATGCCGCGAATGGGTGCGCCGAGTGGGATGATGCCCGGCGCCAAAGCACTTGCTTGATACTGCACACTTAGCGGTCGCGCTGGATCGAAATGGCTCGCGTCGAGTGGTGTGCTGAACATGATCGCGGCGGCGATGACGCTGAGCGCGACGAGCAGTGCAAGCGTGATGGTGCCCCACTTTCGGCGCAGCAGCAGATACACCGTGCCTTGGCCAATCCATGCCGCCGTGAGCACCGCGCCGCACAAATACCACAATCGAAAGACCAGAGCATTGAAGCCGAACGTCGAGTATGCTTCGGCGAGACTCGCGACCGCAAACAACGTCAAGCCAATGCTCCACATCAGCAGGTGCATCGAGCGATGCCGAACGTAGCGCACCACGACTAACAGCACGAAGGCAAACATGATCGCCGTTGTGACGAACGGTAATGCTTGATTAAGGTTCATACTCCACCCTCCGAATCAAAAGTGAATCCAGCCCAGTACGCCCGCCAGCGCGACCAGCAAGACGAGCACAAGCAACACGGTCATCAGCAAAAGCAAAAGCGGCACAACTCGGTCGTAGAACGCTGAGTCGTCGGGCATGCGCTGCGAGCCGGGTCGCCGCGAGTCACTCATCATCGCTCCTCGTAGGTTGCCACCATCGCCAGCAGCACCTCGTTGGCGAATTGATTGATCAGCCGATAAGTCGTCAGCGAGTCCGCACTTGCGCCGACCACTTCGCGCAGTTGCAGGACGCTCTCCAGCAGTGAATCGCGGAAAAACAAAAACGCGCGCATCGAATCGCCGAGCGGCAAACCTCGCCGTGCGCCAATCGCGCCGTACTCGCTGCCTAACTTGCGCGCTTCGCGCAAAATGCGCGCAACCTGTGTGCGCTCGTCGCGCGCGTTCAGATAGTGCAGCATCAAGCCGAGCAGCCGCCGTCCCATCTCGCGGTGCTGCTCGCGCGCGCGCTCGTCGTAGCCGCGATACCAATCTTGCGCCGCCAGTTCGCCATCGCCCAGCGCCATACGCGCCCGACCCAGTGCAGAGTGGATCAGCAATTGCGCGTCTTGAGCGGAGTCGTGGCCCGAGTCTTGTCGTTCGGCAAAAGCGCGCACGTCTCTCGCGGAAAAGCGGCGATGGCCACCCGCAGTCCGCACCGCTTTTAATTTGCCGCGCTTGACCCAAGCGCGCAGCGTCGAGGGATGCACGCCGAGCATCTCGCTGGCTTGCTGCACGGTGATCAGCGCAGACTCGCGCGTGGCGGTAGTTGTGGGCATCGTAGGCTGAAACTTGTGCAAAGTTATGAGAATTATATAACTTTATGAAGATTTTGCAATCAGCTGAAGCGCAATCGCATCGGCTTACATTGACTGCCGCGCATTTTCGCGTTGCGTCGAACTTCGCATCGGAGTATAATCGCCGCCAATTGTCGTCTCGTGAAGGAGGCTGCGATGATTCAGTCGGATCGCGTCCAGCCAGTGGACGCGGCGCAACGGCCGATGTATGCGCGTCTGACGTTCGCGCTCGTGCTCTACATGCGGCTGTGCGGGCTAACCGCGCTCGGCTTAGTGTGTGTGTTCTGGCCACAGCCAATCCTGCTCACCATGTTGCTGGCCGTCGTGGCTGCGCTCATGCTCAGCGTGCGGCGCAGACTCGAAGACGTCGTGCTGCTCGTCTTGTGCGGCGCGTTCGGCGCGTTCGCCGAATCGTTCGGCATCGCGGGTGGCGCGTGGTCGTACACGCTGCCGCTCGTCAATGGCGTGCCGCTATTGCTGCCGTTCATCTGGGGCATCGCCGCGCTGTTCGTCAAAGAGATTTCGTTGCAGATTCATTTCGTGTTGAGCCAACCGATTGCGACACCGTCGGCGCGCACGGAGCATATGGCAGTCGAGGCTGAAGCGCAGACCGCCTGAGGCAAGCCGATGTGGGGCAAACTCATCGCGCGGCTTGAAGAGCGTGCGCAAGGCAAGACGCTGCTCGCACTCTTTCTGCTGCTGTTGCTATTCACCTTCGTCATCTTCCCGTGGCGTAGCAGCGAACTGCCCAAAATGCAGCCGCCTCTGGAAAAGCCGACGCTTGACACGCAGTTTGGCTACTCCGTTCAGACGGTGTACGAGACCGCAAGACAACTTGGCGAGCAGGGTCGCATGGCATACGCGCTCACCGAAGTCAGTGTTGATCTCGTTTATCCTGTGCTGTACAGTCTGTTCCTCAGTCTGTTGATGCTGGCCATCTTCCGACGATTGCTCGCGCCGACGAGCGCATGGCTGCGACTCGCGCTGCTGCCTGTCGTTGTGCCATTGTTTGACTACGCAGAGAATTTCAGCATTGTGTTCATCTTGCTGAACTACCCAACGCAATTCCCGTCGCTTGCACAAGCAGCGAACGTGTTCACGCTGGCCAAGTGGACGGTGGGCGTCGGCTGTGTTGTGATCATTCTGCTCGGCGGCATCGGCGCGCTGATTCGACGCGTCACGCCGAGCGTGAGCCAAGTGCAACCGTAGGCATCACCGTCGCGTATGAGTACCATTCCATCCGGCACCGTCACTTTTCTGTTCAGCGATATCGAAGGCTCGACGCAGCTGCTCCAGTAATTGCGCGACGAGTACGCCAGGGTGCTGGCCGACCAGCGCCAGTTGCTGCGCGCGGCGTTCGCCAAATTCGGCGGGCGCGAGCTGGACACGCAGGGCGATGCGTTCTTCGTCGCGTTCGCGCGCGCCAGCGATGCCATCGGCGCGGCGGCGGACGCACAGCGCACGGTCGCGCGTCACGACTGGCCCGCCAACGCGCAAGTGCGCGTGCGCATGGGACTGCACACGGGTGAACCGAAGGTGGGTCCGACAGGTTACGTCGGTCTGGATGTGCACCGCGCCGCGCATCTGTGCGGCGGGACACGGCGGACAAGTGCTGCTCTCGCAGACGACCTGCGATCTCGTGCAGAACGATCTGCCCGCTGAGGTGAGCCTGCGCGATCTGGGCGAGCATCGCTTGAAGGACTTGCCCCGCCCCGAACACCTCTTTCAACTGGTCATCGCCGGACTGCCGCAAGATTTTCCCCCACTGAAGTCGCTCGATGCGCGTCCCAACAACTTGCCATTGCAACTGACGTCGTTCGTGGGTCGCGAGCAAGAACTGGCTGAGGTTAAGCGACTGTTGTTCGGCACGCGCCTGCTCACGCTCACGGGTTCGGGCGGCGCTGGCAAGACACGTCTTGCGCTCGAACTCGCGGCCGATGTGTTGGACATCTATCCGCACGGTGCTTGGCTGATCGAACTCGCCCCATTGTCCGACCCATCGCTTGTCCCACAAACGGTCGCCAGCGCACTCGGCTTGCGCGCCGAAGAGCGCCGCCCCGTGTTGGACACGCTGCTCGACTACTTGCGCCACAAAGAACTGCTGCTGGTGCTCGACAACTGCGAGCACCTGATCGAGGCGTGCGCGCAGTTCGCCACGACCGTGCTGCGCCAATGCGCGCACATCACGATTCTGGCCAGCAGCCGCGAGTCGTTGGGCATTGACGGCGAAACGTCGTACCGTGTCCCCTCCATGCAAATCCCAAATCCCAATGCCCAAGTCCCAATCGAGATGCTCACGCAGTACGATGCGGTCAAGTTGTTCATCGAGCGCGCGGCGGCAGCATTGCCGTCGTTCACGGTGAACAATGCGACCGCGACGGCCGTCGCGCAAATCTGCCATCGGTTTGATGGCATTCCACTCGCCCTTGAGTTGGCCGCCGCGCGCGTGAAAGGCATGAAGGTTGAGCAGATCATGCAGCGACTCGATGACCGCTTCCGTCTGCTCACGGGCGGCAGTCGCACGGCACTGCCGCGCCATCAGACGCTGCGCGATGATTGATTGGAGTTATGGTCTGCTGTCCGAGCCTGAGCGCGTGCTGCTCAATCGTCTGTCGGTGTTCGCGGGCGGGTGGACGCTCGAAGCGGCGGAATACGTTTGCGCCGACGATGTAGGGGCGCACGGCCGTGCGCCCCTACGGAGTGCCGACATTCTGGATTTAATGCTCCGCCTCGTGGACAAGTCACTCGTCATTCTCGACGAGCAAAGTCCTTCGACAGGCTCAGGACAGGCTGGCGAATCGCGTTATCGTATGTTGGAGACGATTCGCCAATATGCGCGTGACAAGTTACTCGAATCAGGCGAAGTCGAACTCGTGCGTACGTGCCATCTCGATTACTTCGTGCAGTTCACAGAGCAAGGTGAGCCACTATTTGATGGTCCAGAGCAAATCAATTGGCTGAACCGACTTGAGATAGAGCACGACAATTTACGCGCGGCATTCGCATGGAGCGTTGCCAACCCACAGCGCACCGAACCTGGGATGCGGCTAGGAAGCGCGATTAAAATTCTTTGGGTTGCACACGACCACCATGGGGAGGCGATAAGGTGGATTGAGCAACTGATGGCACGTCAGCTTGCGGCTTCTGATACCGTGCGTGCAAAATTCTTGGGCGGAACTAGCCTGATTGTGCAGCAAGTGGGAGATTGGGCACGCGCTCGTGCTATACTGGAAGAAGGCTTACTGATTTTTCGTGATCTGAACAACGTGCAGGCATTGCTGCTTCATTGCGCGGGTTAGGTGGGTTGGCATTTCTTGAGCGTGACTATTCAACTGCGCGCTTACTCCTTGAAGAGAGCTGCGCAATCCAGAGAGAATTAGGATTGCAGCCGTTGTGGTCGTTAATGAATCTGGGAGAGGTTGCTGAGGGAGAGCATGACGATGAGATGGCTCGCTCGTACTATGAGGAGATGCTCGCGATTGCTAGAGCCAAGGGCATGAAGTGGGCCACCGCGCAGGCGATGTTTCACATCGGGAATGTAGCATTTCGTCAGCATGATTACGTTACCGCAGAAGCCATGTACAGGGAGAGCCTTGCGTCTAACCGTGAAGTCGGCAGCCTGTCGGACGTCGCGATGCTCTTTAGCCTCTTGGCACGTGTGGACTTCTCCCAAGGCAATGACGAAGGGGCAGCAAATTTTCTCAAGGAGAGTTTACGCTTCTCGGATAAAGGGGCGTATATCGAAGCCAACTGTAGTGCGCTCGAAACGTCGGCTGCTTTAGCTTCAGCGCATGGGCTCGTACGGCATGCCGCGCGACTGTTCGGCGCAGTTGAAGGCTTGTGTACATCGCTTAACCCTCAATTTGCCGAACCATTTGAGCAAGAGCGATATCAGCAAGCAATTGTAACAACCCGCGCACAACTGGATGAGGCGACGTTCAACGCAGCGTGGGCAGAAGGACGCGCGCTGTCGTTGGAGCAGGCGATTGCGTTGGCGTTGGAGGACTCGGATCGTGAAGAAGGCAGCGAGCCATCGTAAACACATCTTCCACATCACCACGCGCGCCAAGTGGCAGCGCGCGCAGCGCGTCGGCGCGTATAGCGCGGCGTCGCTGCGCAGCGCAGGCTTCATTCATTGCTCGGGACGAACGCAAGTCGTGCGCGTGGCGAACGCGTTCTATCGAGGCAAGCGCAATCTCGTGCTGCTCGTGATTGAGCCCGCGAAGGTGAGCGCGCCCATTCGCCACGAGCGCGTGGACGGCGGACGCTTCCCGCACATCTACGGACCGCTGAATCTGGATGCGGCCGTGCAAGTCGTGGACTTTGCGCCGCGCGCGGACGGCACGTTCGCGCTGCCGAAAGAAAGTGTGTAGGGGCGACTGGGCGAGCCGCCCCTAAGCGGCGCTGCCTCAACGGCGGACTTACTGAAACTTCCCTCGCCCGACAATCCGCCACACATCCATCAGACGCTCGTCTTCCATCACGTAAAAGTTGTCGTGCAAATTGATCGTCGTGCAGCCGTGCGCGGGGATTAGCTCGAGCTTGTCGCCTGCGCGCAGTTGCTGCGCATCGCCCTCCAGCGCCAGCGTCGCATGTTCCTCTGAAAACTTGCCAAAGCTCGCGCCATCCACGAGCACAGGCGGCGCGCCGAACTCCGGAGCGATCGCCTTGAAGCCCGCGTCAATCACGGCGAGGTCGGCGCGCGGCCGACTGATGACCGAGACGAGCAGCGTGAGCGCATTCTCGAACTCCGCGCCGACCTTCTTGTACTGCGCGTCCATCGTCGCGTACGATCCTGCCTGAATCTCGTCAATCAGGTTTTTTGTGATGTGGAACGTGCCCGTGCCGCCGCCGCTGATCAGTGGCACGGCAATGCCGTGCTGCTCAATGTATGCGCGCGCGTCGAGCGCCTTCTGCATGTCGGCACGCACACGCGCTGGGCGATCCTCGACAGGCACCAGATTCTGTAAGTGACCTTCGTAGGACTGGATACCGCCAAAGGTCAGTCCCTTGCTCTGCTCGATCTGCTGCGCCAACGCGTGCGCGTCTTCGGGCGAGTCTACCCCGCAGCGGTTCATGCCGACGTTCACTTCGACCAGGCAGCGAATCGTCACGCCTACCGCCCGTGCCGCCTCGCTCAACTCGCGAATGTTTTGCGCATCGTCCACGACGACTGCGATCTTGATGCGCTTTGCCAACTGCACCAGCCGGCCAATCTTGATGCGCCCGACGATTTGGTTTGCAATCAAGATGTCGTCAATGCCGCCGTCGGCAAGCGCTTCGGCTTCGCCGAGTTTGGCGCAGGTGATGCCGACGGCGCCCGCCGCGATCTGCTTGCGCGCGATCTGCACGCACTTGTGGGTCTTGCTGTGCGGGCGCAACTTCGGCTTGCCGTCACGAAAGTAACTTGCCATTTGCGCAATGTTGCGCTCCAGCACTTCGTGGTTGATCAGCAGCGCAGGCGTGTCAATCTCTGACTTCGGCGCACCAATGGGTGGAAGGTATGCAGGCATAGTCTCTCCATGTTTGAACCGCGAAGACGCGAAGGGGCCGAAGTTTACTTAATTGTCTTCGCGTGCTTCGCGTCTTCGCGGTTAGATGTTTGTTCGAGCAGTCGCTCTTCGTAGATGCGTCTCACCGTCGCTTCGATTTCTGGCTCGCGCACAGACAGGTCGGCGATGCGGTAGCGTTCCGACAGCCGCGCGATCAACGCCGACGCGCTGATGTCGTCGCGCGCAAAGCGGTAGGTCACGCGCAAGCCGTCGCGCGCCACCACGCGCGCGCACTCGACGGACACCTCGGCGTAATCTTCTGCGAAGTCCACCAGCAGCTCGCGCTCACCGCCGAAGCGCCGCAGCAATTCGTCCAGTTTATGATCGAATAGTAGTTTGCCGCGATCAATCATCAGCACGCGCTCGCACAACTTCTCCACGTCCGACAAATCGTGCGTGGTGAGGATGACCGTGGTGCCACGCTCGCGATTGATCTGCTGAATGAATTGACGGATGCGTTCTTTGGCAACCACGTCCAAGCCAATCGTCGGCTCGTCGAGGAACAACACGTCCGGGTCGTGCAGCAGTGCGGCCGCGAGGTTTGCGCGCATCAGCTGACCGAGCGACAGCGAGCGCACCGGCGTGTGCAGGAACTCATCGAGCGCGAGCAGCGCGCGAAACGTGTCTAGGTTCTCTCGATAGCGTGCTTCGGAAATTTTGTAGATGTGGCGCAGCAGATCGAACGACTCGACGACGGGCAAGTCCCACCACAGCGTATTGCGCTGGCCGAAGACCGCGCCAACGCGCCCGACGTACGTCTTGCGCTCGCGCCACGGCACGTGCCCGTTCACGTGCAGCTCGCCCGACGTAGGCACGAGGATGCCGGTGAGCATTTTAATCGTCGTGGACTTGCCCGCGCCATTAGGACCGAGATAGCCGACCAACTCACCGCGCGCAATCTCGAACGATAGGTCGTTCACTGCGCGCACGACCCGCGCCTCGCGCGTGATCAAGTTGCGCACCGCGCCCCACGCGCCGCGCCGATGGCGAAAGACTTTGAACTCTTTACACAGATGCTGGACGGAGATCATGCGAGTGGCGAATTGCGAATTGCGATTTAGGGTGGACGCGTAATCAGAGTGGGTTGGTGAGTCTTGTACCTCTTCAATGGTCGCTCTGTTACGTCCCCGTGCTCGTGTAATGCCGCACACCGTACCACCATAGCGCGAATGCGGCGAACAAAGTGCCAACGCCTGCGACGGGCGCAAGGAACAGCGCGAACAATGGCATGCCAAGCGGATCGGGTTTGTCGAGAAAAAACAGTGCAGGGTAATAGATTAGCAGACCCGACGGCACGATGAACAAGAAGAAGCGGCGCATCCACTCATTATAGATGTGCATCGGGTACGACATCATCGTCGTGCCGCCATAGGTGAAGATGTTGATGACCTCGATAGACTCCACCGTCCAAAAGCAAATCGTCGCGCCGACGACGAACAAGCCGCCGAAGAACAGCACCGTGCTGACATACACGATGGGCAGGTACAACAGCTTCGGCAGCGTCCACACGATGCTCGTGTTCGCCAGCGCGAACGCGAAGATCAACACGCCGTTGAAGATGCGCCCGATGCGCCGTGAAACGAACTCGGACGTGAAGATTTGCAGCGGCAGTCCGAGCGGGCGCAGCAGAAATTGATCGAACGTGCCGCGCTGGATGTGCGCGCCGAACGTCGCAGGGTCGAAGCCGCTGAAGATCATGTCCATCGTACCGAATGCGCTCTCCGTGAGTCCGTACAAGAACGCCACTTCTCCGAGCGTCCAGCCGCCGATGCTGCCGAAGCGTGTGAGCACCAGCGCGAGTGTCACGAACTCGATGAAGATGGCGAGTGCAGCGCCGATGGTGTCCACGACGAACGCAGTGCGATACTGCATCTGTGAGCGCATGCGCACTGCGATCAACTCGACGTAGAGGCGCAGCGTTTCCATCAGCCGCCCTGAATCACCAACTTGCGCACGCCAACCGCGAGTACGAGGCGACTCACGACCACCAGCGCGACGACCCACCACAGTTGTTCCGCGAGCGCAAAGAGCAGGTCTGGTTCGCGCACGTGGCCGAGATAAATTTCAATCGGCGTGTTGATCATCGCGGGGAAGGGTGTGAGGCGCATCAACGCGATCATCCAATCGGGCATGAACGCGACGGGCATCAAGAAGCCGGAGAGGAATGTCGTCAGCATCGTGGCGGCGCGTCCGATGCCAATGGCATCTTGCACCCAGAACGCGCTGAGGCTGTACAGGAAGCGCCAGCCGAAACTGATGAACAGCGCGCATGCGAGCGACGCGATCAGCGCGAGCCAGTGCCACGCTGTCGGCGGCAGCGTGATGTTGTAAAAGAGCGCGTACAAGATCAGCAGCGGCAAACCGCGCAAGAGCATCTGCGCCGATGCGCGACCTGCATCTTGCGCGGCCCAATAACCGAAGAAGTCAATCGGCCGCGCCAGATCGGAAGCTACGTCGCCCGTGCGAATCGAGCGAATCAAATCCCACCAACCCCAGACCGCAATATACGCGATGAGCGCTTGCGTCAGGCCGGTGTAGGTGATCGCGTCGCGCACTGAATAGCCGGCCACGTTCTCGCGCGCGCCGAACAAGGCGATCAGCACATAGGCGCGCAGCAGTCCGAAGAACGCATTGGTAGCCAAGCCTGCAAGCGTCGCGGCGCGATAGGTGAGCTGCCGCTGAAAGGCGAGGCGCGCGAGTGCGAGATACATGGTCGTGTGCTCGAAGGGACGAAGCACCATTCTACAGGCTGAGCGGAGAAGCGACAAAACGAGACCCGCGCGGTTTGCGAAACTGCGCGGGTATTGATGGATCAACGTCATCCAAACCGCTTCTGCTAAATTGGTCTTCCGAACACTCGCAGCACGCCGTCCGCTGCGCGCACGCTCACATGGTCCGCTGCGCGCTCGACCACGGTAGCGGGTTCGCCGCCCGCGTCGTCGTCGAGCGGCTCAATCTTTTCAATCGCATACGCTTGCCCGTCAATCATCGCTTTGGCTTCGCCCGGCGCAAAGATGTTGAGTGCGACGACTTTGCGCTGAAGTGCCGCGGTCGGCTCCGCCCAGTTGAGCCAATGCTCTGCCTCCGTGAATGGCGCAGCGTAACTCGCTTGCGAATGATCCTGCGCTGTGCCCGCCTCACCGGCGACGGCGCGCTCGATTCCCTCCGCCAATGCGCGCATCATCAATGGCGGATAGATCGCCCAGATTGCCTCGACCGTCGTCGGCTGTGGCAGCGGCGCGGTGTGTTGGCTGTAGATGACGCCCGTATCGAAATCTTCTTCGGTACGGTGCAGCGTCGCGCCAAGCATGGGGAAGCCGTCATAAACCATACGTATCGGATTGGGACCCCGATAGTGCGGCAGCGGACTCGGATGCAGGTTGACTGCGCCGTAACGCGGGATGCGCGTGATCTCCGGCGGGATGCGATACGGAAACGTGAACGACACGATTAAGTCGGGCGCGAGTTCGCGGATCAACGGCGCAGCCATGCGGCGCAGGCGCGTCGTCACCAGCACGTCCTGTTCGACGGGTGCGCTTGCGATCACGCCGCGATAACTCGGCGTGCGCCGCGTCGAGGGGCCCGGTGTCGTGACGACTAGCACGATCTTGTGGTGGGCCCGTGCTGCCCACTGCGACACCATTTGATAAGCCTGCGGCAGCACATTGAACGCAACCACTCGCAAATTCTCCGCGCTCATTCATAACCTCCGATGCAGTTGCAATTATGGATTGAGCGTCGAGATGCGCAGGTGGCTGAACGCCGCCTTTGCATTCGGATTGTTCGCTTTCACGAATAGCCCGACCGCTCCTCTGACAAAATGAGCATCGGTAATGCTGGCCAAAAAGACATCATTCGCAAAAACACTGATGCGATCCTGCTGCACGATGACCTTGAGGCGATTGCTCGCCGTATTCGGCTTGATCGCACTCGACGTGATGTACGGCAGCAGATCCGTGAATTCACTGTGCTCGTAACGCAAGACGGTGAACTTGCCGTCGCGTGTCAACGTGAAGCCGTACAAACTCTTGCCATCCGACGCGACGCGAAAGACCAAGCCGTACTCGACAACGGCGGGCCCCGAGACGGCGTGCGCGTCAACCTCGACGATGCTGTCCTCGTACTCGTCGTCGTAGTACGACCAGCGCGAACCGCTCGTCTTGTTCAGCATCGTGTACTCGCCGTTGACACATTTAAACGTGCGCGTCTCGTTGTCGCCTTCGAGCAGCGTACAGTTATCGGTCGCGAACTCGTCTGTGAAGACGACGGTGGCGTTGAGCGTGGGCGCTGGCGATGGTGCGCGCGTCGGCGCGGCGAGCGTCGCGCGCACAGCCGCCGTCGCAACCGCGCGCGCAGTCGGCGTGCGCGTCGCAATACCCACCGCCGCGAGCGTCGGTGTCGGCTTGGCGGACGAATCCGGCAAGAGGGCGACGCAGATGAAACACAGCGCGGGCACGCCACACACCAGAATCGCGGCGACGATGACGATGCGCGTGATGAGGCTTCGCGTGCGCCGCACCGTGACTGCTGGAATGCTGCTGACGACCTCTTGCGCCAGTTGCGCGCGCGGCATCTCGCTTAGTTGCGCCGAGCGCGCTGCCTCTTCCGCTTCAAAGTGACGCTTCAGGCGCGCCATTTCCTGCTGCGAGCGTTTGAGCGCAACCAGTTCGATCGTGCGCAGCAGACGGCGCAACGTCTCGGTCTGTGTAAACCGCGCAATCTGCGCGTCTAGTTCAGTTCGTGCGTGTGCTGCGTCCATCGCGGGCGGCGTTGTGAGCGCACTCAGCGACGATGCATCGAGCGTTGGATGCGTGGTCGGCGCGTCTGTCATCAGCGCGGCGGCTTGATGCCACGCCGCCAATAAATCAGCGGCGGAGGTGAAGCGCTCGCCCTCGCTAGCGGCAGTCGCGTTGTGGATGACGCGCTCAAACGCCGCAGCGACGTCCGCACGGCGCTGGGCGGGCAGCGCATCCGTAAGTCGCTGCAAGGCGTCGCTCAGGCTCGCGCCGTCGTGGCCAGCCACCAGCGCACTCAGCAATGTGCCGAGGGTGTACGCACTTGTGAGCGGTTCGCTATTTGTGGCGGCGCTGTCCGCTGCGTTGGCGAGTCCCACGTCCGCCAGAAAAACGTCGCCGTGTTCGTCGAGCAGTATCTTGGTGGGGTCGAGCGTGCCGAGCGTCACGCCGTTGGCTTGCAAGTAGGTCAGCGCATCGGCAAGTTGACCGAGGATGCGCGTGACCTCCGCCAGCGAGAGCGGTCCTGACGCGGCGCGTTCCGCGAGCGTGAGCGCAGCGAGGTCCTGCAGCGCGACGTAAGGCTGACCCTCAATCTCGCCGATGTCGTGCGCGGCCAGCACATGTGGATGCTTGAGGTTGAGCAGTGCGTGCGCGGCTTGTCGAAAGCGTGCGCGCGCCGCGTCAGATTGCGCGAGCGCAGGCGACAACACTTCAAGTCTCACATCGCGCGTGAGCGCCGACGAGTACGCTTTGTATGCCAGCAGGGAATCCGCCGCAGCGAGCTCGCTGATAATCGTGTACGCGCCGAACGTCTGGCCAGGTTCAAGGTTTGGCATGTTCACTGACCTGTCGTGTGCTATTGAGGGGTTACTGCTAGGGCAGCATCACCCGCCGCCGAGCGTGCGGCACAATCATAGCAAACTTCTGAGTGAATACCAACGCTCGGATTGGTAGAAGCAATGCATCAACTTGCTGAACCGTCTCGGTGCTTCGCTCACAACTTTCATTTGCATTGCGCGGCTCTAATTTGCGCGTGCATGGTGACTCGCCTCTCGAACGCGACACGGTCACATAGCCGAGTGAGCGTGTCGCGTTTTCCTGAAAAGGAGTGCGTTGTGATAAACCGCATCCGTTGCGGAGCGCGCGCATGCTTCCTGAGCGCGATCAACTCATGCTTGTCAACATGGGTAGGGCGTGAGTGGCAGGCACTCGACGCCATCCGGGTGCGGCGCGGGATGTGCTGCCAAGCATTGTGATGAAGCCGTATTTCGCTAACACAGTCTGTGCGGTGGGCGAGAGAATATAGTCAACAAATTTCTTTGCGCCGTCGGCGTTTCGCGAATCTTTGAGGGCGGCAATCGGGTACGACGCAATCGTATTAAGACTGTCGGGGATGTCCACGCGCCCGACCTTCGCACCGTTTTCGCCGAGTACGTCGGTCGCATAGACGATGCCCGCGTCGCCTTCGCCGAGCGCGACCTTCGCCAGCACGGCTTTCACGTCTTGCTCGTATGAGACGACGTTCTTCAGGACATTGTATTTGTACTGGCCGCCGAACGCCGCATCCTGACTCGCTTTCTCGATGAAGTCGAGCGCGTATTGACCGATGGGCACTTCCTTCGCGGCAAGCACGATCTTCAGACCGGGCTTTGCCAATTCTTGCAACGTGCTGATCTTCGTATTGCTCTTCGCGTAGATGACGACCAGCCGATTGCGCGCGAAGACGTGTGTCGCGCCGTCGGCGATGCGCCCCGTCTTCACGGCTGCCTCCATCTGCGCGCCGTTCGCGCTGGCGAACACATCGGCGGGCGCGCCTTGCGCGAGTTGCTGCACGAGTTGCTGCGAGCCTGCAAAATTGAACGTAATCTTCGTACCCGCGTTCGCCGTTTCAAAATTATTGCCAATTTCTGTGAAGGCATCGGTTAGCGACGCTGCCGCGAACACAGTGAGCTGGATGCGTGCGGGCATAGTCGTCGGCGCGAGCAGTACGCTGTTGCAGGCTGTGAGCAGCACGCCTAAGGCAAGTATGCAACTGAATGCGAGGTACTTCGTCAGGTGGTTCACCCTTTCGTCATGCAATCGGTGATTGGATTCGCTTATCAACTCGTTTCGAGAGTTGCCTCACAGCTGTCAGTAGATCATCTCGCCATTAACGAAGGCGCGCGTGCGCGGGTCGCGCGGCTGCTCGAAGAATTGTTCGCGCGTGCCGACCTCGATTAACTTGCCGCTGAGCAGCAAGCCGACGCGCTCCGCCAAGCGCCGCGCCTGAAAGATGTTGTGGGTGACCAGCACGATGGTCGTTTGCTTCTCGCGGTGAATCGCCTGAATGATTTGCTCGATGAGCGCGACGTTGTACGGGTCGAGGTTGGCTGTCGGCTCGTCGAGCAGCAGCACGTCGGGTTGCACAACTAACGCGCGCGCGAGCGCCACTCGCTGTGCTTCGCCGCCGGAGAGCGTGTATGCGGACGCATGTTTCAATGCGTGCAGTCCAACTTGCTCCAGCACGCAGTCCACTTTTGCCTCGACCTTGCGCACGCCGCGCACTTGCAATCCATAGGCAATGTTGGCACCCACCGAGGCGCTCAACAAGATCGGCCGCTGAAAGACGAGCACCACGCGCCGCCGCAGCACGAGCGATGGCTGCGTGTGCGCATCGAGCCGCGCGCCGAGAAATTCGAGCGTGCCGCTCGACGGCGGCTCAATCAAGCCGAGCAAGCGCAGCAGCGTGCTTTTGCCCGCGCCGCTCGGTCCGACCAGTACAAAAATTTCTCCGCGCGCGATGACGAGTGACTCGTCGAGTGCGACTGCGGCTGTGCGGCGCTCGCCATAATTTTTCGTGATGCGCTCAAGGCGATAGAGAATCTCGCTCACACTTTGGCCGGCGCGCCGCGACTCTGCAACACAAACACGACGAGATTGATGAAGAACGACAAGACGAGCAGGATCAGTCCAAGCGCAAGCGCGCGATCAAATTGTCCCTGCCGCGTTTCGAGCACGATGGCGGTGGTGAGCACGCGCGTCGCGCCTTCGATGTTGCCGCCGACGAGCATCACGGCGCCGACTTCGGAGATGATGCCGCCGAAGCCCGCGACGAGCGCGACGACCACGCCGACGCGCGCCTCGCGCAACACGGCGAGCGTCGCCTGCACGCGCGTCGCGCCGAGCGAGTGCAATTGCTGGCGCAGTTCGGGATCAACGCCCATCACCGCCGCCATCGCGAAGCCGGCGATGAGTGGCGTGGCGATGATGATCTGCGCGACGACCATTGCGTTCGGCGTGAACAACCAATTGAGGAAGCCGAGTGGACCCGCGTGCGAGAGGAACAAATATACGAACAGTCCGACGACGACAGGCGGCAATCCCATGCCTGTGTAGATCAGCGCGATGGCAAGCCCGCGCGTGCGGAAGCGACTCAGCGCCAGCCATGTGCCCAGTGGCAAGCCGAACAGCGCGGCGATCACGAGCGCAATACCCGAGACTTGCAATGAGAGCACGACGATTTGCGAGAGCGATGTATCGCCGCGCCGCAGCAACTCGATGGCTTGCAGGAAACCTGAAACGAGGTCGGTCATTGCTTCTGTTTACGCGATAGCGCGCAACCTGCGACGGCGTGGCAGCAATGCCGCTCAGGATGCTGGTGCGCGTACGTCACTGCGTCGGGTTCGCTTTGTGCCATTCGGCCGAGTCGGGGTGGAACAGCGATTGCCCGAACTTGTCCACGCTATAGTGCGCGATGAAATTCTGTGTGTCGAGCGAGGTGAGCCACACGGCAAACTGCTCAGCCATTTTGATGTTGACGTTCGGATGCTTCGCGGGATTGACGGGAATTACGCCATACGGATTGAGCAGTGACTTGTCCGCGTTCTCTTCGATGCGATTGCCGCCGACCACGATGGTTAGTGACGGAAGTTTGTTTTTCTGCGCGAGCCACGTTGCACGGTCGCCCAACGTGTACGCGCCCTTCTCGTTGGCGAAGGTGAGCGTCTCGCCCATGCCTTGCCCGACGGACAGGTACCACGCGCCCTTTGGCGCAATGCTCGCCGCCGACCAGATGTCGAGTTCTTTCGTATTCGTGCCGGACTTGTCGCCGCGCGAGGCGAACGACGATTGCTGAATGGCAATCTGCTTGAACGCATCGGCGGCCAGTTTCATACCCGCAATCTTGGCGGGGTCACCCGACGGTCCCACGATGATGAAATCGTTGTACATCACGTCGCGCCGATTGATGCCGTCGCCCGCCGCGACGAAATCATCTTCCTGCTTGCGCGCATGAACGAGCACCACGTCCGCGTTGCCATCCGTGCCCAACTTCAACGCCTGACCGGTGCCGACGGCGACGACTTTGACTTTGACATTGTACTGCTTTTCAAACATCGGGATTAGCACGTCCAGCAAACCCGAATCCTGTGTGCTGGTCGTCGTCGCTAACGTGAGTGTCTGCGGCGGCGCTGTCGTTGCCGCTGTATTAGCGGGCACGGGTGATGCCGCCGTGCCGCACGCAGCGAGCAGCGCCAGCACAAGGGCGACCAGTATAAGCGAAATCAATCGTCGCATAGTCTCCATTCTACACGCAAGTTGAAGTTTGACCTTGAATGCCTTCACCGCAGAGACGCAGACAGTGCAGATTTATGCGATCGCTTGCCCGCGTTCTCTGCGCACTCTGCGGTTCGATCTTTTTACGGTTGTCGCAACACCTGCTTGGCGACGACCAGCGTCAGGAATGAAAAGCCAATCATGATGACCGAGAGCGTCAGTGCCACGTCGAGATTGACTTCAAAGCCGATGTAGATCGCGAGCGGCATCGTTTGCGTGCGGCCGGGAAAGTTGCCTGCAAAGATGATGGTCGCGCCGAACTCGCCGAGTGCGCGCGCGAATGTAATGACCGCGCCGCTCAACAATGCTGTCCACGACAGCGGCACCGTGACGTGACGGAAGACTTCCCAACGCGTCGCACCATCCAGCGCCGCCGCGTTTTCTAATTCGCGCTCAACACTGGCGAAGCCAATGATTGCCGCCTTGATGTAGAACGGCGCGGCGATGAACGTCTGCGCGATCACGACGGCGACTTGGGTGAACGCGATGCTGATGCCCCAATCCTCCAACACGCCGCCAAAGATGCCGCGTCGTCCGAACGCCATCAGCATCGCTACGCCAGCGACGGCGGGCGGCATGACCGTCGGCAAATCAATCAGCGTGTCGAGTGCGCGTTTGAAAAGAAATTGTCGGCGCGCCATTTGGTACGCGAGCGGCGTGCCGAAGATGATGGTGACGACGGTCGCCGTCGCACTGGTGCTGAGACTCAGGGCAATCGCTTGGTACACCTGCGGCTTGCCGAGATTGTCAAGCACGCTATCGAGCGAGGTGCGCAGCAACAGCGCGACGAGTGGCAGCACGAGAAAGAGCAGGAACGGCACACTCGGCAGCCAACTCCAATCTAACGCGCGACGCGGCGTGGGCGGCGCGGACAGCAGCACTTTCGTTTTGGGCATAGCCAGTTGGGTCATGACCACATCCAACTTCAGCGCAGAGTTCACTGATTGCAACTCGATGAGCGCATCTCCTGTTCCTCGTGAGTGACAGACATCAGCCCGAACTCGTCAGATTGATTTCAACAATTGCTCGCACGTGTCGAGCCAATCGAGAATGGCTTCGATCTGGCCGATGCGAAACTGTCGCACCAGCCACTCGAACGGCTGCGAGTCGCGCACGTCGTCCGCGCGCGTGCGCTGCGCGAGCAGCCATTCGCGGCAGGCGGCGCGCTGGCGACGCAGCAACTGCTTCGCCGCCAGCCGGTTCTCGCACTGCGCGAAAAAAAACTTGGCGAGGAATTCCTGTCGCACTTCGCGGCCATGCGGCACGGGCGTTTTTACCCAATCGAGAAAACGGTCGCGCCCGCTCTTGGTCAACCGATAGACGCGGCGCGTGGGGCCCGTCTCCCGTGCTCTGAGTGCCGAGGTGATGTGGCCTTCTTCTTCCAACTTCGCCAGCAGCGCATACAGTTGGCTCTGCTTCAAGCGCCACACGAGCCATAGCCCGGTCGGGTCGCGCAATTGCTGATGGATTTCGTAGCCGTGCATCGGCCGGCGGCGCAAAAAGCCGAGCAGGGCGTGCTCAATCGTGAGAGGGGTGCGGACCATCGGGCTCATAGGCGATTGTACTCATTAAATGAGTATCGAGCGAAGTATAGGCAGAGCAGCAGCGACTGTCAAATGCGCGGACGCGCGCTCGGCAAAGCGCACTTCGCTGATTGATACGGCGCGCAATGCTTTGCTATACTTTTTCGCGTACCCACCGTACGTATTTGCTCGCAAGTTATCACTACGCTCCATGGTGGAGACCATGTTCGAGCACTCTCGTACTTTCGTGGTACTCGCACTGCTCGCGCTCGCAGCGTGGCTCGCCGCGTGCGCTCCCGCCGCCACCACCGCGCCGACCACCGCGCCCGTTGCACAGCCGACGGCGGCACCGACCAGTGCCCCCACCACAGCGCCGACCGCCGCAGCGACGACTGCCCCGACGGTCGCGCCGACGGCAACCAAGCCCGCCGCTTCGCCGACGCCCGCGTTGCCCGACCTGAAAGCACGCGCTCTCAAGGTCGGCAGCGACACGACGTACCCGCCGTTTGAGTCGGTGGATGCGAACAAGAACATCGTGGGCTTCGACGTGGACCTGACGAACGAAATCTGCAAGCGCGTCAACTGCAAGCCGACGTTCATCACCGCCGACTTCGACGCGCTCATCACTGCCGTCAATAACAAGACGTATGACATGTCTGTGTCGGGCTGGACGATCACCGAGGAGCGCGCGAAGGCAGTGGACTTCTCGATTCCATACCTGCCCAACACCGAAGTCTTGCTCGTGCGCAACGACGAGACGCGCTTCAAAGAACCCGAAGACTTGAAGAGCGGCAACTATGTCATCGCCGTGCAGCTGGGCACGACCAACGCCATCACCGCGAAAAAGCTCGTGACGGATCCGAATAAGCAAGTCAAAGAGTTCCAAGATTTCCCTGCCGCCGTGCAGGCGCTCATCAACAAGCAAGCCGACGCCGTTGTGATTGACACCTTCGCCGCGGCACAACTGGTTGACGACAATAAGGGCAAGGTGAAGTTAAGCGGCAAGCAGTTCGGCGACGAATATTTTGGCGCAGTGTTTCGCCAAGGTGACAGCGAATTGGTGAACGCATTCAATGCGGGACTGAGGGCTGTCGTCAAAGACGGCACGTACACGAAACTGTGCCAGCAATGGTGGAAGGACCTCCAGCCCGCGCCCGATTGCAGTGGCAAAGGCTTGCCTTGGAATAAGTAGCAGAATCAATCGCTAATAAATGAACGGGCGCACGACAAGTGCGCCTTTTTCCTATCACGCCAAGAACGCAAGGAAAATTCCTTTGTGTTTAGTGAGAGCCTCGAATACTATGCCCGAACTCGACTTGCAGACCGCACACCAACTGCTGCCGCCGCACCAAAGGCAGTCGTACGGGCGCGCGTTGCCGATCCCGCTGCTCGGCGACTTGCCATGGTGGGCGCTCATCCTCATCGTCGCGGGTCTCATTGCCGCATTCGCCATCTTCACCAACACCGAGTACACGAGCATCATCGGAATCCTCAGCAGCGGCATCGCGCTGACGATGTATGTTTCGTTCGTGGCGTATGCGCTTGCGCTCATCTTCGGTCTCGTCGCGGGACTGATGCGCGTCTCGACCAACGGCGTGCTCTATACGGTTGCCACGCTGTATGTCGAAGTCGTGCGCGGCGTTCCACTGCTTGTGCAAATCCTCTACTTCTTTTACGTCATCGCGCCCGCGCTCGCCGATCGTGTGCCAGAAGAATTCGCGTTTATCTTCCGCGACGAGGCGCTCGAAGGCATCATCGCGCTCGCATTCGGCTACGGCGCGTACCTGGCCGAAGTCTTTCGCGCCGGCATCGAGTCGGCGCCGCGTGGCCAAACGGAAGCGGCACGAGCACTTGGTATGAGCTACGTGCAGGCGATGCGCTTCATCATCCTGCCGCAAGCCATCCGCACCATCCTGCCGCCGCTCGGCAATGATTTCGTTTCGATGCTCAAAGACTCCGCGCTTACCTCCGCCATCAGCGTGAAGGAGTTGACGCTGTGGACGCGCCAGCGCAGTGCCAACACCTTCCGCCCGCTCGAACATTGGACGATAGCCTCCATCCTCTATCTGACCATGACGCTCGGCTTGTCGCTTATCGTGCGCTACATCGAGCGCAAATACAGCAAGCCGCTATAAATCACTTCGCTAGCACTCACTACCACGTCTGCTAAGATATACCTTAAAATTGATGCGCATTTTTGCGCCATTTTGCCACTGTTTATAGATGCGGCACGGGTTCTAACAAAACTCATACTTGCCATACCCGCCGAAATAGGCTATTATAGGTGTCGCTAGCAGTCAATCAGCCAGAGTGCTAAACTCCAATTCCCAATCCTCAGAAGGAGGCTCATTTATGGCTTTCAACCTGAAGCCACTTGCAGACCGCGTGATCGTCGAACCACTGGAAAAGGACGAGATAACCGCGAGCGGTATCTACTTGCCCGAAACGGCGAAGGAGAAACCGCAGGAAGGGCGCGTGCTCGCCACTGGTCCGGGTCGTGTGGACGACAGCGGCAAGCGCCAGAAAATGGAAGTATCGGAAGGTGATAAGGTGATTTTCGCTAAGTACAGCGGTACTGAAGTTAAGGTTGACGAGAAGAAGCTGCTGATCTTGAGCGAGAAAGACATCTTGGCAATCGTCACCAACGGAAAAGCATAAGCATGAGACGGCTGCCCAGTGATTAGAGACTCGTCTCCAATCGCCAGTCTCCCATCTCTCATCAAGATTCAAATTCCTCAGGAGGAAGATTCGTAATGCCCAAGCAAATTGTCTTTGAAGAAGAGGCGCGTCGGCACCTGAAGCAGGGCGTGGATATTTTGGCGAACGCCGTCAAGACCACGCTCGGACCGAAGGGCCGTAACGTCGCACTCGACAAAAAGTTCGGCGCACCGACTGTTACGCATGATGGCGTGACCGTTGCGAAAGAAATCGAGTTGCAAGACCCATATCAGAACATGGGCGCGCAGCTGTTGAAGGAAGCCGCGACGAAGACGAATGACGTCGCGGGTGATGGCACGACGACCGCCACCGTGCTGGCGCAAGCCATCGTGAACGAAGGCTTGAAGAACCTCGCCGCAGGCGCGAACCCGATGCTTCTGAAGCGCGGTATCGAGAAAGGCTCGCAGGCTGTCTCGCAAGCCATCAAGGCCAGCGCGAAGAAGGTCGAGGACAAGAGCGAAATCGCGAATGTTGCTTCGAACTCCGCCGCCGACCCGGCCATCGGCAATCTGATTGCCGACGTGATGGACAAGGTGGGCAAGGACGGCGTCATCACGGTCGAGGAGTCGAAAGGCTTACAGTTCGAGACCGAATACGTCGAAGGTATGCAGTTTGATCGCGGCTACATCGCGGCGTACTTCATCACCAACGCCGAGCGCATGGAAGCCGAACTGAACGAGCCGTACATCCTCATCACCGACAAGAAGATCAGCGCGGCGACGGATATCGTGCCTGTCATGGAGAAACTCATCCAGCAGGGACGCCGCGAGTTCGTCGTGATCGCAGAAGATGTCGAGGGCGAGGCACTTGCCACGCTCGTGCTGAACAAACTGCGTGGCACGTTTAACTGTCTTGCCGTGAAGGCACCTGGCTTCGGCGACCGCCGCAAGGAAATGTTGCGCGACATTGCCACCCTGACGGGTGCGCAGGTCATCACCGAAGAGATGGGCCGCAAGTTGGAGACCACAACCGTAGCCGATTTGGGTCGCGCTCGGAAGGTCACGGCCAACAAGGACGAGACCACCATCGTCGAAGGTAAAGGCAACGAGAAAGAAATCAAGGGGCGCATTGAACAAATCAAGGCGCAGGTTGAGACGACGACCTCCGACTACGACAAGGAGAAATTGCAGGAGCGGCTCGCCAAGTTGGCGGGCGGCGTCGCAATCATCCGTGTCGGCGCAGCGACCGAGACCGAGTTGAAAGAGAAGAAGCACCGCGTCGAAGACGCGCTCTCGGCAACGCGCGCCGCGGTTGAGGAAGGCGTCGTGCCGGGCGGCGGTGTCACGTTCATCAACGCCATCAAGTCGCTCGACGACGTGCAGACGGACAATGCCGACGAGGCCACCGGCTTGCAGATTCTGCGCCGCGCGTTGGAAGCGCCGCTTCAGATGATCGCGGAGAACGCGGGACAAGACGGCGCAGTGGTGCTGGGCAACGTGCGCCGCATGCAGAAAGAGCAGAACAACATCAACATCGCCTACGAAGTGATCAAGGGCGAGTACACGGACATGCTCAAGGCCGGTATCACCGATCCGGCGAAGGTCACTCGCTCGGCGGTCGAGAACGCAGCCTCCATCGCATCCATGATTCTGACCACGGCGGCGCTCATCACAGACATTCCTGAGAAGGATAAATCCGCGCCGATGCCACAGATGCCGGACTACTAAACCTGTACTGAGCGAAGCCGAAGGATCGCAAATCGTGTATTAGTCAGTGACATGGGGCACAACGACGCTCCCGCTGGATGGACACATCCGCCGCGAGCAGTGCCGTGTGCAACATCTCATTGACCGATACACGTCTCAGACACAATGGTTCTCGAAGCGCCGCAACCCGGCGCAAAGGGCGTGAGCCCGTCCAGAGCAATGGCACGACACGGCGAGAGCCTACATCACGGTCCACGACCGGCATAGCCTGTACGACACAGAGGCGCATGGCTCACAACGTGATATCGTGTGAGCGAATTATCCAACCGAACTACGATAACACGGAGGAAAACCGATGACGACACTAATTGGTACACATGAGGTCAAGGATGGCAAGCACTGGGCAAAGGCCTGGCAGAAAGGGGCCGGGAGCCGGCATGAGCTGTTCGCCAAGATTGGTGCCACGGCTCGCACCTTTCAGGATCCTCAGAATCCGAATTTGACAGGTCTCATCATGGAGGTGCCGGACATGATGAAGTTCCAAGCCTTCATGCAATCCGACGAGGCGAAGAAAGCCATGGCAGAGGACGGCGTGAAGCCGGAGACGCTCCGGATTTTGAGCGAGTTCACGCCTTAGCTGTATTGGGCAGTGACATGGGGCGCAACCACGCTCCCGCTGGATGTGTCCATCCGCTGCGAGCAGGGTCGTGCGCAACATCTCGCTGACTAATACAACTAAATCGCAAATCGCGTATCGCTGATGGCGTATCGCAGATGGCAGCTGGCAAACAGCCTCGCGCAAGCGGGGTTGTTGGCTTTTTGACGTCTTGCGTATTGCGTGTTGCGTAAACGCAATACGCAACACGTGATACGTCTGCTATAATCGTTGCACTTTTGTGACCGCGAGGTGAACGATGTCGAGTTCGTTTGATGCGTTCGTGGAAATCATCGCCCGGCTGCGCGCGCCGGACGGCTGCCCGTGGGATCGCGAGCAGACGCCCCAAACGCTGCGCCGCTACTTGCTCGAAGAAGCATACGAGGCGCTCGAAGCGATTGACCTGAACGAGCCGCAGAAGCTGAAGGAAGAGTTGGGCGACCTGCTGCTGCAAATCGTCTTGCAGTCGCAGATTGCATCGGAGTACGGACAATTCACGATGGACGATGTGATTGCTAACATCCAAGCCAAAATTATCCGCCGACACCCGCACGTCTTCGGCGACCATAAGGGCGCGACAACGACGCGCTTGCCCGTCGAGCAGATCGAGGAGAACTGGGAGAAGATCAAGCGCGCAGAAAAGGAAGACGGTGCGCAGGCGCATTCGTTCTTCCGCGACATCCCGAAAGGCTTGCCCGCGCTGACCGAAGCCGAAGACATGCAGCAGCGCGCTTGGCGCGTCGGCCTATGGAACGGCGACGTGAGCGATGCGGATGCGCAGACGTATAACATGCTACAACAATGGCACGCGCATCACGACGCGCAATCGCTCGGCGACGCACTGTTTATGCTGGTGGATCAGGCGCGTCGCGTCGGACTCGACGCGGAGAGCGCGCTGCGCGAAGCCAATCAACGCTTCAGGAGTCGCGTGACGAATGGCGAGTGACGACATTAGAATCTCGTCGCTTGTTACTCGTCGCTTCAACATGGAACGATTCTTCTTCACTACCGCCTCTCTCGCCGGCGCGCTGGCGGTCATGCTCGGTGCGTTTGGCGCGCACGCGCTGCGCGAGCAACTGTCCGCCGATTTGCTCAACACTTTCGAGACTGGCGTACGCTATCACGTTTATCACGCGCTCGCGTTGTTCGCGGTCGTGCTCGCACTGTCGCGCGGCTACGATGCGAACTGGGCAACGCTTGCGGGCTGGCTGTTCGTCGCGGGCATGATTTTGTTTTCGGGCAGCCTGTATGTGCTTGCCATCACGGGCGTGCGCTGGCTCGGCGCCATCACGCCATTCGGCGGACTGGCGTTCATCGCGGGATGGCTCGCGCTCGCCGTCGCCGCGTGGCGCGGCTGAACGGAATCGCCTTCATGCGCATCGGCATTGACACGCGGCTCGCCTATTATCAACGCGAGGGCGGCATCGCGCAGTACACCTTGCGCCTGACCGATGCGCTGATACGCCTCGACTCCGACGATAAGATTGTGCCGTTGCTCCATCGCCGCGATGACTGCGCGTCTGACGAGACGCGCAGTCGCCATGCGCGCAAATTGTTCACGCCGCCGCATCATCGCTTCGAGCAGTGGACGCTGCCCATCGAACTGCTGACGAAGCGGCTCGACGTGCTGCACAGCCCCGACTTCATTCCACCGTTTCGACGCACTTGCGCATCCGTCATCACCATTCACGATCTCGCGTTCATGCACTACCCGCACCTGCTGACGCGCGAGAGCGCGGCATACTATGGCCAAGTCGAGCGCGCGGTGCAAAGCGCGCAGCAGATCATCGCCGTGTCCGAAGCGACCAAGCGCGACATCGTCTCGCTACTCGGCGTGCGCGAAGAAAAACTGACGGTTATCTATGAAGCCGCCGACGAACGCTATCGTCCCTTGGCCGATGCCATGCTCGTTCAGTCTATTGTCTGTAGGTATCAACTCACGCCACCGTTCATTTTGTTCGTCGGTACACTGGAGCCGCGCAAGAACTTGCCGATGCTATTGCGCGCGTTTCATCAATTGCGCGAGCAATACAAGGTGCGTGCTCAGCTGGCAATCGTCGGCAAGCGCGGCTGGTTGAGTGACGACGTGGGCGCGCTGTTGGATGACTTGCACTTGCATGAAGATGTGAAGTTGCTCGGCGCGGTGCCGTCGCACGAGCTGGTCGCACTGTATAATGCCTCGCGCTGTGTGGTGATGCCGAGTCTGTATGAAGGCTTCGGGCTGCCGCCGCTCGAAGCGATGGCGTGCGGCACGCCGGTGCTCGTCTCGAATGTCTCGTCATTGCCGGAAATTGTCGGCGACGCGGGCATATGTCTCAATCCGTATGACAGCGGCGTATGGGCGCACGCGCTCGCGTCCATCGTCGCAGATGATCGGCTGCACCGCGCGTTGCGGCACGAAGGCTTGCGACGCGCGAAGCAGTTTTCGTGGGCACGCGCCGCAAGCGAGACGCTGGCGGTGTATCACAAGGCGGTGGCGAATCGTCGGTAGCTGCTGACGACTGACGAGCATGAAGATTTTGATTCTCACCCCGCAACTGCCGTACCCGCCGATGCAAGGCACCACGTTGCGCAATTTTTATCTGCTGCGCGAGTTGGCGAAGCGGCACGACATTTCGCTGCTGACGTTCGCGCAGCCGGACGACGACCTGAGTGGCGATTCGCCGTTGCGCGCATTCTGCCGCTCGATCAAGACGATTCCTGCGCCGCCGAGCCGCCGTGTGATGCAGCGCGCGTTCACGTCGCTGGCATCGCCGCTACCCGACATGGCTTTGCGCTTGCCATCACGCCAGATGTTGTGCGCTGCGCGCGAGTGGACGGCGCGCGAACGCTTCGATGTGCTTCAAATCGAAGGGATCGAGATGGCAACGTATGGCTTGGCAGTCATGCACTCGCGTGTGCGCACGCGCATGATTTTCGACGACCACAACGCCGAGTATGTTTTACAGCGAAGCGCATTTCAATCCGACATGCGGCAGCCCACGCGCTGGCATAGCGCGCTCTATTCATTCGTGCAGTGGCAGAAACTTTTGCGCTACGAGCGTCGCGTCATTCGCGCGCACGATGCGACCGCGGCCGTGTCCGACGTTGACGCGCGCGCACTAAATCAGATCGTACCGACGCAAAAAATTTTCGTCGTGCCCAACGGCGTGGACACGAAAGAGTACGCGCCGTCGGATGGGGCATCCGTTAAACTATCGTCCCGACATTCATGCGACTTGGTATTCACGGGTAAGATGGACTATCGCCCGAACATTGATGCGGCGCTGTGGTTCGCCGACGAAATTCTGCCGCGCGTTCGCGAGCAGTTGCCCGATGCGCGCTTCGTGATCGTGGGACAGAGTCTTCATGCGCGCTTGCAGTCGCTCGCGCGGCGCGACGCTGTTATGCTCACTGGCCGCGTGGACGATGTGAAGCCGTACATCGCGCGCGCGTGCGTCTATGTCGCGCCACTGCGCATGGGCGGCGGCACGCGGCTTAAAGTGCTGCAGGCAATGGCGATGGCGAAGCCCATCGTCTCGACAACGCTGGGCTGCGATGGCATCGCCGTGCAGCACGGACGCGAGGTGTTGCTCGCGGACACGTCCACCGCGTTCGCCGACGCAGTCATTCGTCTTGCACGTGACGCATCGTTGCAGCATGAACTTGGCGCGAATGCGCGTGCGCTCGCCGTCACGCGCTACGATTGGTCGCTTATCGCGCCGCTGATGGAAGCCCTGTATTAGTTATCAGTCATCTATCGTCAGTCGCCGTACAGTCCCATCCGACGCCTGACGACTGACGGCTCCCGTGCAGGTGCAGTCCACGCTGCTCTACAAGCGCCTCCACGAGACGACTGACGACGCACTACGCCCATGCAGCCCAACCCGCAAGCAATCCCCACGCCGATTCCCAAAACCGATTCGCTTTCAGCGCGAGTCATTCGCCAGCCCTTGCGACGTTGGCTCTTGCGCGCCGTCGGCGTATCCCTCTCGCTCAGAGGGAGAGGGGCAAGGGTTGAGGGTCAGCCGCCGAAAAAAATTCTGCTGATCCGACCCGATCATCTGGGCGATCTGTTGTTCGTCACGCCCGCGCTGAAGTTTGTGCGCGAGCAGTTGCCGCACGCGCATATCACGCTGCTGGTCGGTCCTTGGGCAATGCCTGTCGTCTCACATAACCCGCATGTGGACGCGATTCAAACCTTAGAGTTTCCGGGTTTCACGCGCCGCGCCAAGTCTTCGCCACTCGCGCCCTATATGATGTTGCGTAACGCGGCGCAGCAATTGCGCGTTCAGCAATTCGATGCGGTGGTCATCCTGCGCTTCGATCATTGGTGGGGCGCTCTGTTGGCTGCACTCGCACTCATTCCGCGCCGCATCGGTTACGACGTGCCCGAAGTGAAACCATTTCTAACCGACGTCGTGCGTTACGAACCCGGTCGGCATGAGGTCGCGCAAAACATTCGCTTGATTGCTCGCCTCGTACACACGTCCGAGCCGATGGTCACGCCGAAGTCCTTCCCGCTCGAATTTCCGACCACGCCTGAGGAAGACGACGCGGCGCAGCGATTCTTGCTCGCTCACGCCATCGCCGAGCACGAGCGCTTCGCCATCATCGTACCGGGCAGCGGTGCGCTCGTGAAGTTATGGCGCGCGGAAGGATGGGCGCGAGTAGCCGAAGACCTGTATGAACGAGACAACATGAGAGTCATGCTGATCGGTGCGGCGGGGAGCGAGCGTGCGCTGATCGAAAACATCGTCGCACAGTCGCACGCACCCATCGTCAACGCGTTTGGCCAGACGGCGCTCGCGCACTTGGCTGCGCTGTTCAAACGCGCGTCGCTTGCCATCGGCACGGACAGCGGACCGATGCACTTGGCTGTGGCGATGGGGACGCCGAGCGTGCATTTGTTCGGGCCCGTTTCGGCGCGCGCCTTTGGGCCATGGGGCGATTCATCGCGGCACGTCGTGCTCACGTCGGGGCTCGTGTGCATTCCGTGCAACCGTCTCGATTACACACGCGCCGAAGTGCCGGTGCATCCGTGTGTGCGGCTGATCGCCGAGCGGCAAGTGCTTGCGGCGGCGGAATCAGTCCTGAGTGCTGAATCCTGAGTCCTGAGTCCTGAGTTCTACTCAGCACTCAGCACTTCACATCGCTGTGCTATAATTTTGCGTGGAGGCATTTGTTCATGTCCGCATCGGCACCGTCAATGAGCGTGCAGCAGATTGCCGAAGACAAGCATTGGTGGTTCGCCAGCCGCGTGCGCGCGATCAATGCGGTCGCAGCGCGCGCCGTGGGCTGCGACTTGCGCGTGCTGGATGTGGGCTGTGGCGCGGGCAACATGATGCACCATCTCACGCGCTATGGCGAGGTGCAAGGCGTGGAGATTGATCCGCGTCCACTCAAGTTGGCGCAGCAGCGCGGCTACGACGCGAAGCTGGCAGACGCAGGCGCAGGCATCCCGTTCGGCGACGCGCACTTCGATCTGGTGAGCGCGCTCGACGTGATCGAGCACACGCCGGACGATGTGGCGGTGCTGAAAGAATGTTATCGCGTGCTGGCACCGAACGGACATCTGCTCGTGACGGTGCCCGCGTTCATGTTTTTGTGGAGTCACAACGACGTGCTGAACGCGCACCAGCGACGCTACACGGCGCGCCAGCTGAAGCGCGCGCTCGCCGCGGCCGGCTTTCGCGACCAGCGGATCACGTACAACAACTACTTCGTGTTTCCGCTCGCCGCGCTATTGATCGTGTTGCGCCGCCGCACCCAGAGCGCGCCGCAACTGCGCTCCCATCATTTTGAAACGGATGCGTATCAGGTGGACATGGAGCCTGCCTCACCGCTCGTGAACAGTGCATTGACGCAAGTGGGCAAAGTCGAAGCACTGTTATTGCGCGCGATCAATTTGCCGTGGGGCACGTCGCTGATCGCGCTTGCCGAAAAGAAGGAATAGGGAATGACGCCGGAATCGCAATCGGATTCCAGCCCTGTGCAGCGCGCGGACTCAGTGCGCCATAGAGACAAAGGCTGAATGAACTGCAAGAGCAGATTCAACCTTCAACTTTGGAGGAACTCATGACCGAAGAACGAGTCGAACACATCAAAACTGACGCCCTGCGTTGGGACGAGCATCTGCGCGCAGGCGTGCGCGGACTCAAAGACGAAGTGCGTGATGAGATGAATGCGCACCGAAGCGAAGCGATGCGCGAGGCGCGCCGTCATGGGCGCAACGCAATGAAGGAAGTGCTGCTCGCGTGGCGCAGCGTGCTCGACGGTGCGATCAACCGCATTGACAACGTGGAGGACAAGAGCAAGCAGCGCGTGACGAAGATCAAGATCGAGTGAACAGCAACCGTGAAGGGTGAACGGTCAACGCTAAACCGTTCTCATTCACCGTTCACGGATTTTGTTTGCCGTACATCAACAGATTGATGCGTCCGACCAGATCGGAAACTCGGTCGTCGCCGTGCACGCGCACACGGGGCCACTCGAACGGAACCTCCGAGTTTTCGTATGCGCCGCCCCACGTCGTCGTCGCGGACAGGTAGCCGAACTCTTGCAAGACTTGAATCGTCATGGCGTCGTATTGGCCGCTCGGATAGCAGAAGAAATACACCTTCGTACCGAGACGCGCTTCGAGCGCTTTCTTCGATTCGCCGATCTCCGTGCGCAAGAAATTAAGCGGCTTCGCTTTGAGTGACGGATGCGTCACGCTATGTGACTCGACGTCCATCCCCGCTTTCGCCAACGCTTCGACCTGTGCCCACGTCATGTATGCGGGCCGCTCCAACAATCCCGTCGCAATATAAAACGTGCCGATGAAATTGTATTTCTGCAAGATGGGCAGCGCGTTCGTATAAACGTCTTCGTAGCCGTCGTCGAACGTGAACACGATGGGGTTGCTGGGCAGCGGCTTGTTGCTATACAGCGCATCGTACACGTCGCCAATTTTCACGGAATGAAATCCCTTGCCCGCGAAGTAAGCCATCATCTCTTCGAAGCGCTGCGGTGGCACCGACAAGTCGAGCCGAATCCCGTCGGCGTTGGGCGGTGGAACGGCGATGTGGTGATACATGAGGATCGGCACGCCGATGCTTCGCCCGCGTGCAACGCGCGTGGCAACGTAGTCGGGTTCAGGTGTGAAGGTTGCAGTTGGTGTCGCATTGGGGCGGGCGGTCGGCGTGGCAGTCGGCGTGTGCGTGAGCGTCGGCTCTGGTGTGAAGGTCGGCGTGAAGGTCGGTGTGATGGTTGGCGTCGGCGTGCTTGTCACCAGTTGCACGAGCATGGTCGCGGGCGTGCTGGTTGCGGTTGGGGTGCTAGTCACCAAGGGAACGATCAGCGCGGCGGGAATCTGCGTCGGCGTGGCTGTCGGCAGTGGCGCTGAGGCAGCCGCCGCGCCGCAGCCGGTCAGCAAGCTGACAATACACACGCACGCAATCAATCTTCTCACGAACGCTCACTCCAACTTGATTCCGACTACCGCCGTTTAATGGGATACGAACCGTGCAGAACCCGCGAGGAACTTAAAACCTCGCGGGTCTGAGCGAAAATGCGCACCTTCAATTTATGCTAAACGAATCGCGTCGCATGAACACCACGTATTGTTGGGCTGCCCAGCAGTCAACAAGAAAGGCTATCAGCAAATCTGCCTGACAGCCTTTCGCCTGCTGCACGAAGTCATCAATCAGGAACTATCGTCCAATTTGTACCGCGCGTCGTAGCCGATGCTATTGCGCCGCGCCATCATCGAAAGGGATGAGCAGCACATCTCCGGGCTGAATCAATCGCGGATTGGTGATGCCGTTGAAGCGCGCGATGGCGGTCCACTCGACGCCGAAGCGTAAGCCAATGCGGTACAGACGATCACCGGGTTTGACGACGTAACGGATGGTGCGCGTACCGCCGCTCGACGAGGGCGGCTGCGTCGGCTGTGTAGTCGGCGTTGGGTTTGGCGTGGGCTGGTTCTGTGCAACCGGCGGCGTGCCCGGAATGATCAACTGCTGTCCCACCGTGATCTTGTCACCGTCGAGATTGTTCAACGCACGCAGCACTTCGACGGTGGTGTTAAACTTGGCGGCGATGGATTGCAGCGTGTCGCCCACTTGCACAACGTAGGGGAACGCTTGCGCCTGCCCCGGTGGCACGTTCGTTGGCGTGCTCGTCGGCGTCGGTTGTGGAACGGGCGTGGCTGCTGGAGTCGGTGCCGTGGTCGGCGCGCTGGTGGATGCGACGGTGGGCACAGCGGTCGCCGCACTGGTCGGTGCGAGTGTCGGGGCACTTGACGCCACGCTCGTTGCCGCAGTGGTGGCATTGCGTGTCGCCGCGCTGCTGGCTGCGCTCGTCGCGGCGGGCGTGACGTTCTGACTGACTTGCGTAACAGCCGGAGCGACAGCACTGCCGGACGGTGCGCGGGTCGCGCTCACGGCGGCACCGGTGGCTGATGGGGACGGCGGTGGAATGAGCGTCACATCGGGAGCCGACGCGGGCGGCGCAGTCGGGGCGGATCGCTCACATCCGGTCAACGCAATCAGCGCGATCAATGTTATCACGCACAGCCCAGTCAATGATCTCATACGCGATGCCTCCTGTGGCAACCTTAAAATTTTGCTGTGCTACTCTTACCGCGATATTAACATAGCGAGTATGATTCGTCAATCGCGCTAAGGTTGGAATTTGGACAGAGGAGACCGCACAGCACTCAGCGAACATCCAACCGTTAAGTTCTATCCGGCCGTGCTGTAGCCGCCGCTGACGCTGAAGATTTGGCCCGTCATATAGGAAGACATATCCGACGCGAGGAATAGGATCGCATTGGCGATGTCCATTGGCTGACCCAGACGGCGCATCGGATATGCTTTCGCCAACTTCTCTTCGCCGCCGGCAGTGCTGATGAAGTCGGCCGCGCCCGGCGTGTTGGTCGTGCCGGGGGCAACACCATTCACGGTGATGTTATAGCGCGCCACTTCTTTCGCCAACGCTTTGGTGAATCCCGCCACGCCTGCCTTCGCGGCTGAATAAACGCTCAGGTATGGCTCGCCGACGCGTCCCGCATCGGAGATCAGATTGACGATATGCCCGTAGCGCTGTGTGATCATGCCGTCGAGCACGGCGCGCGAGCAGTACATCGCGCCGTAGAGCGTTACGCGGATGTCGTTGTCGTATTCTTCGGGCGGAAAGTCCTTGAACAATTTGATTGTCCAGCGCGCCGCATTGTTGACTAGAATGTCCACATGATGATGTGCACTCAATGCGAGTTGTGCCATGCGCTGCACATCGTCCCACTTCGTCACGTCCGTGCCGACGCCAATGGCGTGCACGCCGAGCGCGCGCGCCTCTTCAGCCACCGCGCTTGCGCTGGGCGTGTCGAGATCGGCAATGGTGAGACTCGCGCCAGCGCGCGCGAGCAGCAGCGCTGTCTCGCGCCCGATGCCGCGCCCGCCGCCCGTCACAATCGCGCTGCGTCCACTGAGGTCAATGCTAATGGACATGACGTCTCCTTGAGATTGGAGACTTGCGATTGGAGGCTAATGTCCAGTCGCTAGTCTCTAGTAAAATAACGTCCGCATTCTAACCGATGGAAGGAACTTAAATCAAGTGAACGATGTTTTATCACGCCTCAATATCTGGATGCAGCGCTTAAAGGGCATCGCGCAGACTGGGCTTGCCTTCGAGCCGCACGCATATGATCGCGAGCGCTACGAGGAATTGTTGAAGCTGGCAGCAGAGATGGCGGCGACCACATCTGAATTGAACGACGACGAGCAACTGTCACAAGTGTTGTACGAACGCTGGCGCGCCGACGTCGGTGAGCGCGAGCAAGGCTACGTGACGCCGAAGGTCGGCGTGGGCGCGGTCGTGTTCAATCAGCGCGATGAGATTCTGCTGATTGAGCGCGCGAACACGCGTAATTGGTTGTATCCGACCGGTTGGGCGGACATCGGTTACACGCCCGCGCAAGTGGCAAAGAAGGAAGTGTGGGAAGAAACTGGCTTGCATGTCACGCCGCTGCGCATCTTTGCCGTTTACGACAACACACGCTATCGTAGCACGCCCGGCCTGCACCTGTGGAGCGTAACATTTTACTGTCGGCTCGACGGAGGCGAACTGCAAGCGCATCCACACGAGACGTCGGACGTTGGTTTCTTCGCGCGCGATCATCTGCCAGCGCCACTCGCACGCGAAGGGCTGCCGTGGGTCGAGCACGCCTTTGCCGCGCATCGCGGCGAGTTGCGCGAGCCGTACTTCGATCCGAGGTGAAAAGACCTGACAGGTTTTCAAAACCTGTCAGGTCGGCACATCCAGAATTGTATTCACCACGCCCGGGTCAATCCACGCGACGCTGTCAATCATAACAGCGCTCGCGCCTGCGGCGAGAAACTCGTTCACATCCTCATTCGAGTGTACGCCGCCACACGCGACGACGGGCGCGTGCGTGGTTGCGGCGACATCACACACGACCTTTAAGGCGAATGGCTTCACGAGTGGGCCAAACAGCTCGCCTTCAATCACTTGCCCACTCTGCCAGTCCCTCGCCGCGCCGCGCGGTGGTGCGATGCACACCAGTACGTCCGCGCCGGCTTCGACAGCAAGCAGCGCGAGCGTGATGGCATTTGTCTGACACAGCCGCGCGAGGATCGGCAACGCACATGCGCTGCGGACGGCGATGAGGCGCGCGAGTGCGGACTCGTCCTCGACATCAATCTCAATCCCCGCGATGCCGCGCGTGCCTTCCGCGCGCCGCGCGAGTTCGGGCAACGATGTGTTGCCGACCAAATGCACGATCAGCGCCGCTTTGCTGCGCGCCCATGTGCTGCCAAACTGCGCGACGACACGCGACCAGCCGAGACTTGGCGCGTCACGATGCAGCATCATACCACCGCGCAACGCAAGCGCGCGAGACGGCGTGCTGCCGCGTCGCCCATGCAATGAGATGGCAGACGTGACGATGGCGCCGAATTTGTCGAGCGCGATCAGGTCGCTCGCCTCATGCGCGACGCCAACGGAGCCCGATGCCGCCATGATCGGATTGGCGAGTGTAAGTCCCTGTTTGCGATTCGGCGCGAGTTCGAGCATGGGAGTTGGTGAGTTGGTCAGTTAGTTTGATGGTTTGTTGGTTGGCCAAGAAACAATAAGCCAACTAGCCAACTAACAAACCATCAAACAAGTCAAACACGGGCCCATCCACACACGCCAATTTCATCCCGCGCGTGGTCTCGACGGCGCACGCGCGGCACGCGCCGAAACCGCACGCCATCGTCGGCGCGACGATCACCTGCGCGAAGTTGGAAGTGTGCGTGGGAAAATTCTGCGCGACGCGTTCCTTCAATCGCGCATACAACTCAGACGACCCCGCCGCGCACAACTGGTCACACCAGCGCAGCAGGTCGGATGCGATGTCGAGATGTGACGCGACTTGGTATTCCACCTCGATTGGCAGCAGACTTTCCAGCACGCGACGGCTATCGTCGCCCATGGTCCCTTGTCCGTCGTCCGTCTGCACGAGCAGCGAGCACGCAAGCGCTTTCTGTGTTGCCTCGTGTGCAAGCGCGACCAGTGGCGCGAGATGCGCCTCGTCGCCGACGAGCAACAGTCGCCGTGTGCTCGCGTCGAGGGTGAAGCCGTTGCCGACGGGCGCGATCACGTCGAGTGTGTCGTTCACATTGTAGAGACGTTGCACTGCAACGTCTCTACGAACGATGATCGAACACGAATCGCTCGATGGAATCGCAAAGTGCATCGCGCGCAGATACGGATCGAAGCGATTCGGTGTGCGCGCCAGCAGCAGTTGCCCCGCGCGCATCTGCGGCATGTCGGGCGAGGTGAGCGTGAGCAGATCGAGATTGGAGGTGAGCGATTGGAGATTGGCGACAGTGGCGGAGAATTGTTTCATTTGAAATGATTTGAACAGAGCGTCTCGCCGTCTCAGTAAGTAAGTTCGATGCTCATTGTCACACCGCACCCTCTTTCGCCATCGCCTCGACCCACAACTGCGCGTATTCCTTCAGCATGCGCCGCGTGCTGAACTGCGGCGCGACGGTGCGCATCGCTTCCTTCATCACTTTGAGCCAGCCGCGCGGGATGGCTTGTTCATCTCGCTCGTAGAAGAGCGGAATGATCTGCTGCTCGAACACCGCGTAGAGCGATTCGGCATCAGCCGCGTCCTGCTGATCCTGCGACATGTCCCGCGCGTCGGCGCTCGGAATCGCCCAACCGTTCGAGCCGTTGTAGCCTTCGATCCACCAGCCGTCGAGGATGCTCGCGGTCGGGATGCCGTTGAGCGACGCCTTCATGCCGCTCGTACCGCTCGCTTCGAGTGGTCGGCGCGGATTGTTGAGCCACACGTCCACACCCGACGTGAGATGGCGCGCCGTGTGCATGTTGTATTCTTCGAGGAAGTGAATGCGCCCGCGCAGTCCGTCCATCTGCGAATATTGATAAACTGCGCGAATGAAATCCTGACCCGGCTGATCGGCCGGATGCGCCTTGCCCGCGAAGATGATCTGCATCGGACGCTGCGGGTCGTTCAATATTCGTTTCAAGCGTTCCACGTCTCGGAAGATAAGGGTGGCGCGTTTGTACGTGGCGAAGCGGCGCGCGAAGCCGATGGTCAGGATGTTGGGGTCAAGCAGTTCGTCGTAGCGACGACCCGACGGGTCGTCGCTACCGAGTCGCACATCACGTTCGTGCGCATGGCCGCGCACGAGTTCGATCAAGCGCTGCCGCTCGCGCTGATGAATTGCCCACAGCACTTCGTCGGGAACGTGCATGACGGAGTTCCATGTCGCGGGATCGTCGAGGCGATTATACCAATCCGCGCCGAGATATTGTTCGAGCATCGGCTCCAGTGCGGGCGTGAGCCAAGTCGCCGTGTGCACGCCGTTGGTGATCGAGCGGATGGGCGTTCGCTCAAACGAAGTATACGACCACAGCCAGCCCCACATCTGCCGCGAAACTTCGCCGTGCAATTTGCTCACGCCGTTTGCCGCCGCCGACATGCGCAGTGCGAGCACGGTCATGCTGAAGCGGCCCTCGTGCAGTGCGAGATTCATGAAGTCGTCGCGGCTGAGTCCGAGCTGCGGATAGAAGTTGCGAAAAAATTTGTCCATCAGGTCTAGCGAGAACTCGTCGTTGCCCGCCGGCACCGGCGTGTGCGTCGTGAACACCGTCTGCTTGCACACGCGATCATACGCGTCTTGATACGCGACGCCTTGCTGCACCAACTCGCGCAGCAGTTCGAGCGTGACGAACGCGCCGTGTCCCTCGTTCATGTGCCACACGCTTGGGGCGATGCCGAGCGCGCGCAGCGCACGCACGCTGCCGATGCCGAAGATCATTTCCTGCGCGACGCGCACTTCCTGATCGCCATGATACAACTGCGCGAGCAACTTGCGATCATTCGCCGCGTTCTGTTCGATGTCGGTGTCCATCATGATCAGCGCGATGCGCCCAACCTGAATGCGCCACAACTGCGCGAAGATTGTTCGCCCCGGCAAGTCCACACTGATTAGAATGTCTTTGCCGTCTTTGTCCTTCAGTGCGACGGCGGGTACTTCGGCGAAGTTCACTTTTTCTTCGAGCGCGATCTGGTTGCCGTCCGCGTCAATCTGCTGATGGAAGAAGCCTTGCGGATACAAGAAGCCAATCGCGACGAACGGCAAGCCGAGGTCGCTCGCTTCTTTGCAGGTGTCGCCAGCCAGTACGCCGAGTCCGCCCGAATAGATCGGCAGCGACTCGTGCAAACCGAACTCGAACGATAGATAGGCAATTGTGTCTTCGCTCGCGTACGGATAGTTCGCGTCGTACCATGTCGAGCGCGTGCCCATATACGCGTCGAATTTTTGTACCACGCGATCATAACGTTCGCAGAATGTTGTATCGCGCGCGGCGGCTTCTACCTTGTCACGCGCGACCTCGCGCAGAAACTTGACGGGGTTGTGCGTGAGCGCGTGCCACAGCGGCGAGTCAATGCTCTCGAACAATGCCTGCGCGTCGTGGTTCCATGCCCACCACAAGTTGTACGCCAAGTCGCCGAGTCTTCCAATGCGCGTCGGCAATTCGGCAAGGATGCGCGCCGTGCGTGCGATGTCCGCGCTCAGCTGCTGCTGCTTTTGCGCAGCGGATTGGTGCTTGACTCGCGCGAACTGATACACATCCACATAACGCTGTGCCGATGCTGTCCACGACAGATCGAGCCGCATGCCATTCTGCTGAATCGCACGCCACACGTTCGGCTGCTTGTAATACTCCACGGCGCGCACGATGGCGGCGAATAGCGACCATTGCTCGAACTCTTTGAACGTGAAGCCGTTTCCTTTGTGGGTGGTTGAATCAAATTCCTCCACCGTGTCCGCTAGACCACCGACGGCACGCACGACAGGCACCGCTCCGAAGCGCAGCGCTAGCATGTTGTTCGTGCCGGCCGGCTCGAAGCGTGACGGCAGGATGTAGATATCGCTGCCCGCAAAAAATTTCGCGGCGAGCGGCTGATTGAATGTCGCCGCATACGCGACGCGGCCGGGATAGCGGCGCTGCAAGTCCGAGAAGAAGTCTTGCAAGTCGGCGTTGCCCGTGCCCATCAGCGCGAACTGCACGTCCAATTTTAAGATTTGCTCGATGCTGTCGCGCAGCAAGTAGATGCCCTTCTGTTCGTTGAGGCGCGAGAGCATCCCGATCAGCGGCACGTTGACGTCTTCGATCAACTTCAGTTCGCGCTGCAACTGCAATTTGTTCTCGCGCCGCAAATCCAACGTGCTCGCATCGTATGTGCGTGCGATGTACGGATCGCTCGCAGGATTGAAGCGTTCGTAATCAATGCCGTTCAAAATGCCAAACAGCCGATCCTTGCGCGCGCGCAGAATCGGATCGAGTTTCTCGCCGTATTCGGGCGTGAGGATTTCGCTGGCGTAGCGCTCGCTCACCGTCGTGATCGTGTCGGCAAACAAGATGCCGCGCGCCATGAAGTCCACTTGCTGGTTGATGTCGGGCGCGACGTCGGGGTGCGCGATGAACCCTTGCGTGGCTAAGCCCGCGATCTCCAGCACGCGCTGTCCGAACAAACCTTGATAGGCGAGGTTGTGGATCGTATAGACGCTGGCTGCGTTGCGGAAGAACGGATCGTCGGCATAGATCGTCTTCAACCAGTTCGGCACAATCGCCGTCTGCCAGTCGTGACAGTGAATCACGTCGGGCTGCCAGTTGAGCTGGCGACACATCTCCAGCGCAGCGCGGCAGAAAAAGATGAAACGCTCCGCGTCGTCGGGGAACATGTAGATGCCATCGCGATTGTAAAGTCGCTCGTTCTCGACGAAATAAACTGGCACATCGGCGTTCTGGCCATCGCGCACGACTCGCGACAGAGACGTTTGTGAGACACTCGCGTTGTCTGTGCGATTCTCAATCGGCACGTCGAACGCATCAAGCAACGGTGCGAAGTGGAACTGCCCGCTGTTGATGACTGAGTAATGGGGCAGCGCGAGCCGCACATCCACGCCGACGCGCTTCAACGCCAGCGGCAGCGAGCCGACCACATCGGCCACGCCGCTCGTCTTTGCGAACGGCACGCATTCGGAGGCGAGCATTAAAACTTTAACAGGCATAGTAAATTAACAGCAGAGGGGCATAGCTTGCCACCCCCTTCGGCTCAATATCCTTTCTCTCGGTCCACCAAGTTCAACAGCGGCTCGTCGTTCAGGTATCGCCGCAAGTTCTCGGCGAAGAGGTCGGTGCATTTATCGTCGTAACTCGGAATGAAGCCGGAGACATGCGGCGAGAGGATCACGTTGTCGAGTTGATAGAGCGGGCTGTCATCGGGCGGCGGCTCTTGTGTGAACACGTCGAGGACAGCGCCGGCGATACGTTTGTCGGCAAGTGCGCGCGCGAGCGCCGCTTCGTCCACCGTCGCGCCGCGCCCCACGTTGATGAAGTAGGCTGACGGCTTCAGCGCGCTCAATTCAGACGCGCCGATCAACTTTTCAGTTTCGCGCGTGAGCGGCAGGCAGCTCACGACGAAATCGGATCGCGAGAACAGATCGGCGCGTTGCTCGATCGGAATCCATTCGTCGGGCAAGATACCGCCGAGGTCGCCGGTGCCCGGCAGGCGATAGCCTTTGTCCGCTCGCTCGCTAATGTCGCGCTTGGTCACGAGGACGCGCATGCCGAACGTGCGTGCGATGCGCGCGATCTCGCGCCCGATGCTGCCATAGCCGACGATGCCGAGCGTCGCGCCGCGCACCTCGGTCGGCACGAACAAATCCCAGCGCTGTTCATCTGGCGGCCAAGTGCCTTTGTGCTGCCATTCCAACATACGCGGCACGCGGTGCGCGAGCGCGAGCAGCATCGTGAATGCATACTCCGCGACGGATGCGGCGTGAACACCGCTCGTCGTCGCCAATGGAATGTCGGTTTGATAGATGGGATGGTCATACAGCGCATTCACGCCCGCCAAATGCAATTGCACCCATTTCAGATTCGGTGCGCGCGACAGGTCGCGCGGCGGTGTGAAGCAGTACAGCACATCGGCGCCGTGATAATCGGCGTCGTCGGGCGTGGCACGCTCGACGGTGAGCGTTGGCGAGACTGCGCGCAGTTTTTCGAGCAATTTGTCGTCAAATGGCAGGGTCACGAGTACGTTTAGAGGGGGCATGATTGGACTCAACTCACAACGGAGCGATGCTCCGTTCACGGGAGATTTTAACCAACACAGAAAATTATACTCGCCGCGCGGAAAAAATTCGAGCGCATGAATTCATGCGCTCGCGGCCAGTACGATGAATTTGCGCAGAGCGATCAGGTGAGCACCTGCAGGAGATCGGGGGAGAGGGTGACCGACGTGCTGTCGTTCCGACGTGTGGCGGTTAGTTGATTCGCGATGCTGCGCAGCAATGCATCCACTATCACGCCGTCCCACTGCTGACCGCGCCCAGCAATCAGCACTTGCGCGGCTTGGGCGGCGGATATGGAGCGGCGATAGGCGCGCTCCATCGTCATCGCGTCGAATGCATCGGCGACGGCGATCACGCGCGCGCCGAGTGGAATGGCTTCGCCTTTCAAGCCACTCGGATAGCCCGTACCGTCCCAACGCTCGTGATGATGACGGACGAGCGACACGCCGCGCGCAAAATTCGCGTAACGCATTAGCAGCTCCGCGCCGCGCGCAGGGTGCGTCTGCATGATCGTCCATTGCTCTTTGGTCAGCGCGTGTTCGTTGTATAGAATGCTGTCGGGCATGCCGATCTTGCCAATGTCGTGCACGCGCGCCGCCATGACGATCAGATCGGCTTCGGGCCCGAGTAGTGGTAATTCTTTCAACAGGGCACGACACAACCCCGCGACCCGCCGCGAATGGCCCCCCGTGCAGGGGTCGCGCAAGTCCACTGCATCCGCCAACCCTTCAAGCAGATTGCTCGTATCGTCTTGCAACTCCTTGAGTTGCTTGAACGCGACATAGACGGTGATGGTCGGCAGCACCAGCAGCGCCAACGCCCATAATTGTTGGAGCGCGGCCAGCACGCCGAGCACTGCCAGCAGATACTGCACCGCTTCCATCACGCTCGCCTCGCGCGCGTTGATGACCATCACGCGCCAGAGCGATTCACCCGACATGGGCGCTATTTCAAACGTGCTGGTCACGATGTCGCCGACGAGCATCACGCCGGCGCTGCTGAACAGCAGCAGCACGCGCGCGAATTCGTCCGTCGTTGCGAAATGCGCTACCCACGACCCGGCCAGCACGATCAACGTCCAGCGCGCGGTGGCAGTCGCCATGTCGCTCAGCAGGTTGCCCGTGCGTGCGCGCGCCAGCAGGCTCATCGCCAGCACGCCGAGTGCAGCAGCTGCTGCGCTGTACGGTGGCGGCAGCAGCACCGCTGCCAGATAGAGCGGCACGCTCGTCATATAGACCTTTGTGCCGCGTCGGATGTGAATGGGATATAAGCCCGCGAGGATAATGGCGGCGGTTAGAAAGACGACGATGAACAGGTTGTCGCCAACGCGCTCTGCCGTTGGAAGCCATGCACGCCAAGTCCAAGCATAAGCGCACAGGGCCAGTGCGCTTACCGCTAGGGCTGTCACAGGCTGTGGGTAAGCGAAGCGAAGCCAATCTCTCATGGCAGACTCGTTGATACCGTTTGGAGTTTTGAGGAGGTTCAATTATGGTGTGAGCAGCGCAACCAAATGCTTCCCGCTCGTACCCGCAACCAATTGAGTTGCGAATCCGTCGTTTGTTTGCACGCTGGACAACACGCTAACTGGCGCAATGCTAGTGGATAGCGTGACTATGGTGTCAGTCACATATTGCCCTTTCGGTGCATCGTTGACGACGACGGTGTTCTCTTTGCCCGTGAGTGAGTTGCCAGTATACACGATGCGCTGTACAGTGACACCTTGCGGCAGGTGAACGGCGTATAGCACACGTTGAATATTGCCGGCGTTAGTACCGATGTTGACAATGATCTGCATGGTGGCGCCATTGGAGAGAATCAAGATCGGATCTGTGCGGCAGCCGCCGATCCCCAAGTCAATGTCGGCAGACGCTGTGTCGGCAGATACTGGTGCGGGTTGCTGTACTGCTAACAGTAATCCGAATGCCACAACTATCAGTAAGCGTACCAAAGTCTTCATTATTTTCTCCCCTGACCTCAGGACAACTCCGCGCAATGCGGTTGTCGGCTCGCCCGCGAATGGTTATTGGCGCGAATTATACGAGAAACGCTGCATCTGTCAACCACTGGTCGAGCCGATGCGGTCAGACAATGCACCGTGCCCGGCGTGTAGCGTGCGTTGCATGAAGACGACAATCCCCAGACTAATTAGCATATCGCCAACACTGAACACGTTCGCCAGCGGAAGCCAATTGGGTGTGGGGATAAGGTCGCCGAGAAACCAAAGTGGCGTGGCGCTCGTCATTTCAATCACGTTGTTGTGGACGCCAACGAACGTCGGCAAGCCAGCGATGGTGCGTGCGGACATCGAAACCGGCATGTAGCCGCCATTCGCCACAATCGCAATCAGGTTCGAGAGCAAGCCCGCGCAAAGCAGCACGAAACCGGGTAGCGGGCGATTCTGCCATACGAGGATGGCGGCGATCAGCATCGAGCCGACGTAAACATATGGCACGCCAATCGGCAGCCATGTATTGAGTGGCGAGAAGGAGATCACCTGCAGGACGAGCGGCACGCAGAGCAGTTCGAGATGGCGCACACGCACGTTCGCTAGCTTCGTCAAGTCGCCGCCGCGCATGAGGAAGAACGCCATCGCAGCCAACGGCACGAAAAGAATGATCATGCGTTCACGGCATCAGGCCTTGAGTGCGGCACATCTACGTTTCGCTGCGGAGCGATGTACGGAACGCCCTGCGCTTTAAAGAGCGCGCGCACCACGGCTGGATCGAATTGGATTGAGGCCTGTCGTGCCACTTCTTGCAGCGCCGCATCTAGCGACATCGCCGGACGGTAGGCGCGATCTTCGATCATGGCTTGGTATGCGTCGGCGACGCACAGAATACGCGCGCCCAACGGAATCTGCTCGCCTCGCAGTCCATCGGGATAGCCTTGCCCATCCCAGCGCTCATGGTGGTGGCGCACATACAGCGCGCCGCGCTCAAACGACGGAAATGATTGCAGCAATTCTGCGCCGAGAACCACATGCCGTTTTGACTTCTCAGTCTCTGTCGGTGTCAATGTCGAGGGCTTGAATAAAATAGCGTTATTCATGCCAATCTTGCCAATGTCATGCAGATACGCAGCGCGCTGAATGACTTCGATTTCCCCTTGCGACAATCCCATGCGATGTGCGATCTCCACCGCGTGACTGGCGACATGCTCGCAATGACGGTGTGTATCTTCATCACGCTCCTCCAACATGCGCGCGATGACCATCAGGGCGCTATAGGTCTGACGGCGCAACTCAGCAACCATCCGACTGGAATAATGCACAAGCCCCAGCGGAATGGCTGCGAACACCACCGACCAGGGCGTCAAGCGCCAAAGGATTGTGATGAATGCGCCGAGCGGCACCATGCTGAGATCGTGCAGGATGATCGGTCTGAAGTTCTCGGACCAAATGTAACGAACCGACGATCGGGTTGCGAGTGCAACGACCAGTGATACCGTCAGCGAGTTGAGCAATAGATCGGAAATCGCCAATCCAGCGAGGGCAATCAGGTTTTGTGGCGTTTCTACAATGCTCGTGCTATCGCCTTGCAGTGCGCGATACACAAATGCCATTGCCGTATAGGTGGTCGTCATCGCGCAGATATTGAAAATCCGCTTCACGTTTCCGCGCCGAAGGCGCAATTCAGCCAGCAGCGTTCCAACAAAAACACTGGTGATGAGCACGCTTGGATCGAACATCAATAAGCCGCTGATTTTGACGGCGGTGGAGATCGTAGTTTCGACTTCGTGCTCACGGACGATGACCGGAAAGAGGTCGAGGAATGCGATCAGCGCAGCGATTCCAGCCACGCTGAGGAGCCACTCCGGGTGCGCGAGCACAACCGTGCCCGCAGCAAGCAGGCTGATGATGGCCAGTGCGCACAAGACAAAAATGTAAACTTGTGCGGCGCGAGGTAAATCACGCATAGGCTATTCGAATATACCTGAAACGAATAAAGCCAACCCCCAGTTTGACTACGCTTAGTCGGTCCACTTTCCATCGGCGAGGATTGCAAGCAGCAGGCTAACAATGGCGATGGCGGTCAAGTACGCGCGAACTAGATGACTATTCCATTTCATGGGGAATCAATCTCCTTGTTGAGTGAGGTCACACGTCGGTTGATTCCCTCCACTTCGCTTCAGGGGGTTGGCAGATGGTATTATATACAGATTGATGGGGAGTGCAATAGCGTTGTTGACGGCGGCTAGCGCATCTGTTCTACTGCGCTGCACTCAGCGCGACACGAATGAGGCGGCGGTTGAGCGCGTCAAGCGTGGCGCGCGCGGCTGCCAGCAAGCAGTCGTGCTCGATCAAGCCCGTGCCCACCAGCATGTCCTGCGTTTGGTCGCCGTGCCACTGCACCAGTACGATCACGAGCTGCTGATCGGCAAGCGTGAGCGTGCGCGCGTCGCACACGCTTAACTCGCCGCGCCCGCCAATCAATTGCTTGAGCGCATTCGTCGTGGCGATGCTCGCGGCCAGCACGTCACTCGTGTCTGCGCACAGTGGGCTGTCGCCGCAGATGACATGATCGGCGAAGCGCAGTTCGACGCGCACGGATTGCGTCGCGCTGTCGTGCGTTACGGCTTGTAGTATTGGACGGCTGCGCGTCGCCGCGATTTGCTGTTCCGACTCCACGATGCTGATACAGCGATGATCAATGCGCACGCCGAAGCGCACGAGCAAAAGCGTCACAATGTCGCGCACGAGTCGCTTGGGCTGCACCGCAGGTTCGGAAAGGACGTGAATCTCGTCAATCGCTTGACCTTCAATGATCACGCGCACGTCGCGCACGCTAGGCAACTTGCCAATCGCCAACTCGATCTCAGGCGCAAGCGCAAAGACGGGCGCGGCGCGGTGTTGCGTGTCATCTGACTTCGTGTGTTTGTTCTCGGAGATTTGTTTGGACATACTGACCTTCTCGTGCAGCGCACGTCTAATTGCGCGCGGCGTTCGTCGGCGCGCTCGATCCGTGTGCGGGCATGGGCGAGGCGTGATGATGAATCAATTTCCATTCGCCGCTGACACGCTGGAACAGGTTGGTTGCTTGCGCCAGGCTGTACGACCACTCGCCTGCATCGTGCGCGGTGATATTCTCCGTGCACGTCACCCACGCCAAATCTTTTTCGATGTGGATCACGACTTGCGACGGCATGAGCTGCAAATGCTGGCCGCTCGCAAAGATGTTGACCCAACTTTGGCGGATCGCTTTCCAGCCGACCAGCAGCGCCCAACCTGGATGCACGCAGCCGATCCACTCGTCGTGCAGCCAGACATGATCCATCAGCCGCATGTCGCGCGCGGCGAGTGCGCGATAAAAATCGCGGTTCGCACTGGCGATCTGTGCGCGGTCGTCTGGCGTCGTCACGGCGGCGATTATAGCACACATTGCAGAAGCAAGTTGCGCGATGTTATAATCGCCGCGTGATGGTGGAAGGCGCGATCCGCGATGCGTAATTCGTAATTTACGCATGACGCATTACGTATCAGACCATCCGCAAATTTCCTTGAGGACATACCATGAACCTGACTGACACCTTGCCGCACACGAGTGGCACGCTGCATGTTGACGGCTTGCGCGAGCGCGTCGAGGTAATGCGCGACCGTTGGGGCATCCCGCACATGCGTGCGCGCAACAGTCACGATGCGTTTTGCGCGCAAGGCTTCGTGCACGCGCAGGATCGCATGTGGCACATGGAATGGGATCGCCGCCGTGCATATGGCACGACGGCGGAACTGATCGGCGCAGTTGGAATCGAAGCTGATCGGCTCGCGCGCCGATTTCAGATTGAGCGTGCGGCGCGAGCCGAGTGGCAAATCCTCAACGACGAAACGCGCGCGATGGTCGAAGCGTACACCAATGGTGTGAACGCCTTCATCGCGCAAACGCCTGTGCCGTCAGTGGAATTTCAAGTGCTCGGCATTCGACCGGCGCCCTGGCGCGTGTGGGACTGCTTGAGCGTTTTCAAGATTCGTCATGTCTTGATGGGCGTGCTGTACAACAAGCTGTGGCGACTCAAAGTCGTGCTCAAAGTTGGCGCGCACAAAGCCGCTGAGTTGTATCCAGCATACGCCGACGGTCATCCGCTGATCGTGCCACCCGACGAGATTTACCATCGGCACGGCGACCTATCCTTCCCCGATTTCGAGAAAGCCGCCGCGCTGCTGCCGTCCGCTGGCGGCAGCAACAACTGGGTCATGGACGGCGCGCGCACGCGCAGCGGCAAGCCATTGCTCGCGGGCGACCCGCATCGGCAGATTGATGTACCGAACGTCTATTATCAAAACCATCTCGCCTGTGCGGACTTCGACGTGATCGGCGCGTCGTTCCCCGGTGTGCCCGCCTTCTCGCATTTCGGCCACAATGCGCATGTCGCGTGGGCAGTCACGCATGCGGGCGCGGACTACCAGGATTTGTACGTCGAGCGCTTCGACGCCAATGATTCGACGCGCTTCGAGTATCAAGGCGAGTTGCGCACTGCCGACGTAAGCGACGAGCGCATCAAAGTGAAAGACGGCATGGACGTGACGGAGCGTGTGCGTCGCACGCAGCATGGACCCATCGTGTTCGACGCGCCGTGGGCACATCACGCCATCGCGCTGCGCTACACCGCATTCGAAGCGGGCAAGACGTTCGAGTGTTTCTTGCCGATGCTGCGCGCGCGCAACGTGCACGAGTTGCGCGCGGCGCAGCGCGAGTGGGTAGAGCCCGCTCAGAATCTCATCATGGCTGATGTGGACGGCGACATTGCGTATCACACGCGCGGCATGTTGCCGATCCGCGACGGCGCGAACGGCTGGCTGCCGGTGCCCGGCTGGACTGGCGCGCACGAGTGGCGCGGCTTCATTCCGTTCGACGAGATGCCGCAGCTCACGAATCCCGCGACACACTTCATCGCCAGCGCGAACAACAAAATCGTGGACGACGATTATCCATACTTCATCAGTGTGGACGCCGCACCCGGTTACCGCTATGCGCGCATCGCGGAGCAGTTGTGCGGCTTGCAGGACGCAACGCATGAAGACTTCGCGCGCATTCAAGCCGACCGCCTGTCCATCGCCGCGCGCGAACTGGTGCCGCATCTGCTCACGCTGGAACCGCGCGACGCCATAGCACGCCGCGCGCTCGACCAGTTGCGCGCGTGGGACTATCGCCTCGAGCCCGACAGCGTGGCAGCGACGATTTACGCGACCACGCGTGACGTGCTGATGCGGCAATTGATGGAAGGCTTGTTGGGGCGTGAACTCGCGCGCGAGATGTTTAGCGGCGGACGCGGTGCAGCTACGCACATGCTGAGGCTGCGAACGTATCTTGCGCAGTACATTGCTTCAGGCGATGCGCGCCTTCTTAACGCGTCCGCTTCAGCGAGCGCGTCTTGGACTGCCGCTTTAGAAAATGCGTTGAGCGTTGCCGTCGCGCAGTTATCCGCGCTGCTCGGCGACGATATGGAGGGCTGGCAGTGGTGCAAGCTGCATCACACCGCGCCCGCGCATCCACTCTCGGTGCTGCCTGAAGTCGGACTGCAATTCAATCCGCCGCGTGCGCAATACGGCGGTGATAGCGACACGGTGCAGGCGGCCGGCTACTTCTCGGCGATCAGTTATCAAGTTCAAGGCACGCAGTGCTATCGGCAGATCATTGACCTCGGCGCTCTGAAACGTGCGCAGTGGGTAGTGCCGCTCGGCGCGTCGGGCCATCCGGGCAGCGCGCACTACGCCGATCAGGTTGAGCCGTGGAGCCGAAATCAATACGTGCCGATGCTGTTCGATTGGCATGAGATTGAGACAGAGGCAGAGGCGAAACTGGAACTCGTGCAGAATGCGTGATGCGTGATCCGTAATTCGTGACTGTTACCAGTTACGGAATTACGCATTTCGTAATTACGCAGCACGCATTATGGAGCTCGTACTCGTTCGGCATGGCCGCATTGCCGGCGTCGCCATGCGCCCGCGCGATGAATCGCCATTGAGTGATCTCGGCGAGCAGCAAGCGCGGCGCGCCGGCACGCAACTCTCAAGCGACAGACCGTTTGCCATCATGGTGTGCAGTCCGTTGCTGCGCGCGCGACAGACGGCCGACATCATCGGCGGCGTGATCAGTCTCAAGCCAGTGATTGTCAACGCGCTCTCGGAATGGACGGACCGCGAGATGACGCGAATCTTGATGGGCGAGGTGGTCGAGCGGATGCTGTTGGGACGCGGGCGCGTCGCCAGAGGTGCTGGCGAATTTTTGCGCGCACCGCTGATCGGTCGCGTCAGTCAGGCAATGACGGCGCTGATCGCCGAGCACACCGACTCACGCGTGCTGATGGTCGCGCACGGCGGCGTGATCTGGGGAACGCTCACGCACTTCTTCCCTGAGCAGCGCTCAAAATTTTCGCGCGCGCGTCAAGTGGCGAACTGCTCGATCACGCGCATCAACATCAAAGCCGACGGCGCACAATTGATCTCCCTCAACGAGACGGCGCATCTCGGCGACCTCGTGACGTATTAGCGCGTTGTCTCGACCCACCACTGTGCGCCGTCGCTGCTGAACGTGATCGTGCCGTGCTCGTCGGTGCGAAACACAATCACACCCGCGTCGCTCAGGCGCGTTAAGGTTTGTTCGGCCGGCTCGTGTTTGTCGGCGATGCTGATGACGGCGAACTGCGGCGCGAGCGATTGCAGCCAGTCCGTGCTCACGCTCTTGGCGTCGCCGTGTCGGCCGAGTTTCAGCACGAGCGCGCTTTCAACCACGTCATTGTGCTGTACGCCGTCGGCGTCAAAGTACAGGCTGTGCGCGCCGTAGCGTACGCGCACGCTCAGTCCTTCCTCATCGTTGCCCACGTTTTCAATTTCAATTTGAACACCGTCGCCGAGCGCGAACGTCACGCCGGCCGTCGCGGCTTGCTCGTGGATGGACTTCTGCGCGATCAATTCACGCCAGCGCCGCAGCGACGAGTTGCTGCGCGACGCTTCTGGCGCGACGACCTGCGCGACGTTGTAGCGCTCCAGCACCGAGACGAGTCCCGTCAGTTTGTCGTCGCTCGCGCGCGTGAGCACGACCAGCGCAATGTCGCGCTGATAGAACGGCAGCGCACGACCGAGCGCGTCGTTCAAGCTCGTCGGACTTGGACCGCCGTCAATCACGACGACTTGGCCGCTTGGCGTTTGGATCAGCGCGGCGTCACCTTGGCCCACGTCGAGGAACGAAACGTGCAAGTTGCCGTCGGGCGTTGCGAACGCGCCAATCCACACGACCACGCCGACGAGCGCGAGCGGCGTCAGCGGCGCTAGGGGTTTCATACGCGACAACGCTGCGCGAAGCGACGCGCGCTTCTCTTTCGGCTGCATGAAGTAGGCGACCAGCGCAATCAGCGCGGCGTAATAGGCGATCACGACGGCGTCGGGAATGCGGCCAATGTCAATGGAGGCGAACGGGATGCGCGCGGCGAACTCGATCACGCTGGTCGTCCACGCAAGGAATGGATACGCGAACCACGCCACGACCTGCGCGAGCATCGGCGAGATGAAGCCCGCCGCGATAGCAAGGAGTCCCGTCAACATGATCGCAGGCTGTGCGGGCAAGACCAAGAGATTGACGGGAATGCTGATGAGCGAGAGCCGATGAAAATCATAGACGATGATCGGCAGCGTGGCGAGCGTCGCCGCCACCGTTACCCATAAACTTTCGGTGGCGAACAGGATGACCTCGCGTGCAAGTTCGTTGGACACGCGCAGCGACAGCCAGCCCTTGTACGCGTTGGTCAGCGGCGTGGCGAGCACGATCAAGCCGAGCGTCGCGGTGAACGAAAGTTCAAAGCCGATGTCCCATAACACGAACGGCGATTGCAGCGCCATCAGCAGCGCCGAAAGCACGAGCGCGTTGAGCGCAGTGCTGCGCCGCCCAAATGCGCTCGCGGTGACATAGACAATGCCCATGATGCCCGCGCGTACCACTGACGCGCTCGCGCCGACGAATACGACGTATGCCGCGATGCCGAGCGAGACGAACAACCATGTCTGTCGGCGGCGCACGAACAATGTGGCGAGTGCGGCGAGAAAGCCGGCCAGAATTGTAATGTTGTAACCCGAGATGGCGATGATGTGCGACGTGCCCGTGCGGTTGAACGCCTCAATCGTTTCGTCGGGGATGCCGCGATCTTGGCCCAGCAAGATGCCGCTTAGCAATGAGGCTTGCGGCTCTGGCAAACTCTGGACGATGATAACTTGTGCGCGGGCGCGCAACGCGAACAGCGCCGCATAGAATGCATTGCCTTGGCCCGAAGCGATGCGTGCGATGCGCGGGCGATCCATCAGCGAATACACGCCTTGCCGTGCGAGGTAATCTTTGTACGAGAAGTCGCCAAACACCGGCGGCGCGTGCAGCACACCGCTCAATTCCACTTCGTCGCCGTATTGAAATTCTTCGTAGCGCGGCAGACGCGCGAGCACCGTGCCGCTCGCATCCGTCCAACCGCGCGACGTTTTCAGTCGCGACACATCCACGCGCACATCCGTTGCGCGGTCGCGCACATCGGGCGGCGCGGAGACGATGCCGTGCAGGGTGACGGGCGCGGCACCGTGATAGCGCGTGAGCGCATCGCCTGAGCTGCTCTGCGCGAACTGGTAGCGTGCGATGCCGAGCAAAAATAGCATGCCGCAGATGAACAGCCAGCGGCCGCGCGGCTCGCGCCACCACAACACAAGCGCGGCAAGCGGCACGAGCGCGGCAATCAGCAAATATTCATTCGGCAGCGGCGCACCGATCAGCCCGGCGCACACGATGCCCGCGAGGAACGCGGCGGTAAGAAAGACAAGAGGGAACATACCCGAACGGGGCGAGTGTCAAGTGTCAAGGGTTCGTTAGGAAATAACTTCCCGACCAACTGTCATTGCGAAGCGCGTCGTTCGCGCCGACACCTGCGTCGAGCGACGCTGGCGCGTAGACGAGCAATCTCTACGCTGCGCTATAGAGATTGCCACGCCCGCGAAAAGCGCGCGGGCTCGCAATGACAAGTTGGGAAGTTATTATTTTTCAAACCCCAAGTGTCGAGGTGACGTGAATCTTCTCGTTCAACACTTGACACTTGGCACATGACACTTGGCACTTGGCACTTGGCACATGACACTTGTCGCTTGCTATTCCTTAAGTCACATTGACATACCGCGTGCGAGTCTTTACTATGACCGCACAGGAGGCTTGCGATGTTACGCCGTTACGCAGGTCAGGGATTGGCTGAATATGCGCTGCTGATCATGTTGCTCGCCATTGTCGTCGTGGTTATCCTCGGCCTGACGGGCAGCGCGATCGGCAACATGTACAGCGTCATCAAGAACGACATCATCACGACGCTCGGCGGTTGAGGTCAGCGCACCACGATCAGATTCTTGATTGCATCGAACTCCGCCTGACCAATGCCGCGCACCTTCATAATATCCTCGATGCGCTGAAAGGGTCCGCTCGCGTTGCGATAGTCCACGATGCGCTGCGCGATGGCGGGCCCGATGCCCGGCAGTTTATCCAAGTCCTCCACGCTCGCCGTGTTGATGTTGACCTTGCCCAACGGCGCAGGCGTCGCCGTCCCGCGCTCGCGGGTCGCGCTGGTCGGCGCATTCACCGCTTCGCCAAACTTCGGCACAACGATCAGGTCGCCATCACCGACACGCTTCGCCAGATTCACGCGCGACAAGTCGGCATCACTCGTCGCGCCGCCCGCCGCCTTGATCGCGTCGTCCACGCGCGCGCCCGCGCTCAGATGAACGAGTCCGGGTGTGGCGACCGCGCCGCTGACTTGCGCGACGATGGTCGTCGGTGTGGAGGTCGGAGCAAGGGTGGCAGTCGGGCGAGGCGTCGGCGTGATGATCTGAATCGCTTTGGGTTCGCTGCGACGCGCGACGAAGAGGATACCGCCCGCAGCGACGGCGAAGACGAGCGCTATAAAGAGGTAGCCGCGATAACGCGCGAGCCAGTCTTGCATATTGATCCTCCGATGCGACTGGATAGGACGAGGAAACGCGAACGTCAGAGCGGCGGCATTATACAACTAAATTTCCAAACACAAAAGACCTGACAGGTTTTCAAAACCTGTCAGGTCTTTTTATACCCCAGACGTCTACGACTTAAGCAACCTGACCAGCAGTGTCGCGCATGGCGGCTTCGAGCAATTTGGGCGACCGCTGCTCTATACGGTCTTCGTCGCGTTGATCGCGGTTGCTGACGCGCAGGCGGTCGGCGCGTCGCCTGCGCACTCGTTCCGTAAACTGATGGGTGCGTGTCTCTACGAGTCGTCTGGACTGGTCAGCACCAGCCCCAGCCACTATCGTCGCACCATTTTACGCAAATCGCCAGGTATTTAAAGTAGATGCACCAACTGCCCTGTTTGACCTCCATGGTCACATCGTCCGGCAGGTCTGCCCCCTTGCGTTTGAAGAAGCCTTTGGGGTCTTTGGTCGCTTCATCGCGCGCTTGCTGGCTATCATGGAGTTCATCAATGGCCTTTTGGAACTGAGGGTTCCTGAGATGGGCCGCAAGCTTCTTACCATTCTCATCCGTGAGCCCGTTAAGCACCTGCTCCAAACTTTTCTTGTGTTCCTGTGGTGCTGGCATGTTTCGTACCTCCGTATTGGTGAATGCAGGACAACGACCTTGCGCCGACTGTTCGGTCTCTTACTCTGCGTGCCTGGAGCCTGCAGTCTTCCGGCGACGCAACCGACCGAAGCCCACGTTACCTTGAAGCCTTGTCCAGTATACAAAAATACGTCAGACCTAACAAGTTTGGAAACCTGTGAGGTCTCTCCTTTAGATCACTTTGCGATTGGCGAGGCTCGGCAGCGTGCGCCGAATCTTCCCGACACGCTCCGTATCAATCTCGGCGACGATGGCGGCTGGCTCGTCGGGCGCTTGCGCGATGACGGTGCCCCACGGGTCAACGATCATCGAGCGACCGTAGCAGCGTTTGCCGCGCGAGCCATAGCCGCCCACGATGTCGGGCGCGATCATGTAGTTCTGATTTTCAATCGCGCGCGCGCGGATCAAAATCTCCCAATGGTCTTTGCCGGTGAACTCGTTGAACGCGGCCGGCATGATGACCGCCTCCGCGCCTTTGAGCGCGAGTTCGCGGAACAGTTCGGGGAAGCGCAGGTCGTAGCAGATGGCAAGCCCGACCGTGAGTGCGCCAATTTCGGTGACGACGGTTTCCGTGCCGCCCTGCACCGTCGCCGACTCCTCGTATTTCTGATTCGCGCCGAGGTCAACGTCGTAGAGGTGAATCTTGCGGTAGCGCGCGAGTTCGTCGCCCGTCGGACCGAGCAGCACGGTGGTGTTGTACGTTTTGTCCGAGCCGTCAATCTTCTCGTTCAGGCTGCCGCAGTGCAGATAGATTTGATGCGCGCGCGCTTTGGCTTTCATGCGCTGCACGATCTCGCCGTCCATCGGCTGCGCGCTCGCGCGCACGGCATCCTTGTCCTCGCTGATGCACTGCCACGTTTCGGGCAGCGCGACCAACTGTGCGCCTTTGCTCACCGCCTCGTCTATCAACGACTCGGCAGCGTTCACGTTGCGCTCCACATCGTCCGAGGCCGCCAACTGCACGGCGGCAACTTTGAGTTTCATTGTGTGTCTCCATCGCTTGGTCTAACTTGAGATGGATTGTTGGAGTTGGCTACAAAGTGAGTCGGTTCTTCCCTCTTATATCGTGCGATTGTGTCTTCTACCCACGACCAATCGCTGTCAATGTGATCAAAGAAGCTACTGAAGTTATCTTTGAGCCACTCATAGAGGTCGTTTTCAACATACAACGCGAAAGTTTCGACGAGTTCTGCCTTGTTGATGTTGTCAGGTATCTCGATGGAACTGTCGTCGAACTCTGCGTCGAGAAAATCTTCGACTACGAGTCGGTCTAGCATAGGCACTCCTCCTAGGTGAGTTTATCGAAATCCAAAGCGTGGCCCGTAATCCTGTAAGTGAAGGCATCAATAGCATAGATTTGCTTGAACTCATTCACTCTCTTGATGAGAGCGTTCCTCTTGTCAGTTTCATTGCCGAAATCCCGACCAATCAGAACACCCTTAATCATTTCATGTTTTGCGCCAGGAATGAGACGAGTTGCCCATTCAATGTAGCGGATAATCTGATCAACATAAGAGGGAACGATGACTGCCTTTTTCACTTCAAACACGGCGGCTGTTAGCGTAAGCCAGAAATCTAAGACTTGCTTTTTGTAAAGGCAAACAATATCTATTGCGCCGCCTGCCACATAAGTGCTCACCTGATTCAAGACGTCCACCTCGTATTTGTCATCAACGCCATCTTTGAAGCCAGCAAGTCTGTGTAGCATGTCGGGATGAAGAAGCAAATAGGCTTCGAGATATGCTTCCATTTTCAATTCTTTGATTTTCTTGCCTTCGTACTTCAACAAGTCTACTTCACCTTCACTGAGGTCATGTCCTCTGTATGGACTGTCATCATGCCCTGGCAGTTGATTTGCTTGAAGTAGCGATTGCAATAGCAAAATACCTTCTTGCTGAAGGAGCGTGCATACTGCTTTGTCAATGAGGGCGGAACTGTCAACAATTGATTTGATCTTACCTTCATCCTTCAGATCCCAGAGCGCCTGAACAGGAACAGGCTTCAAACAGGGATGTTCCTTCAAGTACCGAATCTTGATCCGATATGGATATTTATCCTTGGTGGCGCTATGCTTGCTTGCGACCCAAACAGGGCTGTCATTGTGAAACAGTTCGCTCACAACTTCAAATGGGCCATGAATAAATCCTGCCTTTCGTAGTCCTACCTGATGGGCGGTGTAGTAGAAACAAATGTCGCCTTTTCGAACATTGGCCAGTTGATTCAAGTTTCTCTCGGCAACACCAAACAGCCCGTACTCTCGGCTTTGCTGAAAGAACTTTGGAGAAATCAGCAAATGAAAACTTCGACGCATTCTGAAATACTCCTACGGCTGCTGTGTTATGCAGATGCTTGCTTGCGCAGAAACTAACTCGATTTCCCTTCAGACTCGTTCAAGTCTGCTCGTATCAATCGCTGTCGTCTTTACTTGCGCGATCAAGTGCGCGACTGGATTGATGTCAACGCCGACGCCGCGCCGTCCATGTACCAGCGCCTCGACAATTGTCGTACCGCTGCCCATGAACGGATCGCAAACGATGTCATTCTCGCATGACGATTCTGTAATCAATCGCGCTGCGAGTTGCGGAATGAACTTCGCAGGGTAGGTATGATAGCCGTGCGTGATGTAGCGAGTCTGCGAAGGCTTGCACTCGACAAATGACCACGACGGATCAATTTCAACTGAATCAAGAGTACCGATGAGATTATTAGTTAAATGTGTCATATCAACTCGTCTGTAGTTTAGTTTGCTCTCGCGGCATCGTCAACAGGCTCACACTCGACACGAACACGAATGCGACGATGACACCGAACGCGACGACATAGGTGCCCGTCAAATCGAACATGTAGCCCGCGAACGGCACGGCGACGGCGGCGGCGATGCTGTTCATCGGGTTCAGCAAGCCCGCAACCGTGCCGTACGAGCGCCGTCCGAACGACTGCGCGATCACAATGGCTTGCAGCGCGGGCAAGCCGCCGATGCCCCAGCCGCCGACGATGGCGTATAGCCACAACAGCGGCATGGTGTTGGCGAACATCAAGATGATGATGCCGAGCGCCGCGAGCCAGTTGCTTGCGACGGCAACTTTATACACATCGAGCCGATCCGCCAGAAAGCCCCACACAAATTTCGACACGCCCGCGCTCAACGCATAGATCGAGAGCACGAGCGCAGCCGTCGCGCCGTCGAAGCCTTGATGCGTGATGAATGGATACTGATGCACGAGCGTGACTTGCAGCATCGCAAAGGCGAACATGTAGCCAATTGCCTGCCGCCAATAGCGCGGCGAGTGCAAAATCTGCTGCGATGTCCACGCGCGCTCGTCGTGGACCGCATCGTTCGCCCTCACCCCTGCACCCCTCTCCCAGTTTGGGAGAGGGGACGGGGGTGAGGGCACATCCCCATCAGGCGCGAGTCCCATCGCCTCCGGATAATCGCGCATGAACAGGAAGACCGGCGGCAGCATCACGAGCAAAATGCCGACGCCAATCGCGCCGAGCGCGAAACGCCAGCCGAAGTTATCGAGCATGATTTGCGTCAGCGGCACCATCACCACACCGCCCGTCGAGATGCCGAGCGTGACGAGCGAGAGCGCTATGCCGCGCCGCCGCCGAAACCAGCGAGTGACCGCCGCTTGCGACGGGATGCCGCCGAGCATCGCATAGCCGATAGATAGCACGACACTGTAGCCGATGTAGAAGACGATCGGGTTGCCGACGAATGCTAGTCCAATGAACAGCAGTCCGCCCACCAGCGAGCCGAGCAACATCACGGGGCGCGAGCCGACGCGATCGGTCATGCGCCCGACGAGCGGCACGACGGCGATGTTCGTCAGCGAGCGCACGAGCGTGATCGAAGAGACGAAGCCGACCGACCAGCCGAACGCATTCGACAGCGGCTGAATGAACTGCCCGAAGACGTAGCCGCCCGTGCCCGCCGTGATGAACGAGCCGCAGAATCCGATGACGACGATCAGCCAGCCGTAGAAGATGCGCGGCGAGGAGCGCGCGATGGTGGTGGGGAGTGCCATGCGTTTGACGGAAGACGGAGGACGGAAGACCGAAGCCAACTTCCGTCCTCCGTCTTCCGTCCTCCGTCGCTTCACGCTTGCCAATACAAATTGATGAGATCGCGCACGACGGCGGAGGCAGTCGGCATCGGGTTCGCTTCTTCGATGGTGGCGACAATCGTGCCGTTCGTGTCGGTGTGATACATCACGCCCATCTGATGCGAGTTCAGTCGCGCCATCGGATGCTCTTGCGGCAGTGCGGTCGGCTTCACCGAGAGACGATACGTGTCGCGTCCGTTGTCACGTTCGGCGACACACAACAACTTCGTCACACGCGCGTCGCGTTTGTTGCGCGCGAGGTCGGCCATCGTCACACCCGTGATGCCGACGCGCTCCACGTCGTCGAGCGTCGCGTGAAAGTCGAGCGCGCTGTGGGCGAGGATGAGCAATTTCACGGCGGCATCGTAGCCCTCGACGTCTAGCGTCGGATCGGTCTCGGCATGACCTTCGTGCTGCGCGAGCGCGAGCGCGTCGGCATATGACATGCCTTCGTCCGCCATCTTGGTCAGAATCAAATTGGTCGTGCCGTTCAGCACGCCTTCGATCTTCTGGATGTGCGAGCCGGCCAGGTCGCGCCGCCCGATGTTGACCGTCGGTAGTCCGCCCGCGACGGTCGCGCTCATTGCGAGCCGCGCCTGCTTGCGTGCGGCATTCTTCATCAGTCGCTCGTAGGCAAGCACGAGCGGACCCTTGTTGGCGAGCACGATGCACATGCCGCGCTCAATCGCCGCCTCGACCGCCGAGAGTCCGGGCTCGCCGTCCTTCAAATTCGTCGGCGACATTTCGAGCAGCGCGTCTGCGCCCGCCTTCTCGACGAGTTGGCGCGCGCTCATGGCGGCGTGGCCATACTTCGGAAACGTCGCCACGCCTTGACCGCTCTGCTTGTGACTGAGGATTTCGCGCAGGTCGAAGCCGCGCGCTTTGGGCGCGAGACCGAATGCGGGCCGGCTCTCGTTCTGGAACACGGCCGCACCCGACGAATCGGCGACGCCACACAGTTGGAAATCCAAATCGTAGCGGCGACGAATCTCGTCGCGGTTATCAATCAGCAACTGCATCACGCGCCGCCCGACGTTGCCAAGTCCGACGATGGCGAGGGGCACCGTTCTAGGCATTACAACTCCATTTCAGATGTCAGATTTGCAGCTGGTTTCGGTCAATCCGAATTTCTTTCAAACAGCATCGTCCGCCACGGCCCGCTGAAGCGATCATGGGTCGCGCGCAAGCCGTTGCCAGTCACAACATCAATGATTGCCTGATGCGGATGGACGAAGAAACGAAAGTCGCGGCGCATCAGCCACATGCCGAAGTTGATGACGCGCGCGCCAATGTGCATCCACCACGCCTCGCGCGGAAACACGAGCGCCAGCAACTTGCGGGCGTGCTGCGCGGCAGGCGCGACCAGCGCCGGCATGTGCGGGTAGCAGCACACCACGCGATTCATAATCACGATATCGGCGGCTTCCACTTGATCGGCAGCGTGCGCGAAGTCGAGCACGCGCTGCTCGCTCACATCTCCGAAGCCGAGCGACTGCGCCAACTCTCGCGCGCCTTGCACGTAGGCTTGCGCGATGTCCACGTCGGTCGTGTGTGCTGCGCCGGCTTTGAGCAACTCGATCTCGGTGCCGCCGACACCGCCGCCGACTTCGAGCACCGTCACACCCTGTACGCTGCGCTGCGTCAGCGCGCGCAGCAGTTGACGGTCGCGCTTGTTCAGCCCTTTTTTGCGGAACTGCTTCGCCTCCCGCCGTGCAATGTCGGACGTGAAGACTTGATTAAGCCCGCGATCCTGAGTGCAACAATTCATCGTGAAACTCTGACGTGAGATTAAAAAGTTTACTACTCAGGCACCCTCCCGCAGGTTGATAAATGGGGCGCTCGCGACAACCAGCTGCTCAAGCCCATAGATAATTGCCTGCAATGCATCGAAAAACCTGCGGGAGGCTGAGTAGTTACTTAAAAACATTATAATCGCAAACGCGCGCCGCGCCCATCATTCAACCAACTTCAACGCGCCGACAATCGCGAAACGCGCGAACACTTCTTCGTTGTGCGGCGCTTTGCGCAGCGAGCGCGTCAGATCGAGGCCGGCGTAGTGCATGTCTTGATGCATGCCGGTCTTCCAATAACGGCTATTCGTCACGTCATAGACGTTGCCCTTGTACGCAATGTACACGGGACGACCGTGACTGCCATCGTACTGTCGCAACTCGGCTTCGGTGAACTCACGCATGACGATTCATCATACGCAAAAACAAAAAACCTGTCAGGTCTTCACAACCCGACAGGTTTCAATTTGCCAGAACGGCGTCACTTCGGCGGTGAATTCGCGCTGTCGCTCTTCGGCATGACGGTCATCACGGCGGCGTCTATGCCGTAGCGCGTGTGCGGCTTGCCGACGACGACGACGCGGTCGCCCACGCCGATGTCGCGCGGCCGGATATTTTTTTTGTTCTCGCGAATGGTGGTGTTAGCTGCAAAGAACACATCCACGAACTTGCCGTTCCGCGCTTGCACGATCACCGTGCGTGCCTGCACGTCCACGAACACGACGCGGCCCGCGACGGTATACGGCCGTGGCGCCGTCGCTTCGCCGGTCGGACGCGGCGGCGGCGTGGAGACGTGCGCCACTTCTTCGGTCGTCGCGCTCGTGACGCCCGCGAACACGCCGACTACCAGCACGAGCGGCGTCACAAGCCAGAGCAGATGCGAACGAATGTCGAACATTTCTAGTTTCGCGTGCAACGAGTTCTACGAATGAACGTCAATGTAGTTTTCGCTTCGCGTTATTGCGAGTAATTGTTGGCAGAGTATTCATTATGGCGCGAACGATATCGAACCAGCCAGCGCGGCAGCAGCGCCGATGCTGTCCAGATCAGCGCGATGCTCAATGTGACTGCCAAGATTTCCGTCCACGGCATCACGTCGCCAAGCGCGGCGATGAAGTCGTCGGCGGCGCTACTGATCAAATCAACATTGTTGACGACCAGCGTGAAGTAATCGAGGGCGCCCGAAAACGTCAGTCCGCGTCCGAGCGCAAAACCGAACACACCCAACAGCGCGAGTGCGATCAGCGTCACCGTGGTGCTGACACGCTGCGCGCGCTTCGCCCAGCGCACGCGTGCCACGACCCGCCCCGTGAAATTCGCGCGCGGGTTCTCCCACTCGATTTTTTCGTACAGACGATCAAGCTCGTCACGAATGTCGCTGCTCATACGGTCCCTCAGTCTTGACACGATGGTTAGTGCGCGAAAGTTTCACGGCGCGACGGCAGACTATCGGAACAGTGAACTGTCCGCTGCAGTCAGCGCAATTGCGCCAACTGCTTCCGCAAAATTTTCTTCGCGCGCTGAAAGTAAGTCTTCGCCGTGTTCTCCGGCACATCCATCGCGCGCGCGATTTCCGCGAACGACAATTCGTTCACGTAGCGGAGCGTCGCGGCGATGCGATACTTCTCGGGCAGGGCGTTGATCGTTTTCCTCAACAATTGCTGCAAATCTCTGCGCTCGGCGAGTTCTTCGGGCAGCGGGTTTGGGTCGGTGGGGTCAACGTCCAGCGGGTCGGATTCGTCCGTCGCCTGTTCGTCGCGTGCGCTGAGACTGAGCACGCCCTTACGACTGCGCCACAGGTCAATGCATTTGTTGCGCGCGATCTGGTATATCCACGGCTTGAGCGGCGCGTCTAGCCGCGCGCGCGGCAGCGACTGATATACCTGCACGAAGGTCAACTGCGCCGCCTCGTCTGCGTCATCGGCGTCGCCGAGAAAGTTCAATGCAAAGTTGAAGACCGGCTTCGAGTAGCGCGTCACCAATTGCTCGAACGCGCTCTCGTCGCCTTTCAAAAATCGTTTTGCGAGTTCTTCGTCGGAGTACGTTGCGGACATCGCTCGTATGTTAGCATCCGCCTATGACAACCGCAAACAAATTGAAGCGTGGCTGTCACGTTCGCGTTCATCCTGTAGTTTTGATTGGTGCGTAGGTGATACGTTGACTACTTACGATCCAGCGTAGTGCGGGCTCGTTAAGTTTGGATGAGTGAGGTATGTGCTACGAGTGAAACGTGAGGTGCGCCCTTGCGGGTGCTGTCGGAGAAGCGGCGGATGGGAAATTGCGATGTGTCCGAAAACTAGCTGGGCTTGCGCGCAAAGATATACGCGCGCCGCGTCGTCGCTTCGAGGCCGTCATAAGGCTCGCGCTCGATCACGTCGTCAATCACGAAGCCTGCGTCGCGCAGATTGCGTGACATCTCGTCGGACGTGAAAAACAGGAAGTCAATGTTGACGGGCTGTCCCCACCACTCGTCGAGGTGACGAACTTCGTTGCCGATGTGGAACGCCAGCAGCAGCACGCCGTCGGGTTGCAGCACGCGCTTCATCTCGCGCAGCGCATCCACCACTTCGCCGCGCGGGATGTGGATGATGGAGTAGAACGCGGCGATGCCTGCCCACGCCGCGTCGGGCACGTCGAGCGCGAGCATGTTGCCGTGCACGAACTCGATTTGCGGATTGAGTTGTCGCGCCTGCTCGACCATCGCGGGCGAGAGGTCAACGCCGACGATTTGCACGCCGCGCTCGTGCAGATAGCGCGCGACCTGGCCAGGTCCGCAGCCCATGTCGCAGGCAACGCCGCGTTCGCGCACGCTGTCGCCAAAGCGGTCTAGTAACTCGCGGTCGAGCGGCTTGTGTTGCAGCTCATCGTAGATGCGCCGCACATATTCGGGCGCGACGCGGTCGTAACTGGATTGTGTATTGCAGATGGTTTGCTCGTCCATGCGGACGATTCTAGGCGAAAGGGGGATGGGGCGCAAGCGTCATGCCGCGACGTGTCCGAAAGCCAGCCGCGACCAAAACCACAGCACGCCGAGCACCTCGCGCAGTTCGCGCACGATACGCTCCAGCGGATTCATTTCGCCCGTTGTGATTTGTGTGGGACTCGGATAGACGACGACACCCGCTTGCTCGAACATGATCGTCGCGCGATAGAGGTGAAAGCCATCCGTGTCGAGTGCCGCGCTGCGCCAGCCGTTCGCGCGCAGGAGGCGCGCCGTGAACGCGGCGTTCTCTTCGGTGTTGTGCGATTGGTCTTCGAGCACGAGCGCGTCGCGCGGCACACCCAATTCGGCGACGCGATTGCAGCCGACGACGGCTTCGGCGGGCGGGTTGCCGTTATTCACTGCGCCACTACAAATGACGTGCGCCGCAACCCCGCGCCGATAGAGTGCGGCTGCATGTTGCGCGCGTCGTTCGAGTGCAAGTCCAGGCTGCCCATTCACTGTGACCAAGGAACCGAGCAGCACGATCACGTCGGCTGGCTGAGCGCGGTCGGCGTAGCCGAATTGGTCTACGACGGTGAGCAGCGCGAAGAAGACAAGCAACGCGAGCGCGAGCGCAAGCTGGACGATCCGAATGCTAGCAGAACGCATCTGTCGTCAGTCACAGCCGCCTCGCATGAGATAAATCCATGCGAGTTGTCATCACAGGTTTCGACTTGAACGTTTCGGTATTCACCCGTTCAGGCTGGCTTGCGCACGAATTGAATATGGTCCCACTCTGGCACTTTCGCGAGCACGATGCCGCCAGCAAAGACCTGTCCGCGATACGGCTCGCCACCGACGGTGAAACTAAACTCGTCGGTCTGCGGATAGCCGAGCTGCTTGGCTTGCGCGAATTTGTAGAGGGATCCGTTCGGATCAATCGGCATCAGTTTCTGCTGCTGCGCCGCGCGCGTCGCCGCGGCCGCGATCGGATCAACCGGTTTGGGCGGTTGCGCGGTCGGCTTCGGCGCCGAGCGCACCTGATTGAAATCGCTTGTCGGCACATACACGACGCCATTTGCAAAGACCTGTCCCTTGTACGTTTGTGCCTGCGCATCGAACGTGAACTCGTCCGTTTGCGGATAGCCCAATCCGTGCGCGAGTGCGAATTTGTATAGCGCACCGTCGGTGAAAACCGGCAGCCACGACAATTGCTTCGCCGCATCAACGGCGGCTTGCGCGACTGGCGGCGCTGCCAAAGGCGCGCTCAGGTTGGACGCGCTGCCTTCGCGCACCGCGCCACCGCTCCTTGTTGTGCCACTCGCCTCGCCGCTGCTGGGCCAGCGCGCGGCATAGTTCTGCTGGAGCGCCGTGCGGAAATCCTCGTTGGCGCCTTCCCGCGCCGAGAACCGCCATCGGTCGTCGCCTGGCTCCCAACGAAATAGACAGACGGCTTGAATCGGTTGATGTTTCGCGTCAGTATTCCATCCGTTAATTTCCCGATAAACTGCCTGCACCCAACCACGATTTTCGTCTTGCCACCAATCGGGATTCGCCGGCTGTGCCTCTGTGATCAGCACGGGTACAGAGCGTAATGCTGACGGCACCACGTTCAGGAAATCTTGATAGACGCGAAAGTGATAGTGATAATTCTGGAACGGCGGATCCATTTTCGCATCGCTCGTGACTAGCTCGGGCTTATAGCCGTGCGTATAGGCGTGAAGGGCGAGCGCATCGGGCGGTGTATTTTGCCGCAGGCATCCGTTCAGCATGTCGGCGAAGTATTGAACGAAATCGCCCGCATCGGCGTTGTACGGAGCGGGCGCCGACGGGACGATCCAATCGATTTCGTGGCCCTTCCGCTGCTTGATCGCGCGATAGCACAACGCGAAGCACTGCGCGTAACGTTCAGCCGTGATCGGCTCGCCGCCCTTTCCATCCTGATTGCCGGGCCATTCCGCGTTCAAGTTCGTCTCGTTTCCGATGATCCAGATGTGCGCGCCCTTTGAATTCGCGACGAAATCCGCACAGCGCCGCGCGAATGCCTGATAGTCATTGGCGAACGGCAGCGTGCCTGCCGAGTTGTAGCCATGATTGAGGCGCGCGATCACGCCGAAGCCGCCGAGTTCCAGCTCAGAGAAGTTGCCGTCCGAATCATGGTCGCTCAGGCTGACGCTCACGACGATCCAGCCGCGCCTGCTTGTGTTGTCGAAGGCTTTTCTACCTTCGCGATCATGCACACCAAAGATGGTTGCAGGGAAGCGTGATGTATCAATATTGGCGATTGGCATTGTAGGCACTGGTTCAGTTGAATAGGAGCAGACAGTGCGCGATAATGACAGCGATTCTCGTAGATGAGGTGCCCGATGGTACTGGAAGAGATACGCTGTCCCCGTTGTGATACGGCCGATGTGAAGGTGCATACCCGCTACCGCG
>JBBPZQ010000049.1:0-20699 GCA_038198935.1 Anaerolineae bacterium
CCTGATAACCGTGCCGCTCTGCGTCAAATGGTTGATCGTGGTTTTGCGCGACTGCGCCATCGCCGCGATCTCCTGCTTGGATTCTTCCATCAAGCAGGTTTAGTTGTTAAGCAACTTTGGTGAAAAGGAATAACTCATTGACTGAGGGTGCCCAACTCCATCCGCGCTACACCATCCACACCTCGTCCGTCAGGCAAATACGCTCCGACTATGAGTTGATACCGTACACTCGCCGAATCGTTCGGCAGCGTGATGGGATGCTGGTCGCGCAGCACTTCGCCGGTCGCCCACTGCGACGGCGGATAGAACTCCCCGCCGGGTATGTGATCGCTCTGGGCAACAATCTTACCTTCGGCATTCACCACATGCGCGTACGTCTTCAGATCGGGCCGCGTGATTGACTGCGCTTGCCAGAATAACGTGACGGTCAGCATTCGTCCGTCATCCACGGACCACCCGACAAAATTTAGCAGCGCCGATTCACGAGCGAGCGGGTGCGTTGGCGTGAAGTCTTGCAAGCCGAGCACGCGCTGCAACGCTCCTTCATTCTGCATACGAAACTTCACGCTCAGGCTGTCCATTGGCTTGATGAAGTAAATCGGGCGCGACGTTTCGAGCGCGTATTGTGTGAGCGCGACGACGTTTGGGAAGTTCAGGGAGATGAGCGGAAACAACGGAAGTAAGTCGGGGCGCACATGCTCAACGAACTGCAAGTAGTAGAGCGGCGTCATTTCGTCACGGTCGTTGCTGATCAGGATGGCGTTTTGCGGCACATCGCTACTCAGCACTGCGCTCCAGTGCGTGCGCACGTCGTCGTGTTGACGCATCGCCACGAAGTTGGAGAGCAGGAGCGCGAGAGGCAGCGCAAGCATGGCGAGCGCCGCACCCCAATGCGCGCGCCCGACCACCATCACCCCCTGCCCGATCAGCAGCGCAACCGCGATGTACAGCGGCGTGTAGAAGTCAGCGATGTCGCCAATCTGATACAGCGCATTGAACAGCGCGTAGGCTGCCAGCATCAGCATGAGCAGCAACAGCGTACCCCATTCGCGCATTCGCACAATCCACAACAGCCCAAGCCCGCTGAACACCATACCGATCAACCCCACCTGCTCCAACACGCGCAGTGGCGTGCTCAGCAGACGCTCCCATGCGCGCGCATCCCAACGCAGTGCGCCGCCGAAGCCGACGCCGAACGCATGCACGATAAAGGCTTGGGGTGTATCGTCGAGTGTGGTGATGACATGCTGCGCGTCGAGCGCGATGTGCGTGTAAGGCGTCGCGTTGTAGCGCAGCGGCGTGTACAAGTACAACAGCAGCGGCGCGAGCAACAAAAAAACGATTTGCAATTTGCGATTTGCGATTTGCGATTGGGCAATCTGCCATCTGCCATCTGCAACGAGAAATGTCATCAGCGCGGGCACGAGCAAAATGATCGAGCGATGATGCGCAAGACTCAAACCGAACACCAGCGCCAGCAGCAGCCATGCTCTCGCCTGCCCCGTCTGCCTTGCCACGACGCTCAACCCAATGAGCGAAATCACGAACAGCGAGTTGAGCGCATATACTTCCGCTTCGGTGGCTTGCGTCCAGAACGTGAACGACAATGCTAGTGTGAGCGCAGCGACTAGCGCGGACGAATGACGAATGACGAATGACGAACGTGACACTCCGACACTATTGTGTTGGTTGTCGAGCAATTGCAGTGAAACAAGATAACACGCACCAACCGCGAGTGCGGCGCACACTGCCGAGAACAAGTTGACGCGATAGGCGCTGCTGCCGACGGGAATGAGTGTGAACAATTTGGCGAGCACGAGGTAAAGCGGATAGCCTGTCGGGTGAACGATGCCAAGCAGCGGCGCGGCAAACTGAAACTCACCGCTGTCGCCCACAAGCATGTCGGGTGCGACTGTGACGAGATAGACGATCAACGAGCAGAGCGCGAGGAGAGCAGCGACAACACGCGCAGAGAGTCTCATGGCGGCACGACGAGGATGAGTTCACCAGACGGTTGAAGTGTGTAAAGTGGCCGGTGTTCGGCGGCGGCGCGTCGGCTTATGTCGCGCACAAACTCATCCGTCAGCGGCGCATGAAAAACGGTCACATCGGGCCGCACCCCTTCAACCACTTGTAGATAGTGCAGAGGTGTAATCTGCGACCATGCGCCGAGAATGGCTGCATTCGGTAAAGTATCGCGCAATTGACGCGCGGCAGTTTCACGAGCAGGGATGTTAACGGTTGCCTGATGCGCGCCTATGTTCTGCACACCATGCAGCATCAACGTAAAGAGCAGTACCGCGAGCATGATGACCAATAATGCATCGCGTGGCCCGCTTACGCTGCGGCGCATCAGTTCAGCGCGCAGTCGCACAAGCCAACCGCGCGGACCGGTGCGCATGGTCTCGTAGCGCGCTGAGAGCCGAGCAAGCAAATCCCATAATAGCGCGAGACTGATCGCTGCAAACAAATATGTCGGCGTGTACAGTCCGCCCGCCGGCTCGCCGAACGCCGTCACGCCGCGCATGACGATGACGACATTGGTCAGCCACGCGACGAGCACAAGCACCGCGAAGGCCGAGTTGCGTCGCCACAACACGAGTGGCGCGACAACGAGCAAAATAATTTCCAGCCCGAACTGATGAAACATTCCATTGAGATATGCTCCGCTTGCTTGCACCCAATCGGCGGTCGCGCCGCCAAGCGTGCTGGACGCATAGAAACTGCCGAGCACCACGTTCGTCCAGCCGGGCAAGTAGTGCGGCGTGACCCAGCCATCTACGACGAAGCGTGGGTAGCCGAGTACGTCACCAGCGATCTGTGCGCGCAAGGCTTCGCCGCGCACGGGAATATAAAGATAGAGCATCAAAGGCACGACGAAGAATGGCAGCGCAATGATGACTTGACGAAACACACTCAATTTGCTTCGCCTACCTGTCAGCGCGATAGCAAGTGCGAGCGCCGGCAGCAACAGCCAGTACGTACTGTGATGCGCAACGCCCAAGCCCGCGACGAACGCGAGCGCGGCGAACGTGCGCGTATCGCGTCGCGCTTGATAACGGACGAACAACAGCAATGTCATACCGATGAGCAACAGGTTGAGCGCATACGTTTGCGCGATGGTCGCGTAGGTCCACACGTCGGTGGTGAGGCTAAACGCGAGCGTACTGAACAGCGCGATGAACGACGCGACGCGGAGTTGAGTGAGAAGGGCATAAAGCGTTGCCATCGCTGCCGCACCTGCGACTGCTGAGAACAAATTAGCGCGATACGCTCCGTCGCCGACGGGAACGATGTGTGTGAACAGAAATCCGAGTAGCGTGTAGAGCGGGTAGCCTGTCGGATGCGCGACGCCAAACACCGCGAGCATGGCTTGATATTCAGCCGGGTCGTCGTTCAACACGGTAGGGGCGAGCGTGGCGATGTAAATGCACAAGGGAACGAAACAGGAGATGAGTGGAAATATGCGAGATGAAGACCACAGTAGAGACGAGTTGCTTTCCCTCTGATTCCATTCACTCTTTTGCAGATTACGCATGTTTGAACGCGAGCACGTAGCGATGATGCGCCCACATGGTTTTGAGTTGCCACGGCAGCGGCAATCGTTCGAGGAACATGTAGCGTTCCATCGTCGCTTTGAGTTCTGGGCGGTTGCCGCTGTAGTAGTCCATCGTGCTCCACTGCCAACCGTCGCCCTCGAAGCGCGTGCTCATTCGCTTGGAGCGGACACCTAACTTTTGCAACACGAGCGCGGCGGGCATCACCGTATCGGGCCAGGGCGGCACGTCGAGCACACCTTCGTCAATGATCTTCAGATTGGCGTCGCGCAAAACGCTTTTCACTCGCGGCACGTTGGCCCACGATTCGTCAACCGTCTTAAAGAAATTCGGCTCTAACACAAATTTCCGCAGGATGTACCCGACCTGCATCCGATTGGGCATTGCGACAAACACGAGCCGCCGCGAGACGCGTGCCATCTCGTGCAAAAGCGCGCGCGCATCGTCCACGTACCAGAGCGCAGCCCACGCCCACACCAGATCGAATGCGTTATCGTCGAATGGCAGGCGAGAAAAGTCCGTGTGCTGTTTGCAGGTTGCGCTCAAACCTAACTCGTTCCAGAGACGCTGTACACCTGACAGCCGCTCCGCGTTATCGTCGAGCAATGTGACCGCGCAGCCCGCCTGCGCAAGCGCGACGGAGTTGATGCCGCTCACGCCCGCCATGCCATAAAGCGGCGCTTCGAGCACGCTCATAACGTTGTACGTCTGTTGGAGTCGCAGCAGGTATTCGTTTAGAACGATGCGCTCATAGACCACGCCGAGTCCTTCGTTGTAGTCAGTCAGATATTTTTTCCAGACAGGTTCAGCGACTTGCGCTTGCATTGCGCGATTATATCACAGCAACGAGTGATGAGCGATGGGCAACGAGTGGAACGATACAAGTCGAAAGTGGAATTGAGCGGAAGAGGAAACGTGCCAGCGCTTCGGATAGTTGCCGCTACGCAGCACTTGCCGCTCGTCGCTGTCGAGACTTCACTTTCCAATTCGATTTGTCCGTTCTCCGCTGCGCTGTTATAATCTTTCATTGCTTCGGTTGACTGCGGTCAGCCACAGCCTTTCTGCTCGTCGCCCATCGCCCTCGATGGCTGCGGCGGGCTAACCCGGAGAAAGGAGGCATCTGCACGTGTCGAACAATCGAAATGAATATGAGGTGGTCGTCATCCTGCATCCGGCGACCCCCGAAGACGAGCAAGCCACCTTGATCGAACGTATCAAGGGCTATGTGTCGTCTGGCGGCGGCGAGGTTGCGTCAGTAGAATCGGGCGCGCCATGGGGACGACGCACGCTGGCGTATCCCATCCGCAACATGACCGAAGGTTACTACAGCCTGATGCGCATGAACATCGAGGCGACGGCGCTGCCCGAGTTTGAGCGCAACTTAAAGTTGATGGAACCTGTGCTGCGCTATTCAATCATTCGTGCGTAAGCGGAGGATATATGGCTCGCGGTCTGAACAAAGTGATGCTGATCGGTAATCTCGGACGCGACCCTGAGATGCGCTACACGCCAAACGGCCGCCCCGTGACTGCGTTCAGTCTCGCCGTCAGCCGTTCGTGGCTGAGTGCCGAGGGCGAGCGGCGCGAAGAAACGGAGTGGTTCAACGTCGTCGCTTGGGGCGAACTGGCGGAGCGGAGCAACAAGTATTTGCGCAAAGGCGAGCGCGCGTATATCGAAGGCAGATTGCAAACACGCTCGTGGGAAAGCGCCGACGGACAGAAGCACTCGCGCACCGAAGTCGTCGCGCACGAACTATTAATGTTGGACGGGCGCAGTCGCGAGGATGAAAACACGCACAGCGAAATGCCCGGCGATGAAATTCCGTTTTAGCATGAAAGACTGGAAACTTGAGACTAGAGACTGAATCGCGCAGTCTCTAATCTCAAGTTTCTCTCTCGAAGGAGATTGACATGAGCAACGACAGACGCCGTCGTGAAGAGGGCGGCGAAGAAAGCGGCGGCCGCCGACAGCGCTACCTGCCGGTGCGACGGCACTGTGTCTTCTGCGCCGACAAGAACGCGAAGATTGATTACAAAGATATTGATGCGCTGAGGCGGTTCGTGACTGACCGTGGTAAGATTCGCGCGCGCCGCAAGACCGGGGCGTGCGCCAAGCATCAGCGCGCAATCTCGGCGGCTATCAAGCGTGCGCGCCACATCGCCCTGCTGCCCTACGTCGCTGACCCGATGCGACAATCATAACAAGTGATGAGTGACGATTGACAAGAATCTATTCGTCTCGTCAGTTGTCACTCGCCACCCGTCGCTAATCTAGAAAGTTCGTATGTCTAAGAAAACTCGTCGTCGGGAGAATGCGGCTCGTTCGCGCGCGATCGAGCTGAGGCAAGCGCGCGAGCGACAGCGACAGCGCAAATACTGGCTCGCGGCGGGGGCAGTCGGCGTAGTGCTGCTGCTCATCGTGGGCGCGGGTCTCGTGGATGCTTACGTGATCCAACCCGCCTCGCCCGTCGCGGTGGTGGATGGGCAGAGTATTCGCACCGACATGTATCAGAAGTACGTGCGCTTCATTCGCGCGCAAGGACTCGCGCGCTATCAGCAACTTTCACAGCAGCGCGCGCAATTCGGCAATGACCCTTCGATGGCGCAGTTCGTGCAATTGATTGACCGGAACCTCCAGCAAGTGCAGGCGCAGATACAAGCCGCTCCGCAAGAAGCCTACGACGCGCTCGTCGAGGACGTGCTTATCAAGCAAGAAGCCCAGACACGCAGCATGAGCGTGAGCGACGCAGAGTTGCAAGCTGAGGTCGAGCGGATCGTCGCCGAGAATAAAGGCTACGTCACCGTCCCCGATGCGACAGCGACGGCGGCGGCAGCCATCACTGCAACCGCGACCGCGCAAGCGCAGCCTTCGCCAACAGCGACCGCGACCTTCACGCCGTCGCCCACACCGACCGCGAATCCGCAAGCCACACCGGCCACGTCGGCGAGCGTGACTCAAACCGAGCCGCTGACGCCGACGACGCCAGCGCCAACGGCGACACCGCACATCCTCACGCAAGACGAATTTAAGTTGGACTACGGCAACCTACTGACGAACTTCTCGCGGCAGGTTGGCTGGAGCGAAGAGGAGTATCGCAATTACGTGCGCAGCACGCTACTGCGCCAGAAATTGCAAGACGTGTTCGCGCAGACCGTTCAGACGACGACCGAGCAGATACACGCGCGGCACATCTTACTCGAAACCAAAGAGCAGGCGGATGGCGTGGAAGAGCGCTTGAAGAAAGGCGAGGACTTTGCGGCGCTTGCCAAAGAGTTGTCGAAGGACACGAGCAACAGCGACAAGGGCGGCGACCTCGGCTGGTTCCCGAAGGGACAAATGGTCAAGCCGTTCGAGGATGCCGTGTGGGCGTTGAAGCCGAATCAAATCAGCGACCCGGTGCAGACGCAATTCGGCTGGCACGTCATTCAATTGATCGAAGGCCCTGAAGTCCGTGCGCTCGACGCCAGCCTACTGCGCAACAAACAGAACCAAGCATTGACGACTTGGCTCAATGACCGCAAGACCGCGTTGCAAGGTCAGGGCAAACTCGTCTCGTATTACACACCGTCGAAAGACCCGCGCTGAGAAAATGGTAAAGGGCGAGTCACCGGCTCGCCCCAACACACATCGCGTCAATAACCGCCAGCCTCACACACTGGCGGTTTTCATTTTCATACTGCCGGACACGCGAAACGCTTCGAGCACATTCGGCAGCCGCTCGATCTTCGTGATGATTTTGCTCAACTGCTCCATGTTGGCGATTTGCAGCGTCGCCGCCACGATAGCGGTATGCTCTTTCTGATTGGTCTGCGCGCTGGCGGAGCTCATGTTCACGCCTTCGCTCGCCACCACATCGGCCACGTCGCGCATCAGCCCCGGCCGATCAATCGCCACGATGCGAATGGAAACGGATACGGTGCGCTCCTCGGCACCGTTGCCCCAGTCCACTTCGATCAGCCGCGCGTCGTCGTGATGGTGCGCGAGGTTATGGCAGTCCTGCCGATGCACCGTGACGCCGTGCCCGCGCGTCACGTAGCCGATAAGTGGATCGCCGGGAATCGGATTACAGCAGCGCGCGAGACTAGTCAGCAAGCCGCCGACGCCTTTGACCATCATGCCGCCCGTCTCCGGCTCCGGCGGTTTCGTAAATCGAATCTCTTGCTCTTTCTGTGTGTCGAGCAGTCGCGTGACGATGCCCTGCGCGCTCACGTCGCCGTAGCCAATCGCGGCAAACATGTCGTCGGGCGTTGGATAATTGCCAAAACTAGCGAGCGTCTCGAACGAAGCATCCTCGACGCCGAGTTTCTTCATGGCTTTTTCGAGCAAGTCGCGGCCATTGATGACCGCGTCGCCACGATTCTGTTTGCGGAAGTATTGACGAATCTTCTGCTTGGCGCGATGCGTGACGACGTATCCAAGATTCTCGTTCAGCCAATCGAGGCTGGGCCCGCCCGCGTTGGCTGTGATGATCTCGACACGATCACCATTGCGCAATTCATAATCGAGCGGCACCTGTCGCCCGTTCGCCTTCGCGCCACGACAACGTTCGCCGACGACGGTATGCACCGCGAACGCGAAGTCAATCGGCGTCGAACCCGCTGGCAAATCAATGATGTCGCCTTTCGGCGTGAATACGAGCACGCGCTCGGGCAGCAGGTCACTCTTGAGCGACGACACGAACTCGTGCGCATCAATCGAATCTTGGCGCTGCTCCAGCATCTGCCGCAGCCACGCGATGCGATTCTCCAAGATGATGTCGCGCTTGCTGCTGCCCTCTTTGTAGCGCCAGTGCGCCGCGATACCATACTCGGCGAAGCGGTGCATCTCGTGCGTGCGGATTTGCACCTCGAACGGTTTGCCCTGCGGCCCGATCACCGCCGTGTGCAGCGATTGATAGCCGTTCTCTTTCGGGTTAGCGATGTAATCGTCGAACTCTTGCGGGATGGGCCGCCACAACGTGTGCACGATACCAACCACCGAATAACACTCCGGCTCCGTGTTGACGATGACACGCACCGCGCGCAGATCGTAAATCTGATCGAAGTCGCGATCCTTCTGCACCATCTTTTTGTAAATCGAGTAGAGGTGTTTCTCGCGCCCGGAGATGTGCGCGTGGATGTCTGACTCTTGCAGGCGCTCACGCAGAATGCTGATGACGCGCTGCAAGTACTCGGTTCGTTCGGCTTCGCGCTCGGCGAGTCGTGAGGCAACTTCTTCATAATGCTCAGGTTCGAGATACTTGAATGCGAGGTCTTCCAGCTCCGACCTGAATTTGTAGATGCCGAGACGATTGGCAAGCGGCGCGTATATCTCCATCGTCTCGCGTGCATTGCGGAGTTGCGACTCTGGCGAGTTGAACTCCAGCGTGCGCATGTTGTGCAGCCGATCCGCCAACTTGATGAGGATGACGCGTGAGTCCTGCGACATGGCGAGGAACATCTTGCGCAGCGACTCGGCTTCGGTCTGCTCGAAGTTCCAGTTGATTTCCGACAGTTTGGTGACCGCGTTGACCATCGCCGCCACGTCGGCACCAAATTCGCGCTGCAAGCGCGCAATATCAATCGCCTTATTGTCTTCGAGCGTGTCGTGCAGCAGTGAGGCGGCAATCGTCTCAGGTTCCAACTTGAGGTCAACCAGCAACTCGGCGATGGCGAGCGGGTGCGCGATGTACGGCTCGCCCGACTTACGCTTCTGCTCGCCGTGTGCTTGCGACGCGAACTCATACGCGCGGCGGATCACGGTCACATCCGCCTGCGGGAAGTTCTCTTGTGTGCGGGCGATCAAACGGTCGAGAGTCATACGCGCAATTGCAAAGAAGGGGCGCAGCGTGCGCCCCTGTCAGTTGACGTAGCAAAATTATACGCCCATTGATAACGTGAGGCAAGGCGGCGATTGGAATCGCCTGCCGACTGTCAAGGAGAATCCAAAAGCGATGCTCATGCGTATCAATCAGTGAGCGCATCGCATCTTCCATTCCCAAATTGCTTTGACACCCTTAGTCCGCATGATATAATCGAGTCAGAGTCAGAGGAGTTAACCCATGACAACGGCAGCACTCGACCAGCCGCACGCGGGCGGCATCAATAAAAAGTTTCTGATCGGCGGGTTCATCATCCTCGCCGCCGTCGGCTTGCTGGTGATGAATGGACTTTCAACCGCGTCGGTGTATTACTTGACAGTGAGCGAAGCGCGCACGCAATTGCGCGCGGGCGGCAGCGACATCGTACGCATCAACGGCGTCGCCGACCTGAGCACCGTCAAGTACGACGCGCAAAACTTGAACCTCGCGTTCGACGTGGTCGAAGGCGGCAATCGTCTGCCCGTCGTCTTTCACGGTGTCGTGCCCGACACGTTCAATCAGAGCGAGAGCGTCGTCGTCGAAGGAACGCTCAACAGCAAAGGTGTATTCGAAGCGCGTACCCTGCTCGTCAAATGTCCGTCGCGTTACGAGCCTGTGGTCGCACCCTCGTCCTAAGATTTCAGTCGCCAGTAGTCAGTAGCCAGACGAATATATCTGACGACTGAGTACTGGCCACTGGCTACTCTGCCATGCCTACCATCGGTTTCTCTACCATTCAAATCGCTCTCGCGCTGTCTGTGTATGGGGCGATTATTGCATACTGGGGCGCGCGTCGGCAGCGGCGCGACCTGATCGCCAGTGCGCGCACGACGGCGTTTGTGGTGTTCGCGCTCGTCTCGCTGTCGGTCATGGCGCTGCTTGCCCAGCTGCTGCGCTCTGATTTCAACGTGCAGTACGTCGCGCAGTACACCAACCGCGACCTGCCGACGCTGTACAAGTTCACCGCGCTGTGGGGCGGCAATGCGGGATCGCTCTTGTTCTGGCTGTGGCTGCTCACGCTGTTCATGGCAATCGTCACCGTGCAGAACACGCGCCGCCATCCGGACTTGATGCCCTACGTACATTCGGTGATGCTGACGGTCGCTGCATTCTTCGCGGGCGTGGTCGTCTTCTTGGCGAATCCGTTCGTCACGCTCAACTTTACCCCGGCCGATGGACAGGGACTCAATCCGCTGCTGCAAAATTATTGGATGGCGATGCACCCGCCATTGCTGTACACGGGCTACGTCGGCTTCACGGTGCCGTTCGCGTTTGCCATTGCCGCGCTGTTGAGCAAACACACCGACGCGCGCTGGCTGAAGGCGACGCGGCTGTGGGTCGTCGTGCCGTGGGTCGCGCTCTCGATTGGCATCACACTCGGCTCGCAATGGGCGTATCAGGAATTGGGTTGGGGTGGCTATTGGGGTTGGGACCCCGTCGAGAACGCGTCGTTCATGCCGTGGCTGATGGGCACCGCGTTCCTGCATTCGGTCATCATCCAAGAGCGGCGCGCCATGATGAAAATCTGGAACATCATCATGGTCATCCTCACGTTCGCGCTGTGCCTCTTCGGCACGTTTCTGACGCGCAGCGGCGTCATTCAATCGGTGCACGCCTTTGCCAATTCGCCGCAGTCGCCGTTCTTCCTCGCGTTCATCGCGATTGTGCTGCTGTTCTCGTTCGGACTCGTCGCGCGGCGCTGGGATTTCTTGAAGAGCGAAAACCAACTCGACAGTCTCGTCTCGCGCGAAGCGGCGTTCATCGCCAACAACTTGTTGCTGATTGGCATCACGTTTGCGACGTTCTCGGGCACGATCTGGCCCGTCGTGACCGAAGTGTTGAGCAACGCGCGCATTACCGTCGCCACGCCGTTCTTCAATCGCGTGAACGCGCCATTGTTCGGCGCGCTCATCGTGCTGATGGGAATGACGCTCATTCTCGGTTGGCGGCGCACGCGCACCGACTCGTTCTGGCGCGGCATGATTGCGCCGTGCTTGAGCGCGCTTCTGGTCGTCATCTTTCTCGCGTCGAACGGCTTACACGATCCAATTGGACTGAGCGGTTTCGGCATGGTTGGCTTCTCCATGGTGGCGACCATCGGAGAGTTCGTGAAGGACACCCGCGCACGTCAGCGTGCGGCGCGCGAGCCCGTGCACGTTGCGCTACTGAATCTATTCCGCAAGCAGCGCCGACGCTACGGCGGTTATATTGTTCACATCGCGTTCTTCCTGATGGCAGCAGGTGTGATCGGCTCGAATGTCTATCAACTTGAAAGCGAGGCGACGTTGCAGCAAGGTCAAAGCAAAACGCTTGGACCGTATACGTTGACCTACCAGAATCTCAATTCGTATAGTTTGCCGAACAAGGACGTGGTCGAAGCCAAGTTGCTCATTCAGGAAAACGGTCAAGCCGTCGGCGCGATTGTGCCCACGCGCTTCTTCTATCACAAGTCCGATCAGCCCGTGACCGAAGCCGCGATTCGCACGACGCTGCGTGACGACTTGTACATCCTGCTCGCGGGCTGGGACGAAAAAGGCACGAGCGCGACGTTCAAGATTTTCGTTAACCCGCTGGTGGTTTGGATATGGATCGGCGGACTGTTGTTGCTGATTGGAACCGTCACCGCCGCGTGGCCCACGCCTGTGCGCCTGCCTACCGCCGAAATCGTGCCAGTGCCCGGCGGCGAAACGGTTGGAGATTGAGGAGTTGGAAATGGCGGCAAAGAAGACAGCCACAAAGAAAGGCAGTAGTCGGCGCTATTCGCCTGCGGCGGGTGACTCCGTAGAGCGCGCCATGCAGAAGCGCAAGCAAGGCACATTGCGTTCGGGCAAAGGCGGCAAGGGCGGCAAAGTGAAGAGCCGCAAACAAGCCATTGCGATCGGTCTGTCGGAAGCGCGCAAGTCGGGCGCAAAAGTGCCGGCAAAGAAAAAATCGTCGAGCGCCCGCAAAAGCAGTTCGTCAAAGCCGTAAGTGATCAATTCTGGAGCAGGCGCTCCGCGCAATCGGCCCGTTACGCCTGTGGTAATGGCTCGTCGCATGATCCAGATCGGAGAGATACTGCTCGACGGTCTATTGCTGCGCTGTCCGCGCTGTGAGTACGGGCGCATGTTCCGAAACGGATTCAAAATGTATCACGCCTGTCCCGTGTGCGGACTAGAATTCGAGCGCGCGTCGGGCGAGATCACGGGCGGCATGGGCATCAACACGGTGCTGACGTGCATTATTGAAGTGAGTCTGGCGATTGCGTTTGTGTTCGCGCCGCTGCCTATCCTCTGGGAGATCATCGCGCTCGTCGGGATTGGCATTGCATTTCCAGTTGCCTTCTATCGCTCGGCGCGCGGACTGTGGGCAAGTCTGCTGTACCTGACCGGCAGCAATACGGAATCGGATTGATTCGTTATCCCGAATCAAAATGACAAGAACACTTCTGCTACTTTTCATACTCCTCGCCCTCGTCACTTCGACCGTATTCGCGCAATCACCCGACGCACAGAAGTTATACACCAAGTTGTATTGCCCCTTGTGCGGCGGCGTGCGCCTCGACGTGTGCGAGTTAAAAGTCTGCGCCGACATGAAGCAGGTGATTGATCAGAAGTTAGCGGCGGGCCAAAGCGAGCAGCAAATCATCACGTACTTTCGTCAGCAGTACGGCGATCAGGTACTCGGCTATCCGCCGACGGAAGGCATTAATCTGGTGCCGTGGCTCATTCCATTCGTATTGGTGTTGCTCGGCGCGTTCGTGCTGTGGCAGATGGCGCTGCGCTGGACGAGGCGCCCAATAACGACCCGCATTGCCACCAACACAACCATTCCCAACGATGTCGTGGCGCGCATCGAGCGCGAGTTGAAGGAATAGTCGAATGGTCCTTTCATTGCGACCAGCTGACCTTTTGATCCCTCGGCTACTTGAGCAACCAGCCCCATGACCAAGTCCTTCTTCCCTCTCATCGTCGTCGCCGTGGTGCTGGCATTCGTCGCGCTGTTCGCGCTCAGTCTCCAACTGAGCGCATCGGGTCAGTTGCAACAAGGCAACGCACCCGACTTCACCTTCACGCAGTTCGATGGCAAGTCATTCAAACTATCAGACCTGCGCGGCAAGGTCGTCGTCCTGAACATCTGGGCGTCGTGGTGCGACCCATGCAAAGACGAAGCGGCAGTGCTCGAAAACACGTGGCGCGCATACAAAGATCGCGGCGTGGTTTTACTCGGCGCAGACTACGTGGACACGGAGCCGCCCGCGCTGTCGTTCATTCAACAGTACAACGTCACATACCCGAATGGGCCCGACCTCGGCTCGAACATCTATCGTTCATTTCGCGCACGCGGCGTGCCCGAGACGTACGTGATTGATCAGCGCGGCAGCATCGCCAAGGTGTTCATTGGGCCGATGAGCGAAGCGCAGTTGCAGAGCACAATTGATGCTCTGCTGGCCAAGGCGACGCGATGAGTGCCGAAGTCGGCGTGCTGATTGGCGTGGCGCTTGCTGCGCTCGCAGTCTTCTTCGTCACGCGCCCATTCCGAGAGCGCACGTTTGAATCAGGTCGTGACGAAATCAGGTTGGACGACTTGGCTGCGCAGCGCGAGGCGGCTTATGAAGTCTTGCGCGATCTCGATAACGATTTTCAAACGGGCAAAATTGCCGAAGACGATTATCGGCCGCTGCGCGTGCAGGCGCTCGCGCATGCCGCCGAGATCATCGCGCAATTGGACGCATACGAAAAGCAACGCGCAGACGGCAGGCAGCAGCCGACGGATACTTGGCAGCCACTGCCGCTCTCAAAACGAACGCGGCGCGCGCGACCGATACCAACGCAAGCCGACGCGTTCTGTCCGCAGTGCGGCATGAGGCACGCGCCTGACGATGCGTTCTGCCGCAAGTGTGGTGCTCCATTGAATGGAGCAGACCTCGCGGGTCTCACTGACACGCAGAGCCTTGAGCGCCATGATTAGCATCCAGCATTTGCAAAAGCGTTTCAGCTACACGTGGGTACTGCGTGACGTGAACCTTGAGGTCGGCGCGGGCGAGTTCGTCGCGCTGTTCGGCCCCAATGGCGCAGGCAAGACCACCTTGCTGCGCATCCTGGCCACGTTGGGCACACCGAGTGGCGGGCGCGTGAGCGTGAACGGGCTTGATGTGCAGCGCGATGCGGCGCGCGTGCGGCGGCTCATCGGCTATGTCGCACATCAGCCGATGCTGTACCCTGATCTGAGCGCGAGCGAGAATCTGCTATTCTTCGCGCGGCTGTACGATGTGGCGAACGCTCGCGCACGCGTTGATGCGCTGCTCCATCAGGTGAATTTATTTTCGCGCTGCGACGATACGGTGCGCACGTTTTCGCGCGGCATGACGCAGCGGCTTGCCATCGCACGCGCACTGCTGCCCGACCCGCCGATCCTGCTGCTGGATGAACCGGATGATGGACTTGATCCGCAAGCGGCAGAGCAATTATCGAGCTACCTTGGCGAGACGCGCACCACGCTGATGAGCACGCACAGCCTAGCGCGGGGATTGGCGCTGGCCGATCGTGTCGCCCTGCTTGCGCGCGGGAGCATCACCTACGAGTCGAGCACAAGGAACTTATCTGTTGGAGAACTTGAAGCGCACTATCGCGCCCACAGTCTCAGCGCCGAGCGCGAACGTCTCGTGGCTGCGTGACGCGGCTGACTTCGCGCGCAAGGCGCTGGCAATCACCGCCAAAGATATTCGCGTCGAGATGCGCACGCGCGAGTTGTTCAGCAGCATGTTCGTGTTCGCGCTGATCGTGAGCGTACTGTTCAATTACACGCTTGACCTCAAACCGACGCAGGCACACGACGTGGCGGCGGGTTTGCTGTGGATCGTGTTCGCGTTCACCGGTGTACTCGGTCTCAATCGCATCGTTGTCGCCGAACGTGATGCCGGCACCCTGCAAGCACTGTTGGTCGCGCCCGTTGATCGCGCCGCGCTGTTCGTCGGAAAATGGTTGAGCGCAGTCGTATTCATTTTGATTACGCAGGCGATCAACGTGCCGCTGTTCGCGCTGTTCGCCAACTTGCCGTTCGCCAATCTGCTTGCGCTGCTGCCGGTGTTTGTGTTGGGCACATTCGGCTTCGCTGCCATTGGCATTATGTTTTCAGCCATCGCCGCCAACACGCGCATGAGAGAAGTGCTGCTGCCGATTTTGCTGCTACCGCTTGTGCTGCCCGTGCTGTTGGCATCCATCGAATTAACGGCAAGCGCGCTCGCGGGTCAGCCGCTCGATTCGCAGCGGCAGTGGCTGTCGCTGCTGGTCGCCTACGACATCATCTTCATAGTCGTGGGCCTGCTAACGTTCGAGACAATCACACAAGAAGATTGATCGAAAGAGTCTGAATGTGTTCGCGGGGCGTAATGTTTGGTAGCGCGATAAGCTGCGATATACGAGCCATCAGGCTCACCGACCTAAAACTTTCTGCCCGATGCAAATTTAATTGCAGTTTCACATCTACAGCGAAAGGATGAACATGAACGATTCAGGCACGATGAAACTCAACACGCTCGCGCCGAGTCTGTATTGGCCCCGACTGGCTGGCTCCGTTGGCCAGCGCGCCGCGCAAATTCTCGGTGGGCTGACCGGCGTCGCGATGCTCGCCGCGCTCGCCATGGCGCTGCGCGTGCCGCCCGACACGGCGACGGGCGACCTGATCCGCATTCTGTATTTCCACGTGCCGTCGGCGTGGCTGGCGTTTCTGGCATTCGGAGTTGTCGCGCTGGCCAGTCTAGTCTATTTGTGGAGGCGAGACCGACGCTGGGATGTGATTGCGCTTGCATCCGCCGAGTTCGGCGTCATCATGACCACGCTCACACTCGTGTCCGGCTCGATGTGGGGCTACAAAGCGTGGGGCGCGTGGTGGGTTTGGGACGCGCGGCTCACGCTTACGCTTGTCATGTGGTTGGTCTATGTCGGCTATCTGATGCTGCGCGCATACGTCGGCGCGGACGAGCGGCGTGCGCGCTACGCGGCGGTGCTCGGCATCGTCGGCGCGCTCGACATTCCGCTCATTCACTTTGCGGTCGAGTGGTGGCGCAGCATCCATCCCGCGACCGCGTTCGTGGCTGATGCGGATACAAGGTTGACGGGGCCACTGGTGATGCCGCTGATGGTGAGCCTGCTCGCGTTCACATTGCTGTATGGGTTTGTGATGGTCGTGCGCGTGCGCTTGGAGCAGCAGCGCGATCAGATCGCAGCCATGCAGATGGAGGCGCTGTAATGGATTGGGTCATCCTGACTTATGGCGTCATCTTCGGCGTGATCGGCATTTACCTCGTCACGCTCTGGCGGCGCACACGGCGCGTTAATGGTGAATTGAAGTCACGACGCTAAGTCGAATTTCACACGTCAGCGCTTGAACGGGCAGCGAGGCACGTCCTCGTCTGCCCGTTTCTCATGTACAAGTGAATGTTGGTTATAATCAACATGTCAGCATGTCCACACAGATCGTTATCGGTGTCGCGGGCGGCAGTGGTTCGGGTAAAACAACCGTTGCCAATCGGATCATCGAGCGGGTTGGCGCAAACCGCATCGCACTCATTCAGAACGACGCCTATTACTGCGATCTGAGTCATCTGCCTATCATCGAGCGCCGACTGATGAACTTCGATCATCCTGACGCACTCGATACGCACCTATTGGTCGAACACTTGCGCGACCTGCGTGACGGCCACGCCGTGCAGATTCCAATTTACGACTTCAACTCGTACACGCGCAAACAGGAAACCCAGCGCGTGCTGCCGCACAAAGTCATTATGGTCGAAGGCATTCTGATCTTCGTGGACAAGATACTACGCGAGACGATGAACATCAAGATATTTGTGGACGCCGATTCGGATGTGCGACTACTGCGTCGCCTCAAGCGCGACATCGGCGAGCGTGAGCGTACGCTCGATGCGGTGATCGAGCAATACGAGCGCACAGTGCGCCCGATGCACCTCGAATTCGTCGAGCCCAGCAAACGCTACGCCGACATCATCATCCCAGAAGGCGGACATAACGTCGTGGCGTTAGACATGATTAGCGCCAGAATAGAAAGGATGTTGGACGAGCAGTCTTGAAAATTTGTTTTACATCGTATCGTGCGTTTGCCGATGGTCCCGTGCGCCAGCCGTTTCCCGAAAGTGACCCCGCCAATATCGCCTACGCGCTCGGCGGCGATTATCTCAGCTTCTATTCGCTCAAGCAACGGTCGGCGCGTGAACTGTCCAACATTTTTCGTCCGTATGATTTCGTCTTTGTTGCGCTGGATGTCGAAGCACTCGAACTGGTGCGCCGCATCGTCGCGGCGTGTAGCAGTTGCGTAGCGACCTATAGCGAGGGACATCTGGCTGATTACCAACACTTGTCACCATCAGAGCAAGTTACATTTCTTGAAATTCTCAACGCAGCGCAAATCAATTTCTTGTATTGGGAAAAATACATACCATTCTACCGCGCACTGACGACGCAAACGATTGCGTATTTGCCTTATCCGTATTTGTTTGACGTAGCGCAACGATATATGATGCCGCACGCGCAACGACAGCGAACGATAGCGTTACCCAGCGGTCTCGCCGGCGGCACGCGCAATGGATTAGCCAGTTTAGCGGTTGCCAAGCAACTGTTGCAGCAAGAGGCACTTGATCAGATTGTGTGCTGGCTTGAGGCGGAGACCTTCGAGCAAGATGCGCAAGCCATCGAATATTTCTTGTTTGCCGAACCGTTTCCTCTGCGAAGGCGCGAGCGCAAATTCAACTGGCGGCGTTGGCTGGCGCGGTCACGCACAGATTATCGTCCGCTGTTGCGACTGAAGCAGCGCATCCAGCGTCCTCACTCAAATGGCAGTGTCATCCGAGGGCAGGCGCGACCGCTGGCGCTATTGCGGCGGCGTGGTTGGCTGCCATATCTGGCCGAGCTTGCCCCTGCGCATCTGATGATTGATCTGAATAGTCGCAAGACCGTTGGCCGCAACGCATTGGACTGCGCGACGCTGCAAATCGCATGCGTCTCAACTGATCGTTCCGACTTGCAGGCACGTCTGTTTCCCCAAACAACGCTGCACGACAGCTGGGACATTGACGCGGCGCGCGCGCTCTGCCAACGACTACTGGACGATGAAAATTTCTTTACCGAGGTGATTACGTTCGCGGCAGAAGAAGCGAAACAGTTTGACGTGCCCGCCTTTAGCCGTCGCTTCCACCGTCTGAGCGCGCAATTTTTGCAGCCGACAAACACACCACTTACGCTTGAGAAGCGCAAATGAGCCTCGCCACGCGTTCAGCGCGCAGCGCCATCTTTCTCGGCGCGAGCTCAATCAGTAATATCGTCATTGGTTTTTTCGGCGGCATCATGTTGGCGCGCTTGCTTGCGCCGAATGATTTTGGGACGTACGCATTGGCCGGCACGCTGATCGCCTTTGGCGATCTCCGCGCAAAGTTGCAGTTGGACCAAAAATTTTTGCGCGATCGTGACGAGCGCAGTGCTTACCTCGACACCTATTTTACGGTCGCGCTTGGCTTGAGCATCATCTCGTTCGCACTCGTGCTCATCGGGGCGGCTGTGGTGGCGGCGCTCAACCGTCCGGACCTCGCCATCTGCCTGCTCGTAATCGCGGCACTCAACATACTTGATCCGCTCACCAGCACCATTCGTCTTGCCATTGAGAAAGAAGTCAATTTCAATCGCATTGCGATCATTCAGAGCGCCATCGCCATCAGTCAATTTCTGCTGACGCTGCTGGCTGCATTGAGCGGATTAGGCTTATGGAGTCTGCTAATCGGCGTCGCCGTCAACGTGAGCTTAAATGGGTTATTGTTCTGGCGGATCGCGCAGCGCCGCCCACGTTTGCAATTGGATGTTGAAGTCACACGAGGGCTCTTGGCGTATGGCATCAAGTATGGATTCGTGTTCGCCGCATCGTCAGTGGTGTTGACGCAATTCGACAACTTCATCATCGGGCTGATCAGCGGGACGAACGCCTTGGGATTTTATGACCGCGCATACCGAACGGCGCTCTGGCCCAATCTGTTGCTGGCCGCGTCCCTGTCGCGCATCACCTTGCCGACTTACTCGAAATTGCAAGCGGATCCCGTACGACTGCGTAAAGCCTTCTCGCTCGTACTGTGGATTCTGCTGACGTGCGCCACGCCTATCGCCTTGTTATTTGCGCTGACCGCACCTGACTTTATCCGCGTGATCTATGGCGACAAGTGGCTGCCATCCGCACTGATCTTGCAAATGTTGGCCGCCTTCGCGCTGTTACAGCCGTTATCAGCCGATTTGATTTCCATCCTGGTTGCGACTGGCAGGCCGGGACAAATGGCGCGGCTCGTGTTCATTCAGGCCACCGTACTGGTGGCGCTCGCGATTCCACTGACTATGTGGTTGGGAGGCGTCGGCACGGCGTTCAGCGTGGTGAGCGCATACTGTGTTGCCGCCTTGTTCTTATTCTACTATGCGCGCAAACACTTACAGGTTCGGATGCTTGACACAGTCGCACAGCCTTTACTCAACGGCGCACTTACGCTGATCGGCTATCTGATCATTCGTCCGCTGTTGGCAATCGAGAACGCCGAGCCGCTACGTCGCTTCAGTGTTGACGTCATTCTGCTGTTCGGGTTGTACACGATGATCAGCCTGCTCCTCAGTCGTGCCACTATTCGCGACAATGTTCGTTATCTGGTGCAAGTCACACGCGGGTAGTCATTTGTCCGTGGCTAGTCGAATCTTAATCGCAAATCTGTGCGCATGACTGGCATTCGATGTATCTGCCGTTAAGGTTACACATTTGCATGTATACAACGGTGCGGCTGCGGAATGTCTATAGTCTGCTACGTCGCTAAACTGAACGGACAATCCGATGTTTCACATAGTAAATTGGCTATTGTCAAAATTTATTGAGTGTACCAGTTTGTCGGTCTGGCTCTTTAAGGTCAACACGCGAATTCTGCCAGCCCCAAAGACGGTTGTACGCGGTGTACCGATTCGCGTCGTCATGCCGCTGCACCAAGAAGGTGTGTATGACGCTTTTAATGCATGGGAGAAGCGCGAAGAGGAAACACTCGACTGGATTGATTCGTTCGAAGCAGATTCGACCTTTTTCGACATTGGCGCTGGCTTTGGCACAGAAACACTTTACGCCGCCCTGAAACACGGTGTGTCGCTACGCATCATTAGTACTACTCTGTTAGATGCATGACTGGCGGGACGTAACTTATGAGAAACTCGGCCAACGCTTTAGAACGGAAACACTCGACAACTTGGCGATGGATAGACGCCAGCGAGCGGCGGCGTCTATCGGGCCGAGGGGGA
>JBBPZQ010000050.1:0-2611 GCA_038198935.1 Anaerolineae bacterium
CCCGCGCGCTTTTCGCGGGCGTGGCAATCTCTATAGCGCAGCGTAGAGATTGCTCGTCTACGCGCCAGCGTCGCTCGACGCAGGTGTCGGCGCGAAGGACGCGCCTCGCAATGACAGTTGGTCGGGAAGTTATTTCCTAACAAACGCAAAGCGCCAATGACCTTGTGTGCTTTGCGTTCTTTGCGTGACATCGCTAAACTCAGCACATGAAAGTCCTCCTCGTCGAACCACGCGAGCATTCCAACGTGCTCGGACTTAGCCGCTTCATCTGCGTCGAGCCGCTCGCGCTGGAAATCGTCGCCGCGAACTTGCTACTCGATGGACATGCGGTGCGCATCCTCGACATGCGCCACGACGACGACCTCACGCGCGCGCTGAACGATTTTCAACCGCAGCTGGTCGGCATTACTGGCTACACGCCCGACGCGGCGGAGATGCTGCGCGTTGCGCGTGTGACGAAAAGTTTCGATCCAACCTTATATGTCCTCGTCGGCGGACATCACGCGACCATGTGTCCCGCCGATTTCAATGTGCCGTTCGTGGACGCCATCGTGATGGGAGACGGCGAGCGCAGCATCCGCCACCTGTGCCGCAAGTTGGAACGGCGCGAGCGCGTGGCTGAGGTTGCGGGCTTGTACTTGCGCGTGCATGGACACTGGACGACCACAGGCGATGAGGACGCGGTGGCGACACTGGACGAAACGCCGTTCCCGAATCGTGAACTCGTCGCGCCGTATCGCAACGATTACTTCTTCTGGTTCTGGGATCCGCCGGTGCCCGTCGAGACGGCGCGCGGCTGTCCGTTCCGCTGCAACTATTGCTCGGTGTGGTCGTTCAATCGAGGCACGTCGCGCTTCCGCAGCGCCGCGGGCGTTGTGGAGGAATTGCTGCAACTGCCGGACGGCACGAAGTCCATCTTCTTCGCCGACGATCATTTCTTGCAGCACATCCCGCGCGCGGTGCAGCTGGCTGAACTCATCAAGCAGCATGACATCCAACTGCGCTACTCATTTCAGACGCGCTCTGATTCGGTCGTGCGCCGCCCTGACGTGATCGAGCGGTGGGCGAAGCTCGGATTGTTCACGGCGTTCATCGGCTTCGAGGCGTTTCGTCAATCGGAACTCGACGCGATGCACAAGTCGAACACGGTGCGCGTCAACGACGAAGCGGCGCGCATCTTGCAGGCGAACGGCGTGCACATCTGGGGCGCGTTCATCGTGGACCCGCAGTGGGAAGTGGACGACTTCACGCAATTAATCGAATATGTAAAATCGCTTAAGGTCGGCTTCCCGCAGTTCACCGTGATGACGCCGCTGCCCGGCACCGAAATCTTTCCGATGCAGCGCGCGACGCTCACGACGACGCAGCATCATCTCTTCGACCTTGCGCATCCTGTCGTGCCCACTAAGTTACCGCTCGAAAAATTTTACGAACAGATGGCGCGGCTGTATCGCGAGACGACGTTGACACTCTCGGACGTGAAGCGCATGATTCGATCGGGCCAGTTTCCAGTGGACGCCTTGCAACGCGCGAAGCACGTCTTGCAGTCCATGACAAATCCGCAATCGTATTTGGCGGGGCACGATCCGTCCGTGTTCGGTCCACCGATGCGCGTTGAGCAGACAATCTTTCGCGGCACCGAGCCTGGATTGGAACTCGTGCCAGCGTGGGCGGAAGCTGGCGTGAGTGTTTAGTAGACTGTATCCGAAATAAGGATTTGGCTCTTGACGGTTGCAACGCTAGGCGAACGAATAAACGAATCGGGCGCGTTTTGCATTCGTTTACGAGCGAAGTGGTCCTTTATGATTCGTTCGTCATTCAAGGTATACTTCTAAGCGTTCCCAACTTGCCCATATAAAGCAAAGGACAAATCACCATGACATCCTCTACAGTACGTCATGCTTTCAATCTGACGGCTGTATTTGCATGTCTTGTCTTAATTGGGAGCGCCGCCAAAATTGATGAGAGAGCATTTGCAAGTACGAACATGCAAACCCTCTCCTATCGTGTCTACCTACCGCTAGTGACGAAGGCACCAATCGTGGAATACGAGTTGCCAGGTTGTCGCTGGCCCCACACTACAGGACAATTAACTGCACTTTACTACAAGTGGGGCAGTAACTTACAAACGCCAGGATCGTTATGGCGAAATGCTTTCGATTCAGGACTTTACGATTGGACTACCGCACCCACCGAGCTCTTTTTCTATGAATTAAGCACTGGCACTATCGTTATTGACACCTATAATGCCGACAATGGTAATGATGGAAGCGTCCAACCATACTGTCAAGGTCCAGTGACAGTGGCATACGATGTTAAAGGAAATCTTTACTATGACTTAATCGGCAGCGGGTTTACGGTAAATCAGCGACACGCTGTCGCTGCTCATGAACTTGGGCACGGGCAAAGTCTCGGTCACATATCGGGTCAGTTCATTGCCCTGTTGGGCTATAATCCTGATAATAACATCTACTGTAGTGACCCCCAAAAACTGGACACAAAATCGACCTTAGACAATGAACAACTTAAGTGGCTGCTTGTTGGGCCAACCACTGGCTTTCGAACTCGGCTGGTGTCAGGTAGCCCAAGGATGAGTGGATGCGTTTGTGCA
>JBBPZQ010000051.1:0-42656 GCA_038198935.1 Anaerolineae bacterium
AACGACCCGCAAGGGAGCTTGCACAGGTGTTGCATGGCTGTCGTCAGCTCGTGCCGTGAGGTGTTGGGTTAAGTCCCGCAACGAGCGCAACCCTCGTCATTAGTTACATGTGTCTAATGAGACTGCCGGGATAAACTCGGAGGAAGGTGGGGATGACGTCAAGTCAGCATGACCTTTATGTCTAGGGCTACACACACGCTACAATGGGTAGGTACAATGGGATGCGAAGCCGCGAGGCGGAGCCAATCCTCCAAAACTGCCCTCAGTTCAGATTGCAGGCTGCAACCCGCCTGCATGAAGTCGGAGTTGCTAGTAAACGCAGGTCAGCTATACTGCGTTGAATACGTTCCCGGGCCTTGTACACACAATTAAATGCGCTTGGCAGCTCGCTAGACCAAGAGGTTCAAATCCTCTCCCGAACTTCACGTTCGGCGTAGTAGAAGGCAGGACACGTCGGGCGACCGAGTGTCTGAAGGGCCGAAAGCAAACCGCAGCCCAAACCCCATCGCAAGATGGCGCAGAGGACTTCGACCCATTTGGTGTGTCATGGGGAAGAAGTGGTTAGTCACCTCGGTTTGGGATGTGGGGAATGGTCTGGCAAGTGACCCAAGGAGATCTCACGCTGGTGATTGGAGAGCAGGACAGCGCGAGAAGTCAGCAGATCCGTAGTAGCATCAGCGATGATGCGAAGGGAGAAACCTGATGCTCGACACCGACTATGTGCTCGGTCTGGTTGATGGCGAAGGATGCTTTGCCGTTCACTTGAACCGTTCACCGTTGAGGCGAGCAAGAGTCGAACCGCATTTCTGTCTGAAGCTCAAAGCCGAAGATAGAGAGCTGCTCGACGAAGTGCGAAACTTCTTCGGGTGCGGCAAAGTTTACATCCAACGCGACAAGCGACCGAATCATAGTTTGTGTTACCGCTTTGAAGTCAACAATTGGGATGAGTTGTGGAACATCATCGTACCTTTCTTCGTGCAGCATCCATTACACAGTCCGAGTAAACGACGCGACTTTGAAGTCTTTCGTCAAATCATGCTGCTGATTCAAGAAGATAAGCACTTGAGCGATGAAGGACTGCAAGCCATGTCGGAGTTGAAAGCGCGAATGCATTAGGGCTCGCCGAATGCGGGAAATCCGCTCGTTCGGTGGGAACTCGGAATACTCCAAAGTTACCGAAATCCGCCCGTCACGTCATGGAAGCTGGTAACACCTGAAGCCGGTGGGCTAACCCGCAAGGGAGGCAGCCGTCTAAGGTGGGACTAGTGACTGGGACGAAGTCGTAACAAGGTAGCTGTACCGGAAGGTGCGGCTGGATCACCTCCTTTCTAGGGAGTGCGAGCGCGAATCACGGTTCGTCGCTCCATGCTCCAAACACGATCTTCGGATCGTGCTCTCCGACCTTGCTCAATTTTTCTACCACTTCTCAGTTGTTAAGACGCTTGCGACCGAATCTAACATGGGCCTTTAGCTCAGTTGGTTAGAGCGCAGTCCTGATAAGACTGAGGTCTCTGGTTCGAGCCCAGGAAGGCCCACAGGGAATTTTAAATTTAGAGATTTTAGATTTTAGATTGAACTACGGCCCAATCTAAAATTTGAAATCTAAAATTTGAAATTAGCGCGGGGCCGTAGTTCAGCTGGGAGAACGCTTCCTTTGCAAGGAAGAGGTCAGGGGTTCGAATCCCCTCGGCTCCATTTCTTGACACGCGAGGAGCACTCGGATATAATTCTGATCGTATGTTAATCGAAAAGATTGCAGGTGGAACTGAATAGAAGTATCTGGGGTAATCAGCGGGGAGCATTAGCGACCTTGGCGAGAGCCGGGTCTTTTTTTGTCTCTCAAATCAGCCCCTGTGGGTTGCCGATGTGCGAACGTCGGCAACCTCTAGCGGCTGAGATGCTTAATCAAGCTAGAGCAGCACGTCAGAACCTTAACAACTGAATAGTGAAGTGTGTGTGCAAGTCTTCACACCGAATCGCATTGTGATATCAAGCTACTAAGGGCGTACGGTGGATGCCTTGGCACGAAGAGCCGAAGAAGGGCGTTGTTGACTGCGATAAGCCGCGGGGAGCCGTCAGCAGGCGTTATATCCGTGGATGCCCGAATGGGGAAACCCTCTTAGCGGAATGGCTAAGAACCTCCGAGTGAATATATAGCTCGGTTGGAGGCAAGCGGGGGAACTGAAACATCTAAGTACCTCGAGGAAAATAAATTCTCCGAGTAGTGGCGAGCGAAAGGGGAATAGTCCAAACCCGATTCATGTCAAGCCTGTAAGCGTTGTGAGTTGGGGGTAATAGGATACAGCCGCACTGTTACAGCGGTGCAATGCAGTGACAAATCTGATTCTAAATCGAACGATTCAGGAAAGGTCGGCCAAAGCGGGTGATAGCCCCGTAGATGCCCGAATCAGACTGCTGTTGTATTCCTGAGTACCACGGGGCACGCTAATCCTGTGGGAATTCGCGGAGACCACTCCGTAAGACTAAATACTCTTCGTGACCGATAGTGAACAAGTACCGTGAGGGAAAGGTTAAAAGAACGGCGGTGAGCCGAGTGAAATAGAACCTGAAACCGTATGCCTACAAGCAGTCGAAGCGCGATGTCTCCTTCGGGAGACTGCGTGACGGCGTGCCTCTTGGAGAATGAACCGGCGAGTTACTATACGTCGCGAGGTTAAGGGAGTAACACCCGAAGCCGTAGCGAAAGCGAGTCTGAAATGGGCGTGCAGTGGCGTATAGTAGACCCGAAACTAAGTGAGCTACCCATGGGCAGGGTGAAGCGGCGGTAACACGTCGTGGAGGCCCGAACCCGCTAGAGTTGCAAATCTTTGGGATGACCTGTGGGTAGTTGGTGAAATGCCTAACGAACTTAGAGATAGCTGGTTCTCCCCGAAATAGCTTTAGGGCTAGCCCTCGGTGTTTAATGGTGGAGGTAGAGCACTGGATTGGCTAGGGGGCAAATCGCTTACCAAACCAAACCAAACTCCGAATGCCACCATTCTATAGCCGGGGAGTCGGTCTGTGGGGGATGAGCTTCACAGACAAAAGGGAAACAGCCCAGACCGCCAGCTAAGGTCCCGAAATATAGGCTAAGTGGGAAAGGATGTGGGATTACTCAGACAGCCAGGAGGTTGGCTTAGAAGCAGCCACCCTTCAAAGAGTGCGTAATAGCTCACTGGTCAAGTGATCCTGCGCCGATAATATAACGGGGCTCAAGCCTATTACCGAAGCTGCGGATTGCACTGTCGTGGTGCAGTGGTAGGGGAGCGTTCTGCTCGCGGTGGGACGTCCACCGCTTTGCTGAGAAGCGAGAGCATGAGCACTCGTCGAGCGAGCAGAAGTGAGAATGCCGGTATGAGTAGCGAAATCCCTGCGAGAAACAGGGACGCCGTAAACCTAAGGATTCCGACGGAAGGTTAATCCGCGTCGGGTTAGTCGGGCCTAAGCCGAGGCTGAGAAGCGTAGGCGATGGACAACGGGTTAATATTCCCGTACCACGTCAGGTCGTTATGAGCAAAGGGGTGACGCAGCAAGGTAGGTGAGCCCACCGATTGGACATGGTGGGTCCAAGCGAGTAGGACAATGAAGGTGGTAGGCAAATCCGCTGCCTGAGTCTGAGACGCGATGGCGTGGCGTAAGCCTAAAGTCATTGAGCCTAAACTGCCAAGAAAAACCTCTAGCCAGACTTTACGTGCCCGTACCGCAAACCGACTCTGGTGGGTGGGTAGAAGATACCAAGGCGATCGGGGAAACTCTCGTTAAGGAACTCGGCAAAATAGCTCCGTAACTTCGGGAGAAGGAGCGCCTTTGAACGTGAGAGCGTTTACCAATCGAGCGTTCGGAGGCCGCAGTGAAAGGGCCCTACTGACTGTTTAACAAAAACACAGGTCTCTGCGAAAGCGCAAGCTGACGTATAGGGGCTGACTCCTGCCCAGTGCTGGAAGGTTAAAGGGATATGTTAGCCCGGCGCAAGCCGAGGCAAAGCATTGAACTGAAGCCCCAGTGAACGGCGGCCGTAACTATAACGGTCCTAAGGTAGCGAAATTCCTTGTCGGGTAAGTTCCGACCCGCACGAATGGAGTAACAAGTGGGGCGCTGTCTCAACGAGAGACCCGGCGAAATTGAAGTAGGTGTGAAGATGCATCTTTCCCGCACTAGGACAAAAAGACCCCGTGGAGCTTTACTATAACTTGGCATTGAGTAAGGGCTTAATCTGCGTAGGATAGGTGGGAGCCGGAGAACCTGGGCTTGTGGGCTCGGGGGAGGCAACGGTGAAATACCACCCTGATTGGGTTCTCGCCCTAACCAGTCTGCCTGAATCGGCGATTGGGACAGTGCCAGGCGGGTAGTTTGACTGGGGCGGTCGCCTCACAAAGGGTAACTGAGGCGCCCAAAGGTTCCCTCAGGCTGAATGGAAACCAGCCGTAGAGTGTAAAGGCACAAGGGAGCTTGACTGCGAGACCTACAAGTCGAGCAGGGACGAAAGTCGGGCTTAGTGATCCCACGGTACTGAGTGGAAGGGCCGTGGCTTAACGGACAAAAGCTACCCCGGGGATAACAGGCTGATCTTGCCCAAGAGTTCACATCGACGGCAAGGTTTGGCACCTCGATGTCGGCTCGGCGCATCCTGGGGCGGTAGTACGTCCCAAGGGTTTGGCTGTTCGCCAATTAAAGCGTTACGCGAGCTGGGTTCAGAACGTCGTGAGACAGTTCGGTCTCTATCCAGTGTGGGCGCAGGTGACTTGAGGGGGGTTGACTCTAGTACGAGAGGACCGAGTTGAACAGACCTCTGGTGTGTCGGTTGTTCTGCCAAGAGCATTGCCGAGTAGCCACGTCTGGTTGCGATAACCGCTGAATGCATCTAAGTGGGAAGCGCGCCCCAAGATTAGGTCACCCATGGCACAAGCCAGTAAGACCGCAGGTAGACCACCTGTTATTATAGGCGGCAAGTGTAAGACGTATATCTAAAGGTTCAGCTAAGCCGTACTAATGGTCGAGGGCTTGATATCTACAGTGCGATTCGCTGTGCAGATTTGCACACACACACTATTCAGTTGTTAATGTTCTGATTTGCTTGAACAAGTTTTTCTGGTGATTTGAGCGGAGGGGAAACACCCGGTCCCATCCCGAACCCGGCCGTTAAGACCTCCAGCACCGATGGTACTTGAACCGCAAGGTTCTGGGAGAGTAGGTCATTGCCAGGGAAACTGCACTCATCAGCGAGCGACCAATTGGTCGCTCGCTTTTTTTTGGAACTGATGCGATTTGTTCAATAACATTCGCCATGTTAAAATCAAAAATGTCGTTGGGGCGTGGTGCAGTGGTAGCACAGCAGACTTTGGATCTGTTGACGGGAGTTCGAGCCTCTCCGCCCCAGTAATGTGCAAGCCGAGACTTCTGGTCTTGGCTTTTTTCATCACTTCGTAACGCGTGACGAACGACGAATGATGACTGACGAGCGCCAACTTCCGTCATCCGTCATTCGGCATCCCGTCTGATTCAGAGGTGCTCCGATGAAAGTTCTCGCCGTCATTCTCGCCGCAGGCGCGGGCACGCGCATGAAATCCAAACTGCCCAAAGTGCTGCATCCGATTGCGGGCCGCCCGATGATTGACTACGCCATTCGCGCGGCGGCCGAGGTGACAGGCACAAAACCATTCGTGGTCGTCGGACACGACGGCCACGTCGTGCAGCAAGCCATTGGCGATGCAGCGCAGTTCGTTTGGCAGCACGAGCAGCTCGGCACGGGCCACGCCGTGCTCGTCGCGCGCGAGGCGATGCGCGACGCCGATGTCGTGCTGGTGCTGTATGGCGACACGCCATTCGTGAAGCCTGCAACGCTGCGACACTTGCTCGACGTTCACGTCAGCACGCAGGCGAAAGTCTCGCCGCTCACCGTCGTGTCCGACGATTCGATGGGCTTTGGCCGCATCACACGCGACGAGCAAGGCGACATCACCGGCATCGTCGAGGAAGTGGTTGCTACGCCTGAACAGTTGCGCATCAAAGAATTGAATTGCGGCATCTACGGCTTCGATGCTGGGTGGCTCTGGGCGAATCTGCCGAACTTGCCGCTGCGACCCAAAGGCGAATACTATTTGACCGACACGGTTGCGATGGCGGTGCAGCAAGGCGCGAGGCTTTCATCCGTCACGATTGAAGACATTGACGAAGTGATCGGCATCAACGACCGCGTGCTGCTCGCGCGCGCCGACAAAGCCGTGCGCGACGAGATTCGCGCGCGCTGGATGCGTGCGGGCGTGACGCTCACCCATCCCGACACGATTTATATTGATGCTGATGTCGAAATCGCGCGCGACGTGACCATTCACGCGAATACGCACCTGCAAGGTCGCTGCGTCATCGGTGAGGATGCCGTGATTGGACCTAACAGCATCGTGCGCGATTCGCATATCAGCGCGCGCTGCGTCGTGCTTGCGTCGGTGGTCGAAGAAGCCGTCATGGAAGAGGACTCCAAAATTGGCCCCTTCAGCCATCTGCGGCGCGGCGCGCGCATCGGCACCTTCACGCATCTGGGCAACTACGCCGAAGTGAAGAACTCGACACTCGGCGCGCATGTCTTGATGGGCCACTTCAGTTATATCGGCGATGCCACTGTGGGCGACAACGTGAACATCGGTGCGGGCACCATCACTTGCAACTACGATGGCGTGCAGAAGAATCACACGAATATCGCAGACAACGCTTTCATTGGCAGCGATACACTGCTGGTCGCGCCCGTTTGCGTCGGCGAAGGCGCGCGCACCGGCGCGGGCGCGGTCGTGACGAAAGATGTGCCCGCCGATTCGCTCGCCGTCGGCGTGCCTGCGCGCGTGATCCGGAAAGGTCTGAAGGCGCAAGCATGAACGCACACGATGAAGAACTCGTCACGGCAGCCAAGGCAGTGCGCAAGCACTCGTACTCGCCGTACTCCAACTTCGCGGTCGGCGCGGCGCTGCTCGGCAAGTCGGGGAAAATTTACACGGGCACAAACGTCGAGAACGCGTCGTTTCCGTTGACGGTCTGCGCTGAACGCGCAGCGATCTTCAAAGCCGTCTCCGAAGGCGAGCGCGAGTTCGACAGCATCGCCGTCGTCACCAGCAGCGGCGCTGCGCCGTGCGGCGCGTGCCGCCAAGTGCTCGAAGAATTCGGCGGCGACATTCGCGTGATTATCGCCAACTTGAATAAGCGCCGCAAAGTCTATACCGTCTCCGACCTGTTGCCCCACGGCTTCGACGCCAGCCAACTCAAATGATATGTATCAAATGTTATGTGGCATGTGGCACATGACACTTGATACTTGGCACTTGTGACTTTCCGCTTGTCACTGCCACAATTGTTTGCGCACGCATCACCCGCCGAGTATAATCACGTCATGACTCGCGAGCGCGTCTATCGCGCGCATGCACTTATTTTGAAGCGCAGTGACATGGGTGAAGCCGACCGTTTGCTCACCATCTTTACGCCCTCGCTTGGCAAACTGCGCGTTGTCGCCAAAGGGGTGCGCAAAATCCAAAGCCGCAAGAGCGGTCACGTCGAGTTGTTCACGCATGTCAACCTGCTGCTGGCGCGCGGGCGCAATCTCGATATCGTGACGCAGGCGGAGACGATTGAGCCGTACCTGCCCCTGCGCGCCGACTTAGAGCGCACCGCGTACGCGTTCTACTTCGCCGAACTGGTTGACCAATTCGCGGAAGAGGCAGTCGAGAGTCCAGCCGTCTTCGACTTGCTGCGCGATGCGTTCCGCTGGATTGGCGAGAGCGATAACCCGTGGCTGACGGCACGCTACTTTGAATTGCATTTGCTCGCCTTCCTCGGTTATCAGCCGCAGTTGCACTACTGCGTGCACGACAACGCGCCGCTTGAAGCGGTGGAAAATTATTTCGATGCGTCGCGCGGCGGCGTACTCTGCCCGCGTCACGGCGAGATTAATAAGAGCGCGCGCCCGCTCTCGCTCAACGCGCTCAAGGCGTTGCGCTATCTGCAAACCCATTCGTATGACGACGTGATGCGTTTGCAACTTTCGGTGCTCACGCGCACCGAGGTCGAAGGCACGCTGCTGCGTTACATCACCTCCATTCTTGAACGACGCTTAAAGTCCACCGAGTTCTTGCACATGCTCGCACGACAGGAGTCATTAGTCGTTAGTCATTAGACGGTAGTCATTCGCTAACGAGTAATGACCAATGACTAATGACTAGAGGCTAACGACTAATGGTTGACATGGACTCCATTGTCTCGCTGTGCAAACGGCGAGGTTTTGTTTTTGCGGGCAGTGAAATTTATGGCGGCTTGGGCGGCATGTGGGATTATGGCCCGCTCGGCGTCGAGTTGAAGAACAACATCAAGCGCGCGTGGTGGAAGGCGATGGTGCAGGCGCGCGACGACATCGTTGGGCTGGACGCGGCAGTGCTGATGAATGCGAACGTCTGGCGCGCGAGCGGCCACGCCACGACGTTCAACGATATGATGGTCGAATGCGTCGAGAATCATCATCGGTTGCGTGCGGACAAAGTTCAAGGCGACAAGTGTCCCGAATGCGGGTCTCCGCTCGGCGAGCCGCGTCCATTCAACACGATGTTCAAGACACACGTGGGCGCGGTCGAAGACGAGAGCGCGCTGATCTGGCTGCGACCTGAAACGGCGCAAGGTATCTTCGTCAATTTCAAGAACGTGCAAGAGGCGATGCGCAAAAAGATTCCGTTCGGCATCGCGCAGATCGGCAAGACGTTCCGCAATGAAGTGCAGACGGGCAACTTCATCTTCCGCGACCGTGAGTTCGAGCAGATGGAGATGGAGTTTTTCGTCAAGCCCGGCAGCGAAGACGAGTGGCACGAGTATTGGCGCGAGCAGCGCGTCAATTGGTGGAAGCAGACGTTCAACATTCGCGACGAGCACATTCGCGTCAAAGCGATTCGCCCCGACGCAACGAGCATCATCGGACCCGATGCCGACGACTTCGAGCAAGAGAAGCCGCCGCATTACTCGAAGGGCAACTATGACATCGAGTATAAATTTCCGATGGGCTGGAGCGAAGTCGAGGGTATCGCGAGCCGCACCGACTACGACTTGTCGAATCATCAGCAGTGGAGCGGCAAAGACCTGTCGTACTTCGACGACGACACAAAAGAGAAATATGTCCCCTATGTCGTCGAGCCTGCGATGGGGGTAGATCGCTGTTTTCTCGCCGCGCTGTTCGAGAATTACTGCGAAGAGAAAGTCAAAAACGAAAAGCGCGTTGTGCTCAAGCTGCCGTATGCGCTCGCGCCGTACAAAGTCGCCGTGCTGCCGCTCGCGCGCAATCGGCCTGAGTTGGTCGCCGTCGCCAAGCAACTCGCCCATGATTTGAAACAGCACATCATGGCGGTCTATGACGATACGGGCGCGATTGGCCGTCTCTATCGCCGCCAAGACGAAATCGGCACGCCCTTCTGCGTGACCGTTGACCATCAATCGGCGCTGCCCGACGACGCGAAGTACGATGGTAAAGTCACCATCCGAGACCGCGACAGCATGGAGCAGGTGCGTGTGCCGCTCGGTGAGGTGAAGGCGTGGTTGGCGGAGAGGTTGGGATAAGGGAAATGAGGGAAATGAGGGAGATGAACCGCAACAAGGTGCAACGATGAACGAACTCGTGATTGAGCGCGCGGCATTGCCGCGAGAAATGCTCGAATGGCTTGACGCGCAAGCAAACGAAAGTATGCCTCGTGTCATCATCTATCGGAAAGAAAACGGCCGATACATCTTTCAGCGTCCGGGCGAGGCGAACCCTGAAGTCATGCGTATTGCTCGTCAAGTTGCAGACGAACGCGCTGAACTTTTGGCGCGCCTCGCCGATGCATGATGTCAGTCGCCTATCTTACCTTCAACGACCTTATGCAGATTCACGACGAACTCGTCATTGCACGTTTTGGCGGCTCGTATGGAGTATTAAATGCAGGCGCACTCGAATCGGTCATCGCCATGCCACAGCAAGAGGTGTTCGGCACTGAATTATACGCGGACATTCCTGCGAAAGCAGGTATTCTATTTTACCTGCTGGTGCAGAATCACTGCTATGTGGATGGCAATAAACGCACAGCGGTCATCGCATTAGAGACGTTCATTCGCCGCAATCAGTATGTGCTTGCTGCCACCAACGACGAATTATTTGAACTCGCCATCGCTGTCGCCACTTCACGACTCGACAAAGACCAGACGACCGATTGGATTCGCGCACACATGCGCCAATTGAGTTAGAAGGGATAGTAGGGCAGCCGTGCTGTCCGTCTCGGTCACGCCAAGCGCGGCTTGGCTGCTACCCTAGCGTTCACCAATGTTCGGATGACAAGTGACACGCCGATTGTCACCCGTCACTTTCCCATGGAGACAAGCATGTCCACTAGGACTTCAGCGAAGCGCACGACCCGCACCACGCGTTCCACGCGCACGATTCGCGTTCCAATCTCAACCGACGGCAGCGATGCGAAGAAGACCCAGCAGTGGGTCTATCTTTTCTCTCAAGGCAGCGCCGACATGAAAGACTTGCTCGGCGGCAAAGGCGCGGGCGTCGCGGAGATGATGCGCATCGGCTTGCCTGTGCCGCCCGGCTTCACGATCACAACCGCCGCGTGCAATGAATACTTCGCGCGCGGACAAAAGTTCCCGACTGGATTATGGGAACAGGTCACGGATGCGCTCAAGACCGTCGAGAAGCAATCGGGCCGCCGCTTCGGCTCAGCCAATCACCCCTTGCTTGTCAGCGTGCGCTCGGGCGCGAAGTTCTCGATGCCGGGCATGATGGACACGGTGCTCAACATCGGACTCAATCGCGACACACTGCAAGGCTTCATCGAGATGACGGACAACCCACGTCTTGGCTGGGATGCGTATCGTCGGCTCATCCAAATGTTCGGGCGTATCGTGCTCGACATTCCCGGCGAAAATTTTGAATCGTGTCTGACCGAATGGAAGCAGCGCAAGCATTACACAACCGACACGGAGCTGACGGTTGAGGACTTGCAGGGCATCGTCGAAGAATTCAAGCGCATGATTCGCGCAGGGCGTGATCTCGAATTTCCCGAAGACCCGCTGACGCAGCTGCGCATGGCAGTCACCGCGGTGTTCGACTCGTGGTTTGGTCGCCGCGCCGTGGACTACCGCCGCTCGCAAAAAATCTCCGACGACCTCGGCACGGCGGTCAACGTGCAGATGATGGTCTTCGGCAACACGGGTGATAACTCGGCCACCGGCGTTGCGTTCACGCGCGATCCGAGCACGGGTGAGAAGAAAGTTTTCGGCGAGTATCTCGTCAATGCGCAAGGCGAGGACGTAGTGGCGGGCATCCGCACGCCAAACCCGATTGCAGCCATGCAGAAGGAATTGCCGCACGCATACGCGCAGTTTATGAAAGTGTGCGCGAAGCTGGAGAAACACTATCGGGACATGCAGGACTTGGAATTCACCATTGAGGATGGCAAACTGTGGATGCTGCAAACGCGCACGGGCAAGCGCACCGCGCAAGCAGCCATCAAGATTGCCGTTGACATGGTGAGCGAGCGGGTCATCGCGCGACGCGATGCCGTGCTGCGCGTCACGCCCGAGCACATTGACCAATTGTTGCATGCGCGTTTCGATGAAGCGATCAAAGACAAAGCGCGCGCGGAAGGCCGCTATCTTGGCCGCGGACTCAATGCCTCACCCGGCGCGGCGGTGGGCGAGGCGGTGTTCGACGCCGACACGGCGGCTGCGCGAGGCGGCCAAGGCGATGCCGTTATCCTCGTGCGACTCGAAACCAATCCTGACGACGTGCACGGCATGTTGAAGGCGAAAGGCATCCTCACGCAGCACGGCGGCGCGACCTCACACGCAGCCGTCATCGCGCGCGGACTCGGTCTGCCGTGCGTCGCCGGCTGCGAGACGATTCACGTGGATGTCGCGCAGAAACAATTCATCGCAGATGGTCACGTCATTCACGAAGGCGAAATCATTTCGATTGATGGCGCGACGGGCCACGTGTTCGCTGGGGCGCTGGAGATGGTGCGGCCCGCGTTCGAGGATCAAGCCGATTTGCAGACGCTGCTCAAGTGGGCGGACGATTTGCGCGTGCTCGGTGTCTGGGCAAACGCCGACTATCCGCGCGATGCGGAGCGCGCGCGCAAGTTCGGCGCAGAAGGCATCGGGCTGTGCCGCACCGAGCACATGTTCTTTGAGGAGGAGCGCCTGCCCATCGTGCAGCGCATGATTCTGGCAAAGACCGATGAAGAACGTGACGCGGCGTTGAAGCAACTGCTGCCATTCCAGCGCAGCGACTTTGAAGGCATCTTCCGCGCGATGAACGGCTTGCCCGTCATCATCCGCCTGATTGACCCGCCGCTGCACGAATTCCTGCCGAAGTACGACGATTTGCTGCTGCACGTCGCGCGCTTGCAGATGGAGTTGTCGCTAGAGCGCGTCTCGCCCACCGATCCCGACCGCTTCCAACGCTTGCTCACTCGTTTACAAGAGCGACAGAAAATGCTCGAAGCGGTTGACAATATGCGCGAGCAGAACCCGATGCTCGGCTTGCGCGGTTGTCGGTTGGCGTTCGCCATGCCAGGCCTGACCAAGATGCAAGTGCGTGCCATCCTCGAAGCGGCGGCGAACGTGAGCAAGAAGGGCGTGAAAGTGCAGCCCGAAATCATGATTCCACTGGTCGGCCACGTGAACGAGTTGATCCGCGAGCGCGCCGATTTGGAGCAAGTCGCGCAGGAGGTGATCAAAGAGAAGAAGGCGAAGATCAAATATAAGATCGGCACGATGATCGAACTGCCGCGCGCGGCGATGGTCGCCGACCAGATTGCGCGCGAAGCCGATTTCTTCTCGTTTGGCACCAACGATTTGACGCAAACGGTGTGCGGTTTCTCTCGCGACGACGCCGAAGAAAAATTCCTGCTGCGCTACATCGAAGAGAAAATCTGGCCCAGCAACCCATTCCAAACGCTCGACCGCGAAGGCGTCGGCGAGTTCATGCGCCTCTGTGTCCAGAAGGGACGCGGCTCGAATCCGAATCTTGAAATCGGCATCTGTGGCGAGCACGGCGGTGACCCATCTTCGATTGAGTTCTGTCACGAACTCGGCTTGGACTATGTCAGTTGTTCGCCGTTCCGCGTACCCGTCGCACGTCTCGCAGCCGCACACGCGGCGATTGCCAACAGCGCCAGCGAGAAGTGAGGAGGTTGATGTGAGTGTGAATAAACTTACTCAGAATGTACAGTTCGTGACTGACGCTGCGGGACGCAAGAGAGCAGTGCTGCTCGAAGTTGCTGTTTGGGATGAAATCGTGGCTCTCTTGAAAAATGCGGAGGATTCCGAGTATAACGCGCCATCAGAAAAAGACGAGGATGCAGCGGATGCTGAAGCGGGGATCATGCCTGCTTTACCGAACAACACAGACGTATCGGCAGACTTGCGGAAGAAGCAATTGCTCATCAGATTATGTCTGCGCGAGTATGATGAGCCTCATATTTCTCTTTCAAATCTGATGGACGAGATTGGCGACCACGCGCGAGCGCGCGGACTGACGCCAGAGATATTGGACTCATTGCTGCGTGACGAGTAATTTGCGCTTTGTCTTCGATACCAATGCAATCGTGAGCGCATTGTTTTTGAAGCAATCCGTTTCACGCAGCGCATTTGATCACGCAATAGCGGTGGGCAAGCTCCTGATTTCAGAAGCAACCATCGGCGAGTTTGATGACGTGCTGCGCCGCCCCAAGTTCAACAAATATATTGCCGAAGACGACCGCGTTCGTTTCCTTGCGAAGTTGCTGCGCGAAGCCATTCTCGTCGAAGCCTTGGAGACGATCGCTGTGTGCCGTGACCCTAAGGACAACAAGTTTTTGGAGTTGGCAGTAGGTGGGAATGCAAGCTGCATCGTGACTGGCGACAAAGATTTGCTTGCGCTCAATCCGTTTCGCCTAATTCCAATCATGTCGCCGCGAGCGTTTCTGGAATTTGTAGCACACGATACCAAGTAATTATTTCCGCATGACACCCACCGAAGAAATCAAATCCAAAATTGACATCGTGGACTTCATCGGCGAGACGGTGAAGTTGCGGCGCTCGGGCAAAAGCTACACGGGCTTCTGTCCGTTCCACGCGAACACGAAGTCGCCGTCGTTCTACGTTTTTCCTGATACGCAGTCGTGGCACTGCTTCGGCACATGCGGCACCGGCGGCGACATCTTCAACTTCGTGATGAAGCGCGAGAACGTCGAGTTCGGCGAAGCACTGAAGACGCTCGCGGAGCGCGCGGGCGTGCAGCTGTCGGCGCGCACGCCGAAGAATGCCGAGCAAGACGAGCGCATCAAGAAGTTGCGCGAGATCACCGAAGCCGCCGCGCGCTATTGGCACAACTTGCTGATCAACGGCAGCGTGGCGAAAGGCGTGCGCAACTATCTGACCAATCGCGACGTCAGTCAACAGTCCATCGTCAACTTCCAACTTGGCTATGCGCCCGAGTCGTGGGATGCGCTCGGCAATTATCTCACCGTGCGCGGCTATCAGCCGAAAGATATTCACGATGCGGGCTTGACGAGCGAAAGAGACAATGGCGGATATTACGATCGCTTCCGCAATCGCTTGATGTTTCCGATTCGCGACATCAAGGGGCAGACGATTGGTTTCGGCGCGCGCGCGCTCGACGAATTGCAGCAGCCGAAGTATTTGAACTCGCCGCAGACGGTGCTGTTCGACAAGTCGGCGGTGCTGTATGGTGTTGATCTCGCGCGCGATGCGATTCGCTCGCAAGCGACGGCGGTCATCGTCGAAGGTTACGTGGATGCCCTGATGGCGCATCAGTGTGGATTCAAAAATGTCGTCGCGTCAATGGGAACAGCGTTGACCGAAATGCAGTTGCGAACTTTGCAGAGATTGGCGAAAAAGTTTATACTGGCACTGGACGCGGATGTGGCTGGCTTGCTTGCGATGCAGCGCGGACTCGATGTCGCGCAGCGCACGCTCGACAAAGAGAGCGTGCCCGTGCTGGCCAGCGATTTGAAGACGCTCGAAGACCGCTTAAAGATAGACATTCGGATTGCAGTTCTACCATCTGGTTACGACCCCGACGACTTGCTTCGCGAGGACACAGCCGCTTGGCAGACGATGCTTGACGGCGCACTGCCGGTAGTTGATTACTTAATTCAAATTGTGACCGCACCGCTCGATCTATCATCGGCGAAGGGCAAAGCCGAGGCTGCGCGCACGCTCGTGCCATTGATTCAAAAAATGGCAGACCCCGTGGAGCGCAGTCACTATCTACAAGAGTTGGCGCGACGGCTGCGCGTGGACGAGCGCGCGTTGATGGAAATGCATACGCGCGTGCAGAGCGCACCGTCGCCGCGCGCGCGCGATGCGAAACCACAACTGCCTGAGAAGGTCGCGTTTTCGCTAGAGGATTATTGCCTCGCGCTGCTGCTGCGTCATCCATCGGAATTGAACAACCTCGAACGCTTGGGATTGCGCGGCGACGACTTCGCACAGAGCGAGAATCGTCAAGTTTTTGAAGTCTTGAAGAGCTGGCTCGAATATGAAGGCAGCGACGACGTGCCCGACCTACGCGACGCGCTGGCAGATGTTTTGTTCGCGCGCTACGAAACATTGATCGCGCACGGATCGCAGTATGAGCCGATCAGCGTAGATGAAATTGAACGCGCCGTGCTGCGTTTGCGCGAGCGCGTCTTGCGGCAGCATATCGAGCGGCTGCGCTTCCTCGAAGACGAAGCGCAGCGCGCGAACGAGTTTGACGAAATGCAAGATTATCGGCAGCGCATTGCATCAGCCACCGAACAATTGAACTGGACTCAAGCAGCGGTGTTCGCGCGTTCGATGGCGGGACGCTCGCAGCAGCGTGCGTCCGCGACGAGTGAGAAAGCCGTATGAGCAACCCCGAACTGACCACAAAATACCCCGCACTCGAAAAATTGATTGAGCGCGCAGCCAAGACACATGCGCTGACCGAACAGGATATCATGCGCGCCATTCCCGAGCTGGACGGCGATCTCGACGCGCTCGAAACGGTGAACGAATACTTGAACGAGCAGGGCATCCGCGTGCTCGAAGAAGACGAAGTTGATGTTGACGAGCCAACGCCCGAAGTGATCCAGCAGCTCGCCGCCGAAGAGCCGGAGACGGAAGCGGTCGAGGTCGTCAACGAACTGCTGGCGTCCGACCACGAAGAAGTCAGCGCCGATCCGGTGCGCATGTATTTGCGCGAGATTGGCCAAGAGCCGCTGCTCACCGGCGAAGACGAAGTGATGCTGGCGAAAGCAATCCGCAAAGGCGAAGCTGCGTTCGCCAAATTGCAAACAGATCATCAATCGCCTGAAGCCGTGGCCAGATTGCGCGAGCACGTCAACGCGGGCCAGCGCGCACGCCAGCGTTTGTCGAAAGCGAACTTGCGTCTCGTCGTGAGCGTGGCAAAGCGATTCGTCGGGCGCGGCATGTCCTTCCTCGATTTAATTCAGGAAGGCAACATGGGCTTGCTGCGCGCGGTGGACAAGTTCAATTACAAACTCGGCTTTAAGTTCAGCACGTACGCGACGTGGTGGATCCGCCAAGCGATCAGCCGCGCCATCGCCGACCAAGCGCGCACCATCCGCATTCCCGTGCACATGGTCGAGACCATCAACAAGGTCGCGCGCGTCTCGCGCAAGCTGCAGCAAGAATTGGGCCGCGAGCCGACCGACGAAGAGATCGCGCTGGAGATGGGCATGCTCGAAGAAGACGAACGCAAGCAAGTCGAGAAGTCGCTGCTCGAAGGCACGCCGATTGATCCGCTGCTTGCGCACAAGCTGCACAAGATGGCGAAGAAGGTCGAGCGCATCATGTCGGTCTCACAGGAGCCGATGAGTCTGGAGACGCCGATTGGCAGCGAGGAAAACTCGTCGCTCGGCGATTTCATCGAAGACGAGAGTATGCTGGGACCCGTTGACCAAGCGTCTCAACAACTCCTGCGCGAGCAAATGAAGGAAGTACTCGATCAACTCAGCGAGCGCGAGCGCAACGTGATCGAGCGGCGCTTCGGCCTGAGAGATGGCCAGAGTCGCACGCTCGAAGAAGTGGGCCAAGAGTTCGGCGTGACGCGCGAGCGCATCCGCCAAATCGAAGCGAAGGCGCTGCGCAAGCTGCGACATCCGCAGCGCAGCCGGAAGTTGAAAGACTATCTGGTATGAAAAACTAGGGGCGACTCGCCGAGTCGCCCCTCGTGCATCGTGCATCGAATGTAAGGGGCGGGTCACCGCCCCTACGCTTTGATGGCATCCGCAATCTCTGTGAGATGATGCCGATCCGCTTCGGCAAGATTGCGCAGCACATCCGCGAGCGTGGCGTCTTGAAAGATGGGATGTGAGCCGCGCCGCGTAAGACTCTCCTCGTTCTGTGCCGCGATAAACGCGAGCGTTGCCTGACGATTCGCGTGCAACTCGTCAATTACTTCCGCCAGCGACTTGCCGCGCCGCCGATTGACCTGCGCCTGATTCCAACGATCCAAATCGAACGGCTCTCCGTCGGGCGAGGGTGCCGTCGGTTTGTTCGCCGCGACCAGCTTGGCGTAGGTCAGCGAGCCTTTCTCGCCGCTGGCGATGTGGGCGATGATGTCCTGCACGCGCCAGTCGCCGTGCACGACGCGCTGAGCGTTGTCGTCGTTCACGTTGTCCAACACCGCGAGCAGTCGCGCGCGCTCACCGTTCAATTCGTCAATCACGCTCTGTTGTGTGCTCATGCTTTTCCTTTCGATGAGATTCTTGAAGAATGAAACACTGCGCTCAGGAAAAAGTAACGCCTCATGCGAGGCGTTACTTTTTTTCAACTGGATGGCTCATTGAGCGTCGGCACGTCGGGCACTTTCAGATTGTCAGGCGTCGCCGCGCCGCAATTGGGACACGCGAAGTTGTTCGCGGCAGCCAGATATGGCCGACCACAGAACGGGCAGGTGATCGGCATGGGCGGTGGCGGCACGATGGGCACTTCGCGCACGACTTCGTGCGTCACGACCTGCTTGCCCGCAATACCGCCGATGTTGAGATTTAGACCGCCGCTCGAACCACTGCTGCCGCCGCTGCTGCCCAGATTCAACCAACTGCCGCTTGAACCGCTCGACGAATGTGAACTGCTCGAGCTCGACGACGACGAACCCGACTTGCTGTCGCCGAGCAATGCGAACAGCACGGCGACGATGAGCACCGCCGCGAGCGTGATGACCACGATGATCGCGGTGAGCCGAATCGCTTTTGGCACGTCATACAACTCGTAGCCGTAACTAAACAGGAACACGCCGCCGATATAAACAGGCGCGAGCAGCAGTAGGAATATCCACGCGCGCTCCTCCGCGAGCGTCTCGTCGAGCAGCCACGCATACAGCGTCCAGACGATCAGCGCGAGCGACGACAGCGCAATGAGTGCGCCGGGCACGAGCACGTATAGTGGCTTGCCCGGTTGCGATTCGTCGCGATGATACTCGACGACCTCTTGTGTCTTCGATCGCACCCGCAGCGCATGGATTTGCGATTGTGCCATCTAAATCTCCAAACACGATGTAGGGGCGAGTCGTCGGCTCGCCCCTACGAGTTTCCGTATGCGCGATCCAGCAACTCGACGACGTGCAGCACTTCGGCTTTGAGACCCGCGCGCTGCACGCCGAGTTGCAATTGCAGCAGGCAGCCCGCATTCGCGGTGACGATGATCTCTGGCTCGGTCCCGCGCACGTTGTCCATCTTCGCGTCGAGCACTTGCATCGAGATGTCGGGATGCGTGATGTTGTAAATGCCCGCACTGCCGCAACAATGCTCGCTGTCGCGCATCTCGATCAATTGCAGTCCCGGAATTTTTGTCAGCAGTTGGCGCGGCTGCACGCGCACGCCTTGACCGTGCGCGAGGTGACAAGGGTCTTGATAGGTGACACGCTGATTGATTGCGTGCGGCGGCTGCTTGATGCGCTGCGCCGCGAGGAACTCGGTCACGTCGCGCACCTTGCGCGCAAACGCACCCGCTTGCTCGCGCCACGCGGGATCGTTTTTCAACAGATCGCCATACTCTTTCATCGCGACGCCACAGCCGGCTGCATTCACCACAATCGCGTCGAACGGTCGCCCATTGCTGTGCCGCACGGCTTTTGTGGCGGGCGGCAGCGCAGCCAGCCTGAATGCCTCGATGTTCTTGCGCGCCATCTCGCGCGCAACGGCGCGCTCGCCCGCGTGCGTGGCAAGCGCGCCGCAGCAGATTTGCGTCTGCGGCACGATGACCTCGAAGCCGTTGTGGTTGAGCACGCGGATGGTCGCGTCGTTTACGTTCGCATACACCGTGCCCATGATGCAGCCCGCGAGCAGTGCCACGCGCCCGCGCTGCCGACCTTTGGCTGGATAGACCGCGCCAAGTTTCGTGAAGTGTTTCGGCAGCGGCGGCAGCAATCGCTCGGAGTCGCGCAACTGGGGTGGGATGAGATGCAGCGTACGTGCGAGCCACTGCATCCCGCTGCGCTGATAAATTTTCATCAGCGTAGCGGCGAAGCGCAGACGCTCGTTGCTCGGAAACAGTTGCTTGAACACCAGCCAGCGCACGAATCGTTCGCGGCGCGACTGCGGCCGCTTCTGATTGACTTGCCAGCGCGCGGCTTCAACCATTTTGCCGAAATCAATGTTGGCTGGGCACGCGGTCTGGCACGCGCGGCAGGCAAGACACACGTCCATGTGCTCCGCGAACATCGCATCAATTTCAAAGCGACCTTCCGCCACGCCGCGCATCAAATAGATGCGTCCGCGCGGCGAGTCCATCTCCCAACCGAGCACACGGTAGGTCGGACACTGATTCAGACACAAGCCGCAGTGCGTGCAGCGCAGCATCTCGGAGAGCGCGGGCGGGTCGTCCGGTGAATAGCCGATGAGAGGAATTTCAAGTTCAGCAGACATAAAACTTTCAAAGGATGGCAGACGGCGGCCGGCCGGTCGTCGTCCACCGTCCGTCATCTCACCAATCTCGCACTGTCCAATCACCATTACCGGCTTGTTACGCATTCGGCAATTGCTGTTTGATTTGTGCGAGCGCCGCGTTCACCCGATTCAACTCCGCGCCCAGATCGCTCATCTTCTGCTGCAACTGATTGACCTGTGCTTGCAACGCGGCAACTTGCTGTGGCAACGGCGCGGCAGTACCGGTCGACTGCACGAATATAGCCTGCACGCCCTGGTTGTTTTGCGTCCAGCCGAGCGTCTCGCGCACCAGACCCGCCCAGAACTTCTTCACTTGTGGAGTCATCAATCGAATTTGGCCTGTGACGGTCGCGGACTGGCCGGGCGCGAGCGGTGCGCCCAAGCCCCAGCGGTACGGATGATCGAGCGCGCCCGTGCGCCCTTCATAGTCCACCGCGACCCGATATGCTCCAGCCACTTCGCCGAAGTTGCGCGAACGGAAGGTGTCGGCTTCTTCGTAGAGCGTGCCCGGTGGCGGACCTTGTGTGACCAGCAGTTGGTCGCTGTCGTTGCGCACCGTGACGCTCACATTGAGCACGTCGCCCGCATTCACCGTCGGCGGTGTGAAAGAAACTTTCGTGATGGTTGGCTGCACGTTGATCGGATTGGTCATATGCTCCGCCTGCTGCGCCCATTGTTGGAATGCAAACCATGCCTCGCGCCGATTGCCGGCACTGTCCACCATGCCCCAATCAAAACCCACCTCGCCGCCGGTGGCTGGAAACATCCAAGTGAACCAGAACACGCGAGCAACGGTATCCGCGCCGAACGAGGCGAACATATTGAACGCGCGCTTCATGTATTCGGCGACGCCCCTCTCGGGCGACGGCGAATTGGGCCAACTGTACTTGTGCAGGTCGCCGCCGAACTCGGTGATCCAAATCGGTTTGCCCCCAATCGCGCGTGCGCGCTGAACGATGTCGCGCAGTTCGCCGCTCGGTCCCCAATCAGGCGCAGGATACTTGTCGAGCCGAGCGGCATACGGATGCAGTCCCACCCCGTCGAACTTGCCTGGTGCTGCCTGCACAACTTGCCGCAGATACGCGCCGCCCGTGTCCAACACGCCTGCCGAGATGACAGGCAGATTTGGATTGACTGCTTTGACTCGCCCATACACTTCGCGCAGCAGTGCGCCATAACTCGGCGCATCGAAGCGCGGGGTGTTCGGTTTCTCCCAATTGTCCGGCTCGTTCAACACTTCCAGTGCGTGAATACGATTGGCGTAACGTGCCGCGACTTTTGCTGCGAGGTCGGCGGTGCGCTGAATTGCGTCTTGCCAATTAGAGCGCATCGCTTCGGGCCAAGTGTTGAGCGACTCGTGATTGATGAACACCAGCACCTTCGTGCCGAGTGGCTGATAGCGATTGAGCAGCCAATCAAGATCGTCGTTGCGGCCAGTCGCCAAATCTTGCGATTGACCGCCCAGCATGAAGCGCACCCACGGCGCGCCGAGTTGTTTCAGCTCATCGGCGGACGGTGCGATTTGCTCGCGCACACTGCTAGGATTGAGAGCGATACCGATCATAGTTGACACCCCAACTATCCTGCTTCATGGCAAACGGGAGACCGAAACCAACTGCCGTCGTCCATCATTCGTCATCCGTCTCACATGGGATTGAACTGCTCGTTCACAATCATCTGCTCGCTGATGCGCCGCGCGTCGCGGAACGTCTCGTCCGTGCCGACGTCTTTCATGCTGGCACGTTCGCGCAGGATGCGATCGAGTTCTTCGTCAAACAACTGCGTGACGAGTGCGGGCGCGTGCTCAATCATTTTACCCGAATCGTCCGACACCATCGTGCCATGCTTCGTGCGCTGCGCGATCATCAGCCGATAGATGCGGTCGGTGGCGAGGTCTTCCATGTAGCCGTCGAGCAGGCTCGCGCCGTTGCCGTTGAGCACGCCGTTGCGATAGCGAATGACGGTGCGGATGGCCGCGCGCGTGCCAGCCAGCGAATGCTGTCCGACGCCGTGCGGCAGTGGACGCAGGTCGGGATAACGCTCGGCGTGCTGCGGGCGCTTGCTCACTTGATTGGGATAGGGAAACTGCGACACGGCGATCTCATTTTGATCGGGATGCCCCGTCCACGCGCCGTCCATCAGACAATCGGCTTCGTTCTTCTTGTCGCGCTCCAACACCGTGAGTGCGCGCGCATTCAACTCGGCGTCCTCGCGGCTGGGGAACAGCGCGGTCATGCCGCCAATCGCCATTGCGCCGCGCTTGTGGCACAACTCCGGCATCAGGTTGCGCAAGTTCTGGAAGAATGGCACGTCAGAGGGAATGGTGTTGCGGTCGGGCAGCACCCAGTTTGGATTGTGCAAGTTGAAATGGATGAGGCTCGCCATGTAATCCCAACGGCCCAGATTCAATCCGAGAATATGCTCGCGCAAGTTGTACAAAAATTCTTCCATTTGATACGCAAGCGGGTGCGCCTCGACCAGCGCCATGCACTTGATGCTGTCAGGCTGCCAACCTTTGGCTTGCGCAATCGCTTGGAACAAGTCGCGCCACCACAGCGCCTCGTCTGCCGCTTCTGATTTCGGAATGTAAATGGCGAGCGGATGTTTCATCGCGTTCGCATCGGCTTCGTAGGCGAAGGCGGCCACATCGAAGACCGATGCGGATATCAACTCGCCCTTCGACTGCGCTGACGCTCCGCTCAGGACTACACCTGCCTGACTGAGGTGCAGCCCGCGCGGGCGCAGCCAGATGGCGGTCGCGCTTTTCGGATCGCGGATGCCGACTTTCATGTCACGCTTCTTGTCGTCGTAGGTCAGTGTGCCGCGCAGCGCCGCGTGAATGTTCTTAATGCCTTGCACCAAATTGGGCCAGCAGTTCGCCATTGAGTCTTCCACGTCGAGCATCACGCCGGGCGAACCCGAGTTGAGCAATTTCACCGTCAACTCGCCGTCGTCGGCGGGCCCCGTCATCTGGTTGCGCTGGTCGCGACACCACGACGGCAACTCGATCTGCCAATCGCTCTCGGTCGCCTCCGACGACGGCAGGTGATCGGGCAAGTTGCCGCGATGCGCTTCCGCCAACACGTCGGCGCGCTTTTGCACGAGCGCTTGCTGACGCGGCGTGAACGCGCGATGCAGCGGCAGCAGGAATTCGTACAAGCCGTGCGGCAGATCGCGCTGCGGATCGAAGCCGGTTGGTGTGCTGTTGATGCGTGGGTCGTGTGCGTCAACCATACTTACTCATGTGATTCGGGCGCGGGTTTGCGTCCCCATACTTGGGTGACGATGAACGTGACGACAAACGTCTCAGGGTCGCGCGCTATCTTTTCGCAGTCGGCAATCGCCTCGTCGAGTTCTGGTTCGCTCATCAGTTCGCCGTCGAGGATGCGCTTGCGCAGCGACGCCGCGAACTGAATCGGCAGACGCATGTACGGATGCGCGTCGTGCAAGGCGATGACCGCAGCGTGCACTTGAACATCTTGCAAACCAGCGTTGCGCAGCATCGCAAACGTGCGCTGTCCTACATTGAAGTCGCCGCCACCGCGCTTGAACGCGGCAAGGATTGCCGACTTTAGATTGCCCCATGCCGGGTTCGGCGGATAACAATTCCACGACGTTGCATCGGGTTCTTGAATCGCCACAACGCCGCCGGGTATCGTGAGCGCGAGCATCTCGCGCAAAAGGTCCTCGTCGCGTCCGACGGGCGCGAACACGAAGCGCACGTGCGTTAGGTCGAACGATTCGCGCGGCAGTGCGGTGTGATACGCATCACGCTCTTGAATCTCGACGTTGCTCAAGTTGTTTGTGTGCACGTAATCGCGCACGGCGGCCAGCTGCTTTGCATCCATGTCCACGCCGACGACACGCCCACTCGCGCCGACGCGCCGACTCAAGGGACCGAGGATGCCCATCGCGCCGCAGCCGAGATCAATGCAGTGCCAGCCGCGCTGCACGCCGATGCGATCCAGCATCGCTTCGACTTCGGGTTCCCACACACGCGCCTGCAAGCGCAGTCGCTCCAGTTCCGTCGCGCTGTCGAGCAGATACGATTGAGTCGTCATGGTTCAGAACACCAACCGTTCAATCTCGACGCAGAATCGGTAAACGGCGGACCCGAATACGAGTTTGCTCGAAAATCACAACACTACCCTCATCCAGTACGTAGTGAATTCCAGATAGGTTTGCTTGTAAGAGCGCAACTTGTAACTCAGGGCGTCTCTCTGTGCCGCGCCGAAACAGGATTACCGACGGCTTTGCCTTGCTGCGCAGCGCGAGCAGTGTGCCGAAATCAGTATCGGCTGAAATGATAGTCCGACCTTCTTGCTCCGCAACATCGAAAATCTGCTCGTCGGCGGCCGCGCCCATTCCGTAGTCGAGGACATGCATGGCATCGTGTCCAAACTGCCGCAGCTCTTTGGCGACAATGGGCGACAGCGCATTATCGATTAAAAACTTCACGCCGCCATCACCAGCGGCAACTCACGTTCTCGTACAGCGTCCGCTGCATAATGCAGCGCCTCGCGGATGTCCGCAGTTTCCAAATCAGGGTAGGCGTCGAGTATTTCTGCCTCACTCATGCCTTCAGCAACCATCGCGACAACGGTTGCGACCGGAATGCGCATACCACGAATGCACGGCATACCACCCATCTGATTGGGATTGATCGTAATGCGTGTATAGTTCATTGGCTTAACCTTTCACCGCCCCAGCTGTCAACCCTGCGACGAAGTATTCGACAAAGAAAGAATAGATGAGCGCGACGGGAATCGAGCCGAGCAGCGCGCCCGCCATCAACTCGCCCCAGAAGAATGAGTCGCCGCGAATCAATTCCGAGGTCACGCCGACGGGGATCGTCTTGATGTTCACGTCGGACAGAAAGACGAGCGCGTAGATAAATTCATTCCACGACAGCGTGAACGCGAAGATGCCGACCGAGAGCAAACCCGGCAGCGCGAGCGGCATCACGATGCGCGTCATCGCCTGCAAGCGCGTCGCGCCGTCCACCAGCGCGCTTTCTTCGAGTTCGCGCGGAATGGACTTGAAGTAGCCGATCAGCATCCACGTCCCGAACGGAATGAGGAACGTCGGATAGACAAGGATCAGCGACCACAGCGAGTTCTGCAAGCCAAACGCGCTGACGACGCCGAGCAGCGGGATGAACAGCAGCGTCGGCGGCACGAGGTACGTGATGAAGATTGCCCAGCCGATGCTCGTCGCGCCACGAAAGCGCATCCGCGCGAGTGAGTAGCCGGCCAGCGCAGAGAAGGCGAGTGAGAGCGCGGTCGAGGCAACGGAGACAATCAGCGTGTTGGTGATCCATTTCGGGAACAGCGTGTCGTTCAGCAATTTTTGATATTGCGTCAGCACGGGCTTCAGCACGACCAGCGGATTATTGAGCAGGTCATATAACTCGCTATCCGATTTGAGCGACGTGACCGCCATCCAGTAGAACGGGAACAGTGTCAGCATCAGCATGACGGCGACGGGGATGTAACTAGTGACGAAGCGCGCCGCGAGCGCGCGGTGCTTGACGTGCATCAGTCCTCTTTCCGCAGCGACAGCAGTGTGAAGAACACGACGATGGCGAGCGCGGGAAACATGTACATCGAGACGGCTGCGCCCATGCCGAGGTCAGTGCTCGGCACGGCGAGTTGGAACGCGTACGTCGCAAACAGGTGCGTCGAGTTGGCGGGCCCGCCGCGCGTCAGCACATACACGATTTGAAAATCGGCGAGCGTCAAAATGATCGAGAGCAGCAGCACGATGCTGATGACGTGGCGCAGCAGCGGCAGCGTGATGCGCCAGAAGCGCTGCCATGCACTGGCGCCATCCATAATCGCCGCCTCGTACAACTCTTCGGGAATCGTCTGCATGCCCGCGAGGAAACTCACGCCATAGAACGGCGTGCCGCGCCAGATGTTCACGAGCATGATCGCGATCATGGGCCAGGTCGTCTTGAGAATGCTCGTCCCACCGAGTTTCAGGTCGAGCCGATCCGCCAGCCACATGGGTCCCTGAAAATTCAAATAATGACTGAGCAGCCAGTTGATGACGCTGTACGTCGAGTCGAACATCCACAGCCACGCGAGCGTGCTCAGCACCGTCGGCACGATCCACGGCAGCAGCACCGCCGCGCGCACGAAGCGCTTGAACGGGATCGCGCGGTTCAGCAGCAGCGCCATCATCATGCCCGCGACCAACTTCACGATAGTGGTGACAATCGTATACAGAAATGAGTTCGCGACGGTCTGACGAAAGGTCGGGTCGTCGAGCAGTTGTTGAAAATTATCGAGACCGATGAATGAGCCCGCGTGACCGATGCGCGAGTCGGTCATCGAAATATACAACCCGAACGCAAACGGATACGCGACAAAGATGACGAGCAAGATGAGCGCGGGCGCGAGCAGCACGTAGCCGAGCACGCGCTCCTGATCCAGCCATTCGTCGAAGCGCTGCCACACGTTTGCGCGTGGCAGCGCAACGCTGACGGTTCGTGCGGATGACTTCTCAAGCGCCATGTAGCAGTCCTGAGCGACGAGCAATGAGCGATGAGTCTGCTATCCGCTCATTGCTCATTGCTCGTCGCTTTCCACTCCTACTTATAGAATCGTTTCAATGCCGTCGCCGCCGCGGTGATGGATTCCTTCGGCGTGAACTCGCCGGAGCAGGCTTTGGCGAACAAGTCAATGACGATGTAGTTCTCGGCGACTTGCGACGACGCTGCGCTCGGCGGGCCGGGCCAACCGGGCCAGCGACTGGAGCCTTCGGTGATCGCTTGCAGGAACGGTTTGATCTTCGGGTCGGTGTTCCACACGGGCGCGTTGTCGAACGCGTGCAAGGGTCCCACATTGTAACCCTGCACGGTGTTCAGATAGTCGTTGTACACGTCGGGCTGCATCGCCGCGACGATGAAATCTTTCGCCGCCGACACGTTCTTCGACCATGACATGATGCCATTCGACAGCGCGGACTGAAGCGAGAACTTGCCCGCCTTGCCCGCAGGCAAAACAGTGTGCTCGATGTCGGCGGGCGTGGCGATGGCCGGATTGCTCTTCTTCTGCGTCTCGCGGTCTGCCTTCTCGCGCTTGGCGGTGAAGTAGATGCTGGCCGCGTTCGTGGTCGCGCCGAGCTGTCCGGCGAGGAACGCGCGGTTGTTCGAGTTGTCGTCCCACGACAGCGTGCCTTTCACCATCGAGTTGAACATCTCGACCGCTTTGGTCACCGCTTCGAGCGTCTCCGGCGAATCGAGCGCGATGGTCTTGCCGTCCTCCATTACTTCCTTGCCGCCGAACGACCACAGCCACGGATACCAGAACACGCGCGGGTCGGTGAACGAGTGGCCCAGTGCCTGTCCAAATGGATGTCCGGCTTTGTTCAGCGCCTTCGCCATCTCGATCAGGTCGTCCATCGTCTTGGGCAGCGCGATGTTGCTTTCCTTGAACCAGTCGCCGCGATAGTTCAGCACCTGGCCGTAGAATGAAAACGGCACGGCTTTCCAGCCGCCGCCGGGCTTGCAGTACGATTCGATGTCTTTGTACCAGCCGCCGAGTTGCTGACCCAACTTGTCGGCGATGTCGCTGACGTCTAGCAGCGCATCGGGATAGAGCCAGGGCCAGTTGAATAGGTACTGCACGATGTCGGGACCGGCTTTGGCTTGTACATGGCCCGCGAGCCGCGCGGGAATATCGTTCGCGTTGATGTGCTCGACCTTCACTTCAACGTTGTTCTTCTTGCCCCAATCGGCAGCCCACTTGTCGAAGAACGCATCGCCTTCGGGGACGAAGTGCGACCATTGCAGCATCGAGAGGGACGTGCCTCTCTGCACGGCGGGCGTGCCGCTCGCGGTTGTGCCCGTCGCCGGCGCGGGGGTGTTGCCGGGCCCACACGCCGCCGCGAGCGCGAGCGTTGCGGCTGCGCCCGTCTTGATGAATTGGCGGCGCGTGAGTTTTTGCGATTCAGCGGGGAGGTCTGGCGTGGCAGACGTGCTGTGCCATTCGGAATTCTGTTCCATGAAAGGATTCTCCTCCTATCAAAGGACATGCACACGACGAACAGCCTGACCATTCATAGCGTGTCGGAGCGCATCACCTCCTTTCGCGTGCGTCGTGGCGCGAGTATAACACGCGCGCGCGCAGCGTGTCAACGAAAATGAATCCCCACCCAACCTGGCCCAATCACGTTCGTTACGCAGGCGTGGCACGTGCGATGGACTCATAGCCCGCCCACCAACAGACCCGGATTCAAAATGTTGTGCGGATCGAACTGCGCCTTCAATCGCTGCATGATGACGAAATCGGCGCGCGGCGCTCCCCACACATCCACGCTGCCCGCGAGCGACGGCGGCATGCGCTGTACGACCAGATGCCCTTTGTGTTCTGTTGCGCGTGCGCGCAGCTGCGCGACCAACGCGCTCACGTTGGCGTCGTCGCCGCGCAGTGCGATCCATAACGCTTGCAGCGCGCGAACGAATAGCGTGCAATCGAGGTGCTGTTGCTGCGCGAGCGCGTACGTGTGGCTGATGGCGTCGTCGAGCTGCGAAGGCAGCAGTCGCCATTCGAGCAGCGTGATGTCCGCCTCGCCGAGGGTCGCGGGCAGATCGCGTACGCGCCGCCATGCGTCTGCCTCTGCCGCGCCTTCGAGTGTGATCAACTGCGACGGGTTCTGTTGCTGGCAGAGCGCTTCGCTATCGCGCGTCTGTCGTTCCACGCTTGCTCGTGCGCCGCCCAACTGCACCAGCAGCGTGAACGCATCGGATTCGTGCTGCGTCGCAAGCGGGTCGAGCAATTCCATTGCATTCGGGAGCACTGACCAATGCGCGATGGCGAGCATCACATTGAGCGCCGCGCTGTGGCTGGAGAATTGGGCGCGCAGCGTGCGCGTCAACTCCGGCAGCGGCGAAAGTTTGAACGTCGCTTCGACGATCACGCCGAGCGTGCCGAACGAGCCGACGAACAGTTTCGGCAAATCATAGCCAGCCACATTCTTGACGACTTTGCCGCCGCCGTGAATGATCGTGCCATCGGCGAGCACCACACGCGCGCCAAGCAGCCAGTCGCGCAGCGTGCCGTAGCGCAAGCGCATGGGTCCGTGCGCGTTCGCCGCAACGATGCCGCCGATGGTCGCGCGCTCTGGCTGCGGCGGATCAAGCGGCAGCCATTGATGGTGCTCGCGCAGAATGTTTTGCAGCGCGGCGAGCGTCATGCCCGCTTCGACGCTGGCGGTCAGGTTCGCAGGTTCGTACTCGATGACGCGAGTGAACTGCCGCAGATCAACGATCAAGTCGGCGTGGGTCGCTTGTAGAAATTTATCTTGCGACGAATTGCCGCCGCGTGGTGAGACGCGCACGCCGTCGTCCGACGCGCGCGCCAACGTGCGCGAGAGGTTCTCGATGATCTGCGGCGAGATGACGTTCATGTGTGTTATCATTTGGCTGGCAAAGTGGACACGTACTCCAGCGACGACTGCGCCAACTGCTTCCACTTGGCGGCGTGCGCGGACGGCACCTGCACCCATTCCTTCATTGGGCGGCCCCTGCCCGACGGGTCGGACAATTGCGCGCCTTTCAGTTTCAGCGCGTCGCTGTGCGCTTTGCCCGTCAGTTTGAACGTCATGCTGTCCTTGAAGAAACCCATGAACGCGTTGCCGTTCACCTTCACGACGGGCATGCCGAACATCTGCGCGCGCGCGACATTCGGCAGATTGGCGAACTCGTAAGCGATTGCCTCATACTTCATTTGTGGGTCGGCCATGCTTATCTCCTCTGTTCACTTCGATACGACAAGCGTCGCTTCATAATCTTGCGACGCAATTTTGGGCTGTGCCGCTCCAGGGTATGGACTCAATATCTCCGGATAAGGATCGAGCTGCTTGAGTTGAATCGTAACACCGCTCTCGGTACTTTGGCTGTGCGCAGGCAATGTGCCGAGCTTGAGCCGGAAGGGCGAAGACTTTGCAGCGATCACTCGCACAATCAACTCAATCGTGGCTTCTCCGGCTTGAACGCATTGGACGTTCTTTGGACAGCGCGAGTCTTCGAGCACGGATTGAAAACGCACCGCCAGCCCTGTGCTTTTTGATAGCGGCTTCTTGTCCTACTTTCAATCTGAATTCCTGGTTGAGATTCGCTTCGGTAGTCGGATTGCTTGCCGGCTGGCAGCCTATCAGCGCAAACAGCAAGGCGCATAAAGCGATAACGATACGTTTCATGCGACACTGTTAAGCCAATTCGGATCAGCGCGGAACTCATTTGCCATTTGCAGTTTGCGCTCTGGCGATAGCCACGACGATTCGATGCCTTGCAAGATGAGCGCGCGAATCTCGTCGCGCGTGAAGTCGAGTCGGTCTTCAAGCGCGCGATACTCATCCGCGAGACTGTTGCCGAACATTTTAGGGTCGTCCGTGTTGATGCTCAACAACAGGCCACGCTCGAAGAAGCGCCGCGCCGGGTGCTGTTCGATAGATGCTATGACGCCCGTGCGCACGTTCGAGAGCGGGCACAGTTCAATCGGAATGCGCTGTTCGGCGAGGTAGTCGAGCAGTGCTTCGTCCTCGACGGCGCGCGTGCCGTGTCCGATGCGATCCACGCGCAGTGCACGCACCGCACCCCACACGCTGTCCGCGCCGGCCGCTTCGCCCGCGTGCGCGCTGGTGTGGAATCCGAGCCGCCGCGCTTCTTCGTACAGCGGCGCGAACGGCTCCGGTGGATGCTTGTCCTCCCGACCGCCAATCGTGATTCCGATGATGCCGAGCGCGCGCACTTCATGCAATTTTGCGAGCGTGCGGGCGCAATAGTCGGGCTGCATGTCGCGCACGATGTCGGGTACGAGCGCGATCTCGATCTGCGGCACGCGGTCCAACCCCGCGCGCACGGCTGCGGCGATACGCTGAATGTCGGGCAGCACGCGGCGGAAATCCGTCGGCGAGAAATACATCTCGGCGTAGCGGATGTTCTGCGCTGCGAGATCATGCGCCACCGCTTCGGCGATGAACGTGAAATCCGCGTACTCGCGCAAGAATTGGTTCTTCCAATTCCACGTCTCGATGAAGTGCGGGAAATCACGATAGACGAATTTCGCTTGCAGCGCGTCGAGGTCTGCTACGAGCGACGTGCCATCATACTTCCGAACCAGCGCCCACAGCGCGTCGTGCGGGATCGCGCCTTCGAGGTGCAAGTGCAGTTCCACCTTCGGCACGCGCTCGTACCATGTTGAATACATCACACGAGAAACGGAATCAGCGCGGGCACGCGACGCGCGTAGTCGTCGTACTGCGCGCCGAATGACTCACGCAGCAAACGCTCTTCCGCGCGTACGCGAATCAGTGTGCCGACGAAGAAGACCAGCACTGACGGCACAGCAACCCACCACTGGCTGCCCGCGAGGATAGATGCGAGTAACATGCCGAGCATGCCCGTGTAGATCGGATTACGCACGAGGCGATAGGGTCCGCTCGTCACCAATTTGTGTTCCGCCAACACGCGCGCGGTCAGGCTCCACTGCTTGCCGAGCGTGCGCACGGCGACCGCGACGAGTGACGACGATGCAATTGCTATTACCATCGTGAGCAGCGCGATCAAGAATTCAAGAGGCATACCGAGCGATGCAATCGCCGTGAACGGCTGCCGCCACGCCATGCCCGCGATGGCGAAACTGATGCTTTGCAAAATGAAACCGGTGATGGATGCCGGATCACGCTTGCGTTCTTGTGCCGCGCTCGCAGTTGGCACTTGTGCCGCACGCGCGAAGATTGCCAGCCAGAACACCGCCCAGCACAGCGCGACGACGCCGAACACGGTTGTCCAGAGCGGATCGAAGTGCACGCGCATTACCTAATTCAAATCTTGCAGCATTTGTTCGACGTGTGATCTGACCATCGGTAGCTCGTCTTTGCAAATCGTCCACACAATTTCGTAATTGATGCCGAAGTAATGATGGATCATCTTGTCGCGGACGCCCGCCAAACCTTTCCACGGAACCTCAGGCGATGTATCACGAATCTGATTGGAAAGATTCTTGGTTGCTTCGCCGATCACTTCCAGATTCCTAACGACTGCATCCTGCGTCTTCTTGTCGTTGACGAAATCAGCCAACGTCATGTCGGCAATATACGCTTCAATTCTTTGCAGTGCCTCATGGATGTCGAGCAGGCACTCGCGGTCGCTGCGCTTAGACATAACTGAGCGTCTGCTCGATGTCGCGCGCGATGTGCGCGTAGCGGGGCGTTTGCAGATTGCGATTGAGCGTGTCGAATGTGGTCAGGTCAACCTTTCGACCTAACACTTGCTCAAGATGTTCGGCGAGGGCCACGAAGTCGAGTCCCAACGGCTTGACAAGTTGAACGAGAATATCCACATCGCTGTCCGCCGAAAATTGCTCTTTCACAAACGAGCCGAAGAGCGCGAGTCGCTCGACGCCGAATCGCGCGCGCAGAAAAGGCAGTTCAAGTTTCAACTTCTCGTCGATCTCATGTTTCGTGAGTGGTTGATTCATGCTAAACCTTACGGGATTGGCATCGCGCCGAGAATGGTGCGCGAGAGTTTGACGGGCTGCTTCAATGCGGCGCGGCGCTTGTGTGAGACTTCGAGACACATCTTCGACGCGGGGAATGCTTTGCATGGATTGAGCAGGTTGTCGGGATTGAACGCCGCTTTGACGCGCAGCATCGCCGCGAGCGTCGGCGCGTCGAACAGTCGCGCCATCAGGTCGCGCTTCTCGATGCCGACGCCGTGCTCGCCGGTGATGGAGCCGCCCGCGTCAATGCATGCCTGAATGATTTCGTTGCCTGCGGCGATGACTTGCTCGGTCACTTGCTCGTCGCGGTCGTCGAACAGAATCAGCGGATGCAAGTTGCCATCGCCCGCGTGAAAGACGTTGGCGATACGCAAGTGATATTTCGCGCCGATCTCGTTCACCTGATGCAACACTTGCGGAAGCTGACTGCGCGGGATCACGCCGTCCTGCACGTAATAACTTGGCGCAAGGCGGCCCATCGCACCGAACGCGCCTTTGCGCCCCGCCCAATACTTGTCGCGCTCCTGCGCCGACTGCGCGATGCGCACCTCGAACGCGCCGTTCGCCTTGCAGATGTCCGCGATGCGCGTGATCGAATCATCCAGTCCGTCGCGCAAGCCTTCGACATCAATCAGCAGCACCGCGCCCGCGTCGGTTGGATAGCCGCAGTGTTTGGCGGCTTCGACCGCGATGATCGACGTGTTGTCCATCATCTCAATCGCGGCAGGGATCGTGCCGCTTGCGATGATCGCGCTCACCGCTTCGCTGGCCGTCTCGACGCTGCTGAACGAGACGAGCAGCGTGCGCACCATTTCCGCGAGTGGTACGAGCCGAATCACGATCTTAGTCACGATGCCGAGCGTGCCTTCGCTGCCGACGAGTAAGCCGGTTAGATCGTAGCCCGGCGCGTTCACGTCGGTTTCGATGACTGTCCCATCCGACAGCACGACTTCGAGTCCGAGCGTGTGATTGGTGGTGACGCCGTAAGCAAGGCAGTGTGGACCACCAGAGTTTTCCGCGACGTTGCCGCCGATGGTGCATGCCTTCTGCGACGACGGATCGGGCACGTAATACAACCCATACTGCGCGACGGCAGTGGAGATGTCGGCATTGACGACGCCGGGCTGCACGACCGCGCGCAAGTTCGCAGCATCAATGCCGAGAATTTTGTTCATGCGGCTCATGGCGACGATGATGCCGCCCTGCTCCGCGACTGCGCCGCCGCTCAAGCCCGTGCCCGCGCCACGCGGTGCGAATGGAATCCCTTCGCGCGTGGCAAGTTTAGCGATGGCGACCACATCGTCGGTCGTGCGTGGGAATACCACGAAGTCGGGCCGGCCTTTTTCAATCGAGCCATCGTACTCGTACAGCGCGAGATCGGCATCTTCGTGCAGCACGCCGCGCGGGCCGAGCAGATTCTGGAGCTCCCGTACGATGGTTTGGCGATTCATGGATGGGATTATATCATAAGGAAGTCGGACAATTCTTGCACCGTTGAGGACGCTGAGAGTGCCGAGTTCGCGTGTTCTCGGTCGTAGCGCCGGTACATCACCATAGCGAAAATTTCTCTGCGTGCCTTGCGGTAGAACGGATTGTAAATGACTGATTGGTTGCTGTCAGGTGGCTTCGCCGTCATCATCTTGGTGATGCTGGCGCTCGATCTCGGCGTGTTCAATCGCAAGGAACACGTCATCGGTTTTCGTGAGGCGCTCATCACTAGTCTGGTGTGGATCGGCGTCTCGCTCGCGTTCAACGCAGCCATCTTTGTGTGGCGCGGCAGCGAAAGCGGACTCGAATTCCTGACGGGCTATTTGATCGAGAAGGCGTTGAGCGTGGACAACCTGTTCGTGTTCCTCGTCATCTTCTCGTACTTTCACGTCGCGCGTGAGTTGCAGCACAAGGTGCTGTTCTGGGGCATCTTCGGCGCGCTCGTGATGCGCGGCTTGCTGATTGCGATTGGCGCGGCGCTTATTGAAAACTTCGAGTGGCTCATCTACATCTTCGGCGCGTTCCTCATCTACACCGCCGTGAAGCTGGCGCGGCAAGATGACGACGGCGTGCATCCCGAAAAGAATCCGGTCGTCAATCTGTTCCGCCGGCTCATGCCCGTGACCACAGACTTTCACGGCAGCAAGTTTTTGGTGCGCATTGACGGCAAACGCTTGGCGACGCCGCTGCTCATCGTGCTGCTCGTCGTCGAAACCACCGACCTCGTGTTCGCGCTCGATTCGATTCCCGCCATCTTTGCCGTGACGACGGAGCCATTCATCGTGTTCACGTCCAACGTGTTTGCGATTCTCGGTTTGCGCGCGCTCTACTTCTTGCTCGCGGGTATGCTCGGCATGTTCCGCTATTTGAAGATCGGCTTATCATTCGTGCTCAGCTTCGTCGGCAGCAAGATGATCGTGACCGCGTTCGACATCGAGATTCCGATTGTCATCTCGTTGCTCGTCATCGCGGTTATCCTCGCCGTTGCGATTAGCGCGTCGCTGCTCGCGGCGAAACGCGAGAACAGATTGCCCGTCGTGGAAACGCAAGTGGATGATCGGCCGTAACACTTCGGTTGAGACCGCGTGCAACACATGACCAAGTCCGTCCTTCGACGTGGCTCAACACAGGCTGCGCGCGCACTACCCAAGCCTTGTGTTGCAGCGATTTCCACAGCGCAGCGCCACTTTTTAGTCTTCGCCCGCACTCGTCAATTTGACATAGCGCGAAATGTTGTGTATCCTATGACCTTGTAGGACGAGGTCAGTACCAGTCGGTTCGCACGAGCAGTAACAGTCGCCCGAAGGCTTCCACAGTCCAAGGGTGATTTTTTTTGCAGTGAAATCGGTGGGGTACTCCTGCGGTTCCTAAAATTTTCAGGAAAGGAGTTCCCGCCATGGCACAGCGCGTGACTGGTACGGTGAAGTGGTTCAACGCTACCAAAGGTTATGGCTTTCTGTCACAAGACGGCGGCGAGGATGTGTTCGTTCATCATTCCGCCATCGAGATGGAAGGCTACCGAACGCTGACTGAAGGTCAGCAAGTCGAATTCAGCGTCGAAAAAGGGCCCAAGGGCTTGCTCGCAACCGACGTCAGACCCAAGCAGCAGTAAGGCATCGTGACCAAGCGAGAGCATCGGCGGCAGATCGAAAGATCCACCGCCGATTTTTTTATTGCGCGAGATTTGATTGACGCAGCCCAAACGATTGCACTATAATTTGCGCGCCACAAAACATTTCACGTATTCCACGAGGTTCCGTTAGGAGGACATGATGACTGCGCAAGTCCGAGACGACCGCGCAATGCGCCGCGACGACGCCGAATTGAGCGAAGCCGAAATCGCCGTCCACTGGAAGGAAGAAGATTATTATCAGCCGCCCCCCGAATTTGCCGCGCAAGCGAACATGACGGACTCCACCATCTACGAGCGGCTCAGTCTCGACCATTTCCCCGAATGCTTCAAGGAATATGCCGACCTGCTCGATTGGTATCAGCCATGGCAGACGATGCTCGACACGAGCGACGCGCCATTCTGGAAATGGTTCGTCGGCGGCAAGCTGAACGTCTCATACAATTGCGTGGACCGCCATTTGGCGCAGCACAAAAACAAAGCCGCGCTGATCTGGGTGCCCGAACCCGAAGATGAGCCGATGCAAGTCGTGACCTATCGCGACCTGTACGTGCGCGTCAACGAATTTGCTGCGGTGCTGCGCGACTTCTGCGGATTGCAGACGGGCGACCGTGTGACCATTCACATGCCGATGGTGCCCGAACTGCCGATCACGATGCTCGCGTGCGCGCGGCTCGGCGTGATTCACTCCGTCGTGTTCGGCGGCTTCAGCGGCGGCGCGTGCGGCACGCGCATCGCCGACTCTGGCTCGCGCGTGCTTATCACCAGCGACGCCTACTACCGCAACGGCGCATTACTCGACCATCGCGAGAAGGCTGACCAAGCCGTGCAGACCGCGAAGCAAGAAGGGCAGGCTGTTGACAAAGTGCTGGTGTGGCGGCGCATTCGCGGCGAATACAAATCCAAAGCGCCAATGGTGGACGGGCGCGATTACTTCGTGGACGACCTGATTGCCAAGTACGGTCACGGCCAGATCGTCGAACCCGTGCAGATGCTCGCCGAAGCGCCACTATTCCTCATGTACACGAGCGGCACGACGGGCAGACCCAAAGGCTGTCAGCACAGCACGGGCGGCTATCTCGCATACGTCACGGCGACGGCGAAGTATGTGCAAGACATTCATCCGACCGATGTGTACTGGTGCATGGCGGACATCGGCTGGATCACCGGCCACTCGTACATCGTGTATGGGCCTTTGGCGAATGCCGCGACCAGTGTGATGTATGAAGGCGTGCCAACTTATCCCGATGCGGGCCGTCCGTGGCGCATTGCCGAGCGGCTGGACGTAAACATCTTCCACACGGCGCCGACTTCGATTCGCCAACTGCGCAAGGTCGGGCCCGACGAGCCGGCCAAATACAATTACAACTTCAAGCACATGACGACGGTCGGCGAGCCGATTGAGCCTGAAGCGTGGAAGTGGTATTACGAAGTGGTCGGCAAAGGCAAAGCGGTGATCGTGGATACGTGGTGGCAGACCGAGACGGGCGGCTTCTTGTGCAGCACGATGCCCGCGCTGCATCCAATGAAGCCGGGCAGCGCAGGGCCCGCGATGCCGGGCATTCATCCAATCATCTACGACGAAGAGGGCAATCAAGTTCCGGCGGGGTCGAACAAAGCGGGCAACATTTGCATCCGCAATCCGTGGCCCGGCATCTTCCAGACCATTTGGGGCGACCGTGAGCGATTCGTGCGACAGTACTATGCCAAGTACAATCGCCATCCCGACAGCAAAGACTGGCGCGACTGGCCCTACTTCGCGGGCGACGGCGCGATGCAAGCCGCCGACGGCTACTATCGCATCCTCGGCCGCGTGGACGACGTGATCAACGTCGCGGGTCATCGGCTCGGCACGAAAGAGTTGGAGTCGGCGTGTTTGATGGTGCCCGCGGTGGCGGAAGCGGCCGTCGTGCCGGTCGCCGATGAGATGAAAGGGCGTGTGCCGGAGATTTACATCGCGCTGAAGCCGGGCTACGAGGCGAGCAAAGATGTCGAGAACGCCGTCGTGCAGTCCATCGAGAACACCATCGGCAAGATTGCGCGCCCGAAGCACGTCTATATCGTGCCCGACATGCCCAAGACGCGCTCTGGCAAAATCATGCGCCGCGTGCTCGCCGCCATCTCGAACACGATGGACGTTGGCGACGTGACCACGCTTGCGAACCCCGAAGTGGTCGAGCAAGTGCGCGTCATGGTGCAAGGTACAGGCCCCGTCAAGATGAAAGACGCGCCAGAGGACATCAAGAAATTTGGTGATGCGTAAGATTACGCATCACCGCGAGGAGCACATGGCTGCTGAAACCGTTTTGGGATCTCAGACTGATGAGTATGAACAAGAGTTGCTGCGTATCCTGCGCTCGCTGCCGCCGAATCGCGTCGCTGAGGTGATTGACTTCGCGGCGTTCTTAAAGTCGCGTATTGCAGACGAGGTACAAGACGAAGACGAAACGGTAGAAGAGATTCGCGCGAGTGAAGAAAAATGGGACGCGCTGTTTGCAACCGAAGAGTCACAGCGACTCTTGGGGAAAATGGCGGATGAAGTGCGCGCCGAAATTCGAGCCGGCCGAACGCGGCCAATGATCTTTACTGAAGATGGCGAAATCGCACCAGGATGAACTCTGATACAACAGATCAATTCTGGGAAATGTACCGACGGCTGCCGCGTGCTGTACGGCGCAGAGCGGTCAAAGCCTACCGACTGTGGCAGCGCAATCCAGAAGCGCACGGTCTTTATTTCAAGCGTATCGGGAGAACAGAGCCTATCTACTCAGCGCGTATCGGAGAAGATTTTCGCGTGTTAGGTCTGCTCGAAGGTGATAAGATCACATGGTACTGGATTGGCAAGCATGACGTGTACGACCGTTTGTTGAAACATCTTTAACGTAAAGGAGCATCACCGTGCAATTCGTTCGCTTTAAAGCCAAAGGCAAGAAACCTGCGTACGGCATTTTGAAAGGCAACAGCATTCGCCGCGTCAAGGGTGACATCTTTGGCGATTATCAGAAGACCGACAAGAAATATAAACTGTCGGATGTGCAACTGCTCGCGCCGGTCGTGCCGGGCAAGATTTTGGCGATGGGCTTGAACTATCAGAGCCACATCGGCAATCGCCCGCCGCCGAAGTACGGCTTCTTTCTAAAAACGCCGACTTCGCTGCAAGACCCCGAAGCCGACATCGTGATTCCCAAAGTGAGCAACGGGCGCGTCGAGCCAGAAGGTGAGTTGGTCGTCGTGATCGGCAAACGTGGCAAGCACATTCCGTTGGAGCAAGCCGCCGATTACATATTCGGCTACACCTGCGGCAACGACGTGAGCGAGCGCGATTGGCAGCAGGGCAACGCGCAGGGCGAGAAAGATTTGCAGTGGGCGCGCGCCAAATCGTCCGATACCTTCAGTCCGATTGGCCCTGCCATCGTCACCGACGTTGACCCCAAGAATCTGATGCTGCGCACGCGCGTCAACGGCAAAGTCGTGCAAGAGCAGACGACGGCTGATCTGATCCTCGACGTGTTCAAATTGATCGAGCAGGTCTCGCAGACCATGACGCTCGAACCGGGCGACATCATCTTCACCGGCACGCCGGGCCAGCCGCAGCCCGTCCAACATGGCGACGTGGTCGAAGTGGAGATTGAAGGCGTCGGCGTGCTGCGCAATTATGTGAAAAAAGAAGAATAGCGAAGTACGAGCGGGCGCGAACGACAGCGGCACCGAGTGCATACAGAACGTAAGACTGTGTGCGCTCGGTGCCTCTGTGGTTTGAAAGCGCGTTATGAGCCGAAGCCCCATTGACTACAATGGCAAGACGTACACGGGAGAAACTTTCGTCAACGCAGATTCAACAGCTTATGAACAGTGAAAGTGACGACAAGGCAGGTAAAAGGCCGAGCCGCTCAAATTAAGCCATTCTGGATCGCATACTGTGTGAGGTCAGCATTCGTCTGCATGTACATCTTTTCCAGAATCCGTGCGCGGTAGGTGCTAATCGTTTTTGCGCTTAATGATAATTCATGCGAAATGTCGCTGATCCGCTTACCTGAAGCCAACATACACAGCACCTGATACTCTCGATCCGAGAGGTCGGCATGGAGCGGGCGACCATCAGTTGACTTCCGATGCAGTTGCAACTCGAGCTCCTCGCCCACACTCGCGCTAATATATTTCCCGCCTTGCAGAATCTTGCGGAGCGCGAGCACCAGTTCTTCCGGCGCGCCTTCTTTGTTCAGATAGCCGGCCGCTCCGGCTTTTAAGGTGCGCACCGCGTACTGATCTGCCGGATACATGCTGAGAATCAAAACCGGCAGTTGCGGCTGCTCGTGCTTGATCTGCTTCAGCAAGTCCAAACCGCTGACGCCTTGCATATTCAAATCCAGTACCACCACATCCCAGCGCCCGTCGTGAACCAGCCCCAGCAGTTCGTGGATATTTTGCGCTTCGCCAAAAACGGCTTTGGGATACGCCTCAACCAGAATCTGCTTCACACCCTGCCGCACGACGGCGTGATCGTCCGCTAACAAAATTTTGAGCCGCAGCATTTTCTCGCTCATCGCAAATCGTTCGTACTGTTGAACGGAATGGTCACCATCACCGTCGTGCCTTCGCCCGCCCGACCTCGAATGTCGAAGGCGCCTCCCAGCAGCGCCACACGCTCGCGCATCCCCAGCAAGCCTAACGAGCGTGTGCCCGCGATTTTGTCGGATTGAATGCCACGACCGTCGTCTCGAACCTGAAGGACTGCCGCATCATTCGCGGCATCCAGTGTCACGTTGACGTGCTGCGCCTCGGCATGGCGCGTGATGTTGGTCAACGTTTCCTGAAAGATGCGGAACAGCGCGATGGACTGTGCGCGCGACAGCGGCGGGTCGTGCTCGGGCACGCTGGCGGCACATTGAATGCCCGTGCGTTTCTGGAAGTCGCGCGCCTGCCATTCGATGGAGGCGGCCAGTCCGAGGTCGTCCAACATGCCGGGCCGCAATTCGGTTGCAATGCGCCGCACGATTTTGATCATCGTATCAATTTGCGTGGTGAAGGCTTTGGCTTCTGCGCCGAGCGCGGCATCCTTTTTCACCAGCCGACGGATCAGCATGGATAGGTCTAACTTGAGCGCGGTCAGCGCCTGTCCCAATTGATCGTGCAGTTCGCGCGCAATACGCGTGCGTTCCTCTTCGCGCACCGTCTGCAAATTGTCTGCCAGCGCGCGCAATTGTTGATACGATTGTTGCAGTTCGCTTTCGGCCGACAAACGCTGCTGATACGCCAGCGCATTCTGAATGGCGATGGACGCGACAGGTGAGAGCGCCATCAGCATGTCCTGATCGGCCAGCGTGAAGCCTTCGGCAGCCTTCTGGTTGCGAATGTAAAAATAGCCGAGCACTTCACCGGCCGAATCCAGAATCGGCGTGCAGATCAGCGAGCGCACGTCGGCGTTGATGGCAAGCGCGTGCAGCATCACCGGATCGTTTGCCGCGTCGCTCGTGCCATACGGGACTTTATGCTGCAACACCCAGCCCGGTATGTCTTGTCCTGTGCGCCACGTATGCTCGAACGCGATGGCAACGCCAGCGCGAAAATATTTGCGCAGGCTCATGCCGTCTGCGGTGCGCAGCCCCGCGAACCCACTCTCGCCGTTGACGATGCTGATCGCCTCTTGCGCCAACTCCTCGAGGATCGTATCCACATCGAGCGTCGCGTTCAATTTTTTGCTAATGCGAAACAATGTTTGCACCGTGTCTTCGGATTGCTGCAGCTGTGCGACGGCTGCGCTCAGTTCGGCCGTGCGCTCGCTCACGCGCTGTTCCAATTCGGCGTTCAGCCGCTGGCTCTCGCGATACAGCCGCGTCTTCTCCAGATTGACGGCGATGTGACTGGCGAAATTCTCAGCCAGCGCGAGCGCGCTCACGTCAAAGCGGCGGCCCGATTCAGCCGCAACGAACGTGATGGTGCCGAGAGTGCGCGGGCGCGCGATCAACGGCACGATCATGTATGATTTGACCTCAGCCGCAAGCATGGCGCGGCGCTGCGCCTCGTCCACCGCCGCAGCCAATAATTCCTCGGTCACTTCAGACACCAATTTAGGCTCGCCGCTGCGCAGCACCCCAGGCAGTCCGTAAGCGTCGTCGTTGAGCGGAGGATATGCCAGACATTCGCGCGCGGCTTGCAGTTTGGTCGGGTTGGCATGAGCCAGCGCCACCTGCGCGATGGAGCCGTCCGCTTTCAGCATGTGCACCGCGCACCAGTCTGCGATTTGCGAGACGGCCAGCTGCGCCAGCATGTTGAGCTGCAACTCGTCATTGGGCGAGGCGCTAAACAACGCCTCAGTCCCCGCGAGCAGACGATTGGCTTCTTGGAGTTTCTTCCATGCGGCGCTGTTGTGTGAAACGTTGAGCATGCCGATGAGCGCGCCCTGCTCATCTAGCACGGGCGAGCCGATCACGTGGGTGCTGAGGGTCGCGCCATCACGCTGCTGCACGAGTAGGTCGCCCGACCAACGCTCGCCACCCTGCAAGCGCGCCATCAACTCTGCGCTCTGCGCCGGCGAGCTTGGCGTCGAGATAAATTCAGTCAGACTGCGACCCAGTGCCTCGTCTGCGTTCCAGCCGTAGAGCCTTTCGGCAAACTGATTCCAGACGATGATGCGGCCCGTTAGGTCGGTGGCGATGACGGACTGTTCATCGCTGTTCAGCAGTTGTGCTTGAAAGCGAATTTGATTATCAGTCTGAGCCGTCGTGTCTGGTTTACTCTGCATCGCGCCAAGCCGTCCTTTCTGTTTACAGCTGACTTGAAAGAGGAGCGGGGAGGCAGCTGGTCTCGTTGTGCAGTAAAAGTGGCGGAGGAACGTGGCAGCTCAACTGTGGTGAGCATTATTTACGTCTTGCGCCAATTATATCACCATGTAGAGGGACTACATAGAAATTTGGTGATGGGTCAACAGGATTAGGACTTGCGCGGCGACGGTGTCAAGTAATTTGTGTAAATGGTCTTGAGTCAGTGCGTGCTGGTTAGGGTAACGAGACTCTGCCTTCGAACACAATGGCGAATTGCTGCAAGGCGCGGTGCCAGTCACGAATGGGCATCGTCCACTTCTGGCTG
>JBBPZQ010000052.1:0-6406 GCA_038198935.1 Anaerolineae bacterium
AGGGTTTGAAAAATAATAACTTCCCAACTTGTCATTGCGAGCCCGCGCGCTTTTCGCGGGCGTGGCAATCTCTATAGCGCAGCGTAGAGATTGCTCGTCTACGCGCCAGCGTCGCTCGACGCAGGTGTCGGCGCGAAGGACGCGCTCGCAATGACAGTTGGTCGGGAAGTTATTTCCTAACGAACCCTTAGCTTGGAGCGAAGAGGTGCAGATGCGGAAACCTGGAGAGCCACGCTGGACGGATCTCGAAGACTATCTGGCGACGCTCAATCAGCAGCAACTGATGGATTTGCTCAAGAACCTGTTTGAGCGGTCCGACGACAATCGCTCATTCCTGGCGATACGTCTGCTGCCGCAGGGCGACCACCACGCAGCGTTGGAACGTTATCGCAAACGCATTACCGCTGAGTTCTTTCCGCAGCGTGGGTTCGGCAAATTGCGTTTGGGCGAAGCGCGCAAAGCCATTCGTGAATATCGCAAACTCAGCGCCGATGTCGTCGGCACGCTGGACTTGATGCTCACCTACGTAGAACAAGGTACCCGGTTCACGAACGAGTACGGCGACATTGACGAGCGGTTTTACAACAGCCTCGAGTCTGTGCTGCAGGAGTTCATCAAACTGTTGAAAACAGCAGCGAAGGGAGGGGAAGTCTACACGCTATTCGAAGCGCGCGTGAAACGGCTGGCACGCGATGCGCACGGAATCGGTTGGGGTTATGGTGATAACGTGACGGAGTGGCTCGACGACTTGGCGCAACACATGAACCCTTGAGGCGCATAGCCTTTCGCAGTTCGCGCCCAGACTCGGCGCGGCCATTGATGACAAAAAGGGCAGGCTCAAGCGGCACGGACAAGACAAAGCATAACCGTTCCGTACCGCGCGTTTCGCCGCCTCGATGCAAACGCCGAGCGCGATAGTTTCCCTATAAGACCGCGAATGATTAATTCGTGGAGCGACAGCGGGGCAGTGACTTTACAGGTGGTTATTCGCGTCCGACGCCCGTCGCTCCCGCAGCGACAACTTTTTATGGTCCAGTTGCCGTTTTCATCCTGTGAAAATGCCCCTGTTTTCGCGGGGGCGATTCTGAGATCGCGGGTGTGACGCCATCGCACCCGCAATTACTTTGTGCAGTATCTTCACTGGCTTTTCGAGCACAAGCACAGCGTTCATGCTCACCGTTACTGCGCACCTCAATCGCAATCAGCCCCTCAGCGTTGGCGTCGTATTCGTGGCTTGCCGCGCCAACCAGCCGTGAGCAAAACGGACAAGCGGTGCGCGCTCGCGGAAAGTTACCGCGTAAGCCAACCAAACGGATGCTCGACAAACCGTTTGATGCGCTGCAGGAACCGTGCGGCAGGCGCGCCATCTACGATGCGGTGATCGAACGTCAGGCTTAACGCCATCATTTTCCGTACCGCTACGGTCTCTGCATCTTCGTCAATCACCACCTGCTTGGCGACAATGCGTCCCACACCCAAAATCGCGCACTGCGGCAAGTTGATGATTGGCGTGAAGGCATCAATTTCATACATGCCCAAGTTGGTGATGGTGAACGTGCCGCCTCGCAAATCGTCCGCCGCGATTTTGTTGGTGCGCACTTGCTCGATCAACCTCGCCGACTCCGCCGCGATCTGCTGTACAGACTTCGCCTGCACATCGTGGACGACAGGCACGAGCAACCCGCGCTCGGTGTCCACCGCCATGCCGATATGCACCGCCGCGTGTTGGATAATCTGATCGTCGTCCAGTGAGGCGTTCAGCGTGGGATGCTCGCGCAGCGCAACCGCCACCAACTTCGTCAGCAGATCGTTATACGACGGCGCAGGCACATCCGCATCTTTCAGATCAGCGACAATCGCTTGACGCAAGCGCACAAATTCCGTCGCGTCGGCTTCGGTAGTGAGCGTGACCGCCGCCGCCGTGTGCGCGCTCGTCGCCATGCGCTCGGCGATGACGCGGCGCACGTTGGTCAGTGGTATGCCTTGCAAACCTGACAGGTCTTTGAGACCCTTCGGCAGGCTCAGGGCAGGCTCTGTCAGGTTTTGTTTTGCCGCCGCTTCGACGTCGGCGACTTCGATGCGCTTGCCTGCCTCAGTAAGCGTCCTGAGATCAACGCCCAATTCTTCGGCGCGGCGACGTGCCAAGGGACTCACGCGCAACTCGCTACGCGGTTCAGTTTGCATCTGCATCGCCGCCGCTGCGCGCACATCTCGTTCGACGATGCGTCCCGTACGCCCGCTGCCCGTGATCGCCTGCCACTGCACGCCCAACTCGGCGGCGATGCGTCGCGCGCGGGGAGAGATGGTCGGATGGTCTGCTGGTCGCTTGGTCGCTTGGTCGGCTGTTGTGAGTGGACTTTGGATTTCGGACGTTGCATGTTGCACGTTGAGCGCTGCGATTTTAGTTTTCCCCATCGGCAGTTGTTCCCCGACGGCGAGAATATAGCCGAGCAGCGTGCCCACTTTGACCTTCGCGCCGGGCGGCGGCGCGTCAGGCGGAATGCGGAGGATGCCGCTCTCGAACGATTCAATTTCGTTGATGGCTTTATCGCCTTCGACCGCGCACAGCAAATCGCCGACCTGCACCGCATCGCCATCTTTTTTCAACCACTCGACAAAGATGCCCTCCTCCATCGTCCAGCCGAGGCGCGGCATGACAATCTCGTAAGCCATTCATTACTCCTTGAGTCAATGGCGGATCGCAAATGGCCGATAGCAAATCGCAAATCGCAATTTGCCATCGGCTATCGGCCATCTGCCATCTGCGCTGCTCTACTCTGCCAGCAGGTCGCGGATCGCCTGTGCGATACTCTGTGCATCGGGCACCAGCGCCGCTTCGAGCGATGGGCTGTAGGGCGTCGGCGCAAACGCGCCGTTGAGGCGTTTGATGGGCGCGTCCAGATCGTCGAAGCCGCGATCGCTGACTTGCGCCGCGATCTCCGCGCCGATGCCACAGGGCATGAACGTCTCGTCCACGATCAACAATCGGCCCGTCTTGTGCACCGATTGCAAAATGGTGTCCGTGTCCAGCGGCGAGACGGTGCGTGGGTCAATGACCTCGACGGCGACGCCTTCGTTTGCCAACTCGTCCGCCGCACTCAATGCTTGCGGCACCATCGCCGCGAGCGCCACCACCGTCACATCTTTGCCCACGCGTGCGACGTTCGCCTGTCCAAACGGAATGAGATACTCTTCTTCGGGCACGGGACCTTTGTTATTGAGCAGCAATTTGTGTTCGAGGAAAATCACCGGGTCGTCGCTGCGAATCGCCGTCTTGAACAAGCCCTTCGCGTCGTAGGGCGTCGTCGGTACCACGACTCGCAACCCCGGCACATTGGCGAAGATAGAATAGTAGCTGCCTGAATGATGCGTCGCTGCCGATTTGCCGATGCCGATGCAGCCGCGCAGCACGATCGGCATCTGGATGCGCCCGCTGCTCATGTACTGCATCTTCGCCGTCTGGTTGATGAGCTCGCCCATCGCGTCGAGGATGAAGTCTACGAACATGAAGTCCACGACGGGACGCGCGCCCGCCATCGCCGCGCCCGTGCACATGCCGACGAAGCCGCGCTCGCTGATGGGCGTGTCGCGCAGACGCATAGGCCCATATAGCTCGTACAGTCCCTGCGTTGTTGTGAAGTTGCCGCCGCGCGGGCCGATGCCCTCACCCACGACGAAGATACTCGCGTCGCGCGCCATCTCTTCGGTGAGCGCTTCGCGGGCCGCCGCGGTGAAAGTTAGTTCGCGCATAGATTCTCCAATATTCTGAAAGGGTGAACGGGTGAGCGGGTGAAAGGGTGAAGAGTCACCCCTTCACCTCTTCACGCTTTCACCCCTTCATGTTTTTGTAGATTCGCTAAACACGTTCGCCGTCGCCGTCGCGCCGTCTGGATAGGGACTGTTCTGCGCGAACTGCGCCGACTCGACGACCGTCGTTTGCACTTCGGTTTCGATGGCTTGCAGTTCCGCCTCGCCCGCTTCCTCATCCTCCAATAATTTTTTGCGAAACATTGTGATGGGGTCGCGCTGCTTCCACGCTTCGATTTCTTCGACGGTGCGATAGCCCGCGTCGCGCATCCCTTCGGCGTGCGAGCGCGTGCGATACGTCTTGCACTCGATGAGCGTCGGTCCCTTGCCCGCCCGCGCGCGTGTGATCGCTTCGCCCGCCGCCTGATAGACCGCTAACACGTCGTTGCCATCTACTGCGACGCCCGGCATTCCGTACGCCGCCGCTTTCGTCGCCACCTCAGGATTGCGCGTGACCGATGCATACGCGATTTCCGTCGCGTACAAATTGTTCTCGCAGACAAACACCGCGGGCAAGTCCCACGCCGCCGCCATGTTCAAGCCTTCGTGGAACGCGCCGTTGTTGCTCGCGCCGTCCCCGAAGAACGCGACGCCCACGTTGTCTGTGCCTTTGAGTTTGAAAGCGTACGCCGCGCCCGCCGCCTGCAAAATACACGGACCGACGATGCCGCTCGTACCCATCATGCCGACTTCTGGCGCGAACAGGTGCATCGAGCCGCCGCGTCCATGCGAGACGCCCGTCTCACGCCCGAACAGCTCGGCGATGAGCGCGCGCGGATGGACGCCCTTTGCCAGCGCGTGACCGTGGCCGCGATGGGTGCTGAACACCATATCGCTTGAGCGTAGGTGCGCGCAGACACCTGTTGCAACAGCCTCCTCACCGACATAGGTGTGGCACGCGCCGTGAATCAACCCTTGCGCGTATGAGCGAGCGAGTTGCTCCTCGCTGCGGCGGATGATCAACATGACACGGTAAAGCGAGAGGAGTTGTTCAGACGATAATTCCATTGGGAAGAATCTCCATGAAGAATCTCAATGCCATCCGATTGCATATGATATTGGGCAATGGGTGAGAGCGCGCAGTTACATAGTTCGCGTACGCGATTGTACCGTCTCACGCTCGCAATTGTCAATTGTTAACAATCAAATCATTGACAATCTTAATTCACAATGCTACAATCGCGTCGCTTATCTAGACACAGCAGTCGTATTCAGAGTTGGCAGGCTTTCTCTTTATAAGGAGGAGAAAACAAATGAACAAGACTCAGATGTCACAGCCCACGACCGAAGCCCCAGCCATCAGTCGTCGGGAATTTCTCAAGAAGGCTGGCTTGGCTGCGGCCGCAATCAGCGCCGCGCCCATCCTCGCATCGTGCGCACCAGCGGCGGCGCCCGCCGCAACAACCGCACCGGTAGTCGGCACGAAGGCACCCGTCGTGTTGAAAGGCGCGACGGTCAAATTCCTCGGCGGCCCGTGGTCGTTCCTGCCCGAGCTTGACCCGGTCATCGATAGCTTCGCGAACGATTGGGCCAAGCAGAATGGTGTCACGCTGACGATGGAGCGCGAAGGCACTAACCTGCTGGCGAAGATTCAGACCGCCATCGAGACGCAAGGTGGGGCTAACATCATCCAATACGCCTCGCCGCCCGCTATCTTTGCCAAGAGTCTGGCTGATGTCAGCGACGTTGCCACCTTCCTGAGCAATGAGGGCGGCGGCTATCTGCCCGCGGGGCCGTTCCAGTGCATCATCAACGGCAAGTGGGTCGGTGTGCCGCTGGGCCAGCACAATTGGTTCATCAACTATCGCGAAGACTGGCTCAAGGAAGAGGGGCTCAGCAAGTTCCCGGACACGTGGGACGAGGCGCTGGCACTGGGCAAGAAACTTAAAGCCAAAGGGCGGCCGTATGGCATGACCCTGTCCGATAAAGCCGGTGGGGATGGTAACGCGACGCCCTACCTGCTCCTCTGGGCATTTGGCGGCAAAGAGTTCAACCCGGACGGGTCGTTGGCGCTCGACAGCAAGGAGACGCTGGCCGCGCTCGAATTCGCCATCCAATTGCACAAGGACGCTGGCGATCCGGCCGAAGTGGCTTATGACGATGGCGCAAACAACGCCGCGTTTCTGGCTAGCAAGATTTCGATGACGCCCAACGTCAACACGATCTATCTGCCCGCGCTCAAGAATAACCCAACCGTGGCCGCGGCAATGAACCACGCCATCCCGCCCAAGGGGCCGGCGGGCCGCTTTGGCGCATCCACTCTGCCGTGGTGGGGTATCCTGGGCCACACCAAGGGCGCCGATCTGGACGCGGCTAAGGATCTGATCAAGCAGTTCTTCTCGATCAAGAACCTCAGCGCATTCTACAAGGCTGGGCAGGGCTACATCCTGCCGATGTTGCCGAAGTATGAGAACGAGCCGGTCTGGCCAGCCGATCCCAAGCTCGCCATCGCCAAAGAAATGTTGGCTCTCCCGACTTTGACGGGAAAATCAGGTAATAGACAGGGTGCCATAGTCTGGTAAGATGGCTGCATCTTCTTTCAGGTGGAGCCTCCATGCCAGATGATCAACTGCTAACCGAATTACTGGGTCTGCCACAG
>JBBPZQ010000053.1:0-28620 GCA_038198935.1 Anaerolineae bacterium
GATGCGGGCTTTGGAAAGTTTACGCCGTTTCAGGAGGCGACCGCCTGCCAAGCGTCGTTCTTCCATTTGTGCGCGTGTGAGTTTCGTTGGTTTCCATGTCATGCCACTATTGTAAAGCAACTTTAGCTAAAGGGAATAAAAAAGTCTATCCACCCATCCTCGCCCGCTCGCGCGACTTGCGCCACCCGCTCACGACTGCCGAGCGCAAGCTGTGGGCGCGCGTGCGCGAGAACCAACTCGGTTACAAGATTCGCCGCCAGCATCCGCTTAACCGCTTCATCGCGGACTTCTACTGCATGGCGGCGCGCCTCGTCATCGAGATTGACGGCGACACGCACGCCGAGCCGGACCAAGCCGCATACGACGCCGCGCGTACCGAGTGGCTGCGAGCGCATGGTCATCGCGTGATTCGTTTCAGCAACGACGACGTGCATCATCGTCTCGACGCGGTGCTGGAGGCGATTCGCGCGGCGTGCGAGCGGTTCGCGGCGGAGAAAGAGTCGAAAGAGTGAAAGCTCTCCCTCATCCCCATCCCTTCCCCCGCTGGGGGAAGGGCGCAAACTCCCTCTCCCAGCGGGAGAGGGTTGGGGTGAGGGAGAGCCGCGCGGCCTCGGCGGTGTTGGCGTGGGCCGAAAATGGCTGAACGTGAAAAACTATCAATCTACAAGGAGTGACGTTATGCAACAAGAAGGCGATATTCTCAAGACTATGACCGACGAAATGCAAGAAGGCATTCGGAAATTTGTCGAGGAGACAATGGGGCGAACCTTGGGTAAAAAGAAAATCAAAGCCTTTTATGTACGCACTCGCAAGGCCGGGAATATCAAGATAGAAATTGGGAAATACCTTGACAGGCGTGAGTCAGATACATCGAATGAAGAGGTCATAGCCATATTCGAGTCTGATGCTTTCTTCGTGTGTACGCCGAATCGGGGCGCATTCAGAGGCCATCCGTATATATTCGGCACCGAAGAAGTCTTGCAAATTGAGGAACTTGAATAAGCAAAATCTCTTTGCTCTGTGCCCTATGAAATCAGTAAAGACACAACGTAAGCCACGCAACTACTGGAATGACTTCACGAATGTTCAGCGCGAACTTCTTGAGTACATTCATGAGCATGGCACAACTGGCATAATGCCGACAGGTGAAGATTTGCGACAGGCTGGTCGTAATGATCTCGACAATGCCATTCGCAAGTATGGGGGGGTCCAGTCAGTGGCAGAACGATTGAAACTAACTGTCACAAAAAGGCGCGCCGGATATTGGAATGATTTTGAGAATTTGAAAAGCGCAATTCTCGCGTTCATTGAAGAGCATGGAACTCATGGGGTCATGCCAACGGAGAGTGAACTCAAAAAGGTGGGACGAAACGATCTGGCTATTGCCATCTTACGGAAGCATGGTGGCTATCGCATGGTAGCCACGCGGATGGCTTTGGTTTTTGCCTACAAAATAAGCCCCCGTAATTATTGGCATGATTTTTCCAATATTGAAAGAGAAATTCTTAACTATATTGGATCAAACGGTACTGAAGGTGTCATGCCAACTCAGCAAGAGCTTCAAAAAGCTGGTCGAAGCGATTTAGTAAGTGCCATTAAGAAGCATGGCGACTATCAGGCAGTAGCAGAACGATTAGGACTGACGTATGCCAAAAGGCGAGATGGGTATTGGGACGATCCAAGTAACCTTGAGCGTGAGCTACTCACTTATATTAGTGAACACGGTACTCCAGGCGTGATGCCAGCACATGAAGAACTTAGCAAAGGTGGGCGAAGTGATCTTGCATCTGCAATAAGTACGCATGGTGGATATAGGGTAGTAGCCGAACGATTTGGACTTAAGGTAGCTTATGCAGCAAAGTCGCCAGGTTACTGGTCCAACTCTGACAATCTCAAACGAGAACTGTTGAGTTTCATTGAAAATAATGGCATGTCTGGCGTGATGCCAACAAGAGACCAACTTGTAAAGACTGGCTATGGTGCTCTTGCGGCAGGAATAGCCAAACAAGGAGGACACCAAAAGATTGCAGAGCAATTGCGTTTAAGTTTGGGGCGTAAACATCCCAACTATTGGGATGACTTTGATAATTATAAAAACGCACTGCTTGCATTTATTGAAGAACATGGCAAATCTGGCGTAATGCCAACGCAAAATGAATTAGTGGAGGCAAGGCGACACGACCTTGCGAACGCTACATGGAGAAATCATGGTGGTTATCCAGTAGTAGCAAGACGGCTCGGATTGAAATTTGCTTACATTGCAAAACCTACGGGTCATTGGGACAATATTTCTAACTTGCAATACGACCTTCTGTCCTTTATTGATGAGCATGGTACTCAGGGCATCATGCCAAAACATGAAGAGCTTCAGAAGGCAGGACGAGACGATTTAGCAGCCGCTATTCAGAAGCATGGTGGATATGCAGCAGTCGCTCGCCATTTTAATTTAATCCACACTGGCCCCGAATTCATCACCCCCCGCACCGCCTCCGCCGTCGAGCGCACCGCCCGAGCCATTCAACCACTTGCGGAGTCCAATCTCCTCAGTGGCGCGCAAGTTATGGTCATTCTACGGCGAGCGGGGTTGTTGGAATACCGTAACCCGCGCGTCGTCCGCCTCAGCGCCAGCCTCGCACGCGGCGACCACGATGAAATCGAATCGGCGATTGCCAACCTCGTTAGCGGCGGTGAAGAAATCGCCGCTGAGACTGTCACCCTCACAGAGAGCGACGACCTCACCGCCGCAGAAGCCGAAGCGCTCCTGAAGGGCGAGGGTGCAACGCTCGCCCCAACACTGACCCCGCAGACGATTTCCGATACGCAGCGCGAGCAAGCCGTCATTCGCGGCCTGTCTGCGCTGGGCGAGATGCGCCTGCCGCTCGACGAGGTGTTGCGCCTGCTCACATGCAAAGTGTTGTGGCAGGAATTCTACAAACGCTTGTATGCGTGGTACGGCTCGCTCGACGCCAGACAGACCGTCACCGCCGCAGATGTCGAGGCCGCCATCCTCGCCGCCTATCCCGAACACACCGCCAACGAATTCGTGGCCGAAGCGTCGGCGCTCTTTACCGTCGAGGTCGAGCAGGCGGTGAACTTTGCGGCCTCGCTGTTGGAGGTTGATTGGCGCGGCCCGCGCTTGCGCCTGCATCAGGCGGACGCGGCGCGGCGCATGGCGGATGTTCTTGTAGGGGCGATTCATGAATCGCCCCTACCCAGCGTGTCATTCATCCTCAACGCCGACGACCCCGGCATGGGCAAGTCGGCGGCATTCCTCGCGGCGGTTGCTGCTTCTGGCATTCACAGCGTTCTGCTCATCGCGCCCAAGACCGTCTGCGACGATACGTGGTGCGCGCAGCCGCGCGGAGAAATCGCGCGCTGCCTGCCACACGCCCGCATCGTGCGCGGCCTTGCAAGCACACTATCTGCTCGTACATCAGCGCGCGTGACATTCTTCGTCCTGCATTACGAAGAACTGTTAAATGAGGAAGCCGTTGCCGCGCTTGCAAAAAAATCTTTTGATTGTCTGTGTCTCGACGAAATTCATTTCATCAAACAGCGCGCAGGGCAAGACCCCACCGAGCGTCGGCGGGCGTTGGAGACGTTGCGCGCCTCGGCTCGCGTCGCCATCGGCTTGACGGGCACACCGCTCGTCAACGAATTGTCCGAGCCGCTGTCGTTGCTGCAAGTCTTGAGCCAGCACGCGCCGCAGTTCGAGCACGCCCGCCTCAGTAGCCGCCGTCTGCGCGACATCGCCGACGTGTTCGAGGCGTTGCTCCCACACATCGTTCGCCGCCGCAAGGTCGAGGTGCTGTTGCATCTGCCCCAATGCGATGTGATTGAAAAACCGATTCCCATCGGCGACCTCGCCGCGCGAATGCTCGACCTCTACCGTCTGCCCAAGTCGCAAGCCTCACACGCGCTGATTGAGTTACGCAAAATCGCCATCGAAGCGAAACTCGCTTACCTCGTCGAACAAGCAATAGCCGCCCGCAAACTACTCGTCCTCACCTACCTCGCCGACGACGTGTCCGAGAAGATTGCCGCGTATCTCGAAAACTTCTTGCCAAATCAGGTCGCGCACATCAACGGACTGGTCAGCAAGGATGAACGGCAGCAGCGGTTGGATTCTTTCCGCGCGCCTGACGGCAAGCGCGTGTTGGTCGGCACGATTGGGACGATTGGCGTCGGCTTGACGTTGTTTGACCCGACACATGCGGACACGGCAAACGAGATCATCGTCGCCGACTTGCCTTATACCTGGGCCGAGTTCGAGCAGGGCATCGCACGCCTGCACCGCGAAGGCCAGAAGCAGCGCGTGACGGTTGAAGTGTTGTTGACCACGACCGTCGCCACACTGCGCGACGGCTCGCCGCATCAGACGATTGACGAGCGTATCTGGGCGCTCATCAAGAGTAAGAGCGAACTATCCGATGTAGCGATTGACGGCAAGTACGACACGAGCGACTCCGACAAGAAGGTGAAGCAAGCCCTGCAACGCTGGCTGAAGCAGGCGCGCGAAATCGGCGTCGAGCCGTTAGCCGTCGAGCGTCGCACCGATGAGCAAAGCGACGCGCAACGCTGGCGCAGCGAGATTGGCCGCTTGCGCGCACTCAGCGCCGCTCGCGCCGACGAGGTGTTTGCCGATCCCGAATATACGCGCCAATTCCTCGTGCACCTCGAAACATCCACGGCCTCGAAACTCTCGCATCAATGGCTGCGCGAGCGGCTCAAACTTTTCCTCCGTCCCGACCTCACCATCGTGGATATGGGCTGCGGACTCAACGCGTTGGCAGACTTGCCGTGTCGCGTCATCGGGCTGGATCGCCACGACCGCGCAGGGCAACTGCGCGGCAAGCTGGAGAACCCGCCGTTGCCCGACCGCTCGGCGGATGTGTTGATATACAGCCTCTCACTCTACGGCACTGCGAATGATCTCAATAACTACTTCACTCAGGCTGCGCGCATTCTGCGCGGCGGCGGTCATCTGTTCATCGTCGAACCTGATTCCGCGTTCACAACCGAGGGGCTTGCGCGGTTTGTTGGTGGACTGCGTCAATGCGGGTTTGAGTTAGTTGGGCTGAAGGAGATACACGGCGAGGATGGTATCGTACTGAAGGGGATGCACTTCACACTGACAGGCGAGATGGGCAAACCAGAAGAAAGCGCGTTTGAGAGAAAATGATTCGCGCCCAAACCCTTCTCTCGCTGGGCGAGGGAGTACGATGCAGAGTCACGCCTCTCCTTGCGGGAGAGGGGCAGGGGGTGCGGGAGAGTTGTTGTTTCCTCAGATCACTCCCCTCATGTAATATCACTTCATTGCTGCATTCGACAGTGATCGAGAAACAGATGCAGTTCGCGGACAGATGTCGCCGCTTTCAATGCTGCTCGCGTTGCTTGGCTTCATACGCGGCGACTCTGGCGAGTTTTGCTTGCAATTCGTAATGTGCCGCGTCGTGCTCTGCCCAATAGCGCTCTTCCGTTTCCTTGTCCATTGGCTCCGCATTAGCGTTCATCTCGATAAACGCTTGTACTCTTTCCTGAATGGTCATGTTGCGCCAGCGCTCGATCTCGGCTTCGTCACGTTGACCAACATCATTCGGGTCTTGCATGGTTCGCCCCTCCTCAAACTGAAAAACCCTGCAAAGGTTTCAAACCTTCGCAGGGTTTTTGCTTGATGTGCTCACATCTGCACGGACGGTCCTTCGCGCAGATACTTCTCAGGCTCGCGCTCGAAATCGCGCTTGCAGCCCGGCGCGCAGAAGTAGTAGGTGACGCCGTTGTATGACGCGGTGATCGCGTCGGGTCCTTCCTCGACTTCCATGCCACAGACCGGATCCATGTGCTTCTGTTTTTCATTCATTGCAATCTCCTTTCAATTATTCAAACAACTCGCCGCCTGATGGTAACGGCAGCAACACGTCGGACGCGACTTGCCCCGCACGCTTCGCCGCGCGCATCCGCAGCGAGCGCACGACGAGCGACGCAACGAACAGCAATGCGCCAGTTAGCACGATGCTCGCGCCCGATGCCACGTCCACGATGAAACTAACATACATCCCCACTACAGCGTTCAGCGCGCCGATGACGACGGCGAGCAGCATCATCTTGCTGAATGAGTCGGTCAACATACGCGCGACGATGGGCGGGATGACAATCGCCGCCGCGATGAGCGTCACACCAAGCGTCTGCATCGAGACGATGATGGTCGCCGCGAGCACGAACGACAGCAGCGTGTCCACCCACTCGACGCGCACGCCGTAGATGCGCGCCACGTCGCGATCAAACGTGATGAACAGCAGCTGCTTGTAAAAGAAAAAGATGATGAGCGCGGCAAAGGCAAGTGTGAACGCGATGACGAGCACGTCGTCGCTGCGCACGCCGAGCACGTTGCCGAACAGCGCCGCTTCAAAGTTCGTCGTGAACTTGCGCACACGGCTGATCAGCGCGACGCCGACCGCGAACGACGCGGTGGTGATGATACCAATCGCCGCGTCTGCGCCAATCTTGTAGCGGCGCGTCGTCTGGTTGATGAGCAGCGCGGCGGCGAAGCCCCACAGTCCCGCACCGATGTAAAAGTTCCACTGCATGACGTAGGCGGCAACGGCGCCGCCGAACGCGGCGTGCGACAAGCCGTGTCCGATGTAACTCATGTTGCGCAGCACGACGTACACGCCGATCATCCCGCACAGCGCGCCGACCATGAGCGCCGCCAACAGACCATTGCGGAAAAACTCGAATTGGAAGGGCTGCAGTAGTTGGTCGAGCATTTTCTGTTAGCACGGTCGCCGCTTATCGTCGTGTTCGCCGGGCACCGGATGTGGGATGATGTCGCGGACGGTGTGATGGTGCGGCTGCTCGGCGATGAAGATGATGCCGTTGGTGCGATAGGTCACGATGTTGCCGCGATACGTTTCGTTCAGCGTGCTTTCGACAAATACGTCGTCGGGCCTGCCCGCCGCGATCAGTCTGCGATTGAGACAGAACACCCACGGCAAATGATTCGCCGCCGAGTTGAGGTCGTGTGTCGTCATCAGAATCGTCATGCCCGTGCAGTTCAACTCCGCCAGCAGGTGCAGGATATTCTCCTGCGTCTTCATATCAACACCTGCCGTCGGCTCGTCGAGTACGAGCAAGTCGGGTTGCGCCAGCAGTGCTCGCGCGAGGAAGACGCGCTGCTGTTGACCGCCTGACAGATCGCGGATGTGCCGCTGCGCTTTGTCCGCGATGCCGAGCCGCGTCATGATCTCGCATGACGCGTCCTTGTCGGCGCGGCTGGGCCACGGCACTCTGCGCATGTGGCGAATGCGGCCCATCAGCACCACTTGCTCGACCGTGACGGGGAAGTTCCAATCAATCGTCTCGACCTGTGGCACGTACGCGACACACGGCGACGGCTTGCCTTTCAAGTCCATGCCGTCCACGAACACTGAGCCATGCGTCGGCGTGAGGGAGCCGAGGATCAAGCGCAGCAGTGTCGTCTTGCCCGCGCCGCTCGGTCCGACCAGTCCCGCGAACTGGCCGTGGTGCAGATGCAAGTTGATTCGCTCGACGACGGGCGTTGCGCCATAGCCGAAGGTTACATCGCGCAGTTCAACGACTGGTGTTGCCATGTGAAATTTCAGATTCAGATTTCAGAATGGATTATAACATTGACGAATGAATTGGCGGACTACTTCGATTGGTCCACGCTCGTGTCGCTGCCCGTCACGTTCATCGTGTCAATGCTCTCCATCGCTTTCGGGTCGCCGCCGAGCGCGCTGGTCATGATCTGCACGTCCTCGACCATCAAGCCGACATACGAGTGATTCTTATCGCCTTTACTGCCGGGCAATTCGTCGTCGCGCAGTTTGTCCACATAGCGCGCGCTAGTCTCCTTGCCGATCTGCTCCAGAATCTTGCTCGGAAAGACTTCCGAGCCGAAGATGGCGGGCACCTTTTCTGCTTTGATTTGCGTGATGAGTGCCGCGACTTCCTTCGCCGACGGTTCCGAGAATGAGGACGGCTGGATCGCGCCGATCACCTTCATCGTCGGATAGCGCACGACGAAGTAGGCGAACGAGTCGTGATAGGTGAGCATTTTGCGATTGTTGACAGGAATGGTGCTAAGTGACTGCGTGATGGCTGTGTCGAGCGCCGTGATGCGCGTCTTGAACTTGTCGTAGTTCGCTTGATAGGTGGATGCATTCGAGGCATCGCGCTTCGCGAGCGTGTCCTTCACAATTTCGGCGTAGCGCAGCGCGAACAGTGGGTTCATCCACAGGTGCGGATTGGGCTTGCCTTCTTCTTTCGGGAATGAGAAATCGAACACCCATTGGTCTTTGCTGATCGTCTGATCGCCGAGCACGACGATCTGCGCATCCTTCCTTTTGTTGGCTTCTGCCAGTTTGATCGTCGGCGTTTCCAGATCAAGCCCGTTGAAGAACATCACGTCGGCTTTCGACAACTTCACCGCGTCGCTCGGCGCAGGCTCGAACGTGTGCGAGTCCGTGCCTTCGGGGATAATGCCGACAAGGTTAACGCGATCACCCGCGACGTTGAAGATGATGTTGACGATGGGCGCGACGCTGCTGGCGACGATAAGCCTTTGAGACGCGTCACCGTTGCGGGTTGTGTTTGGCACAGCCGTGCCAGCCGCATTGCACGCGGCGACTACAACGCAGAGCAACAGCGAGAGCGCGGAGTACCAACGACGTGACATAGGGTCTCCCCCTGAAAAACTCAACGTGCCTTGCGCAACTTCTCTTGACATTTGTGGCACAGGCCGAAGATTGCAAAGTGCTCGATGTTCGCCTTGAACTTGTATTTACGCAGCAGTGAATTTTGCAGCGGCTCTAACAGCGCGTGATCCACTTCCTCGACCTTGCCGCACTGTTGGCAGACCATGTGATGGTGCGGCTCATCGCTGGACATTTCGTAATGCACGGAGCCTTTGCCCAAGTCGGTGACGGTGATGATGTTCTCTTTGCTCAACATGTCAAGCGTGCGATAGACGGTCGAGCGGTTGATATATGGATGCTCGGCGCGTACTCGCGCGTAGATGTCCTCTGCCGTCATGTGTCCGCCCTGCCGCTGCAGCGCTTCGAGGATGATGACGCGCTGCGGCGTGACGCGATATCCGGTGCGCCGCAGGTGATTGACGATGGTCGTGTGTCCACTCATAGTTGCCTGACATGCCCGGCAAGCGGACAACTGGTGAGCCCGCTTGCAGGGCGGTACTTAGTCGCGCATGCTCACACGGAGGCCCCGTATCCATGCTTCGGCGCGATGAGCCCAGCATAACATGCTCTGCGAATAGATGCAAATGCAAATATTTGCAATAAGAACTTACTGCAACAATGACTGCCGTTGTGCCAGCGCCGCCAACTGCGAATCAGTGTCGGCAACCGGGATACGCCGACGCGCATAATCCGCATTTATGCGCGTGTCGGGGTTTACCAGCGGCGGGTCACGCCGTTAGGCGTTACGGTTTGTGTTTAATGACCGCTTGGATGAAGGCTTGGAAGAGGGGATGAGGGTTGTCGAGGCGCGTTTTGAATTCGGGGTGGAATTGACTACCGAGCATAAACGGGTGATCGCGCAGTTCGGCAACTTCGATCAAGCGTCCGTCAGGCGACAGACCGCTGAAGACCATGCCGGCGTTTTGCAGCACGTCGCGGTAATCGTTGTTCAGCTCCCAGCGGTGGCGGTGCCGCTCGCTCACCTGCGGCTTGCCGTAGGCGACCGACGCGCGCGTGCCGCCGACCAGCTCGCACGGATACGCGCCGAGCCGCATCGTGCCGCCGAGCGAACTGATGCCGCGCTGATCGGGCATTAGGTCAATCACGGGATTTTTTGTGCGCTCGTCGAACTCAGTCGAGCTCACGTCGTTGGTTTGCAGTGCGTGGCGCGCGAGTTCAATAGTCATCACCTGCAAGCCGAGACATAGTCCGAGATACGGGACGCGCTGCTCGCGCGCGAATTGCGCGGCTGCGACCTTGCCTTCGATGCCGCGATAGCCGAAGCCGCCCGGCACAATTATGCCGTCCGCATCTTTCAAACGCTCGCGCACGTCTTCGCGCTCCAAGCCTTCCGACTGCACCCATTCGATGTCCACGTCGCGCGCGTGAAACAGTCCCGCGTGCACCAGTGCCTCACGCACGCTGGTGTAAGCGTCGGGCAACTCGATATATTTGCCGACGACGGCAATCTTCACTTTGTCCTTCGGCATTTTTAAGCCCTCGACCAACTCGCGCCATTGATCGAGGTTGGCTTCGCGCTGGGGCAAGCGCAGTCGTTCGGTGATGAACTGGCCCAGTCCAGCCGCTTCCAACATCAGCGGCACTTCGTAAATCGTCTGCGCGGTGACGAGCGGCACGACGGCGCGCCGCTCCACGTCGCAGAACAGCGCGATCTTGTCGCGCACACTCTCGTTCACCGCAAAGTCGGTACGGCACACGATCACGTCGGGCTGGATGCCAAGCGCGCGCAGGTCGCGCACCGAGTGCTGCGTCGGTTTGGTCTTCAGTTCGCGCGACGATCCGAGATACGGCAGCAACGTGACGTGCACGTAGAGCACGTTCTCGCGGCCCACTTCGCCGCGCAGTTGGCGGATGGCTTCGATGAACGGCTGACCTTCGATGTCGCCGATGGTGCCGCCGACTTCCACCAATACCACCTGTGCGTCGGTGCGCTGTCCGACGAGTGAGATGCGCCGCTTGATCTCGGCGGTCACGTGCGGCACGGTCTGAATCGTCTTGCCCAGATAATCGCCGCGCCGCTCGCGCGCGATCACTTCTTGATAGATTTGGCCCGTCGTGACGTTGTTGACCTTGCCCATGTTCTCGTCGGTGAAGCGTTCGTAGTGACCGAGATCGAGATCGGTCTCCGCGCCGTCATCGGTGACGAACACTTCGCCGTGCTCGTAAGGGTTCATCGTGCCGGGATCAACATTGATGTATGGATCGAGTTTCTGAATCGAGACTTTGATATCGCGCGCTTTCAGCAATCGCCCGATAGATGCTGCCGTAATGCCCTTGCCGAGCGATGAGACTACGCCGCCTGTGACAAAAATGTATTGAGTCATGGTCCCTCAAAGCATGAAAGCAAAAGAATAGAAAATGATAACGACCAATTCATTCATCCTTCATCCTTCTGCCTTCATCCTTTATTTTCTGCCACGCTTCTTTGGCTTGTTTGATTTCTTCGGCGCTCGGTTCGTGCTCGCCGTAATGGACGCGCACGTATGCTTCGGTGATGGTACGTTCCTCGAACTCGGCGGCGGGGAAGGCGGCGCGCAATGCGCGCACGAATTCATAGGGCGTTTCCGCTTCCCGTCGCGGGTAACCGCGCTGCGCCGCGAGCCGGGTCAAGTTGGCGTAGATACGCCGAATGGACGCGACGCCGCTTTCATCCAATTCGATATGCGGCCGGCGGAACAGGTTGCGCAACCGCTTGAACGCGTTCAAGTCCAGCGAGATCGGCACGCTCTCGCGTGATTCGTTGCCGTCGGTGCGATTTGGCTTCTTCAAGCGGTTCAACGAGAGCGCGAGCCCGAGCAGCACCAGCGCAAACAGCGTGACTGCGCATACCATGCGGATCGGATCGAAGTACAGCATGAGGGTGCTCAGGTCGGGCGGTTCCTGCTGATCGGGCAACGGTGCGCGGGGCGGCAATTGCAGCGGCGAAACTGCGCCGTTCCCATTCATCAGCCGCTGCATAATGGCGAACACAAAGTTGTATAACAGCTCGACGATGTAGGATACCAGGATCAGCACGGCGTACAGCACGACGACGGCAAGCGGTTCGAGCGGGCGCAGTACGTCGAACAACGCGCGCACACCTTGCGGCGTGAGGAAGAGCGAGAGCAGTGCGCCGAGCGCAATCACTAGCAGCGCCGAGCCGGCTAGTATCGCCAGCCATGGACCCTTGAGCGGCAGCGAGATGTGCGAATCGGTGCGGCCAATGTCTTCTTGCCGCGCGAGCGCAACGGCGAGTAAGCCGAAAAAGAAAAACGCGAACAGCAGCCCACTCAAATCAATGCGCGCGATCCACGTGTTGACTAGCGTGGTCAGCGCGAGCATCAGCACCCCCAGCCGGAAGCGAAAGCCCACCAAATCAAAATCCAGCGCCGTCTGCGCCAACGCGATGCCGCGCCACCACACGAACGCGCCCATTAATACGACGAACGCATCGGGTGAGAACGCGATGAACATGCGTGCGATGGCGGACGGTACACTGCCGAGCCATGACAGATCGAGCGGCGCATACGTCGAGTACAACGTCGAGCGGATGGCAAACAGAATTGAGCCAAGCGCGACCACGACGATCGCAATCTTTTGCTCGCGCGGCGGCAGCGTCGAGTTCAAAATCAGCCGCGCACCGTAGATGGCGAATAACAGCAACACCACGAACAGGAAAACTGAGACGCCGCGCTCGCCGTGACCGCCAGCCGCCCACAGGAGCGCAAACACGCTGTACGTCCAACACAGTTCGAGCGCGGCGGCGCACAGTAACAACAACTCGCGGCGCGGATGGAAGAATTCGCGCCAGTTCAGCGTCGTCGCCGTCATGGCGCACCCTGCGGCGCTCTCGCCCAAGTTGAGCGCGCGGCTGGCGTGAGGGCTATCACGCCATCGTCGTCCTCATGCTCGCTCGGCTGCCAATCGCCGGGGTCCTCGATGTCGAGTTGATCGGGGTCCACGTGGAAGACGCTGATGCCTTCGATGTCGTCGCTCGTGAACGTATTGTCGAGCGAGACGAGCGCCACTCGTCGGCCCGCGTCGCGCAAGCGCACCATGCTGGCCAGCAATTTGTCGTTGACGATGCACGTCACGACCACCATCGTCGCTCCCCACGCCAGCCGCGACGATTCGGCCACGAGCAATTGATTGAAGTCGGCGGTGGGAAAGCCGGTGATCGCCGCAAGCGCTTCCAAGATTTTCAGTAACTGATCGGGCGAGCGGCCGGGCATAACCTTGATGGATTGATCGGAATGTGGCACGCTGCCGTTCGCAAGCAAGCCGACCGCGAATTTCTCCCGCGCGCCGTGATTGGCAATCGAAGCCGCGACGCTGACCATGCGTTCGAGCAGCGCGCTGTCCGTACCGTGCCAGTGCTTCTCGAACGTGTTCACGTTCAGAAATACAGCCAAGTGCGGCACGATAGACGATTCCAGCACGCGCACTTGCAGTTGACTGCGCCGCGCAGTTGCCTTCCAGTGGATGCGCTTGAACGGGTCTTCGCTGTGATAATCGCGCACGCCGACGGTGCGCGACGGGTCTTCAAAAATATTTCGCAGTGCGCGCCGCTCGCCAAACGGATGCTTGCCGGGGAATCCAAGTTCTGCGAGGGGAATCAAACGCGGATACACAATCAAGCGCGACTGCGGCTCGAGCGTGAGTGCGCTCGTAAACAGACCGAAGATGTCGCCCGAACGCAGGCGCGTCGGTCCAAAAAAGTAAAAGCCGCGATGCTTGCATTCAATCTTGTAATGCCAGTTCACACGCTCGAACCAGCGCGTCGCCGTCAGATGCGAGAGCGCGCCGATGGTCGGTTGCTCGGTTGCTGCGATGCGCGCGTCGAGGAACGGCAGTTTCATCGGCACGCGATCCTCGGCATGAATCCACGCGAGCGGCAGGAACTTGCGATTGGTCAGGCTCACCGTCAGGTCAATCACTTCGCCGGCGAACGCTCGCCCGACGGGAAACTGCCGGGCGTATTCGACGTTCGACAGCGCGATGCGATTCCATAACCAACTCAAGCCGACAATCGTGAGCAGCAGCGAAGACAGCACGGGCAGTGTGCCCTGCCCGACGATGAAGCCGATGGCGAGTAGCAGCGCGGCCAGCCCGATCCACGCCTCGTTGAACATCGCGCTGCGCTGCTCGCCCGCGCGCTTGAGCATCCACTGCACGCGCTCGCGGTTGCCCGTCAGCCGATCCCAGCCGCGCGCGATGCGGCTCAGCGGGTTCACGATTAACATCATCGTCGCTACTTCTCCACCGGCACCGGCACGCTGTTCACGACCTCTTTCAAGATTTCGTCGGCGGTGCGGCCGCGCAGTCGCGTCTGCGGACTGATGATGATACGATGCGTCAGCACGAACGGCGCCATGTACTTCACGTCGTCGGGGATGACGAATGCGCGCCCACGCAGGGCTGCCAGCGCCTGGGCGGTGCGATGCAGCGAGAGCGAGCCGCGCGGACTCGCGCCCAACTCGACGGCGGGATGATCGCGCGTCGCGCGCACGATGTTGATGACGTACTCACGCACCGACTCCTCGACGCGCACCGCGCGCACGCTGTGTTGCAGCTGCTTCAAATCGTCCGCGCTGAGAACGCTCTGGATGTCGTCGAGCGGACTGTGCTGCTCGAAGCGCTGCACCATCTGGCTTTCCTCGCTAGCGCTCGGATAGCCGAGTTTAATTTGCAGCAGAAAGCGATCCACTTGCGCTTCGGGCAGCGGGAACGTGCCTTCGAGTTCAATCGGGTTTTGTGTGGCAAGCACGATAAATGGACGCGGCAGCATACGCGTCTCGCCATCCACCGTGATCTGGCGCTCCTCCATCGCTTCGAGCAGCGCCGACTGCGTGCGCGGCGTCGCGCGATTGATCTCGTCTGCGAGCACGACTTGTGACATGACGGGACCCGGACGAAATTCAAACTCAGATTGTTTCTGATTGAAATAGGAGATGCCCGTCACGTCGGAGGGGAGCAGGTCGGGTGTGAATTGAATGCGCTTGAACGTGCAGCCGAGCGATTTGGCGATGGCTTTAGCGAGGGTGGTCTTGCCGATGCCCGGCACGTCTTCGATGAGGACGTGCCCTTCACAGAGCAGTGCGATTAGAGTCAATTCAATTGCCGAGCGTTTTCCGACGATCACCTGCTCGACGTTGGCGATCACGCGCTCGGCACTCTGTTGAATCATCTAGGTCATCCTTTCGCGTCTCATGCGCGAGAGTATAGCATAACTTTAGCACAACGGTTTGACGCGCTCAAAGCATTCTTACACGGCACGGATGATTCAGGTTCGTGTGCATCGGTGGTAAAATCGAGAGGTCAGTCCAAGGAGGGAACTTGTGAAACGCGTTTTGATTGCCGGCATTCTAATTCTGCTATTGTTGGCTGCGCTGTCGGCTCTCACCATCGCCGCCGCGCGCAATGGCATGCTGGCGCAGTTCGTCGTGACGCCCACCGTGACGAATACCATCGCGCCGACAGCGCAGAGTACGCTGACGCCCACGCCACCATCCACGGATACGCCACGACCGACGCCGACGCCGACGATTGCCGCTACTGCAACGCCGACTCGTTCACCCACGCCAAGCGTCACGCCTACGTCGTCCGCGACGCCGCTCAAACTTACGGTCAAACTCGAACTGTCCACGAACAAGATCGAGCAAGGTCATGCATTTCTCGTCAAGTTGACGAGCAGTCGGCCGCTGGTCAACGCGAGTGTCACGATTGATAATCGCGTTATCACGCTGCAAGCAAACAACGGCGCGTGGTGGAGCGTGTTCGCCTTCTCGCGCTTCGCCAACATCGCGCCGCTCGGCAAGCGCACCGCGACTGCGCGCGGCAGCGATGCGCAGGGCAACGTCGCCAGCGACAGCGCGACGGTCGAATTGGTCGCCGCAGACTTCATCACCGAAAAAGTGAAAGGCGTGCCGACGGCGTTCGATCCCTCTGACTACAACCGCGAGGAGCAAATCGTCGCGCCGATCCGCAGCGCGCTCACGCCCAAACAATTGTGGAACGGACTGTTCGCGCGGCCCGTGAGCACGGGCACGATCACGTCGGAATATGGCGAAACGATCATTTGGGAAGACAACAGTTCGTCATCACACGAAGGCACCGACTTTGGCGGGCTGTCGGTTGGCGCGCCAATCTTTGCGGCGAACGATGGTGTGGTTGTGCTGGCGCAGCGCTTGGTCGTGCGCGGCAATGCCGTCGTCATTGATCATGGCCTCGGCGTGCACACGGGCTACTATCACATGTCCGAGATTGTCGTCAAGAAAGGCGACGACGTGAAGAAGGGACAGCTCATCGGCAAGCTCGGCGACACGGGGCGCGTGACGGGCGCACACTTGCATTGGGACTTCATGATCAACGGCTTGAATGCCGACCCGATGGAGTGGACGACGAAGTTGTTCACGACAGCACCGTAGAGACTTTGCATGCAACGTCTCTACACGCTTTGACGATGGACACATCACTCGAACTGCATGTGGGCCAACTGCTGCGCGCGCGCGGCATGACGATTGCGCTCGCCGAATCGTGCACGGGTGGTCTGATTGCCCATCGCCTGACGAACATTGCGGGCAGTTCGGATTACGTGCGTGGCGGGGTCGTGTCGTACTCGAACGAGGCGAAGCAAAATATTTTGGGCGTACAGCACAGCACATTAGAGACTCATGGTGCTGTGAGCGAGCAGACGGCGCAAGAGATGGCGCGCGGCGCGCGCAAGTTGTTCGCCAGCAATGTGGCCATTTCCGTGACGGGCATTGCCGGCCCCGGCGGCAGCAGCGATACGAAGCCCGTCGGCTTGACGTACATCGGACTCGTCGCGCCAGAGCACGAACAAGTGCGGCGCTTCGTGTGGGAGCAGGACCGCGTCGGCAACAAAGAAGCGTCAGCTGATGCCGCGCTGCACATGCTGATTGAATGGTTGGAGGCAACATGAGCGAAGTACCAACGCTGGTCGAAGCGGACATCAGCGCGGACAGCACCATCCGCCCGCGCACGTTCACGCACAACGGCGTCACGCATCACGTCGCACATGTCGGGCGGCAGTGGCTCGAAAACAATACGCGCCACGTGCTGGTGATGACGCCCGCGCGCGACACGTATGAGTTGATGGTCAGCATGCCAGAGATGCAGTGGGTGGTCAAGCCCATCGGCAGTGCGAAACACGTGGCATAAACGCGCGAATGGGGCGGTCAAAAACCGCCCCTAAATTTTTTCTGTGTGGACAACGTGGTTGACACTATTCTGCGCGCGGCGGATTACAAATCTGCCGCGCGCAACGTGTAGGTAATCACCAGGTAAATTTGGTTTGTCAACGCGCACGCCGTGTTGTATGATTGGCGATGCATATTTTCCTCAAGGAGCGACCGATGGACAGCACCAGTGACAGCAACCATGTGGCTGAAGCGCGCATGACGACGGGAATCCCCGGACTCGACGAGATCTTGATGGGCGGCTTGATCACCGGACGCTCGTATCTGGTTGCCGGCGGCCCAGGCGCGGGCAAGACCATTCTCTCCATGCAGTGGTTGCGGGAAGTACAGCGCCGCGGCGACCGCACACTGTACATCACCCTCACCGAGCCAGCCAACGAGATCGCTCGTAATATGAAAGCATTTGACTGGGGCTTGGAAGGGATCGAGTTGCGCGATTTCACGCCCAGCGGCGACATGCCAAACGGCGAATACCAAATCTTTCCGCCCAGCGAAGTGGAGCAGATCCCGGTCTGGCGCCAGATTTATCAGGCAGTCAACGAAACGCACCCTCAATGTGTGGTGATTGACTCAGTCACGCAGCTGCGCTATCTGTCCACGGACGAATACCAGTTTCGCAAAATGATTCTGGGTCTGGTCGGCTTTTTGAACCGCAGCGGCTGCACCAGTTTCCTCACCTTCGAGAGCAGTGAACTGGAGCGCGAGACTGCGGTGAAACTGGCGGTGGATGGTTCGATTCGACTGCGCAGCGAGATCAGCCCCAGTCGCGTCATCGCGCTGCGCACCGTGCAGGTTGAAAAATTTCGCGGTTCGGATTTTATTTCGGGACTGCACCCTTTCCGCTTTAAAGACGATGGCATCCACATCTATCCGCATCGCATTGAAGCGATCGGCGGGATCGAACCCGCATTGAGGCAGCTCTCGTCCGGCATCGAGGCGCTGGACGCGCTGTTGGGCGGCGGGCTGGAATCGAACACGTCCACGATCATCACCGGACCCAGCGGCGTCGGCAAGACGACGCTCGGCACCGAGTTCCTGCGAACCGCTGTCGCGCGCGGCGAACGCGCGGTTCTCTTCGCCTTCGAAGAACCGCGGGAGTTCCTGCTCATGCGCGCGCGCGCGCTCAATGCGCCGCTCGACCCGCTGATTGAAAACGGCAGTCTGAGCATCGTTCGCCTGAACCCGATGCAGCAATATCCGGATGAGTTCTTATCGCTGGTGCGCAGCGCCGTCGAGCAGGATGGACGCACGCTCGTGATGATTGACAGTCTGCGCGGCTACCAATTGGAGATGGAACAGTATGGCAGCACGCTCGCGCACATCCACAATCTGGTGCATTACCTGTATGGCAAGGGTGTGACGAGTCTGTTGATCAACGAGGTGGAAGCTATCACGGGCGATGTCAGAGCCACCGAACTGGGCATCAGCCATCTGGCAGACAACATCATCCTGATGCGCTACGCGGAGTCTCAAGGTCGGGTGGTCAAGGTGATCGCCTGCCTGAAGAAACGATTGGGTGGCTTCCAGACCGAGCTGCGCGAATACATGATTACCGCGCAGGGACTCGCCGTGGGTGAGAAATTAGATCGGCTGCATGGCATCTTGACGGGCGTGCCAGAGTGGCACCGCGAGCAACAAGATACAGTGTAGTACAGCGTCTCTACCCGTAAATTTTTTCGAGATGATGAACGATCACGCGCATACCATCGGCTTGCTGATCAGCAATCTCGCTGACCGGCGCTTGCTGACGGATTTCTTGCAGCACTCTGGTTATACGGTGCGCATGAGCCAGCCGTTACCCATCTCGCTGTCTAGCGTGACTGATGTCAGTCTGCTCATCGCCGACGAGCACGCTGCACGACAGAACGTGCAGGAAATCTTGGCGCTCAAACAACAATCGGCAGAAATCTATCTGCCCTTGTTGATTCTATTAGGAGCGATGGGCGATGGTGCGGCGTGGCTCAACGCCGGCTTTGACGATGTGCTGTACCAACCGTTGAGCAAAGCCGAACTCTCGGCGCGGCTGCGGGTGTTCCTGCGGGTGCGCGAGCAGTCGTCGGCGCAACATCAAATGCATACTGAATTGCGCGCACTGTCGGCTCGCCTAGAATCGGTGCGCGAAGAAGAAAGAATGTTTCTCGCGCGCGAGCTGCACGACGAGAGCGGGCAATTGCTGACCGCGTTAAAAATAGATCTGGCGATGCTGCAGCACCTGCTCGCGAAGGGCGATGTCGGGCTGCATGGGGCGCAGGCTATACAGCAAGTGCAAGGCGCGATCGAACTCACGAATCAGGTCCTCGCATCGCTCCGTCAGGTCATCAGCCAATTGCGACCGAAACTCCTCGACGACCTTGGCCTGGTCGCGACGCTCCAATGGGTCGTCGAAGAGTTTGAAAAGCGCGGCGGGACCGTCGCGCAGTTCTCAACGAACGTTGACGACATGGACTTGGGCCATGACCGTTCGCTGGTCCTGTACCGCATTGCACAAGAGTCATTGACCAACGTGGCGCGCCACGCGAACGCGACGAGCGTCAACGTGAGCCTACGCGCGGAATCGGGCCAACTCGTGCTGGAAGTGCGCGACAATGGAAAAGGCTTCACGCTAGATGAACTGTCCGCACATACATCATTTGGCTTAATGGGTATGCGCGAACGTGTGCTGGTGCTGGGCGGAACGTTCGACATTCGAGGTGCACCGGGCGAGGGCGCCACGGTGACGGTGCGGATTCCAACTTGAGCATGGCGCTCGACGAGCGGAATCCCGTCTTCTGCGGGAGCAGCAGTGCCACCGCCGCCCGAACATAGAACATAGACCTGTGACGTCTTTGGATACTTCACAGGTCTTTTGGTTTGCGTGTGTGCCACTCCGTCGCCTGCTCGAAAGCAAACCCCGCGCGCAGCACGTCCGCTTCGCGCCAGTGCGCGCCGACGATTTGCAACCCGATCGGCAAGCCGCCGCGCGTAAATCCACACGGCAATGAGAGCGCGGGCAGTCCGCTGAAGTTGAACGGCGCGGTGAAACGCGTCAGCGTGCGCGCAGCCTCAACGGCATCTTCGCCCTCGCGCACCGGCGCAGCGACGGCTGTCGTCGGCGTGAGCAGCACATCGAAATCTTTGTAAAACATTTCAAACTCGCGGCGCAGCACCGATTGTGATTTGCGCGCGAGGCTGTATTCGCTCGACGTGTACGCCGCGCCCATGCGCAGTCGCGCGAGCACGTCTGCGCCGAAGTCGGCTGGCTTGCTTTGCATGCGCTCGCGATGAAAGGCTGCGCCGTCGCTGGTCGTCATCACACCGTTCATGCGCGCCGCGTCGCGCGCTTGATCGAGATTGACTTCACATACCTGCGCGCCCAATTGCGCGAACACGTTTGCCGCCGCGCGCACCGCATCCAATACTTCCGCATCGGCTTCGGCAAAATATCCATCGCTCGCAAATGCCACGCGCCAATCGCGCACGCCAGCGCCAATGAGCGATAGGTAATCATCAAGCGGCGCGTTGACCGAGAATGGATCCTCCTCGTCGTAGCCCGCAATCGCGTGCAGCATGATGGCGACATCGCGCACGCGCCGCGCCATCGGGCCCGCGTGATCGAGATTCCAACTGAGCGGCAGCACACCGCGCACGCTCACGCGCCCATAGGTCGGCTTCAGCCCGACCACGCCGCACAGCGACGCGGGAATGCGAATCGAGCCGCCCGTGTCGCTGCCCAGCGAAGCCATGCACAACTCCGCCGCGAGCGCCGCGCCTGACCCGCCCGACGAGCCACCCGTGATGTGCGCCACATCCCACGGGTTGCGGCACGCGCCAAAGTGTGGGTTGTCGTTCGTCACGCCGAGCGCGATCTCGTGCATGTTCAATTTGCCGAGATTGATCGCGCCCGCCGCGTTTAACTTTGCGACCACCACGCCATCGCTCGTCGGCATATGCTCCGCGAAAAACTTCGAGCCGTGTGTCGTGCGCACACCTTTCGTCTCGTACAAATCTTTGAGCGCGATCGGGATGCCATGCAGCGCGCCGCGATACTCGCCGCGCATGATTGCATTTTCGGCATCGCGTGCGCGCGCGAGCGCAGCGTCGGGGGTGAGCGTGATGAAGCAGTTTAGTTGTGGATCAAGTTGCGCAATGCGCGCGAGGTGCGCCTGCGTCAATTCGACGGGCGAGAGTTGGCGCGAGGCGATCAGTGCTGCGGCGTCGCTGATGGTGAGCGCAATCAGTTCATTCATGGGCAACTTGAAATGCTTTGCCACGAATTACACGAATTATCACGAATTGATTGTTTCATTCGTGTGAATTCGTGTAATTCGTGGTAGAAAAATCATTGCACAACAATCCCGCGCGCGTCGAGAATGACTCGCACGCGCTCGACATCGTCAGCACAGACGAGTACGACCGTCGGATCGGGCGCGTAGGCTTGCACGTATGGGCCAATCTCAGGATCAACTAACAACGCGGTCACCACATCCGCGCTGGGCAGTTGCACCAATCGCAATGGCGCGTTGTGTGCCGCGCCGTAGAACCGACCCCAGCGTTTGACTTGCGTGAGCAGCGTCTGCGGCAGCGCTCCGTGGTGCCACTGCTGCCAGCGCGCGATAATTTGCTCGGTGCTCTCGCCCGACGTGCGCTCTGCTTTGACGATGCGCTCACTCAAGTAATAACCCTCGTTGCGCCGCTCGGCGTGTTCTTCCAATGCCTGAATCAAGAAAATGTTCGGCACGGGATGCAGCAGCGTGACCTTGCCATCGTCGTCTAGCGTGAGCGCGCTGTGCGCCTCATCGTTTTCAAACGCGGGCAACTGTTGTCGTGCATTGAGCGCCTGCATGAGCGCGTCACGTGCCGATGGCTCGCCGCGTGTCACCAGCACGCGCGGCAGCGGACGACTGAGCACGAACGGCTGCGTCGCGCTCTCGGCTTGCAAATGGTCGAGCACTTCGGAGTCGAGCGCGTGCAGCAGCGAGACGTGCCTGCGAATGACGATGCGCTCAAAACTTTCACCCCACTCCTCCAGCGTGCGCTGCACATTTTGCGGCAGCGGCGTGCTGGCTGCGCGCGCGAGGAACGCGATCACGTCGGGGACGCACATGCCGTTCTGCTGTGCGCGATAGACCGATTCGCGCGTGAGATGATATTCGTATACCTTGTCAGCCTTCACGCGGTCGGCGACGCGGTCAAGCGAAGCCAGCGTCTGCTCCGCGATTGGTTCGAGCGCGAAAATTTGAAAATTGGGCTGTACGACCACTTGTCCGTTGACCGCAGCAGGGTCATCGCTCGGCGCGTGCGCGCTCAAGCCGAATACGTAAGCGCCCAGCGGCGTCAATTGAAACGCCGTCAACTGATCGTCTTCGTCGCCAAGCGACACCAGTCCAAGCCAGTGGAGCGGCTGGCACACGATGCTGCGGATGAACTCGCTTTCCACTTTCTGCCAGCCTTCGCCTTCGTCGCCGACGGGAAAGCCCCAGCCTAGCGGATTGTGGAAATAGTAGTAGGGATTGACCGCGCCGTAATCTTCGCGCGTGCGCTTGAACAAAAATTCGTAATGGCTGGCGCGCACTTTCTTCACGAGGTCGGCGATAGACAGCCACTCTTGCGAGGCATACTCCTCGATGAGCGACAAGACGTACTGTCGCGCGCGCGCCACAAGCTGCGCCGCTTTGGGCGAACGCTGCTCGTGCTGGCGCGGCCGAATCGGCAAGTGCAGCAACTCGTTCCACTCGCTCGAACGCTTCCACGCTTCAAAAAATCGGTCGCTGCGGCGCGCAAGTGAGTAGCCGAAAAATTCGTGCGCGCTTGGCACGGCTTCCAGTTGCCGCTTGACGCGCCGGATCAAGCCCGTCGCTTCCATCTGCAAGCGAACGAAGTGCAAACGGGGAACTTGCGTCTCGTCGCGCGCGGCGTGAGTATCTTCTTTGTGGATGAGCGCGTCGTTCAACTTGACGAGGTGCCGCTTTGGCACGAGTCCTGCTGCCGTCAGCGTCACGCTCTGCTCGCGCACGTAGTTCCAATACAGATAGACATCGCGCTGAAAATCTTGCGCCGACGCTTCGTGGATGCTCAGCAGTACGCTCGTGATGTGCGCGAGCGGTTGCGCGGCTTCGCGCGTCGCGTCGAGCACCTCGCGCGCCATCAGCAGTTCCGTATTGTAGCGCGCAAGATTTTCGCTGGTGGGCGGCAAATACCGATTGGTTGCGCTCAACAGCAGGGCACGGTCAAGCAGTGGGGCGACGGCTTCGCCAAATGTGGGCAGCCCGTCTGCAACTTGATGAGCGTTCGAACGCCGCCCGTTGGCGTAAAGTTCCGCCTGAACCAAACCGTCGCGTTCCAATTCACTGATCAGCGTGCGGCTGAACACGCGTCCACCCGCAGCCTGCACGTGTCTGAAGACGACTTGTGAGCTAGCTGGTAGTTGCGCCAGCAATGCGCGCACACAGCGCGGCTCGCTCATTTGTCGCCGCAGCAACGCTACCAGTTCCGCTTTGCGCTCGCTGCTCACGGGTTTTGCTTGCGCGCGCGCGATGCGCAGCAACGACTCTCTTGGAAGATTATTGAGCAGCGAGCGTAACGAATTGTCCATACGAGTAGCGGATAGCCGAAAGCAGAAAGCGGAAAGTCGCACATCGCTTTCCACTTTCCACTTTTCACTCGACCTTTGGCATGTAGCCTTTCTTCACGAGCTGCCGTGCTACGGCATCTGCGCTCTCCGGTCGCAATGCGATCAAACGATTGCCGAACGCGAACAGCATATGCTCGCGCAAGTCGGTCTGGATGAGTAGTTCTTGCAGCAAGTAATCGTCGGCAAACTCTACGAGCGTGAGATCGTCGTACCAGCGCACCTGAGCGTAGCGCGACCACCAATCGCGCCACTGTGCGCTTAAGCACGCGGGCAGCGGCGCGCGCACCAGTTGCTCCAATTGCAGTAGCGCATCGTCAGCTGTCATGCCGCTCTCAAAAGCCGCGTGCGCACTTTCGGCGCTGAACTGATAACACGCGCAGCCGTCGCGCACTTCAGAAAATCGCGCGATGTGTTCCATTGTGACATAGGCAGATATATCGTCGCGCCCAATCGGTAAGCACGCGCGCCCCTCAGAAATTTTTAGCGGCGCATCCGGCTCTGTCAGCATTGGCAGGGGACGCTCGTGCAGCAGCGCCTCGCCAAGCGGCGTGAGTTGGAATGCGATCAGGTCGTCGCCGGCGAGCGCAAGAGCAATGGCGCCGAACCAAAGCATCGGTCCGCGCAGCACAGCCGCGATGAAGTATCCGTAGCTTGCGCGCCATGCGTCAAAGTCGTGCGGGTCAACCGGTGCGCTATTCCAGTCCAGCCACAACGCTGGCTGCGACGCGCATGGCGCGTCGCGCAGGAAGTCGGCGTGAATGGTGAAAATAAATTTCAACAGCGTGTGATAATCGTACCACGTGCCCGCGTCGAGCGTGGCAAGCCCACGTAGCACGAAGCGACGCGCGCGCGCGAGTTGGCGCAGCCATTCGCCGTATGTGAACGTCGTGCCGACGAGCGGGCGCTTCACGACGAATGCGCCTTCCTGTTGCGCCAGCCACAGTTCGCTCCACGTCGTGAGTTGCAGCCACTGCGCGAATGTTTGCTGCAAGGATGGCGTGCTGTCCGGTGTCGCAGCGAGCAATTGGGAGACAAACTCGCTGAGCGCATCGTCAGCCGTCAAGGCGCGCAATTGTATCAGCGATTCGTCGTCGAGGCGCGCGGCAGGCGCGGGTACGCTCATCGCTGAGTTGGGCTGTTGAAACCCTCCGCTGTTGACCTGCAACTGCACGACTTCATCCACGTCGTAGGGCCAATGACGCAGCGCCCGAATATCGCGCGCACGCGCCAGCTCCGGCTGCGGCGCACGCGGCTTCAGCGGCAACTGGCGCGCGAGCATCATTAATTCGGGAATGAAGCCCGCACGTCGTACGATGCACGCCGACGTCAAATCGCCAGTGAACGGTTCGACACAAATGTTTCGCGGCTGCGCGAAATGTTCTGTATCGTCGCATGGATAGGCGCTGAGTTGCGAAACGAGCGCAGCCGCAGATGGCGCAAGCGTGAACGAGTCGGAGCCATGCCAGCGCGACGGCACGCTCACGACCAAGCCCCACTCGCTCAATTCGCGAAGCACCGTCTCGACCTCACTCTGGCTCGACCAGCCGAGTGATTCATGCACATCTTCGGCAAGCGTGTCGGGCTGGCCATCGCTCAACAGGTAAACCATTTCAAGCGCGTGCCGCTGCGCTTCGTTGAGATTGGCGAGCGCGAACTGCTGGGCTTTAGGTGTGCTCAAGCTCGCGATCAATTGCTCCAGCATCGCCGCGCGCTCGCTGCTGCGCAGCGCAATCTGATGCCGCCGCGCGATGGCGCGCAGATGCGCGAGACTGCTTGTGCTCAAATACGCGCGCCATTGCTCTCGCCGTTGTTGGTCAGGCGTCAGTTCATCGTCGGCGGTTTCCAGCCTGCCGAATGCATAACCCGCATGAGTCCAAGCGAGCAGCGTCGCCGTTGCGTGCGCGCATAGCCCGTCGTCGTCGCATTCGCAGCGCGACGTGAACTCGTCGCCTGCTACGTGCTGCACCACGACCTGACACGTCTCGCGTGCGTCGCGCACATGAGCAAACAGTGCAGTCTCATCGGTGCTGACGGTCGGATTGACGACGGCATCAGCCTCCCACAGGCGCGTTGCTTTCTTGAACACGCTGGCGCTGACGAGACGACGGATGGCGGATTGTTTCAGATCCGGGAACGGGCGGGGAGAGGACATGGCGAGACTGGAGACTGGAGACTGGAGATTAGCAATAAGTCTCCAGTCCCCAGTTTCTATGCACCCATCAGCAACTTTGGCTTGTCGGCGATGCAGATTGCTTGCAGCATCGCAGGCTCGAACGTAGCAAGTTCCTGAGCGTAGAGGATGTCGTAGCGGTAGCCTTGCTCGGTGAGGAAGAGTTGGCGCTTGGCGGCGAATTCTTGGTCGCGCGTGTCGCGCGTGACGATGGAGTAGAAGTGCGCGAGCAAGCCGTTGCGCTTTGGGCGCAAGATGCGGCCCAGCCGCTGTGCTTCTTCTTGACGCGAGCCAAACGTGCCGCTGACTTGAATCGCGACGTTTGCATCGGGCAGGTCAATCGCAAAGTTTGCCACTTTCGATACAATGAGCAAACGCTGCTCGCCGTTGCGGAACGCGTCGTATAACTTTTCGCGCTCACGTGTCGGTGTCTTGCCCGTGATGATCGGAGCATCCGTCTCGTGCGCAATCATTTCGAGCTGCTCGATGTATTGTCCGATGACGAGCACGTTATCCTCGTGATGCTTATCGAGCAACTGCATAATCACGCTCAACTTCTCAGGGTTCTCGGCGGCGATACGATATTTGTCGCGCTCGTCGGCGACGGCATATACCATGCGCTCCGATTCCGGCAGTGGCAGCCGAATCTCGTGGCACTCGGCCGTCGCGATCCAACCTTGATGTTCTAACTCTTTCCACGGCACGTCGTATTTTTTGGGCCCAATCAGCGAGAACACGTCGGACTCGCGTCCGTCTTCGCGCACCAACGTCGCGGTCAGCCCTAGTCGGCGGCGGCTCTGAATTTCGGCCGTCACCCGAAAGACGGGCGCGGGCAGCAGATGTACCTCGTCATAGATAATCAACCCCCAGTCGCGCTCACTGAATAGGGCGAAGTGCGGAAACTCGTCGCTCTTCTTAGAGTGATAGGTCATGATCTGATAGGTGCTGACGGTGACGGGACGAATTTCTTTCACGTCGCCGGTGTACTCGCCAACATGCTCAGGCATGAGGTCGGTCTTGTCGAGAATTTCGTCTATCCATTGGCGCACCGCGACCGTCGAGGTGGTGAGGATGAGTGTGGCGGTTTGCAATCGTGCGAGCGCGCCTAAGCCGACAATCGTTTTGCCTGCGCCGCACGGCAGCACAATGACGCCGCTGCCGCCGCGTGCCGAGCCGTAGGCATGAAATATCTCGACCGCTTCGCGCTGGTATCTACGCAGGTCAAAGTGCTCGCCGTCAGCCGTCGTCTCGCGCAATTGGATCGGGAGTGCCTCGCCTTCGGCGTAGCCCGCCAAGTCTTCGGCAGGATAGCCAATCAGCACCAATGCTTGCTTGAGGTGCCCACGCTGCGTCGGGTCTATGACGAGTGTGCGGTCGTCCAATGCCTTCAGGATGAACGGCTGCGTTTTCTTGTGGTGCGCGATTTCGGCGATCAGCGCCATGTCGTCGGAGACAAGGTGTAGAGACGTTGCATGCAACATCTCTTGCGGGTCGCCTTTCACCAATTTGAGCAGCCCATAGCGCGAGACATAATCGAGGATATCGAGGCGCACGTTGGCAGGCAGATCATACTTGCCGAACTCCACCAGCGCGCCGATGATACCTTCGCCCGATTCGCCTGCCGCTGCCGCGTTCCATAGGGAAAGCGGCGTGATGCGGTAGGTGTGAATGTGCTCAGGCGACTTCTCCAATTCGGCAAAGCGCGCCAATGCATCGCGCGCCGCCTCGTAGCGGTCGTTGTTCACTTCGAGAAGAACGGTCTTGTCGCCCTGCACGATGACAGGATTCTCAGGTCTGAAATTCATATGAAACTAGCGGTATGCCCAATACGCCCATTATAGAGTCTTATTCAGCATGGCATATTGAGCCAGTATAACACGAATGATTTGAAAGACAAGCATTGTCATACAGAGCGTCGTGTGATAGAATTGAGAGTGCCAAACAAGCAGACAAGAAATTTTCCAACGAAAAACCCGTTCTCATCGTGAGAACGGGTTTTGTTGTGCCGAGGGAGGGACTTGAACCCTCATGACCTTGCGGTCACACGCCCCTGAAACGTGCGCGTCTGCCAGTTCCGCCACCTCGGCGCGAAGTCTATCATACAATGAATTATATTGCATGTCAAAGTTGTGGCGCGAAAGGGCTTTTCCAAAGTCAGGTTGGGAGACGAGTGAGCAGGTTGAAAGCCGTATCGAAGTGGGCCGCATAGTAGCGACGAGCGGCGGCGAGATTGGTGAACCCTTGCTGTGACACCAAGCCGATCACGAAGTTGTTGAAGCACGCCATCAGTTGCGCTTGGTTCACGTTCGTCATGCGCGTGGCATCTTCATGCAAGCTGACATCGCGGCGGTAGTGCAAGCCATTCTTGATGCCCTCGTAGCTGCGCGTCAACTCAAGCAAGCGCAATGGATTGGCTTCATCGGCCGTTAGACTAGTCAAGCCGTACGCGATTTCTGAGCGCAGTCGGTTGAGGTGGAAATCCAGCACCACACGTTCCAGTTTGAACACTTGCTGCACATCGGGCCAGTCCAGATAATCGTGCAGCAGGCGGCTGGTCGTCAGTGTGCGTTTCTCAATGCGGCCGTGTCCGCAGTCGGTGTGCGTGTCGGTGCGGAAATCAGTCGGGACGGGCGTGCAGCCGTTGCCCGTCACTTCCGGCTCGGACAACTGCGCGATGTCTTGATGCAGTGTGGGTTGGTTGTGTTTGGCATACCAGATGTAGTCGCCGCCTGAATCCAGAATCTGCACCGAGAGTTCTCGTTGCGTATGCAGCGCGTCCGCCATCACGATTTTGTCCCGCAAATCCAGCGTTTCGAGCAAGCGCGGCGCCGCCGGAATTTCATTCTCTTTACGACCGACGAGCACTTGCATCAACACGAAGCCTTCGGCAGGCAGATAGGCGGC
>JBBPZQ010000054.1:0-14790 GCA_038198935.1 Anaerolineae bacterium
GTTTCAGCCGAAACGGATCGGCTTTTCGACCGCGCATCGCTCACCTGCCTGTTCAGACTGGACTTGATGGCTAACCGTAGCACAGTCGATTATTTTAGGCAACTATTTTGTTGCAGAATTTATCCGCCAAGTCACTAGGTCGCGGCCGTTTTGCGTAAGATCGTTGGGTTCGTTGCGCTTCATTACCCAATGATGCGCTGTCCCCGTCGTTCGTGCGCTGGAGCAAGACATCAGGTGTTCCAGTTTGGTATTGCAGGGCCGCACGCACCACGAGAGAGGAGGTGCGCCTATAGGCATAACAGACTTCTCTAACAATTTTTCCCCTCGTAGCGTCGAAGTAGTCGCTATCATTTCATCGCAATGGTTCCGGGCACTGACGACCTCAATGGAGACGCTGCCCAACGCTGTGCTCGTCTAACCTCACAGCGGTTGCGCCTCTATTCAAGGAGACAGACATGGCGACAATCGAATACTGGATTCAATTGGAGAATCATGCGTGAGACATCTGTCCAACCGGCAAAGACCGCATGACCGGACTGAACGTCGAACAGTTTGTCGGTGGGAAGCCGCCACAAAGCCTCACACTCAAGTCGCCGGTCAGCGGGCACACTCGGAGCGCGAAGATGTTTCAGCCCGTGCGCGATTCGGATGGCGACGTGACCGACGCACTGATTCTGCGCCGCTATACCGCGAATTGGGCTGCGCCCGACGACCGCAAAGTCAATCCATGGGACATCAATGAACTCGATCCCACGGACAACGGCACAATGGGCACGATCCCTGGAGCGGTGATCGAATGTAGCGTCGGCGACACCGTCATTGTGCACTTCAAGAACATGGACATGCGCAGCCAATCCATTTTCAAACTCTCGCAGGCTGCCGTGACCCAGAAAGGCATGGCAGCACAGATGGCGGCTGGCGGGACGCTGGCAGGCATGAGCGGCATGTCCGATGGTCAGATGATCATGGGTGCCAGCGCTGCCTCACCCCGCTTCTCCTTCACAGAGCAGAACCTCTTGGAAGTGATCAGCCAGGCGATTCCGTTTCCGCTCTTCCGGCCACTGCCCATGCTGCAGCGCACGCACAGCTTACACACACATGGCTTCGTATTTGCGCCGCAGTTCGATGGCGCGTACCCACTCACCCCACCCGATCCCTTGCAAGCGGTCGGAGGCGAGGCGGCGCTGTGGGCGAGCGTCGGCGTGACCGGCGGACTCAAGCAGGGCGACCGCGTGCCGCCCGGCGGCACATTCACCTACACGTGGAACACGCTCGGCTGGCCCACGACGCAGGGCGTGTGGCTCTATCACGATCACTCGGTGTGCGACATGGAGAACGTCAGCTAGGGCGCGATCGGCATCATCATTATCCATCCACCATCCGGCGACCCGATGGCGGATCAGGATGTGGACATCCGCTTGCCGCAAGCACAACAGGATGCCACCAACGCGAAACTTGATCCCGCTTTCCTGCCCGGCGGATCACCAAACGGCAACCCGATTGACAGACGGTGCTTCAACTTCCCAGGCAATGTGAGCATCGGCCTGTTGCCGCATCAACTCGAACAACTGTCCCGCCTTGTGAGCAGCGACCGGCCGCCGATGCCGATGGGAGCAGCGTCGGACTCCGCACCGGCCGAAAGCGCGGATAGCACAACCAGTGCCAAGCGCGGGCACGGTGAGCATGGCGTTGAGCACGGCGGCGTACATGACCGCGAGCAGAATGTCACGCGCCCGGTCGAATCACGCCTGCTGCATATGGGGGACTTTGCATTTGAGTTGAACGAGAAGTTGACCGCCATTTCTAAGTTCTGTTTCAAGACCTTCCGCACACCGCCGAGCAAGGCGCTGTACCTGCAGCTGTATCACGAGTTCGCTAACATCGGCATGTGCGTCAACGGCCGCAAGTATCTCGGCAACACGCCGACGGTGCTGGCAGGTCCCTCAAGCAAAATGAAATTCGGCGTGGTCGGTATGGGCTCGATGGCGCATACGTTCCACATTCACGGTCATCGCTGGCTCATACCCGGGCCTGGTGCCAAGGGCGCAGCAGGCTTGCAATTTGGCAGTCCGGTGGACACGCCCGTTTCGCAGTTCGAGGACACGCGCATCTTCGGCCCAGCCAACTCGTTCTCGTTCACAATTGAAGAAGGCAATGGCTTCATGCGCGCCTCGCCGCCGATTGGCGAGTGGCACATGCACTGCCACGTGCTCGCGCACATGATGGACGGCATGATGGGTTCGCTGCTGATCGTGAATGGCGGCGAGAGCGCGACGTTCCCGCTGCCGTCGGGCCAGCCGTGCCCGACTATGCCGCTCAACACCGGTCCGCAGCCGCCGCCCGATGGCGGCAGCGGCCCAAAGACCATCACCGTGAATATCGTTGACTTCCAGCACAACCCTGACCCGGTCAACATCAAGGTCGGGGACACGGTGCACTGGGTCTGGCAAGGCAATCAGCACTCCACGACGTCGGACACAAACATCTGGGATTCGGGTGTGCATAATTCGGGTCATACGTTCGATCACACCTTCAATTCGGCGGGCAACTTCCCGTACCATTGCAGTTTCCACGGCCCCAGCATGCACGGCACGGTGCAAGTCACGACGTGAAATTGCATCCGAACAAGACGGGCGCGCAGCGTGGGACGCGCCCGCCTTGCCTCTGCTTTGCCCGCGCTACCCAAGGAGAATTTGATGGCGACCACCAAGCAGAACGACTCGGCGCGCGTCACAAGCAAGCCACGCCGCAAGCATGGCGGCGACGACCAGCCGACACCAGCCAAAGACAATCGCAAGAAGGACTTCGAGCGCATGCTCATGCTCTCCGACCGACATCCGACGTTCGCCCAGATGCTCGTGTTGCAGCGCGACAGTTTGCGTCGTCTGAAATTGCCGCCATGGCTGTTCCAACTAACGTACCAGCGGCGAGATCAGGCGAGTCTCAGCGAGACGCAGCGCGAGCGCTTCCTGTGCGCGCTAAATGTGCTGATTGCAAACGGAACTTACGGACAATTGGTGGATGCGCACGCGGGCATGTACATGCAGCACACCAATGACCGACTGCTCCCTTGGCATCGTATCTTTCTACTGCAACTCGAACAGGCGCTGCGCGCGATCCATCCCGATGTGAGCATCCCCTATTGGGACTGGACACAGGCAAGCGAACAGTCTATCCCGTCGTGGCTGACCAGTGTATTGCCGACGGTTGTCACACCGACGCGCACGCTTCACGTCACGCGCTCGCCGGGCACGACCTCGGACCTGGCGATGATCGCATCCAACGTGCCGACCATCATGGGTTATAGCAACTGGTCGCCTTTCTCGTCGAGTATCAACGGCGTGCATGGCTCGGTGCACGTCTGGGTCGGCGGCTTGATGTCGGATCCTTCCACGGCCGCGGCGGACCCCATCTTCTGGATGCACCACTGCAATCTCGACCGACTGTGGTGGCAATGGCATCTGGCGCATAGCAGCATCAACCCGCCGTTGAGCGGCGCCTCCGCCGTGATGAATCCTTGGTCGTACACCGAACCCGACACGCGCAACATCAACACACTCGGCTATTCGTACGCTTAAGTGAGTTGCCGGCAGACCTGAGAGATGTGCAGTCGCTCAGGTCTTGTTTATTAACAGGAGATCAGCATGCCTGTCACGTATCGCATTCACCCTGCCATTGGCATCGCGCGCGTGGGCGACAGCCCCGACGAGTATTTCATCGGGCCCGAAGCACCGCGCGTGCCGCCGTCGTTGCGCAAGCCCGACGCGCATACCTCGGCGCGCGGCACGTACAAGGACAAACAGAATCGCATCAAACGGCAGGGCGCGCGCTTCCGCATCTATGAATACACGTACGACGCTCAACACGCGCTGCAACGGGTGCGCGAGATCACTGCCGCCGAAGCGCAGATCGAATGGGAGGTGAACCTGGCCAATCGCAAAGGTATGGCGCCAAACTTCCTCGACAAGGGCCGACGCAATGCGGGTGTACCCCTGCGCGCGCTCATTATAGACAGCAAGCCGCAAACGATCATTGGCGCCTCGCAAGCGCTCAAGCGACTACAAGGCACATTCAAAGGTATCACGGTCCCGCTCGGCGATTTGCTGACTGATAGCGCGGGCCGTCTGATCGTGCTGGGTGGCTTCGGCAAGTCGCAATCCGTCCCGCCCGGCGTTGGCATCCACCATTTCGCCAACAACGACGGCTGGTGCGACGACATTTCGGATGGTCCGGTGCGCGCGAGCGTGCAGCTGAATGGCAGCACGGAGATCCTCGATGCCGACTCGGCTTGGGTAATCTGTGCGCCACCGGACTTTGCGCCGGCGGTCGAGAATGTGATCACACTCAATGATGTGGTGTACAACGTGCAGATCAAATTCCATCGCGAACTCGATCTGCCGGACGACATGCCGCTGTCGTTCACACAGCACATCTATCCAATTCTCATGCGGACCGCGACTTACATCTGGCTCAGCAGCCTAGCACGGCGCGGACACGGGCCGCAGACCGACGACTACTTCATCGCACCGGAGAACCTAAAAATATTGTCCGACAATGCCATGCTGCCGCCATCTCATCACGCCGAGTCAGAGCTGATGCGCCATCATCACCACGACGAGGAGCCCACCGACCCAGCGCACCGCCGACTGCACGTGTTTGAGCACTTGCGCAATCCGCACGGCGGCGGCGGCGACATGCCCATGCTGAATTCGCTCGAAGCGCAGGATCCGGTCGCGCTGACAGACTATCAATACAAGTTGATGAAGCGCTGGGCGGAGGGGAGGTTTGCTAATGATTGGACCGGCATTCTGCCGCAGCCCCAACCGCTCGACGAATTAGCGACGGCCGATCAGCCCGCCGCACTCGATCGCGCCGCATTGGAAGCGTGTGTCGGTGGTGGTTTCTTTCCGGGCATCGAGGTTGGCCGCGTGATGCGCGACAAGTCCACCTACGATAAGAAGCGACCGTTTCGCATCTCCACCAAGCTCAAGCCTGGCTTCCTCACGGAGAAGCTGGCTGTGCCCTGGCAGGCTGACTTCCGCGATTGCGGCAGCGGCTGGTGGCCCGCTCAACGCCCGAATCAGGTGATGCGTGATGGGAGCACTGAGCCTGAGCAGTGGATTCCCGCAGCCTGGAAGCGCACGGACATGGTGAAGAAATGGTCGCGCTTGGGCTTTGTCGTGCGGAAGACGAGTCGCGGCAAAGAAAGATTTGTCGAGGATGAGCGATTCCTGTGATGTGCTGATCATCGGCGGTGGGCCAGCGGGCGCGGCGGCCGCAATCACGCTCGCGCGTTGTGGTTTTCGCGTCATCGTGCTCGAACGGTCACGGTACGAGCAGACGCGCATTGGCGAGACGCTGCCGCCCATTGCGCAACAAGCCTTGCTGGACCTCGGCGCTTGGGACGACTTCGTCGCCGCTGGGCATGTGCCATCGCCCGCGACGGTATCGGTGTGGGGTCAACCCGAACCATACGAGGAACACTTCATTACGAGTCCGTATAGCAGCGGCTGGCATCTGGACCGCGCGCGTTTTGATCGGATGCTGGCGCAATTGGCGAAGCAGGCAGGCGCGCACATTGAGTGTGGCGCACGAGTGACAAGTAGCCATCGAACTCGCGGCGGTTGGCATGTGGATTACACAGCAGACGGACAACCACGATCGATAGGCGCATCGTTTGTGGTGGATGCCAGCGGCCGCGCAGCCACGTGGGCGCGGCGGCAAGGCGCGCGACGGGTCGTCTATGATCACCTGATTGGGATTGTGGCTTTCTCAACGGTCGGCGAGGACGAGGCGCCGGATAATCGCACCCTGGTCGAAGCCATTGAGAATGGCTGGTGGTATTCAGCCATGCTTCCCAACGGCCAATTCCTTGTCGCGTTGATGACTGATGCGGAGTTGCGGCCGATGCAACGTCCACAGTTGGATACATACTGGCACAACCAGTTAGCACACGCACCATTCACGGAAAGTCGTGTATGTCATGGGCTCGCATCGCCGCTGCGGATCATTGCGGCGAACACGTTCCGCTTGAAACCACTGCGCGGGCAGCAGTGGCTGTGCGTGGGTGATTCCGCTTGTGCTTATGATCCGCTGTCATCGTTGGGATTGTGCCGTGCGTTAGAGTCCGGAATTGATGCAGAGCGTCGGATCGTTGACTGGATGAGTGGCGACTGCGCGGCACTGGACAATTACGAGGATTTGATGCGACATCAGTTTGATGAATACTTGCGCATGCGTCAACATTATTATGCGCAGGAGCAGCGTTGGGCGAATGCTGCGTTTTGGAAACGCAGGCACGAATGGAAAGCGGTTCAGTCCGACGACGGCTGGTCAAGCGCACCACGGGCAAGGCGTTGAAGCAACACCTGACGCAGTTCACCCAACGGGATGCGCGTTCGCGAAGTGCATATCAATACTACGACCGCTCGCGCGGGATTTGTAATCCCGCGCCGCCAGCGGCGGATTACAAATCCCGCGCGAGGATTTCCCGTCAAAGTCGGGAGAGCCACCTTTGGTAGTGATGAGCGCGGTGACGTGGGTTAATGAGTTTGCATCGGTAGGCTCCTCGGGTACTTCATGCGCTATGCTTCCTGCATGATCTGCGCGATCTTGTCAGCGAATTTGACGGCGCTGTTGTCTTCGGGCGCATAGCCGATCACTTTGCGTGCGTTGGTGATGCTCCAGAAGTTGTGGTCGTTATCGCTGATGCCATAGAAGATTTGAAACGGCACGCCATGCTCGTCGCGAATATCTTCGGCTTCGATAGACTTCACACATAATTGAATCTGATCGCGCTGGCTCAGGTATGCGCCAAGCGCGCGATGCAGTTTTTTGAGATCGCTTGCATCGCACTGATCAATGTCGGTTTCGCGCGGGCCGCCGATGCGCAATTGCACATTCCCTAATCGCTTGCCGCCGTTTTCCACGCCGGTTGCAAAGACAAAGCCCAAGTCCTCATAGGCTTCTTTCGCCCATCCATAATAGTTGTCCGAATACGTTTTCATGTTGGGATCCACAAACTCCCATTGGTCAGCCCAGATCAAGCGCTCGTAGTAATCGGCCGCGTGATTGCTGCTGCACACGACGACGCGCCGTACATCTTCCTCGACGGCAACCTGATAAACGTTATAAGCCATCTGGACGTTCAACATTTCGTTCTGGAACTTTTGCGAACGCGCGGCCGCGCTGTCGGCTGCCGTGAAGACGCTGCCCATCGCCCCGATGAAGGCGCAGTGCAGTACGGCATCTGCGCCCCGAAAGTGCGCGCGATAGGCATCGCGGTTGCGTTCGATGAGATCAACGATCTGAATGTCGGGTGTCTCCGCGCCATCGCGTCGGCGCTGGGTCACGTCCAGTAGCGTCAACTCGTAGCGTTCTCTGAACGCATCAATCATGCGCGAGAAAATGTAGCCAGCCGCGCCTGTGACGACCACCTTCCTTTTGGCCATTGTGCTTCTCCGTTGGAAGACTGAATTAACAGAATGAACAGAATCTAATTTTGTTCATTCTGTTAATTCTGTCTATGAATGTGTGACAGCGCCGATCAATGTGAGTTCGTCGGCGCGATGGCATGCCGCGTATTGACCCGGCTCGATTTCGCGCAGCGCGGGTGTCTCCATGCGGCAGCGTTCAATCGCATAGCGGCAGCGCGGATGAAAGTAGCAGCCGCTCGGCGGGTTGGATGGATCCGCCACATCGCCTTCGAGGATGATGCGCTGCGAGCGGCGGCGCGGGTCAGCGATGGGCACGGCAGATAACAACGCTTCGGTGTACGGGTGCTTCGGCGCGCTGAAGACGCGCGCGGTCGGCGCTAGTTCGACCAGCTTGCCAACGTACATCACGGCGACGCGGTCGCTGATGTGCTTGACCACACTCAAATCGTGCGCGACAAACAGATACGTGAGTCCAAGTTTGGATTGAAGTTCGAGCAGCAGGTTGAGGATTTGCGCCTGCACCGACACGTCGAGCGCGGAGACGGCTTCATCGCACACGACGAGTTTGGGATGCAATGCCAGCGCGCGCGCGATGCCGATGCGCTGTCGCTGGCCGCCACTGAACGCGTGCGGATAGCGCTGCATGTATTCGGAGCGCATCCCCACCAAGCGCAAGAGTTCAGCCACGCGGTCGTTGCGCTGTTGGCGATTGGTCATGCCGTTGACGAGCAATGGCTCGCCAACAATATCAGCGAGTGTCATGCGTGGGTTAAGCGAGGCGTACGGGTCCTGAAAAATCATCTGCATGTTGCGGCGCACGGGGCGCAGTTGCGCACGCGGCACGGATGCGACATCCACCATGTCGCCATCTGCTCGAAACAAAATCTCGCCTGCCGTTGGCTTGTATGCGCGCAGGATGCAGCGAGCGGTGGTCGTCTTGCCACAGCCACTCTCGCCGACCAGCGCCAAGGTTTCGCCAGACTGAATCGTGAAGTTCACGTCGTCCACCGCGCGCACGTAACCGACGACGCGCTGCAACAATCCCTGCCGAATCGGGAAGTGCATCTTCAAACCGCGCACATCTAATAAGACAGAATGAACCCCGTCCATCGCGGGGCGAACGGCAGAATTTACAGAATTTGTTTTTTCGATGTTTGTCATTTTGTAAATTCAGTTAATTCTGTCTCAATGAATTCACGATGATGCAAGAAGCAAGCCACCGCTTCGCTGCCACCATTCATCGTCACCAGCACGGGTTCGTGTTGCTCACACACGCCCGCGATGCACTCGTGGCAGCGTGGATGAAATGGACAGCCTTGCGGACGATTGTACGGGTGTGGAATCGAGCCTTCTATCGTCGGCAGTTTGGTGCGCGGCTCAGACGTAACACTGGGTATCGAGCGCAGCAGAGCGCGCGTGTAGGGATGGCGCGGCGCGTGGAAAATCTGGTCGACGGACCCGCGCTCGACCACTCGACCGAGATACATCACCGCCACGTCGTCCGCCATCTCGGCAATCACGCCCATGTCGTGCGTGATGAGAATCAATGCCATGTTGAACTGCTGCTGCAAAGACTTCAGCAGTTCGAGAATCTGCGCCTGCGTCGTCACGTCGAGCGCCGTAGTCGGCTCGTCGGCGATGAGCACTTTAGGATTGCACGCTAGCGCCATCGCAATCATCGCGCGCTGCCGCAAGCCGCCGCTCAGTTGAAACGAATACATATCGAGGCGCTGCTCGGGGCGCGGCACGCCCACCTGACGCAGCAGACCGATTGCGCGCTCACGTGCTTGCGTCTTGTTGAGCGCGCGCTCGTGCGTGCGAATCGCTTCGACAATTTGATTGCCGACTGTGTAGTGCGCGCTGAACGAGGTCATCGGCTCCTGGAAGATGAGCGCGATTTCTTTGCCGCGCACCTCGCGCATCGCGCGGCTTTCGGCGGGCAACTGCGTCAACTCCATCGGCTGAGCGTTCGGCGGGCAATAGGTGATGGAGCCGTCCACAATTCGACCGGGTGCGTCCACGATGCGCAGAATGGAACGCGCGGTGATGCTCTTGCCGCAGCCGCTCTCGCCGACGAGTCCCAGCGTGCGCCCCGCATAGACCTCGAACGACGCGCCGTCAACTGCTTTGACCACGCCTTCGTCTTGGAAGAAGTAAGTCTTGAGATTGGAGACGGTGAGAATAGGTTCAAGCATATGTAGACAGAATGAACAGAATGATCGGAATGGATAGAATAAACAAAATCAAGTTTTGTAAATTCTGAAAATTCTGTTCATTCTGTCTTGTTTGATGGCCGATACACGCGAAATTTCTTCTTGAATTGCAGGCTGGTCGCGCCAAAGTTCAGCAGCAAGCCTTCTTCGATACGTGTTGCCGTGAGGTAGTTCACCAACTGAACTTCATGCGCCTTAACCAAGTTTTGCACGCCTTTGATTTCAATGATGAGTTGCTGCTCAATGACGATATCGGCTATGAATTTTCCCACAATATGCCCATTGTAATATACGTCGAGTTGTTTCTCGCGCTCGAAGATGATGCCCGCTGCTGCCAGTTCAAGTACTAACGCATTCCGATACACCGACTCCAGAAAACCTGGACCAAGCGTCGAATGCACTTTCATAGCCAGTCCGATGATTCTTCCCGCGAGGTCGTATTGTGTCATAGTTGGCTCTCATGGACAAAATTTACAAAATTTTAATTCTGTTCATTCTGTTTATTCTGTCTCATATCCCATACGGGTCCGCGGCATCCCTCAGCCCGTCACCCAAAAAGTTGAACGCGAGAATGATGATGACGACGGGAACGGCGGCGGCGAGCAGCCACGGTGAGATGGCGAGCGACTGCACGTTCTGCGCGTCCTGCAATAACACACCCCAACTGATGGCGGGCGGGCGCAGTCCGAGTCCAAGAAAACTCAGTGCTGTTTCACTGATAATCATCGCGGGCAACGCGAGCGTCGTCGCCGCGATAATGTGGCTAAGGAATGACGGCACCATGTGGCGGAAGATAATGCGCAGCTGCGACGCGCCCGCCAGTTCTGCCGCCAGCACAAAATCCTCTTCGCGCAGCGCGAGAAATCGCCCGCGCACCACGCGCGCCAATTCGGTCCAGCCGATGAGCGAGATGATGATGGTGATCGCAAAATAAACTTGCAGCACGCTCCAGTCGTTAGGCACAGCGGCAGCCAGACCCATCCACAATGGAATCGTCGGAATCGAGCGCAGGATTTCGATTAGGCGCTGAATCAGCGTGTCCAGCCAGCCGCCATACAGCCCTGAGATACCGCCGAGCAGCACGCCGAGGAACAGACTGAATGACACACCAATCAAGCCAATCGTGAGTGAGGTGCGCGTGCCGAACATCAAGCGCGACCACAAATCGCGACCCTGTTGGTCAGTGCCCAACAGATACAAACCCTCTTCGGGCGGCGCACCTTCGAGGCCCAGCAGATGAACATCCGTCGGGAACACACCGAGGAATTTGTATTCGTAACCTTTGGCGAAAACGCGCACGGGAATCTTTCGCTCTGGATCGGGCTGATAGACGCGTTTGAACGTCGCAGGATCGCGTTTGCCGACGAGCGCATACACATGTGGACTCAACGTGCCGTTGTCGAGCCAGTGAATCGGCTGCGGCGCAATCAGCGAGCGCTGCGCCTCAGACTCGGTGGGCTCGCCGTACGAGAGGAACTCGGCGAACACGACGGCGAGGTAGTAAAGGATGATGAGGATGGCGCTGATGACGCCGAGCCGATGCTTGCGGAAGCGCCACCACATCAACTGCCATTGCGTCGCGACTGCGACTTTTTGTTCGGGTGCCGAGGTCGTGGCGGCGATTTCAGTTGCAGTGGTCATAATATAAAATGACAGAATTAACAAATTAACAGAATTGATTTTGTTTTTCATTCTGTAAATTCTGCCGTTCGGCCTACGCTAGACGGGGTAATTCTGTCTTATCGTATTTGGAACCGAATGCGTGGCTCGATCCACATCAACAGCACATCCGAGACGAGCGTGCCGATCACCGTGAGTAGGCCGAGCAGCAGGATGATCGTGCCCGCGAGAAACATGTCCTGAGCGATGAGCGCCTTGAGCAGCACCGGCCCGACCGTCGGCAGACCGAGCACGAGCGAGACGATGATGCTGCCCGAGACGACGTAGGGCAATAGGTAGCCGACCGTGCTGGCGAATGGATTGAGCGCGGCGCGCACGGGATACTTGAGGATGACCTGCATCTCGCTCAGGCCCTTCGCGCGCGCGGTGACGACGTATGGTTTGCGCAGTTCGTCGAGCAGGTTGGCGCGCATGATGCGAATCAGTTGCGCCATGCCCGCGAAGCCCAGCACCAACGTGGGCAGGGGCAGGTGTGCCATCAAGTCGCCAATCTTAGCTGCGCTCCACGGCGCGCTCTGATACTCGGCGGAGAACAACCCGCCCACGTTCATGTTGAAATATTTGAATCCAACGTACATGAGGATGAGACCGAGCATGAAGTTAGGGATGGCGATGCCGATGAAGCCGATGAACGTCGCGAGATAATCACCGAACGAATATTGCTTGACGGCGGAAAAGATGCCAATCGGCAGCGCGACCATCCAGGTGAACATCACGGCGGCGAACGACACGATGATGGTCAGCCACAATCGCTCGCCGATGACTTCCGAGACGGGACGCTGCCATTCGAGCGAGATGCCGAAGTCGCCGCGCACAATCTTGTTCATCCACAATAGGTACTGCACGGGCGCGGGTTGATCCAATCCATACTGCACGCGCAGCGCCTCGGCTTCTTCGCGGCTGATGGCGCTGCCCGATGACGAGAGTTGCGCGATGTACGTGTCAATATAATCGCCAGGCGGCAGTTGAATGATGGCGAACGACAGGATCGAGATGAAGAACGTAGTGAGGACGGCGAGCAGTAGTCGGCGGGCGAAATAAGTCAGCATATGACAGAATTTTCAGAATGAACAGAATGTTCAGAATTAAAGCATCAAATTCTGTTCATTCCGTTCATTCTGTCTAAACACTTAACTCTTGAAGAACACCGACTCGACCAGCGAGGCGTGCGGCGTGCGGCCATGCTGCGCGTTGAGTTGGCGCGAGGGCACGTTGCCCATGTTGTTCTTCACGATGCGCACACCCATGAACGCGGGCGAGCGGCCCACCGTGCCAATCGTCCACAGGTTCTCGGCGATCAACTTCCAAATGTCCTGCGCGATCTTCACACGCTCGTCGCGCTTCTTGCCGCTCGCGCTCCTGAACAAGTCGAGCGCTTTTCTCAAATCGGCGTCCTTCGGCTCCATGCCCTGCGACCCGCCCGACGCGTACCAGTCCGCGATGGCTTGCCCCATGTGACACTCGGCGGGGTCAACGGGTAACGCGTGGCGCGGGAATAGAAAGAGAAACTCCGAGCCGTCGTTCGCCCAGAACATGATCTGGTTCTCGTTGTTCTTCGAGCGCTGGAAGGCGAGCGAGCGTTCCAACTCCTTCACGTTCGCGTCAATGCCGATCTTGCGCCACTGCTCGCGGATCATCTCGGCGTGCTTGGTGAACGGCACGAACTGTCCGCCGACGGTGATCAGATCGAGCGACAATTTGCCTTTGCCGTCCGTGCGCTGACGGAAGCCATCGCCGTCTTTCTTGTTCAGACCGATCTTGTCGAGCAGCGCGTTCGCCGCGTTCGCATCATACTTGGCGTACTTGTCGTTCCACTCCGCGCCCGGGCTGAACGGTGTTGACGGGTCGGGCAGGCAGTTGCCGGGCTTGCCCGTGCCCAGCCAGAATGTTTCGTTCAACTGATCGCGATTGATGCCCATCGAGAGCGCCTGACGAAATTCTTTGGTGCGCAGCCACTTGGCAATCTCGGCGTCGGCGCTGTACGTCTGGCTCACGTGCAGCGTCGCGTCGCTGCCGTTCAGCGCGGGGTCGAGTCGCACAGTGTAGTTGCCCTTCTGTTGATTCTCGATGAACACCGGCAACTTCTGCATGTCGGTATGGCGCTCCTGCCAATCGTACTCGCCGCCAATCGCGCGCAGGTTTAACACCTCCAGATTTTCCGCGAGCGTCAATTGCAACTTGTCCATGTATGGCAACTGGTTGCCGTCGGAATCCACCACCCAGTAGTATGGATTGCGCTCCAGTACGAAGGTAGATGTGTTGCGCGCCTGCGTGGTGTGCCATGCGCCGAGCGTCGGCAGGTCGGGATTGAGTCCATAGTCAATGCGGTTCTTGAAATACGTGACCCAACTGTCAAACTTCGCGTCCTTCGCTTGCTTGTCCGCCTGCTCGGCGCCGGCGTACTTCGCGTGGAACTGCTTGAGGTACTGCGCGGGTGCGTAGCCGCCGCCCGCATTGCCAGTGGATTGTCGCGTGGACTGGCCGCCGCCGATGAACGTGCTGCCCGCCAGCAAATCTTCAAACAGATAGTTGGCTTCGGGGAACTCAAACGCGACGGTGAAGTCGTCCACCTTCTTCAACACGCCAGGCTTGCCGTTGATCGTCATGTCCGGGTGCGGCGTCGGCGTGATGTCTTTGTTGAGATAGATGTCCTCGTACCAGAACACCCAATCGTCTGCGGTGAACGGTTTGCCGTCCGACCACTTCACGCCTTTGCGCAAGAAGAGCGTCGTCGTCTTGCCATCGTCGCTTACCTTCCAATCGCGCGCGAGCGACGGCATGATCTTGTTGCCCGCGAAATCCCAGAACAGCGGCTTGTCGGCGGAGAGGATGCGGTTGACGTTCTCGGCGTCGGCGGGCCCCGTGAAGCCGCGACGCCACGTGCCGCCGTACTTGCCGACTTCCTTCAACGGCTGTACGACCATCGGCTCGGACGGCAAGCGATCTTTGACGGCGGGCAATTTGCCATCCTTCACCAACTGCGCGAGCGCCGGCGCTTCTTTGAACGACGATGGTATCTTCGCTGGATCCGTCAGGACCGTGGGTCCTTCGAGCGTGCCAATCAAGTTTGCGCCGGGCGCGGGCGGCGAGGTGGCTGCCTTGGTTGCGGCGGCGGTTGCGGCGGCGGTTGCCGCGCCGGTCGCTTGTGGAGGTAGAACGGGGGTCGGAGTGGACGGAGGTGAAGTTGGCTGCGCACCACAGGCGACAGCGATTAGGCCGGTGCCGGTGATGGCGGAGTACTGCAAGAACTTACGGCGGGTCATGTGCGACTTGCGGGACATGCTGATCTCCTCTCTGTAATGAACATGGACAGAATGACAGCTTAAGGTTCGCTCATTTTTAGACGAGAATGAAAGATTAGGTTAAGCTCTGGGCATGAGCCCAGAATTGAGTATTAGAAGCGAACGCGTTGATGATATTCCCGTATTGCTGGCGTTTCAGGAGCAGATGCAAGTGGCTCA
>JBBPZQ010000055.1:0-50546 GCA_038198935.1 Anaerolineae bacterium
CCTGTGGCAGACCCAGTAATTCGGTTAGCAGTTGATCATCTGGCATGGAGGCTCCACCTGAAAGAAGATGCAGCCATCTTACCAGACTATGGCACCCTGTCTATTACCTGATTTTCCCGTCAAAGTCGGGAGAGCCAGAAAGTTGGGCGTTTGCTGCTCCAGCGAGAATACAGAAATAACGACCCTGCCACCAGCAGGCTCGCCGATGTCCGTCGTGATCATAACACGATGTTCATCGGGCACAATCTCGCCGAGAGGCCAGACTGATGTGGCGTAGTTGCCCTGACTCGGGAAATGCTCCACGCTTGCCACCGTCCGGCCGTCCAATGTCACGAGGCGGATAGCCACTTCATAGTCTTTGCTGATCGGCTTGAGCGCGCGCCAATAGAGCGTGATGTCGAATGATTGGCCTGGCCCCACACCTTCGGTCGCTGTCTGAAAACCGAGCAACTCCAACTCATCGCCAAAGGTGGCTTGCATCCGATTCGGCACCCGCTCGATTTCAGCAGCGGACAGGGTTTGTGGTCGCGCAAAAACTGGGCTGATCGTATGGAACGGAATACTGACCGCCCACGCGCCCATACCGATGGCGAGCATGATTGCAGCACGATCCTGCTGACGCCCAGGCCATAGATACGCGAAGCCTGCTGCAAGCAGAACGGCGAGCGCCGAAATGCCGAGCAACAGATAGCGTCCAGAGAGCATCAACGGGTTGTGTACGTACAGAATAAAAAAGAACGTGGCAATCGTCACGACGGCAAATGCGAACGCGAGCAACCCAAGGCTCAGGCGCTGGGTCGGCGTAAGCCACCGCAGACCCATGAGCGCACCGAGCAGACTCGCACTGCACATGAGCGCGAGCGCCGCATAAACTTCGTTTTCAACCAGAATACTGCCCCAGCCAAAGAGCGCCCAGGCGGTTGCGAAACTCACCTGTGCCGCTTCGGGCAGCATGCTCAAATCCCAATATGGCGCATAAGGATTGGTCGCTGCGAGCGGGTGGCTGATGAACCAGCCGATTGCTTGCAGCATATGCACGAGCGGCACGTCGTCGGTCTGACGCGGCAGCATTTCCCGCACATAAAGCCACCCAGCCAGCGCGACCAGCACCGAGGCGGCGACTGTGCCAAGAAGTATGTGCGCGCGCAGCTGTCTGTCGTGCGCCCGCAAGCGGGACGCAAGTGCGATCAGCGCGCACACTACTGCGAGCGGCGCGAGCGTGAGCACGTTGAGCTTGATCAGCGCGCCTGTGATGAGCGTCATGCCCAGCCAGAACACATCACGCCGTGTCACCGAGGCAAAGCACAGGCGTAACGAGCACAGGATGATCAGAGAACCTGCTGCCGAAGCCACAGCGTCGTTATTGACGATGCTGCTCATGAACAAGAATTGGGGCCAGAATGCGTGAATGGCTGTTGCGGATAATACCAACCATGGGCGACCCGGAAATATCAACACCGCCGTGGCAAACGTGCCCCAAACCGAGACTGCACTCAGGAGCACGGTAATGAAACGTGCAGCGTGCACGCCCCGAGCTAGAGCCGGGTAAGGAAAGCCTTCATCGTCGCCATGCACGAACCTGTTCTTACCATCTCTGTAGGGATTGAGATGGAATTGTGGCAGGTCGGCGGGCTGCAGCCAGAATGTTGATGCAGCCACGATGAAGTAATAGAGTGGCGGCTGCTTCGTTTCGTAAACGAGACCGATTGGACCTTGTGCGGCTGGTGGGATGCTCCAGTGGCTTGCGACGTACTGGACATACGCGTAATGAGACGGTTCGTCGTAGCCCTCCCAGATCGGCACGACTAGGCTATACAGCGTGGCAAGGACAATATGCGCTGCGACGAGCGTTATCAGCCCACGTCGGAGTAGGCGGTCGTCTGTAGAAAACTGACCCGAGTTTGTCTTCGACGCGCGTGAGTTCACAAGTGCGGGATTATACCACGCGCGCGCGCGAAGCCAGAAGTTGAGGGCACACGCCAACTGAACCCAGTGCAAAAGTTAAGGGCGATGCATGGCATCGCCCTGAGTGTTTTTCGCGCCGCTCACTCGGCGGCGACTCACGCCAAGCCACTCGGCACGAACGTCGTTGGGTCGAGTTCGGCGAAGCCAACTTCCTGCTCGTATTGCTCGATGCGTCCGAATAGGCGACGCACCGCACTCTGCACTGCGCGGTAGTCCAGCGTGTCGAAGAACGCTGTATTGCGCATGTGGCCCTCGGAGTCAGGTACTTGACGGAGGCGCTTCACCCCGTCGAGCAGCGCCCGCCGCCCGGTGACACCCATGGCCTCTAGCGCCGCTTGCAGCACGTCACGTCCATAATGTCTGGCATTGTAGATGCCGGTGCGATAGACCGCCTCGTAGAATTCCTGGAAGTTCGGAATGATGTCCATGGCAGGCATTGCGAAATTCTGAACCACGTCCACCAGTGCTTCGAGTGCCTGCGTCGGATAGTAATACAAGTAAAGACGCGCGACCTCCAGATAGAAATTGTAGTGAGCAGCTTCGTCAATGGCGATAGTCTGCGCCACTTCGGCGAGCACCGGGTCTTTGTCGTTCGCCAGTTCCGGCTTGTCACTCTCGCCGCGCGCGACAATCGCGGTGTTAAGGTAGTTGAGTTGGGTCGCGCGTTCCTGAATGACCGGGTAAAACGCCATGCCCATCGGCGTGTCGAACGGTAGCTCCCACACCTTGCTGCGCAGCGTGTCCTTGTATTGCTCTATCCACTTGGGCGTGCGCCGCCGCAAAAACAACACCGCATTCAACCAGGTGTCGGAATGTTTCTCTTCCTCCGAGCCCCAGCGGATTTGAAAATGGGAGCGACCGTGACTTTTGCGAATCATTTCCAGCATCTTGCTGACATAATCGGGCACATATTGCTCGACAGCAAAGTAGCCTTCGACGATCGTGTTCAGCGCGTCGGAGTGGTCCGTGCGCAGCGCGCGCCAGTTGAACGACTTGTCCGGATTCCAGTTGCGCGTCGTCTGCGAGCGCGCGAGGTACCAACGGTACAGCCCAACAAGGCCGCGCTCAATCAGCCGATCCTTCTCCTGTTTGCTCAATAGTCCCGCGATGGTGCGCGGTCGCTCGGCTTCGATCTCGCTGACGACTTCTTGAATGTTAAAGGTAGTCATAGTTCTCGCTTGTGTGGTCAGATTGCTCCGCTCAATCCATCTTGCGCGAAAGCACGATATGCAGCTGCATGATGTTGGTGTGCCCGAAGATGTGGCGCACGGATTTCAGATATGAGCGAAAGTTGTGATAGAACTCGTCGCCGCCAATCGCCTTCAACCGCTCGCGGTTGTCGAAGAACTGTTTGTTCCACGCATCGGTCGTCTTCAAATAATTCCACATCGGCACTTCTTCGATGTGCAGCAGTTCGAAATTATTATCGTCCAATGCTTTCAATTCGTAATGTAGAGGGCGATAATTGCCGGTGTACGCATACACCTTAAAGACTTGGGCGGCGGCGGGTCCCACTTCGGCATAGCGCGACTGGCTGAGGTGCAATTCCTTGTGCATCATCACGCCGCCGGGTTTGAGCAAGCGGCGGCATTTGGCGAAGAAGCCGTGCAGATCAGTGAAGTGCGTGATAACTTCGTCGGTGTAGATGATATCAAACTTCTCGTCTTCGCTTATGCGCTGCCAATGCACCAACTCAAACGTAGCGGGCACGCCGTGCTGGGCGGCACGCTTGCGCGCTTCATCCACTTGGCTCTGCGATACGGCGATGCCGTGGCCGACGACACCAAAATGCTTGCAGTAATAGACAAGCGGTCCGCCCCAGCCGAAACCGATGTCGAGCATTTTCATGCCCGGCTTCAAGTCCATCAGACGCGCGAGGTGATTGAATTTTTTCTCCTGCGCTTGCGTCATGGTGAAGCCGTCTTCCCACATGCAGCAAGCGTAGGTGTTCCATTCACCGCCAGTGAGGATGTAAAAAATCTCAGGGTCGCGCTCGTAATGGAACGAGGAGCGCACTGTGTCTTCGTCCACGGCGTACGTATTGTATTGTTTGGCGGCACCCGGCATCTCACGCAGCGAAAGTTCCGTCGGTGAAAGTTCGGTCGTGGTGCTGTTCATACGCTGAACCTCCATTGCCATCACGGGTGATGGGATTCGGTTGCGTTACACGATCTGTTGCAGGAACGTACGCGCCTGCTGCAAGTCGCTCAGCATGGCGGACGCGCTGAACTGTGCGGCGGCTTGCTCAGCATGAGTAATCGCGTCGGCGCGATTGCCGCGCGCCCAATACAGCGATGCCCACGCGAGTTTCGTGCGGGCGAGCTCGGCGCGGCACTCGCCACCTTCAAACGCCAGCGCACTGGCCGCCAAGTGCGGCTCGGCATCATCGTAGCGCGAGCTCTGGGTCAGCGCCAGTGCCGCCACCCGCCGTGCGACGCCTTCGCCGTACAAGTCGCCGCCCGCCTTTGCCGTTTGTGCTACCTGCTCTGCGCTACGCAGCGCATCGGCGACGTGGCCTGCACTCAACGCAATCTCCGCATTGGCGGCGCCGAACCAATTGCCGAGAATAATTCGGCCACCCAAGGCGCGCGCGACCGCCTGCGATTGCTCCATCACGGCGATGGCAGTCTCGTGCTGGCCCAAGCGGCTATAACCCCACGCCGCGAAGCCATGCCCCGCATAGACTAGCACGCGGTCGCCCGATTGTTCTCCTGTCTCTGCGGCTAAGCGACCGTGCTCAACCGCGCGCGCCGAGTCGCCGCCGAGCACGTGCATGGCTGCGATATACACATGCAGCGCGGCAATCGCCGAAAGATTCTTGATCGCCAGTGCCCGCGCCAGCGCGCGCTCGCCTTCGGCAACACCTTCCACGTAGTGTCCACGCGCGACGAGCGTCACGCCATGAAAGCCGACGCTGCGAATCCAATCATGCACGCTGCCGGTTTTTTCCAGCGCGGGAATGGCTTGCTCAAAATAGCCCGCCGCTTTGCCGAACTGACCCTGCACCGTCAGCGCCTGCCCAATCACGCTAGATGGGATCGCCAGCAATTCTTCGTCGCCGAACTTGCGCGCGGTGGCGAGCACCTGCTGATAGTACCCAATCGCCGTGCGCGAATCGTTCAACACATAGCGCAGCCGACCCATCCAGTAATAAATGCGCGCGAGGCGCAGTTGATTTTCGCTCGAATCGTTGGCCGCTTTGGCGAGCCACTCGGCTTCGGCTTCCAGACGCGCCAGATTTTCTTCGGGCACGTAGGCAATCCACGAGGTGGAAACGAGTTTGATGATCGTGTCCACGCGGCGCACGCGATTCTCGCTCGTCTCGGGCAGATGGGGCAAAGCTTCGAGCGCGCCCGTGTAATGCTCGCGCGCTTCGGCGTGTGCGAAGAGGCGCGACGCGGAATCGCCGGCTTCAATCAAATGCAGCGCGGCTTTCTGCCACACTTCGCCGCGCAGCATATGCCGACCGATGATGCTGTGGAACTCGCTGAGGCGCTGCGCGAACACGATTTCCATGGCGTTGCCGACGCGCCGATGCAATTCGCGGCGGCGCGGTGCGAGCAAACTTTGATAGGCTACTTCTTGCGTGAGTGCATGCTTGAAGATGTATTCGACTTCGGGATCGCGCGCGCGCTCACGAATCAACTCTTCGCGTTCGAGATGCGTAAGGTCGGCGTCGAGGCTGAGGTGGCGTTCTGCCATTTGTATCAGCACGCGATATAAGAAGATGCGGCCGATGACCGATGCTTGCTGCACGACCCATTTCGTTTCGTCGGGCAAGCGATCCAGACGCGCCATCAGCAAACCTTGCAGCGTGTCGGGCACGCTGAGCGTCTCGATGATCTGCGTGGTGATCCAGCCGTGTCCATTTGCGCGTATCAATGCACCACGCTCGATCAACGTGCGGATCACTTCTTCGACGAAGAATGGATTGCCTTCGGCTTTGCTCAAAATCAATTGCTGCAAACTGGCCGGCATGGCGCGCAGCGAGAGCAACTGCGTGACCATTTCGAGGCTCGCGCTTTCGCTCAAGGGCGCGAGCCGAATGCTCAGGGTCAGCGCGGGGTAGCGTGCTTCGCACGCGCGCACGAACTTGCTCGATTGCTCGTCCGGATGATCGCGGAACACGCCGACAATTGCGATCGGCACGCGCTCGACGAGCGGCAGCAATGTTTCCATCAAGTCGAGTGACGAGGCATCCGCCCAGTGCATGTCTTCGATCACGAGCACGATCGGCTGCTCGTGCGCTATGCGCTCCAGCACGCCGAAGATGTCCGCAAACAATCGCTCGCGCAATGCTTGCGCAGGAATGGACGTCAGCCATTCGCTTTCTTCGGGCGTGAGACGCATCGTGAGCATGGACGCGAACAGCGCGTGCGCTTCGCGGTCTTCGCCGAATAGACTGCTCACCGCCGTGTGCAAGCGTGCACGCGCGGACGGTTCTGAATCATCATCTTGTATGGCCGCAAAGCGGCGGAACAGATCAATGAAGGGCCCGTATGCTACCCCTGTCGTGTGCGCGAAGGCGCGGCCCTCCAGCCAGCGCACACGCCCCACCATTTCATTGCGCCACTCCAGCATGAGCCGCGATTTGCCCAAGCCTGCTTCGCCCGCGATGGTCACAATGCGGCCGCGGCCCGCGAGCAAGTCAGACATCACGCCGCGCAATTGCCCGCGCTCGTGGTCGCGTCCGACGAGGCGCGACGACAAGCCCTGCAAGCCGCGATTTTTTACCGGGTTCAACTTCGCACGCAGCAATTCAAAGACCGGCAGCGGCTCGCGCTTGCCCTTCACCATGATCGGTTCAAGCACTTGATACTGAAATGCTTCGGACGTGACGCGATACGTGTCACGGCTGACGAGAATTTGGCCGGGCTGCGATACGTCTTCGAGGCGCGACGCCGTGTTCACCGTGTCGCCCATGACCGTGTACGACAAGCGTAGGTCGGAGCCGACGTTGCCGGCGATGACCGTGCCCGTATTGATGCCGATGTGAATGGCAAGCGGCTGGCCCAATCGCCCGATCCAACGCCGATTGAAATTCTCCAATCGCTCGCGCATCGCAAGCGCGGCGCGCAGCGCGCGCTCCGGATCGTCCTCGTGCGCGATGGGCGCGCCGAAGACCGCCATGATCGCGTCGCCGATGAACTTGTCAATGTAGCCTTCGTATTGATAGACCGCTTCGCCGAGGTCGGTCAGCGCCTCGTTGGTGACAGTCGTGATCACTTCGGGGTCAATGCGCTCGCCCAACTCGGTGAAGCCCACAATGTCGGCGAACAGCACGGTGACTTGCTTGCGCTCGCCTTCGATGCGGCCCGTCGCGCGCATCTTGTCAGCCAGTTCTTTGGGGATGAGACGCGCGAGCAATTCTTCAGGTGCGAGCGGCGCTCGCTGTACGTCCCCGCCGATCTGTTCACTTGCGTTCGCCTGTGCTTGCTTGAGCAAGGGGTCGAGTTGATTGCGCAGCGCAGCGATGGTCGTGTCCACCAGCATGTCGCCGAGCGTCGCGCGCAGCGATTCCTGCGCAGTGATGGCGGACTGTAATTGCTGGATACGTTCTTCGAGAGAAGCCATGATTGGTTTGCCAGAGGCACCGCGAGTGCAGCATGTTGCGTTCGCAGTGTGTGCGGATTATAACATGCGCGATAATGGCACGCAACCAGCGGCGACACTCGTGACCAAAGCGCAGACGCATGTGTTTCATGCGCTGACCGACATTCGCGCCGACTTGCCGTTTGCGCTGCTGGGCATTGATTCGGATAACGGCGCCGAGTTCATCAACGCCCACCTGCTGCGCTACTGCACACACGAACACATCACCTTCACCCGTGGGCGGGTTGGACGCAAGAACGACAACCCGTATGTCGAACAGAAAAACTGGTCGGTTGCACGCCGCTTAGTTGGCTATGACCGCTACGACACGACCAAGCAAGTTGCACAACTGAATGCGCTCTACGCCATCTATCACTTGTACACCAATCACTGCTTGCCCGTGGTGAAGTTGATCGAGAAAGTGCGCGTCGGCAGTCGGGTCAAACGCATCTTCGATGAACCCCGGACGCCTTACCAACGACTACTTGATTCACCACAGCTCAACGATGAGGCCAAGGCGAACCTGCGAGCCGTTCACGCCACACTCGCTGTCGTCAACCTCAAACAGCAGATTGATGGTCTGCTGGCGCGAATACCCGCCAGCCAGCCTTGGTAACATTTTCTCGTGAGGCAACGTATCACGCTCGGTAACATTTTCTCGTGAGGTTACTCGATGTACGTTGTGCCGATTATAGATTCTTTGGCATATGTCAGTCAAAACTATTTGATGTGCGTCGAGTGATTCCGCGCCATCGTCTGCCGCAGCCACAGCCACCACAGCCGCACGCGCAGCCGCTGCCACAACGCGAGCGCGTGCGCTGCTTCACTCGCGCTGATGCGCTGCGGGCTGAACGCGGCACGCACGTACAATTCGACGAACGCGTGCAGAGCGCGCCCGTCGTCTTGCGAATGTCCGTGTAGTTGCGCCATGCGCTGCGATAATGCAGCCGCAACTTCATACGGCGTGTCGCCGCGATGCAGTGCAATGTGCAGACGCGCGGCGTGCGCGAGCAGTCGCGCGTAGATCGCACGCACGCGCTCCGTCGCGTCGAGCCGACGCAGGCGCAGCGGCTCGCTTACAAACCAGGCCACACTCACGCTCACGACAAATCCAATCGCGGCGAACGTCAGCCACAACACACGCGTAAGCACGCCGCCGATGTCGAACACAGCGGGCGCGAGCGGCGGCGTGCTGCTCGCAGGCAGTGGCTCCGTCTGATAATCGAACGCAGGGCGCGCGGGCGTCGGTTCGAACTCGATCCAGCCGACGTCCGCGAAGTACACCTCCGCCCACGAATGCGCATCCGCAGCACTCACGACAAAGCGTGCGTTTGCTGCATCATACGTTCCACTCGCATAGCCAACGACCAGTCGCGCGGGCAAGCCAGCAGCGCGCGCGAGCACCACCATCGCCGTCGCGTAATAGTCGCAGTAGCCTTTGCGCAAATCGAACAAGAAGTAATCTACCACGTCGCGGTTGCTCGGCGGCGCGGGCAGGTCGAGCGTGTACGAGAACGCGCGCAGATAATTGCCGATGGCGCGCGCGCGGTCGTAGGGCGTTGGCGCGGTCGCCGTCAGGTCGCGTGCGAGCGCACGCACGCGCGGCGGCACGTCGTCGGGCAGCGCGAGATAGCGATTCGCAATCGCGTCGGGATAAACATTGTCCGCAGCGCGCAGCGCCGACTCAGTGACATTGGGCACGAGCGACTGCGCGCGATAGGTTGATACGTCCACCAGCGCGCCGAACACATCGTCGTCGGCGCGACGCGCCACGCGCACGTCGTGATCCACCGCGCTGACTTGACCCGCCGCGTGCAGCAACCCGCCGAACTCGCCGACAAATTGCACGTCCTGCGTCACGCGCCGTTGCGACGGCAGCGCGTTTTGGATCGGGTCGCCCGCGCGAATAGCAACTGTTTGTCCTTCGTCGGCCAACCAACCCGCGCCCGTGTAGCGGTCATACGTCAGCGCGCGCCAGTAGTAGCGCGGCGCATGATCTGCTTCGTCGTCATCGGACTTCACGATCATCACAATCTGTTTCGACAATTCGGGACCTGAGCCGATCAGGTGCTTGCGCGGCAAGCCGCCGACGCGCACCGCCTCAAACGGCGACGGCGGCGACTCGCTTTGTGGACTGCCGAGCCACGCGGGAATCGGCAGTGTCGTGCCGATAGGCGCGACGAACCACGCGCGCACGTTGCGCAGCGCATCGTAGATGGAGAGCGACGGCATGACCAGCGCGAGGCACACGACGCCGATCCAGATGGGCGCGACGTGCAGCGCGAGGTCGAAGCGAATCTCGTCCGAGTAGTCGAGCATGGCGGCGCGCCAACGCTGCTCGCGCGCGCGCTGGCTGAGCGTCACTTGCAGTGCGAGCAGCACGCTCATCATGATGAGCAGCGCCGACGGAAACGCGCGCGCGTAAAACGCATTCGCGCTCATCACGACGACGAGTGGCAGCAATGCCTTGAGCGGCTGCGACTCACGGCCCACGACGAATGCCGCCCACGCCGACAGGAGCGACAAGCATACGCCCCACACGATCATGAGCGCGACGGGATCGGTCACGCTTTGCCCATTCGCCGCTGCGAGCAACCAGTCGTGCGTGCGCACCACGAGCGTCAGCAATGCACTCAACAGTTCGGCGGCTGATTGTAGTGTCGCAGCGAGACCGGGCACTTGATGCGACCACAACAGCGATGCTTCAGCCGATGCAAGCGCGTTCGCCAGCGCGCTCAGTTGAACATGCAGCTGTCCCACGCGCACAAATACAACGACGAAACTGAACGTGAGCGCGAAGAGCGCCGCTCGTGCCAGCGAGCATGACGTGCGCGCGAGCAGCCAGCCGAGCAGCAGCGCGAACGTGACGAACTGCCACTGCAAGCCGACATCGAATCCGCGAATCAAATCGGACAGTTGCCACGCTGCGCCCGCGCATGCTAGCCACAGCAGCGCAATGGCAAACAGCGTGTGCCAGCCGAGCCAGCGCAGCCCTGCGACGACGTGGCTCACGCTAACGCTTTCCATTCCAAATCGCTGGGCTGGGCGACGGCAACCGCGCGCCCCGTGCCGCTCACGCGCCAGTCCCATTCGCCCTGCTTGTGCTCACGCGCCGTTGAGCGATCCAGCAATGCGCGCGTGATGACCTCATGCGCGACGCCGAGACCAGTCAATGCAAGTTGCACGGCGCGTGTATCGCATGTGCCGCCGAACGAAACGGGGTCGAGCAGCAACACCGTCGGCACCACACCGCGCCGCAGCAAAGGCACGAGCGATTCGAGCCACGCGCCGCTCACGTCAGCCGTGATCAGAATCAGACTGGTAGATTGGCGAAAAACAGACTGCGCGCGGCGCAACAGATCATTCAGTGTGCGCGCGCCCGCAGTAGTCAGCGTGAGCGCGCGCAGAATCGTCCAACGCTGCGCGTCGCCGAGTTGCGGCGGCAGCCACTGCGACGGCTCACCTTCGGCGATCAATCCAACGGCGCGGCCATCGCGCAAGCCGCGCTCGGTCAGCGACGCGGCCAGAATGATCGCGTGCTCCAGCGTCGAGTGCTGCCCCTCGCCGATTTGGACACTCTGATTGAGGTCGAGCACGATCCACCAATCGCCTGCGGGCGTGCTATCGAACTGACGTACGAACAGCGCATCGCGCCGCGCCGACGTGCGCCAATGAATCCAGCGCGCATCATCGCCTGCGCGATAGTCGCGCACGCGCGCCGCGCTCACGGTCCGCTCTGTCGTGTCGCGCAGACGCCGCCCTTCGCCCGCGCGTCCGCCCGGTGCGACCTCAATCGTCGGCAGCGCGACGACTTGCGGCATGACGACGAGCGTCGCAGCCGCTGAGTCTTCAATGCTGAGCGCGAACAATCCGAACGGATCGCCCACACACAAAGTGGTGGGCCCGAGCGTGAAGATGCCGCGCCGCGTGCACATGCCTTGTGTGCGCCAAGAATTGCGCGTGAGCGCGCTCACACCCGTCGCTTGACTCACGTGGTAATCGGGCAGCGTCGAATGATCTGCGACTTCCACCCAGAGCGCGGCCAGCCAACCGTCGTTGACGAGCGTGAAGCGTTCTTCCAATCGGTCGCCGACTTGCGCCCAGCCGAAGCGCATCTCGCGTGTGAGGCGCAGTCCGCGCGCCAGCGTGCGCACCCAGAGCAAGCCGATCACCCACGCCGCGCCCAATACGATCAGCACGACCATCCAACCGCGATACGGCGCGATCAGTTGCAGCGCGCACGCGACGAGCGTTACAGCAAGCCACAGCCGCGACTTGAGTTGAATGCGCACGTGAGACGGTTCGGCAGATGGATTCACAGCGTAAGTGTTCACGAGGATGCGCGGCGCGTCAAGTCTGCGGAAGCCTGACAGCTTTCACGATTGATGTTATAGTTTAGCTGACCTCATTCGGCCGCGAGTTTATGTCCTCCTCTTCTCTGTGGCAGCACCGCGAATTCATGAAGTTGTGGACGGGGCAAACGATCTCCGAGTTCGGCTCGCGCATCACGCGCGATGGACTCGGCTTGGCCGCGCTGCTCTTGCTGAACGCAACGCCAGCGCAGTTGGGATTGCTCGCGGCGATTGCCACCGCGCCCGTCATTGTGTTGGCGTTGATCGCAGGCGCATGGGTGGATCGGCTGCACCGCCGACCGATCATGATTGCGAGCGACGTCGCGCGCGCGCTGGTGCTCGCGACGATTCCACTCGCCGCGCTGTTTGGCGTGCTCACGCTCGCACACCTCGCCGTTGTCGCCGCCAGCGCCGGCGTGCTGACGGTCTTCTTCGACACGGCGTATCGCGCGTACTTGCCGTCGCTCGTGCAGCGCGAGCGCATCGTGGAAGGCAACAGCAAGTTGACGTTGAGCAGTGCGACCGCCGAGGTGCTCGGGCCGGGCATCGCGGGCGTGTTGATTCAAACATTCAGCGCGCCGATCGCGATCATCGGCGATGCGCTCTCGTTTCTCGTGTCGGCGTTTTCGATCGGGCTGATCCGCCAACCAGAGCCGCCCGTTATACCGCACGCCGAGCGCCAACACATCGCGCACGAAATCCGCGAAGGCTTGCGCCTCGTGGCGAGCGACGCGCGGCTGCGCAACACCGCGCTCGCGGCCGGCACGCTCAGTCTGCTCGGCAATTTTTACGCCGCGCTGTACGGTATATATGCGATTCGCGTGCTGGGCATGGGACCCGCGCTGCTCGGCTTCGTCGTCGGCGTGGGCGGCGTCGGTGCGCTGCTCGGCTCGCTCGTGGCGGAACGCGTGGTGCGCCGACTCGGCTTGGGCAAGACGTTCATCAGTATGCTACTGCTCATGGGCTGCACGGGTGTGCTGACTCCGTTGGCGAACGGGCCCCTGTGGCTGGCGACCACGCTCATGTGTATCTCGCAATTTGGCGATTTGTTCCGCACCATCTACTTCATCAACGATGTGAGCTTGCGGCAAGCCATCACACCAGACCGACTGCTGGGCCGAGTCAACGCAAGCACGCAGCTATTGGTCGCGGGCGTTGGCCCGCTCGGCGCGATCATCGGCGGCGTGCTCGGCGATGCAATTGGCGTACGCAATACGCTGTTCATCGCCGCGCTGGGACCCTTTCTCGCATCGCTGTGGCTCGTGTTCTCGCCCGTGCGCGCACTGCGCGACGCGCCGAGTGCGTGATTCTGGTCGCAGCGGCGCGGTGAAATCGTGCCTTCACCAATCGGAGTATTGTGATGACGCACCACGATGCCAAGCTCGACTTCAGCGACGAGATGAATTACGGCGATTATCTGGCGCTCGACGAAATCTTGAGCGCCCAGCATTTGTGCTCGCCCAATCACAACGAGCTGCTGTTCATCATCCAGCACCAGACGACGGAGCTGTGGCTGAAGCTGATGCTGCACGAGTTGTGCGCGGCGCGCGAGCAAATCAAGCGCGACGACTTGCCGCCCGCATTCAAGATGAGCGCGCGCGTCTCGCGCATCATGGAACAATTGGTTCATGCGTGGGACGTGCTCGCGACGCTCACGCCGAGCGAGTACAGCCAGTTCCGCCCGCTGCTGGGCCACGCGTCGGGTTTTCAGTCGCATCAGTATCGGCTGCTCGAATTTTTGCTCGGCAACAAGAACGAAATGATGCTGCGCCCGCACGAGCATCGCCCAGAAATTTTCGGGCGGCTCGAAACCGAGTTGCGCTCGCCGTCGCTATATGACGAGACGATTCGGCTGCTCGCGCGGCGCGGCTTCCATCTGCCGAGTGATGTCGTCGAGCGCGACTGGACGCAGCCATACCTGCACAACGATTCCGTCGAGCAAGCGTGGCTCAACGTCTATCGCGATCCGGAACATCATTGGGACTTGTACGAGTGGGCAGAGGAGTTGATGGACTTGGAAGACTCGTTTCGGCAGTGGCGCTTCCGTCACGTCACTACCATCGAGCGCATCATCGGCTACAAGCGCGGCACGGGCGGCACGGCGGGCGTGAGTTACCTGCGCAAGATGCTCGATGTCGTGCTGTTCCCTGAATTGTGGAAGGTGCGCACGGATTTATAATTGAAGAGGTGCACGAGACCTGACGAGTCTCCAAGACCCGTCAGGTCTGATCTTTTGAGGAAAGGGCCAGTTAGCACGAGTGATTCGTTTCGTTATCGCAACCGTCTTGTTGCTGTCAAGCATCGCCTGTGGGTTTTCATTCGCCGCCGAGCCGACGCCAACGCCAGTGCCAACAGCGCAGAGTATGCTGGCCGCAACGCCAACACGCACCCCATCGCCGACGCCGCGCACGCCAGCGCCAACTGCTGCGCCGATTTCAAAATTGGTGAGTGTCGGCGCATTCAAACTCTTCATCGAATGTACCGGCTCTGGCAGCCCTACAGTCATCATGGATTCCGGCTTGAGCGCGACCAGCCGCAGCTGGTTTCTGGTCGCGCCGCCGGTCGCCAAGTTTGCGCGGGTGTGCATCTACGACCGCGCGAACACCGGACGCAGCGAGCAGTCGCCGACGCCGCGCAGCAGTCAAGACCTCGTGAACGATCTGCGCACACTACTCAACAACGCAGGCGTGCAGCCGCCGTACGTGCTGGTTGGGCACTCACTCGGCGGCATGAACGTGCGACTGTACGCGAGCGAGTATCGCAACGAAGTCGTCGGCTTGGTGCTGGTGGACTCAGCGCACGAAGACGAATGGGAGCGCTTCGGCGCGCTGCTGCCGCCGGAGTTTCCCGGCGAGCCGCCGCAACTCAAGGACTATCGCAAGCAATTCAGCGACCCCATTCAAGGCACAGAGAAAATTGATCTGAAAGTCAGCGGCGATCAGATGAAAGCGAAGCGCCAATCGTTCGGCGACATGCCGCTCGTCGTCATCTCGCACGGCAAGCCGATTGCGGATGTACCCGCTCTGTTCTCGCCGTTTGTCGAAGGCGTCTGGACCGCCATGCAGAAAGATTTGCTCAAGTGGTCGAGCAACAGCAAGCAGATCATCGCCACTGAAAGCGATCACGCCATCCCAACCGAGCAGCCGCAGTTGATCGTGGATGCGATACGGGATGAGGTGTACGCGGCGCGATAGCAGTACAGGGTTAAATGAAAATCCACATCATCGGCGGCGGGCCCGCGGGATTGTACTTTGCGATCCTGCTGAAGCAACTCGATCCGTCGCACGAAATCGTCGTGCTGGAGCGCGACGGACCCAACGACACGTTCGGCTGGGGCATCGTCTTCGCCGGGCGCATCATGTCGCTGCTCGCCGAGCGCGACGCCGAGTCGCACGCCGCGATCATGCGTGCGTCGCAGACGTGGGACGCAGCAATCACGGTGCATCAAGGCGTGAAGGTCGCCGTCGGCGGCAACACCTTCTCCGGCATACGGCGTCTTACCTTTCTCAACATCCTGCAGCAGCGCGCGCACGAACTCGGCGTGGACTTGCGTTTCCTCTGCAACATCACGGACGTGAACGACTGGCGCGACTGCGATCTGCTCGTCGGCGCAGATGGCGCGAACAGTCTCGTGCGGCGCACGTTCGAGATGTTCTTTCAGCCCTCGATTGATTTGCGCCAGAACCGCTACACGTGGCTCGGCACGCGTCAGACATTCGACGGACTGACGATGGGCTTCCGACAGACAGACGTCGGACTGTTCATCTATCACGCGTATCGCTTCAGCGCCGACCTCAGCACGTTCATCGTCGAGTGCCCACCCGACGTGTGGCTGCGCGCGGGACTGGAGCAGATGTCCGAGCAGGACACGCTGCGCTATCTAGAAAATGTTTTCAAAGACGATCTGTGCGGTCATGAGCTGCTCTCCAACAATTTTCTGCGCTGGACGAACTTCCCGCTCATCAAATGCAAGCATTGGTATCATCAGAATATGACGATGCTCGGCGATGCGCTGCACACGGCGCACTTCTCGATCGGCAGCGGCACGCGCCTCGCGCTGGAAGATGCGATGTATCTGGTGGATGCATTTGAGAAGCATACCCCCACCCCAACCCTCCCCCGCTTCGCAGGGGAGGGAGTTCATGATGCACTCGCTGAATACGAGCGCACGCGCAAGCCGCGTATTGACGAGTTTCAGGAGGCGGCATACACGAGTCTGGTGTGGCTGGAGAATGTGCAGGAGCATCTGCACCTCGATCCGATCGGCTTCACCTATGCGCTGCAAACGCGCAGCCGCCGCGTCGGATATCATCGCTTGCAGCGGCGCGATCCGATCTTCATCGCGCAGTACGACGAGTGGAAGCGCACCCAGCCGCAGCCGGGTCCCATTCCCGAACAGTTTCTCGAACTGTTCAAGAAACGCTCGCATGGCCACTTGGCCACCTTGCTCGCCGATGGCACGCCGCACGTTACGCCCGTGTGGGTGGACTACGATGGCAAGCACATCATCGTCAATTCGTCGAAGGGGCGCTTGAAGGACATCACGATGTCGAAGCGGCCGCAGGTCGCCATCGAGATCAGCGACCCCGACAACCCGAACCGCTATGTGCTCGTGCGCGGCGACGTGGTGGAGATCACCGAAGAGGGCGCGGACGAACACCTCGACACATTGGCACAGCGCTATCTGAGCCGCGAAGCCTATCCGCCGACGTGGCGCTTCGAGAACGAGGTGCGCCGCATCTACAAGATTCTGCCCAAGCACGTTACGCCGTGGGAGCCGTTTGGATGATGTCGGTCTTCACTACGATGAAAAGCACAATAAGCAAACCACAAAGACACGAAGGTCGCAAAGAATGCTTTGTGATCTTCGCGTCTTCGTGGTTTGCAGGTGATACACCATGACAAACAAGACAATCATCAACCCCGAATCGCTCGCCAAGCCGAGCGGCTTCTCGCATGGCATCGTCACGAGCGGCGGGCGTATGTTGTTCCTCGCTGGCCAGCCCGGCGTTGACCTGATGGGAACGCTCGTGTCGCCCGATGATCTGGTCGCGCAGTTCAAGCAGGCGATCGCCAACATCAAGACGGTTGTCGAGGCGGCGGGCGGCTCCGTGACGGACATCGTACAGATGACGATCTACGTCGTCGAGGTGGACGACTACAAGGACAAACTCAAACCGCTTGGCCTGGTGTATCGCGAAGTCTTCGGCAAGTATTTTCCAGCTGTGACGCTCGTCGGCGTGTTGGAGTTGTTCGACGAGAACGCACTGGTTGAGATTCAATGTATCGCCGTCATTGCGTAATACATTCGCGGAGGCAGCATGAAAGCATCCGACCTGCCACTCAACTACAACGCGGTTGATATTCTCGAACGCAATCTCGCCGAACGCGCCGACAAGGCTGCGCTCTTCAGCCTCGAACGCGCGTTGACGTTCAAGCAGATGAGCGAGGAAGTCAATCGCATCGGTAACGCGCTTAAGAAACTTGGTGTGCGCATCGGCGAGATGGTCGCCATTCTCGCGCCTGATTGTGCCGAGTGGGTCGCATCGTATTTCGGCATCCTCAAGATTGGCGCGATTGCGGTCTGCATGAACACGCTGCTCAAGCCAAATGAATTGCTCTACATCTTTCGCGACTCACGCGCGCGCGTGTTAATCGTGCACACGACGCTGCTGCCATCCATCGAACCGATTCGCGCGCAATTAGAATTTGTCGAGCACGTGATTGTGATTGGCGAACCCCCACCTCTACCCTTCACCGCTTTGCAGGGGAGGGAGCTCAGCACATATCGTGACTGGATTGCGAACGAATCGTGCGCACTGAAAACTGCGTCAACGCAGCGCGACGATTTCTGCTCGCTCAATTATTCGAGCGGCACGACGGGTGAGCCGAAAGGCATTCTGCACGCGCATAAAGACTTGCCACTCGCGGCGCAGTTGTGGGGCGTGAACGTGCTTGGTTTGCGCGACAGCGACCGCGCATTCGGCGCGCCCCGTTTGTTCTTCACGTTCGGCACGGGCGGCGTGCTGATCTTTCCGTGGTACGTCGGCGCGAGCACGGTTGTGATGGCCGCGCCGCCGCGCATCGCGACGAACCTGCTCGACCATGTTCAGCGCTTTAAGCCGACCATTTTCTACAACTCGCCGACGGGCTTTGCGCAATTGCTCGCGCATCCCGACTTCGACAAGTTTGATCGCTCGTCGCTGCGCCTGTGCGTGTCGGCGGGCGAAGCGTTGCCCGCGCCCATCTGGCACGCGTGGAAGGAACGCACCGCTCTCGACATCATTGACGGCATCGGCTCGACGGAGAACTATCACATCTTCTTATCGAATCGGCCCGACGACATGCGGCCGGGTTCGAGCGGCAAGCCGTTCGCGGGTTACGAGTTGAAGATTGTGGATGAAGAAGGCAACGCCGTGCCGCGCGGCGAAGTCGGCAACTTGCTCGTCAAAGGCGAGACGGCGGCGCTATTCTATTTGCACCAGTACGGCAAAAGTCGGAAGACGTTTCTCGGCGAGTGGCTGAACACCGGCGACAAATATATGGTTGACGAAGATGGATATTATTGGCACGCGGGGCGCAGCGACGACATGCTGAAGGTCGGCGGCATTTGGGTCTCGCCTGTCGAGGTCGAGAGTACGCTGCTCAGTCACGCGGCGGTGCTGGAGTGCGCGGTCATCGGGCAAGCCGATGGCTCAGATCTGACAAAGCCGAAAGCATATGTCGTGCTCAAAGATGGCCAGCACGTCACGAGCGACGAATTGATCGCGTACTGCCGCGAGCGCATTGCCGATTACAAACGCCCGCGCTGGATCGAACTGGTGCCCGAACTGCCGAAGACGGCGACAGGCAAGATTCAACGCTTCAAGTTGCGTGCGTGATCGCATTCATCGCACTGAGATTGCGGGCGCTGGACAGCACGCGGCTACGTTGTCGTCGCAAACCGATTCGGCGAGAACGCGCTCGCATCCACGCTCGTTGGCTTCCTCGTCGTCCATTCTGTGACTAACTGCGCGCTGATCGGTGCGAGCAGGATGCCGTTGCGGAAGTGGCCCGTCACGGCGATCAATCCCTCACAGTTTGCGACCGCACCGAGAATCGGCAAACCATCCGCCGACTGCGGACGCAAGCCCGCCCAGGTTTCGCGCACGGTCGCATCTTTCAACGCGGGCACGAGGCGTGTCGCGTGCGCCAGCAGCTCCAGCAGCGCGCTCGCGGTCACGCGCTTGTCGTAGCCGACATGTTCCACCGTCGCGCCGATCAGCAAGCGTCCATCACGGCGAGGCGTGACGTAACCGCCTGCGCTGTCGAGAATGTGCGTGATGACCGTCGGCGCGCCGCGTCCTGAGCCTGTCGAAGGATCGAGCGACAACGCTTGTCCCTTGGTTGGTTCCAGTGGCAGCGACACACCTTCAATGCTGCCCGACCAGCTGCCGGCGGCGAGCACGATCTGCGGCGCACGGTGCAATTCTCCCGAAACGATTACGCCGCTCACGCGCGCACCATTCCTGCTCTGAGCGGAGCGGGGACTTTCGCGCGCGACGCGCGTGACCATCTGCCCCGCGTGCAACTGCGCGCCTGCTCGTGCCGCCGCAAGCGTGAGCGCGCGACACATTCGCACGTTGTCCACTTGCAGCGCAGCCGTGTAGTGAATCGCGCCGCGCACATCCTCACTCAACGACGGTTCGAGTTCGCGTGCCTCGCGCGCCGAGAGCCAGCGCACGGGTACGCCGCCAATTTGCTCTACATGAAACGTTTCGTCGAATGATTCGAGTTCGCTATCGTCGAGCGCGCACAGCAACATGCCTTCGTCGCGCAACTCAATCTCGATACCTGTGCTGTCACGCAGTTCGGCGGCGAGCGCAGGAAACATCTTGAGGCTGGCTTGCGTGAGGTTGAAGAATGGCGGCGATGTGCTCGCGTGCGGCACAAGCACGCCAAGCGCAGCCGACGATGATTCCGCGCCGAGTGCGCCGCGCTCGAACAAATCCACCGACAAGCCTGCTTGCGCCAGCCGCCATGCCGACAGTAAGCCGATCACGCCACCGCCGATCACAATCACGTCGCTCATAGCATCCTCGCACGCTGACTGATTTTGCGCACACGGAAGTATAGCACGACGAGTATGGTCGCGAAGAGCGGTATGCTGTTCAGCGCGCGAGCCTAATCTGTGAGGGGAATCCGCTGAACTCGGCGCGCAACACTTCGATGCCATCTTGATTCACGTACAGCACGTCGCCGCTCACGCGCCGCTTCACTTCATCCTTGCTCGTCACCGTCATCGTGCAGGTGAGCGTATCGCCGACGAACACCGGCGCGAGATAGTGAAAGGCCATCTCCGTGGCGAGGAAGCCGAGCAGTCCGCCGATGTGCGTCATCATGCTGCCCGCGAGCAGACCCGGAATAATGCGCTTTCCATACCACGTCTCGCGCGCAAACATATCGTCGAGATGATACGGGTTGAAGTCGCCCGTCACGCCGCAGAACAACGACAAGTCGCCGTCGCCGAAGGTGCGCCGAAAGCTGAACGCCTGACCGACGTGCATGGCATCGAACGCCTCGCGTAATTGTTGCTTGAATGCAGCCGTCGCTTCTGGCATAGGTGCCTCACGATTGAAGATGAGGCATATTATACGCTGGAGGTCCGGGCTACTGTGCAGCGCGCTGTTTATATTTTGTGCACTGCACGGCGCCCGATGGTTACATTGACGCGCATTCGCTATTGCCTGTGAGCAGTTACAAAGATTATGAATCGTCCGTGTCGAGCATAATCGTCACGAGCATGTGCGCGCCGAAGACGCCGCTTTGCACATCGCGCACACCTGCCTCGCGCAATGCGCTCACGAAAAATTCGACCAGTGGCTCGGCTTGCTCGGGCCGCGCGGCGGCGATGAAGTCGGGACGGCGGCCGCGCTTGGCATTCGCGTACAACGTGAACTGCGAGATGACGAGCGCGCTGCCCTGCACGTCGAGCAGCGACAGATTGAACTTGCCTGCCACGTCGGAAAATATTCGCAGCGTCGCAATTTTCGCCGCGAGTGCGTCGGCTTGCTGGTTGGTGTCGCCGTGCGTCACGCCCAGCAACACGACCAAGCCGTGTGCGATGCGGCCGACGGGCTGACCGTCAACGGCGACCGAGGCGTGGGTGACGCGTTGGATGAGCGCGCGCATATGCTTCGCGATGGCGGACGGTGGACGACAGATCGCCGCCGTCCACCGTCTGCCGTCCGCCGTCAGTTCCCCAACCTTGACTTTTCTTCTTCCACAATCTTCGCATCCAACTTCTTGAACAGCGGCTTCGGCTCGCGCAGTTTCTGTCCTGCTTGCAGTTGGCTGGGCTGCCAGCGCTCGCCTGAACCTGAGTCACGATAGCCAAGTGCTTCGTGTTCGGACGCGCTCTCTGTGAACGTCGGCGTGTCGAACGCGCCGAACAGGTTGTCGTCGTAACCAAGTTGCTCGTGCAAGGACTGCGATGAGAAGGGCAGGAATGAATACAATAAAATCTTCAGCGAGTCCACCACGCGCAGCGCGACGTAGATCGTCGTGGCGGCACGCGCGCGATCGGTCTTGAGTTCCTGCCACGGCGCGCGCTCGTTGAGATATTTGTTGGCGTCGCGCGCGACCGCCATTGCTTCGGCGAGTGCTTCGCGGAAGTGCGCGCCTTCGAGCAGTTCGCCAATCGGCGCAAATGCGCTCTCCGCGCGCGCGATGATCGCACGATCCGTTTCGTCCAACTCGCCTGGCGTTGGCACTTGCTTTGCAAAATTGCGGTACGCGAACGTGAGCACTCGATTCGGCAGGTTGCCCCACGTACCGACCAACTCGTCGTTGTTGCGGCGTAGGAAGTCCGACCAGTCCCAACTGCTGTCGCGCGTCTCCGGTGCAATCGCCGTCAGATAGTAGCGGAGCGGGTCGGGGTCGTAGCGCGCGAGCGCGTCGGGCAGCCAGACTGCCCAGTGCTCGCTCTTGGAAAACTTGCGTCCTTCGAGATTCATGAATTCGTTGGCGGGAATGTCGAACGGCAAGTTGAGCGTGCGCTCGTTGCCATCGTAAATCGTTTTCGTTCCGAGCAGGATAGCAGGCCAGATGATGGCGTGGAATGGAATGTTATCTTTGCCGATGAAATAATACGCGCGTGCGTGCTTGTCGTACCACCACTGCTGCCACGCGTCGGGCTGGCCAATATTCTTAGACCACTCAATGCTCGCGGAGAAGTAGCCAATCACTGCCTCGAACCAAACGTAAAGCCGCTTGTCCTCCCAACCTTCGACGGGCACCGGCACACCCCACTCCAAATCGCGCGTGATGGCGCGCGCCTGCAAGCCCCCCGCGACGTAGTTGTGCGCGAAGCGCGATACGTTGGAACGCCAGTGCTGACTTTGCTGCTCGAACCAATCGAGCAGCGGCCCCGCCTCCGCAGGCAAGTCCAGATAGAAGTGATTCGCTTCGCGCACGACGACTTGATGGGGCGGGTCGCCGGGCTTTGCCAGTTTGCATTGTGGATTGCCCAATTCGAGCGAATCGAGCACGCTGCCGCAGTTGTCGCACTGATCGCCGCGCGCGTTCGGGAAGCCACACACTGGACACGTGCCATAGACGTAGCGGTCGGGCAGAAAGCGTTGATCGTGCTCGCAGAACCACTGTGGCGCTGCCTTCTCAAAGATCAGTTCCTCGCTTTTTAACTTCAAGAAGATGTCCTGCGAGATGCGCTGATGGTTTTCGGTGTCGGTATGTGTGAACAGGTCGAACGACAAACCGAGATCGCGGAAACTCTGCACGAAGGCGTGATGATAGCGCGTGAACAACTCGCGCGGTGAGATGCCTTCGCGGTCTGCCTCGAAGGTGACGGGCGTGCCGTGCGAATCGCTGCCAGAGACCATCAAGACGTGATTGCCGCGCATGCGCTGATAGCGCGCGAAGATGTCTGCGGGCAGGTACGCGCCCGCGATATGTCCCAAGTGCGCGTAGCCATTCGCATAGGGCCACGCGACGGCGACGAGAATGTGTTCGTTCATGCTGGTCTCCTGTGTGTAGAAATTCTAGCATATTGGTGGAGTGTTTGTTAGATGGTTGGTTGGTTAGTTGGTTAACGATCAACCAACCAACCAACTAACAAACACTCCAACGAGCCAACGCTCCAAAACAAAAAACCACTCTCAACGAGTGGCTTCGCAAAATTCGGGAACTTACCGATCCATCAGTGTCCGTTATACTTGCCTCGCCAGTCGTTGAGACGCACACGCATCACATCCATGAAGTTACGCATCGAGTCACTCACCGGATTGACTTTCGAGACCGAGCCGTAGCGCCACTCGGTCGGCACTTCTTTCACTCTGTAGCCTCGCTTGACAGCCAAAAAAATCACTTCGACATCGTATGCCGTGACCGCCGCGCCTTTTACGGCGGCGGCGTTGTCGCCGTACAACTGCACGCGATTGAACAGGTCGCGCGCCGCGTCGGCGCGAAACAGCTTGAAGCCGCACTGCGTATCGTTGAAGCCGCCAACAGCAACCGTGCGCGTGATGAAGTTAAACACGCGCCCCATCAAATGACGATAAGCCGGTTCGCCGATGCGCCGCGAACCTAATCCTTCGCGCGAGGCAATCGCCACCGCGTAGCCATCCTGCAAGTACGGCGCGAGCTTCTGCTCCTCTTCAATCGGCGTGGCGAGGTCGGCGTCGCAAACGAGAATGTACTCGCCCGTCGCGTTCAGCACGCCGCTGCGCACAGCGTAGCCTTTGCCGCGATGCTCGTTTCGGATCAAGCGCGCTTCGGGATGGTGCTGCGCAAACTCGCACACGACCTGCGCCGTACCGTCTGAGCTGCCGTCGTCCACCACCAGAATCTCGACGGGGTACGCCTGCTCGTGGAAATATGCGGCGACGCGCTTGAGCGTGTCGGGCAGACGACTCTCTTCATTATACGCTGGAATGACAACCGACAAATAGGCGCGCGGGCTATTGCTGGGACGAACTGATTGCGTCATTTCAGCAGCATGATACATTGAGGCGTTTTGTTCGTCAAAACGCGCGCGCGCGACGAGACAATTCACGTCAACAGGCTCTCAATCTCGGCGTCGCCGATCTTGCGCGTTGATTGAATGGCGCGCCGCTTGCGCCACATCTTGGGCAAGCCAAGCACGCCGGCCAGTTGACCAGCCAAACGCGCGCGTGCCGCTTCGCCGCGCCACGCTTTGAGTGCGTCCAGCGTGATGCACAGTTGCGCCGCGAGGATGCGCCGCCAATTTTTGCGCCAAAGCGGTGCTGGAACATTTTTCGCAATCACCCAAAGCGAATTGCGTCCGACGAAGTAACTGGCCAGTTTACCGCCGCCCGTCGCGCTTAGTTTGTGATAGACAACCGCACGCGGCGCGAACACGCAGCGCCAGCCAGCCAATTGCGCGCGCCACGCGAGGTCGGCGTCCTCACAGTACGCGACAAAGTGTTCGTCAAACAATCCAATCGCGTCGAGCATTGTCATGCGATACGCCGCCGCGCCGCCGCACGGCGCGAACACGAAATGGTCGTGGTCAAACTGTCCCATATCTTTCTGCCACACGCCACGATTGATCGGCAGACCATCGCGCCCGAAGCCATCGCCCGCGCTGTGCAGCGTATCACGCTGGTCGAACAGCCGCAGCTTCGACGCCGCCATGCCCGCGCGCGGCTCGCCGCACAGGGCACACACGAGTTCGCTCAACCACGTCGGTTCGGCTTCGGTGTCGTTGTTCAGCAGCACGACGATCGCGCCGCGCGCGGCACGAATGCCCGCGTTCACGGCAACGACGAATACGCCATCGCGCGCAAGCGAGACGATACGTACGTCCGAGAACTCTCGACGAATAAATTCAACCGATTCGTCCGTCGAACCGTTGTCCACCACAATCGTTTCAAACGGCGCATACGACTGCGCACGCAGCGACGCAAGGCAGGTTGGCAGATGCGCCATGCCATTGAAGTTGGGGATGATGACTGAAACGAGTGGATGGCGGACGGCGGACGGTGGACGATGATTACTACTCATTGATTGTTCGTCGTCTGCCGACTGCTGTCCGCCGTCAAGCACTCGTGCAGCGCGTCTCGCCAGGGTCGCAGCGTGATGCCGAGCGCGGCAGCGCGTGTGTTCTGCATGACGCCGTAAGTGGGCGGCTGTGCGGCACGCGGAAACGCGCTGATTGGGTCAAGCGGATAATCGCAGCGCCCGGCTTCGTCGAGGATGGCGTGCGCGAAGTCGTAGCGATTGACCGCGCCTGCGTTGACGAGATGGAACACGCCGTAGCAGTCATGGCGTAACAACTGCGCGATGGCGCGTGCGAGGTCGGGCGCGTAAGTCGGCGTGCCGTATTCGGTCGTGACGATGCTGAGGCGCGGCTGCTCGGACGCCAGTTGCAGGATGCGGCTCACAAAGTTTTTGCGATTGCGCGCATATAGCCACGACGTGCGCGCAATATAGTGGCGCGGTGCGATTGCGCGCACGATCTTTTCGCCGTCCAGTTTGGTGCGCCCATACACGCTCAAAGGATTCGGCGCGTCAGCTTCGGTGTACGGTTCGCCCTTCGCACCATCGAAAATATACTCGGTGCTGATATACACCAGCGCCGCGTTCAACTCGGCGCACGCGAGCGCGACGTGTTTCGCACCGAGCGCGTTGATGCGATACGCCTCGTCAGGATTGCGCTCACAGCCGTCCACGTCCGTCATGGCGGCGGCGTGAATCACAACTTCGGGGAAGAGCGCGACGAGCGCGTCGGTCACGTATGCTTCGCTAACGTCGAGCGTCGTGTGTGCGAGCGCGATCACTTGATGCGCGCGCAGTTCGTGTTGCAGCGCGACGCCGAGTTGGCCGTTCGCGCCGGTGATGGCGATTCGCATGAGCGAGTGGTGAGTGGCGGGTGGCGATTTGCGAATGACAAGACAGAAATCGCAAATTGCAAATCGCTACTTGCTCCTGGGGATAATCCAGCCGTTCTCGACTTGCAGAAAGCCGACGTGCGGATAATAACTCATCGCGTCCGGGGCGGCGAGCAGCAGCAACATGCACTCGTCGCCGACGCGTTCTTTCGTGCGCCGAATCAGTTCTTTGCCAATGCCACCGCGCTGATACTCGGCGCGCACGGCGAGGTCGGACAGGTAACAGCAGAAACCGAAATCGGTCAGAGAGCGCGCGAAGCCGATCAACTGCTCGCCGTCCCAAGCGGTGATCGTCAGGTTCGCGTTGTCAAGCATGCGCTGAACGCGATCCAGATTTTCAAGCGGGCGGCGCAAGCCCGAACTGCGGCAAACGCTGATGAACTGGTCAGCACTGATCGGCCGATTGATGCGATACGTAATCTCCATGCAACCTCATTGACGCGCTGACGATATCGGATTCGTTAGGTTTTTGAGCAGCACGCGCGCACGCAGTGCACGATGCAGGACGACGAGTGCAGACCAGTACAGCAGCCCAATCGCTGCGGCGAACGGCACTGCGGTCACGCTGGTGGTCACGATGGTGACGAGGCTGAACACCATGATGAACGCCCATGTCAGGTCGCCGATGGTCCATTGCAGACTTAGTCCGTTGACGAAGTAGCCGACGGCGAATGGAATGCTCAACAGATAGATGGCAAGTGCGCACGCGATGAGCAGTGTCGTCGCGACGCGCACGCGCGAAGGCTTGTCGTCGCGCCAGTGATAGCCGACGATCAACACGCCGCCACACACGACTGCCAGCACGCTGCGCGCCAGCGCGTCGAGCGCAAAGCGCGGAAGCGAGAGCATGTCGCTGAACGAGTACAGATGCTGTGCTTGCACGTATAGCCCGTGTTGCGCGAGCGCGATGGCAATCGCGGCAATCAGCGCGATCAACACGCGCCCGCTGCGCCTGAACCAAAGCATGAGCGGCACGACGATCAGCGCGACGACGAGTGGTGCCCGCGCGAAGCGTTCGCGCTCGATGCGCGCCAAGCGTGCGGCGCGCGTGTCGTGCTGCACCTGCTGTGCCGCGAGGTTGGCGATGGTGAATGCACTCTCGTAGTTTTTCACGTCGAGCGACGACTTTGCCACTTGGGCATCCAGCAGTGCAGGTTCGCTCAACGTGCCGCCAATCGCGTTAAGATATGCCTGCCCAAAGTCGCGCTGCTGCTTTGCTAAGGCAATGGCTTTCGTCGCGCGCTGCACGTCGCTGAGATCGAACATCGAAAATAGAATCGTTCCCTGCGAGGTGCTAGGAATGCCGCTGCCGATCAGCGCGGCGATGGTCGGCGCGATGTCGGATTGGCGCACCATGCCGTACTCACCCACCTTAACGTGCGCGCCAACGACGAGCAGCGGCACGCGCGTCTGCGCATCTTCCGCGCCGCCGTGTCCGCCGCGCTCGCTCACGCCGTAACTGCTGGCCACTATCAGAACCGACTGTCGGAGATTGATCGCGCTTGCCAGTTGCGCCAAGAGTTGATCGGTGTGTGCCGCCGCTTGGGCGTACGCATCGCCGTTCACGCCGGATTGTTGCGCGATCAGGTCGGGCAGCGCTAGATGCACCAGCAGCACGTTCGGCGCGAAGTAAGCGATAAAGCCAGCGGCTTTATCCGCGATGCGATGATCGGCGACTGAATCGTCTGGTTCGTCGCTGAAGAATTGCTCGTTCAAGAATTGCGGCGCGACGAGTTCGCGCCATGAACTGCGCGCGGCGAGTGCGACATTGAGATTGGCGCGGCGCGCGCTCGTGAACAGCGAGTCAAGCGTGAACGGATGCGTGCCGCCGTCGAGCGGCGCATCGTTGATCTCCGACTCTGCGCCCGTGACCAGCGTCGTCCAAGCCGGTTGCGCGGTGGGGTAGGTCACGAGCACCGTTGCCGACGCGCCTTGCTGTCGCAGCCGCTGCCAGATCGGCATCGCAAGCGTCGCATCCTCACGCAGGCCGTCAATCACGACGAACACGACCTGCGGCACAATCGGATCACTTGCCACACTGGGCGGCGGGAATTTTGCCAGCGGCGTCCGATAATTGCTGATGCCGTCAGTGTAGCGCACTAGCAGCCACAGGCTCGCGCTGCCCAGCGCCAGCACGAATAGCGACGCCAGCGCGAGCGGCGCGAGGCGGCGCAGCCAGCCGGCGTTTGTCTCGCGAAAGCGGCGGTAATACGACTTGGCTAACGGGTCGGACATTGCACGATTATACAAGCGCGATGGCGAAACGAAAAACATTAGGCGCACTGCGGAATCCGCAGTGCGTGATGGCTATTACAAATTACGGATTACGGATTACGAATCTCATCAGTTATAATCTCGCGCATGTTCGTGCGCCGCTTCGACGTGCTGCTGCTGCTGCTGCTGGTGACGGCACGGGTGCGCATTGACACCCTCGCCGACCTCGCCGCGCCGCGCCCGATTGAAACCATCAGACAAGTTGCATGGTTGAACGGTTTGCTGTCCCCGGACGCATGGGCGTTGATGGAAGACTGGCTCACCGATCCGATCAGCCTGCTGCTCATCTCGCTCACGTTTGCACTCGTGCTCGCGTACGTGATCGTTGACCTGCTCGGAGAACGTTCAACGTCCGACGTCCAACGCCCAGTCTCTCATCTCCAGTCTCCAGTCTCCAATTTCCATCTGAAACTGGTAATCGTCTTCGCCATCATCACCACCACCGTCGTCGCGCAGTCGGCGTACTTGATCGCGCTGCGTCACATCGCGGGACCCGCGACGTACACACACGACGGCGGTGTGATTCAAACCGAAGAGACGATGAAATTCTTGCTGCAAGGCAAGAACCCGTACACGGAGGATTACACGCACACGCCCATGGCGGACTGGGGCTTGGACTACAAGTCCGCGCTGTATCATTATCCATATTTGCCGTGGACGTTTTTGTTCTCGCTGCCGTTCTTCGTCGTCAGCAGTGCGACACTCGGCTGGTTCGACGAGCGCTTCGTCTATCTCATCCTGTTCGCGCTGATGCTGCTGATGGCAGTGCGGCTCGCGCCCACGCCGACCAGCAAACTCGCGCTTGTGATGCTGCTCGGCTTGAATCCGATCATGGGCAGCGATGTCATCTTTGGACAGAACGACTCGTTCGTGTTGTTCTGGATCGTCGCCGCGCTCTTCGTCGCGCAGCAGCCGCATCGTTTCGCGAGGGTCACCTCGCTTGCGCTGTTCGCGCTTGCGTGCGCATCCAAGCCGACAGCCTGGTTCCTCGCGCCATTTTATTTCGTATTCACATTGCGCGATGAGCTATTTGATCTCCGTCGTGCGTCGTCCATCGTCCGTCGTCTGTTGCCGTTCGTGTTCGTCTTCCTCCTCATCGTTCTGCCGTTCGCGCTGTGGGATCCGTACAACTTTTATGACGACGTGTGGGCGTGGAGCGCGGGCACGTCGCCGACGGCGTATCAGATTCGCGGCTGGGGTTTATCCAACTTCGTGCTCGCGCTGAATCTCGTGCCGTCGCGCCTCGCGTATTTTCCGTTTTGGATTCCCGAAGTCATCGTCAGTCTGCCGCTGTTGGTCTTGATGCTGCGCCGTCAACTGCGCGAGAACACGCTGACGAACGCGGCGTGGCACGGCGGCATCTTGCTGTTCGCGTTCGCGTTCGCCTCGCGCTTCCTGAACGAAAATTATCTGGGCTTCATCGTGTCACTGCTTGCACTCGGCGTGTTCGCTGTCCAATCTCCAACGTCCGATGTCCAACGTCAATCTCCCAATGCCTGATCGCATTGCCTAGCCACGCAGCCTCCAAACCCCAGTCTCTCTCATGCGTCGCCACACTCTCGTCATCGTCGCCTATCTCGTCCTCGCGCTCGTCTTCACTTATCCGCTTGCGCTCAACTTCTCGTCCGCGATTCCCGGCGATGGCTACGATGGCTTACAGAATTACTGGAACTTGTGGTGGGTACGTCGTGCGCTGCTCGACCTGAACACGTCGCCGTTCTTCACACGCGAACTGTATTACCCGACTGGCGCGAGTTTGCTCTTTCACACGCTGAATATCTTCAATGGCTTGTGGTCGCTGCCGATCCAATCGCTCGCCAATCTCGCGTTCACATACAACAGCATCGTGCTATTCACGTTCGTGATGTCGGGCTACGGCGCATATCTGCTCGCGCTCGAAGTGACGGGTGGCAAGCAAATCCTGAGCGCAATCGAAGGTAAGCAAGTGGCAAGAAGTACATCAGACAAGGTTGGACACTTTCCACTTTCCACTTTCCACTTTCCACCTTTCCTCGCTGGCTTCGTCTTCGCCTTCGCGCCGATTCGCTTCGCGCACCTGTTGGGCCATATGCAAGTCCTCTCGACCGAATGGATTCCATTCTTTGCGCTGACGTACTTGCAATTGAACAAACGCGGTCACTCGGCGCGTCGTATTTTTCTGCCCGCATTCTTTCTCGTGCTCAATGCGCTGTGTGATTGGTACTTTGTGTTGTACTTGTTGATCTTTGCCGCGCTTGTCTCGCTGTGGCAAATGCAACGGCGGACGGCAGACGGCAGACGGTTGATTGCTGCCGTCCGCCGTCTGCCGTCTGCCGTACTGCCTTTCGCTTCCGTCCTGCTGCTCTTCACCGTCTTACTCTCGCCGCTGCTCGTGCCGATGCTGCGCGAAGCCGCCAGTGCAGCGTATCTGCGGCCACCGTTCGACGAAACGCTCGCACTCTCCGCCGACTTGCTCGCGTTCGTCACGCCGAGTGAATTTCATCCAGTATGGGGCGATGCCACTCGCAACATCGCCGAGCAGTTCAGCAGCAGCACGTCGGAGCGCACCGTGTTCGCGGGATTCGTGCCGCTCGCGCTGGCAATCGTCGGCGTCATGCGCTTTCGTCGGCGCGTAGCGTTTTGGCTCATCACGCTAAGCACGTTCTTTGTGCTCGCGCTCGGTCCCTACTTGCACGTCTTGGGACAAATCGTCGCGCCGCTGCCACTGCCGTACGCGTGGTTGTACGCGCTGGTGCCGCTCGTGCGCATCACGCGCTCAGTCAGCCGCTTCGACCTGATGGTGATGCTCGCGCTGGCGATGTTGTGCGCGTTTGGGTTGAGCACGCTGCGCACGCGCGCCATGATCGTCTGCGCGCTCTTGATCGCGTTCGAGTTCCTCGCCGTCCCCTATCCGCTCACGCCGGTTGCCGTGCCGTCGTTCTACGCGCAACTGCGCGATGAAGCAGGCGCGTTCGCCATCCTCGAATTGCCGATCAATGTGGATCGGCCAGACCCGCTACTGTATCAAACGCTGCACGCGCGTCCGCTCATCACTGCGTACACCTCGCGCAGCAATCCGCTGTCGCTGGTCGAGCGCACGCCGATCTTGAATGAGCTGCGCACCTTGCAGCCCGACATTATCCGATACGACACGCGCGTGATTGCCGCAAGTGTGCTGTCCGACTTCGACGTGCGCTATGTCATCGTGCACCCGCTCACGATGGACGGCGACGAGCGCGCGGTGACGAACCGCGTTGTGCAGCAGATGCTCGCTAATCAGAAGCCTGTCGTGAGCGAGCCGAACCTCGTCGCGTATCGCGTGCCCGAACCGAATCCATATCGTCCGTACCTCGTGCTCGGCGACGGCTGGGGCGATGTCGAGCTAGTGAGCGGCCAGTCGCAGCGCACGATTGATCGTCGCGCAGATTTATCCGTGCGTACTCGCAGCGGTAATGCCGTCGCGTTGCGACTCACCGCGCACGCACGAACACAATCAGCGCACGTCACGATATACTCGAAGTGGACACTGGATGTCGCTGAAGTGTTGAGCGAAGTCAACGTGACGACTGTAAGTTCTACCATCGAGATCGTTTCTGCCCGACCGTGGATTGCACTTGAAGTCTCAGCACCCATCGCAATCGAATCCATTGAACTCGTGGCGCAGTGATGTCGGTTCGTCCGCCGCGCGTTCTACCAATGCGCGCGTCCGTTTGGGTGGGCGTCAGAGTTTGCATGGCTTTGCACGCGCGAACGCCAGCGAATTCAATTCGCTGGCTGAATACTTGAAAATCGGCTAAAGCCGATTGCCGCGTCCATCAGTTGGCTTGAGCCAACTTCCAAGTTTTCAACCGTGAAATTTATTTCACGGCATTTTGGAGATTTGACAGCGCAAAATCTTGAAGCACACCCCGTCCGTTTGCGCGCTTGCGTTCGCCGTTCCATCTGTGTTACGATGCTGCGCGGAGGGAACGCCATGAAACAGTTTGACGCGAAACTCGAACAGCGGCTGCGCGAGCATCCCAGCGCGCACATGCGACTGATCGTGCGCACCAACGTTGCGCCTGCCGAAGCCAAGACGATGCTCGAAGCCAAAGGCTTGCGCGTGATCCGCAGCTCGTCGCTGATTAACGCCGTCACGGTCGAGGGCACCGGCACCGCCGCGCTCTCACTCTGCGATGAGGATTGGGTTGCGCACGTCGAAGAGGACAAGCTCGTACACATCTGAGCGATGAGTGCTGAGTGCTGAGTTCCGAGCGAGTCATACCCAGCACTCAGGACTCAGGACTTAGCACTCACCGAACCGATGGGGGTGCCATGAACCAAAAGAAACTGGACGACGACCTGCTGCCGCGTTACGAAGCCATGCCCGCCTTCGAGCAAGCGGGCGTGATCGTCAAGTGGAAAGCGCCGCCGGCGGGGACGATGGCGGCAGCCGCCGTGCGCGTCGCAGAAGACTTCGGCGTGGACGTTGATCATCACTACTCGCTCATTCCCGCCGTCGCCGCGCGCGCGACCAAAGATCAAATCGCAAACCTCAGCGACGATCCGAACGTCGAGAAGATTTGGTACGACGCGCCCGTACACGTCTTGCTCGACGTGTCCGTGCCGCTCATCGGCGCGCCGCAGTTGTGGAGCGCGGGCTTCACGGGCAAGGACATCCGCATCTGCATCGTGGACACCGGCATTGACGCCAACCATCCCGACTTCGCGGGACGCATCGCCGAGACGCACGACTTCACGGGCGAGGGTGTGAAAGATGGGCACGGCCACGGAACGCACGTCGCGAGCACCGCGGCGGGCAGCGGCGCAGCCTCGCAGGGCAAGTATCGCGGCGTCGCACCCGAGGCGACGATCATGGTCGCCAAGGTGTTGGGGACGAACGGCAGTGGCTCGACGAGCGACGTGATGGCGGGCGTTGAGTGGGCGGTGCAGAACAACGCGCAGGTCATCAGCCTGTCGCTCGGCAGCGACGGCTCGTGCGATGGCAGCGACGCGCTCTCGCAGACGTGCGATGCCGCGATGCAGAAAGGTCACGTTACTTGCGTGGCGGCGGGCAACGCGGGACCGGATCCGAGCACTGTCGGCTCGCCCGGCTGCGCGCACGATGCCATCACCATTGGCGCGACGGACGACGACGATGCGATCGCGTCATTCTCGTCGCGTGGGCCTACGAGTGATGGGCGCGTCAAACCTGATGTGTGTTTCCCCGGCGTGCGCATCACCGCCGCACGCGCGAGCGGCACGAGCATGGGGCGCGTGGAGGATGATTTCTACACGACTGCATCGGGCACGAGCATGGCGACGCCGCACGCGAGCGGATCGTGCGCGCTGCTCTTGCAGGCGCATCCCAAGGCGACGCCGAAGCAAATCAAAGACGCGCTGATGCAGACGGCGAAGAACATCGGACTCGACGCGAACACGATGGGCGCGGGTCGCGCACAAATCTTTGCGGCGCATCAGTGGCTTGCCAATCAAGTGCCTGAACCACCACCACCGCCGCCACCACCCCCTCCGCCCGTACCGCCGCCAACGCCGCCACCAACCAAAGGCTGCCTGCCGAATTCGGTGCTGGTGATTCTGATACGGTTGTTCCCAAATCTCATCCAGTCGCATTGAAAGTAAAAAGACCTCACAGGTTTTCAAAACCTGTGAGGTCTGTGCTTTCATCATCAGAGCGTTCGCTTCCAGTTGTAGTGCCTCATCGCATGCCAGCGTACCGCTTGCTACAGTACCTCAAAGTTAAGATTCCGTTCGTTATTGGACTCAACTGATTCGCGAGTGACGTTATCTGGATCGCCTTTGAACGTGAACGTGCAACTTCCGACGCTATCCGTTCGCAGGGTGACGGAAAATGGATTCGATAGACGACGTTCACCCACTGCTAGATTGGGCCCGGCGGAAACGATATTGGGCCCCCTGACCTTGACCAGAGCAACTGTGCGGCGCGGAAATGGCAATACCGCCTTGCTGTGGAGCTGTTCCAATAAGCGTGCAGACAACTCGTCGCCGAAAATCGTTTTCAACCGAAACATCGCGGTTTCGGCTAACGAACGCACATGATAACCCGAGTCATGCTGCCACGCTCGACGTCCATGTTTACGGATCTAGCGCAAGTTCTCGTCTCGCTTCAGACGTGCGGCGCGCAGCAGATTGGCTGAGTTGCACCGATGGGGCTTGCAGCCGAGCGACCGACGCGGCTGCAAAATTCGTGATGTGCGCAGGCGGACAATCAACTGCAGGCTCATCGGGCGCGATTTCAATCGCCTGCTTGATCTCAGCAAACATCATTGAAAAATATTTTTCCTATCCACCATCAACCCTCCGCGATTCGCCTTATGCTATAATTTCGCATCAGCCAAGGAGGCGCACAAGTGATGAGCGGTGCGAAACTCACATTATTCGTGACGGGATTGCTGCTGTTGTTTGCGGTGGGCATCAGCATTGCGTGGGTGCGAGATGTGCAGAGCAAGTCGCTCGTTGGAACGATCAGCGACGAGCAAACGCAGCAACCGGTCGCGGGCGCGACGGTGCGCATCACGCAGAATCAGACGACGCACGAAACGCAGAGTGACGACGCGGGCCATTATCGTATCGGCGTGGGCGACGCACCTCTGACGATCACGGTGCAGGCGCGCGGCTATCTGACGACGATTGGACCTTTCACGCCGAACGATGCGCTGGTCAAAGATTTTCTCGTCAACGTCGTCGTGCGCCCCTACGTCGTCAGCGGCGTGGTCAAGGACAGCGCGACGCAGAAGCCGATCATCTACGCGGCGATCAGCTCGGGAGACGCGCAGACGCAATCGAGCGACGATGGACGTTACACGCTCGCGCGCGCGCAGCCGAGCGCGACGCTGCGCATTGACGCGAGCGGCTACTATCCGCACGAGTTCCAGTGGAAAGGCGAGAGCAATGTTGATTTCGTGCTGACCGCGCGCACACTTGCGATTCAGGTGAGCAGCGCGCAGGACAGCAAGCCGCTGCGCGCGAGTGTGTTGGTCGGTGGCGCGAAGTATCAGACCGACGCCACGGGCCGCATCACGATCAAAGAGCCTGAGACCAACACGAAAATTTCCGCGAGCCTAGACGACTACGCGACGTCGGAGGCGACATACACGGGCCAAGCTGTCGTTGATCTGGTGCTGAAGCCGAGCGCGTTTCATGCGGTCGTGAAGAATGCGAAGACGAGCAAGCCCGTCGCCGGCGCGCTGGTCTATGTGAATGGGGTGGCGACGTTGACGACGAGTGACGAAGGCAAGTTCGGACTGGCTGAACTCACGGCGGGCACGACTCTGAAACTCAAAGCCGCAGGCTTTACGCTGGGCGCAGCAACGATTGGCACGGAGTCGAATATCGAAATTCCAATGACGCCGTTCAACGCGCGCGGCGTGTATCTTCCGTTCGGGTTGTTGGCGAATGAGGCACGTGTGCGCTCGATGATGGACTTGGTGGATCGCACCGAGTTGAACACGCTGGTCGTGGACGTGAAGGGTGATCGCGGCAAGCTGGCGTTCCATTCCGATAATCCGATCATCAAGAGCATGAAGACCGATGAAGTGACGATGGACTTGGGCAAGTTGCTCCAACTCGCGCATCAGAAAAAGATATACGTCATCGCGCGCATCGTTACGTTCAAAGATGACCCGCTGACCAAGCTGCATCCCGAATGGGCGGTGCACAGCAAGAGCGGCGCGGTGTGGCACGACGGCGAGAATCTCGGCTGGGCGAATCCGTACCTCAAGCCCGTATGGGACTACAACATCGCGATTGCCAAAGAAGTTGCCGCGCTCGGCTTCGACGAAATTCAATTCGATTACATTCGCTTCCCGTCTGATGGCGACGTGAACAGCATCTACTTCGTGCCGCCGCACACACCCGAAACGCGCGCCGCGACGCTGCGCAGTTTTCTCAACGCGGTCAACGATGCGCTCCGACCATATGCCGTGTTCATCTCCGCCGACATTTTCGGTATGACCGTGTGGACGCACGACGATATGGGCATCGGGCAGCGGCTCGAAGAGATCGCGCAGCGCGTGGACTACGTGCAGCCGATGGTCTATCCGTCCACGTTCGCGCACGACAATCTCGGCTATCACAATCCGTCGCTTTATCCATACGAAGTGATTTTTCGCAGCGTGAAGTCGGCGGCGCAGCGCGTGAACACGCTGGTGCGTCCGTGGCTGCAAGGCTACTCGTCACGCGATGTGGCTTACGGTGCGTCGCAGTTCCTCGCGCAGAAACGCGGCGCGAACGACGCGGGCGCGGCAGGTTGGGTGTTCTGGAATTCAAGCGGCGTCTATGACGCGAGCGTGTTCGCGGGGAATTGACAAGTTGGATAGTTAGTTGGTTTGTTGATGGTTCAACCAACTATCCAACGAACAAACTAACCAAGTCTCCCCTATGACCATTCGCGCAGTGACCTTTGATGTGGGCGGCGTGCTCATCCGCAGCGACGACCTGAGCGCGCACATGAAGTGGGAGGCGCAGCTCGGTGTGGACGATGGGCAGCTGCGCAACTTTCTGTTCAGTTCCGAAGATGCGAATCGCGCATTTGTCGGCCAATTGACGGAAGACGCTCTGTTTAGCGACGCCGCCCAACGTCTGCATCTCACGGACGCACAGCGCGTCGAACTGACGAAGGACTTCTGGGCGGGCGAGCAGGTGGACACGCAGTTACTCGACTTCATTCGTTCGCTGCGGCTGCGCTACAAGACCGCGCTCATCAGCAATGCGTGGTCGCGCGCGCGCGAGTCGTTCGTGCGGCAGGGTATCTGCGACGTGATGGACGAGGTAATCATCTCCGCCGAGGTCGGCGTGATGAAGCCCGACCCACGCATCTTCCAAATCGCCGCCAAGCGATTGCACGTGCAGCCGAGCGAGTGCATCTTCGTGGACGACAAAGAACATAATTTGCAAGGCGCGCGCGCCGTCGGCATGACGACGATTCAGTTCCACAACACGGATCAATGCATCGCGGATATTCAAAAATTGTTAGTTGGTTAGTTTGTTAATTGCTCATTGGCTAGCCAACTATCCAACCAACAGACCAACTTATGAAACTCACATGCTACGGCGCTGCCGAAACCGTCACCGGCTCTATGCACTTGCTCGACGTGAACGGCAAACGCATTCTGTTCGACTGCGGCTTGTATCAGGGCAAGCGGCAGGAAGCATTTGACCGCAATCGCCACCTCCCATTCGAGGCGGCGAGTGTGGACGTGCTGATTCTTTCTCACGCACACCTGGACCACGTCGGCAACATTCCGTCGCTCGTCAACGACGGCTTCATAGGCTCGATCCACTGCACGCACGCGACGGCAGATGTGGCGAAGGCGATCCTGCTCGACTCGGGGAAAATTCAGGAGAGCGACACGGCTTACGTCAATAAGAAACGCGCGCAGCAGCATCAGCCGCCCGTCGAGCCGCTGTACACGATAGACGATGCCATGCACGCGCTGAAGCAGTTCGTCGGTGCAAGCTACGATCATCCACTCAAAATCGCCGATGGCATCACGCTCACATTGCGTGATGCGGGGCACATCCTCGGCTCGTCTATCAGCGACGTCACCATCAACGGAAACGCTCACACGACTCGCTTCGTGTTCAGTGGCGATCTCGGTCGGCCGGGTTCGCGCATTCTGTGCGCGCCCAGCAAGCTCGATCATGCCGACGTGCTCATCATGGAGAGCACCTACGGCAACCGCGAGCATGGGCCCATCGAAGCAAGCGACGACGATCTCGCGCGCATCGTATCCGCGACGGCGGCGCGCGGCGGCAAGGTGATCATTCCCGCGTTCGCAGTGGGACGCACGCAGGAGATCGTCTATGCGCTGCATCGGCTGACGGAAGAGAACCGCATTCCATCAATCCCGATTTATGTGGACAGTCCGCTCGCGCTGAACGTTACCGAAGTATTCCGCCTGCACCCCGAATGCTTCAACGCGGAGATTGCGCGCTTCATCGCCGAGGACAAACATCACAACGCGTGGGGCTTTGACAAGCTACGCTATACACGCAGCGTCGAAGAATCGAAAGCGTTGAACGACATGCACGAGCCGATGGTAATCATCTCGGCGAGCGGCATGGCGGAAGCGGGCCGCATCCAGCACCATTTGAAGAACAACATCGAGAACGAACGCGCGACGATTCTGATTGTCGGCTATCAGGCGCAGAACACCTTAGGGAGACGCATCAGCGACAAGCAGCGCACCGTGCGCATTTTCGGCGAGGAGTATCAGTTGCGCGCGCAAGTCGAAGTTCTGCACGGCTACTCGGCGCACGCCGACTGCAACGAACTGATGGACTGGGCGAAAGCGATGAACTTGAAAAGTGTGCGCGACATTTTCCTCGTGCATGGCGAGGTTGACGCAGCGAACGCGCTCGCGCAATCGCTGCGCAGCGCGGGCGCACCCAATGTACACGTGCCGAAGCAGGGTGAGACGTTTGAGGTGTGAGGATAAGACGACGTATACGCGCATTGATGCCAAAGTACTGCTGCACTGTACAACGCGCGATGGACAAACGGACGAACATCATGTTCGTCCGTTTTTATTCAGGCACGCAGTTCCAGCGGCGCGTCCCACAAATACTTCCGCAAGTCGCAGGTGCCGCGTTGGTCGAACTGGATGCCTTCGCGTTTTAATCTCCGCAGTTGCTCTTCGTAGTTCGCGGTGTTGCTGATGCGACCCGACGCGGCGATGACGCGATGCCACGGCACGCGCGGTTCCGTCTGTGCCGACAAGCCCTGTAATGCCCAGCCGACCGTGCGAGCCGCGCGCGGATGTTCGAGAATGGCGGCGACTTGTCCATAGGTGGCCACCTTGCCGCGCGGGATCAGGCGCACGACGGCATAGACTTGTTGAAAGAACGACGGCGGACGATGGACCGCGGACGGCTGTAATGTTCGTCCTTTGCCGCCCGCCGTCTGCCGACCTCCGTCCGCCGTCTGCCGTCGCTCACTCTTCCGCATACACCCTCAACTCACCGTCACGGAACGTGAACAGCGTGCTCGTCAACGGATAATTGCGCGTATGTGCATCTTGCTTCACCTGCTGGCCGATCTGGCCCACCAGCATCGGATTCGCATTGCCGAATGCGATGAAGAAGTCGCGATTGGGAATGCCAATCACAAGTTGGCCACTCACTTGCTGCGCCAAGCGTTCGAGCAGCGGCGCGATCAGAATGCGCGTCGCGTCGTAGCCATCCTGCGTGGCGAGCACGAACATCTTGCCCGTCTGCTCGTCGCCAAGTTCGTATACGTCGCCCGCGCTGCGCGCGTACAGATTGGCGAGCGCGACTTCGAGCAAATCATCGAAGTCTTTGTCCGATGTTTCGACTTCATCTTGCCTGACGAAGCGCACGCTCTGTGGAAAGTCTAGCACGAGCGTCACGATCACGTCGTCGCTGATGAAGGGCTGCCACGCAATCATCTCGACGCGGCTGCGCGCCACCTCGTCCAGCATAGAGCGCGGCTTGAGCAATGGCATCAAGCGCGAGAGGTCGAGCGTATCCAGCGGCGCGACAGATTCGCTCGCTTCGCGCATGGTGCGGATGAGCGAGTCGGCGATGTTGCCGACCAGCGCGCCGTCGAGATACGACTGAAACAGATTGGCGAGATTGAAAACGCCGGGGCTGCTCTCGCCCGGCGCGCTCACGCGAATTTCCAGTATGCCGATCTCATCAACCTGCCAGCCGTCGTCACGCAAATGCTTGACGAGTAATTGTTGAAAGTCGCTCGGACTGACCGCGCTCATGCGCCAATCCCCAACGCGGAACTGACGAGCAGCAGCGCCGTCAGCACAATCAGCACAATCGCCGTGCCGTAAGCGAAGATGTTCGCGACGCGCCCGTTCGCGTGCTGTCCCATCAGCCGTTTGTTGTTTGCCAGTCGCAGCATCAAAATCAAAATGATCGGCAGCAGCAAACCGTTCACGTCATACGCGAGCAATAGCAGCGTGAACAGCGGCACGCCGGGGATCAACGCGAGCAGCGCGCCGACGATGATGATGCCGGTGTAGAGTCCGTAGAAGATCGGCGCGTCGTCCCAACTTTGCTGCAAGCCGCGCTCCCAGCCGAACGCCTCGCACACCGCGTACGCGCTCGTCAACGGCAGAATGGAGGCGGCGAGCAGCGATGCGCCGAGCAAGCCGAGCGCAAACAACTCTTTAGCAAACGCGCCTGCAATCGGTTCGAGCGCGAGCGCGGCTTGATCGGCCGATTGCACGTCGAAGATGCCGCGCGCGTGCAGCGTCGCGCCCGTGGCGATGATGATGAAGAATGCGACGAGAATCGAGAGCATGACGCCGAACAGCGTGTCCGCGCGCGCCAGCGAGTATTCACTAATCTTCGTGCCTTTGTCCACGATGATCGCTTGCAATGAGAACTGCATGTACGGGCTGATCGTCGTGCCGATCAGTGCGATCACGACCAACAAATATTTCACGTCGGCGCGGAATGTTGGGATGAGCGCGCCGCGCGCCACCGCCATCCAATCCGGCTTGACCATGAAGACAGAAATGAAATAGGTGACGAACACAAGCGAGAGCGCGAGGAAAAATTTCTCGGCGCGCGAGTAACTGCCGCGTGCGACGATGAACCACACGAACGCGGCCGCGAGCGGCACGCTGATATAGCGACTGATGCCGAACACTTCCGATGCCGCTGCGACGCCCGCGAACTCGCTCACCGTCACGGCAGCGTTCGAGACGAGCAGCGCGAGCATGGCGACCGCCGTCGTCTTCACGCCGAACTGCTCGCGGATCAGATCGCTCAAGCCTTTGCCCGTGACCACGCCCATGCGCGCGCACATGTCCTGCACGATCGCGAGCGCCAACGCGACGAACACCATCGCCCATAGCAAGTCGTAGCCGTACGCTGCGCCTGCGGTCGAATACGTGCCGATGCCACCGGCGTCGTCGCCGGCCAGCGCGGCGATGACGCCGGGCCCGATGATGCCGAGCAGCAGCATCAAGCGCTTGTTCTTGATGCGCCGCACGAGCGGCAATGGGCGTCGTTCACTGTGCGCGGTCATGTGCTACTCGATGAATACAAATATCTCGCGCCAAGCGTCAAAATCGAGTTTCCTTTGCGCCTTGGCGTGAGAAGTTCAAAACAATCGTCAAAACAATCGTGGCAACTTCACTTTCCACTCTTCGGGCAGAATCATTTCGAGCGCGTCGTCGGCAGTGACGATACCTTGTAGTCTGCCGTTCGCATCCACGACGGGCACGGCCAGCAAATCGTAACGCGAGATCAGTTCGAGCACGTCGCCACGATCCAGTTGCACGTCCACTTTCACGGGGTGCTGGTGCATGATCTCGTCCACGAGCGTGTCTGGCTCCGCCAGCACGAGATCGCTCAACGAGACGACGCCGTGCAGAAGCTCGTCCGCGTCGGTCACGTAAACGTAATAGATCGTTTCCGCTTCGCGCGCGGCGGCGCTCTGCCGCAGCAGGCGCATCGCCTCCGCCGCCGTGATGCCCGGCGGCACGGTGACGTAGCGCGTGGTCATCAAGCCGCCCGCCGTGTCCTCGGCGTGCACCAACAATTCCTCAACCTCGGCTTTGTCGTCTTTGTCCATCAAGTTGAGGATGTCTTCGCGCCGCTCCTCGTCCATTTCGTTAAGCAGGTCTGCGGCGTCATCGGGCTGCATCTCTTCCACGATGTCCGCTGCGCGTTCGTCGCTGAACTCTTCGAGCACCTCGGCTTGAAACTCCGGCTCCAACTCTTCGAGCGTGTCCGCGACCTTTTCGTTGTCGAGCGAGCGGATCAACTCTGCCGCCACGCGCGGGCCGACATCCTCCAAAATCTCGGCGATGTCCGCCGGGTGCAATTCATTCAACTGCTTGCGCGTCACGTTCAGGCGGATGTTGCCGCCCGGCAGAAAACTCACGTCGCTCCACGCTATCTCGCGCGACGGCAACTCACGCCTGAAGCTGCGCGCGAATCGTTCGGCAGCATCTTCCATGCCGAGCCTGCGCAGCAAACCGCGCCCGCCGATGTCCACATTGATGAGCGAATAGTCGGTGCCGATCTTGCCGAGTTCGAGATCGTTCACGCGCACGATACGGTGATCGTTCGTATCAATCACTTGCTTGTCCATCAGGTCGCGCGTTAGCCAAATCTCGCCGCCGTGCGGCGCGTACGTGCTCTGCGGCGGCTTTTGGATTTTGATTTTGACGCCCGCAAAATCTTCGTTGCCGCCCCACGGCAGCAGACGCGGCACATTCTGGCGAGGCACCCGCACCGCCAGCGCGACCAAGCGCGGATATATCATGCGCTCGTCGCTCACGATGAGCACGTCTTGCAGCGTGCCGATCAGCGCGCCCTTGTTATCGCGCACCTCACGCCCGATCAATTCACTTAAGTAAGCCATCTGAGGTCATCCCTGCGTCACGACATTATAAGCCCGCGATTTGCTTGCGGCAAGAATTTTTAGGTAGACAGGTCGAGACGTACACAGGTGCACAGGTACACAGGTACTGCAATCCTTGTATACCTGTGTACGTGCGTACCTGTCTACCTGCGTACGCGCAAAAAAATCGCGGCTGAATCATTCAGCCGCGATAGATTGCTTGGCACTCACGCCGCGCTCAGTTGGTCAACTTCACACCGCAGCTCAATTCGCCGAGACCGCAATCCCTGTTGATGTCAATCTCGCCCAACTTGATCCGTTTCACATACGTCATCTTGATGCACTTCTGATTGGCGTTGCCGTTCATGTTAACGTAATTCAATTGAAACGCCGCGAAGTCAACGATATGATATGACAGATTGCCGCCGCCGCGGTCGGTGACGTAATCGTAGATCGGCAGGTAAATCAGACCGCCGTTCGTCACCAACGTATCCCACGCCGCCTGTGTGGTGGCGCGCCAGCCGGTGTCGCTATAGATATTGCCGTTGACGCGCACCCAGTTCATGTAGCCGGCTTGCACCCAGCTGTAGGTGTCACTGGCGGCGTTGTTGCCGTTGTCGAGGTCGTACCACGCAAAGCTACCGGAATTCGAGCCGAGCCACAGCGTCCCTGGCGGCGCGTCGCACGCGCTGCCCGAAGCGCCAGCCTGATTGCCGGCTGCGAGCACGATCGTATTGCCGGGCACGAGTCCATCAAAGACTGGCTTGTAAACTCCAATCGGGCGTACGCCAACCGCGCCGGTCACTGCACCCGTGCACGCCGTCGCCGTCGCTGCCACGCTGAGCGTGTCGAAACCCAAGAATGAAATGATGAGCGTGTTAAAGGTCTTGTGCGTCGTGACCTTGACGCAGCGCGCGTCATCAGGCGGTGGGACGCCGGGTGTCATCGTCTCTTCCGTGCCGCTGCCGTTCAGATACACGCTGTCGAACGTGCCCGCGCCGTTGCCGTAGGTCGAGTCGCCTTGCGCATACTGTTGGATACGCGTATAAACATTGCGCCCATCGCCAGCGTTGTTCGTCGGATCGGTTTTGTAAAGCGCGAGTGCGCGCGCGCCCGCGAACGTGCCCGCATCCGCCGCGTTCTGCATCTTGCGACGCATCTCATAGACCTGCCCGCCGTCGAGCGCCAAGCCGACGAAAGCAACCAACCCGGCCATCATCAGCGCCACCAGCACCAACGATTGTCCACGCTCATTCACGGAAGGATGCTTGAGCCATTGCATACGATACTCCTTTTCGACTGCGTACGAAAAACTCGGCTTGTCTAATACGCAATGATAAGCCGTCGCACATGGCTGAGCAATGGCAATCTAGTACTGGTGGACTAACGCGAAGGAGAAAGGCGAGTTGTTGACTCGCCTTTCTGGTGAACAAAAAAGACCTGACAGGTTTTCGCGCAGTGTGCCTGTCAGGTCTGCTCTTTACTTCCGCTCGGCGAGCGGCGCGACCTTGCGGTCGGTGGGTCCAATGTATTCGGAGTTGGGGCGGATGAGCGTATGCTCGGAGACTTGTTCGAGGATGTGCGCGGTGTAGCCGGCCGTGCGGCTGGCTGCGAACGACGGTGTGAATAAATCGGCGGGCAAGCCCGATGCGTACAGCACCGCTGCGCTGTAGAACTCGACATTGGTGTACATGCGTGCCGCGCGCGGGTTCTCGTGCACGAGTCGCAGCGCCGTCTGCTCAGATTGAAATGCCAGATCGAAGAACTGCGCATCAGACACTTTGCGCGCGAGCTCGCGCAAGATTTCCGCGCGCGGGTCTTCGGCGCGATAGACGCGATGACCGATGCCCATGATCGGGCGCTTGCGCCCAAGCTCCGCGCGCATCCAATCTTCGGCTTTGTCTGGCGAGCCGATCTGCATCAGCATATCCAACACGAGCGCGGGCGCGCCGCCGTGCAGCGGACCTTTCAGCGCGCCAATGCCCGCGCTCACCGCCGAGTACATATCCGATTCAGTCGAGGCGACGATGCGCGCGACGAACGTGGATGCGTTGAACGAGTGATCGGCCAGCAGCACGAAGTAGGTGCCGAGCGATTCGGCCGCGACGGGCGACGGATCTTTGCCCGTCAGCATGTAGATGTAGTTGCCCGTGTGGCTCAAGTCGCTGCGCGGCTCCAGCGGCTGCAAGCCTTCGCGGAAGCGATGGAACGCCGCGAGAATCGTCGGCACTTTGGACGTGAGACCGATGGCTTGATCGAGCGTCGGCGTCATCTGCTGCTTGTCGCCAACGCCGAGCTCGGATACTGCCGTGCGCAGCACATCCATCGGCGCGGCGTCTTTCGGCATATGGCTCAATAAATCTATCGTCGCTTCCGGCAGCCGACGAGCCGCGACCATCTTCTGCTGCAACTCGTCCAGCTGCGACTGCGTGGGCAGGTCGCCGTTCCACAACAGGTACGCGACTTCCTCGAACGTGCAATGCTCGGCGAGATCGTGGATGTCGTAGCCGCGATAGACGAGTCGCCCTTCGCTGCCATAGACCTCGCTCACCGCCGTCGCCCCTGCGACGACGCCCGCCATTCCTTTCGGACGATTATTGGACATAAGAGTCCTCCCTGATGAATAGACGGCGGATGGTGGACGGCAGACTGGAACCGCCGTCTGTCGTCCACCGTCTGCCGTCACGCTGGCGCCATGTCCTTTCGCAAGTACGCTTCCATGAAGCCGTCCAGCGCGCCGTCGAGCACGGCTTGCGCATTGCCGACTTCGTGATCGGTGCGGTGATCTTTGACCATCTGGTACGGATGCAAAACGTAAGAGCGAATCTGATTGCCGAAGCCCATGCCGCCGTGCTTGCCTTTGATGCGCGCGATCTCTTCTTCGCGCTCGGCGCGCGCCAGTTCATAGAGCCGCGACTTCAAGACCTTCATCGCCATCTCGCGGTTCTGCACCTGCGAGCGTTCGTTCTGGCAGGTCACGACGATCCCCGTCGGGATGTGCGTCAGCCGCACCGCCGTCGAAGTCTTCTGCACGTTCTGGCCGCCCGCGCCGCTGGAGCGGAACACGTCCATCTGCACGTCGTCGGGATTGACCTCGACTGCTTCGAGTTCGTCGCCCAGTTCCGGCATCACTTCGACCAACGCGAACGAAGTGTGCCGCCGATGCGCGGAGTCGAACGGCGAGAGGCGCACGAGCCGATGCACGCCCTTCTCCGCTTGCAAGTAGCCGTAAGCGTAATCGCCTTTGATTTCGAGCGTCACACTCTTGATGCCCGCTTCTTCGCCGGCTGTCTCGTCCACGAGGGCAACTTTGAAGCCCTTGCCTTCTGCCCAGCGCGTGAACATGCGCATGAGCATCGCCGCCCAGTCTTGCGATTCGGTGCCACCCGCGCCGGCGTGGATGGCGAGCAGTGCGCCGTTGCGGTCGTGCTCGCCGGACAGCATCAATTGAAATTCGCGCTGTGCCAATTCCTGCTCGATCGTCTGCGCTTCGCGCTCGATGTCGTGAACGATTTGCTCGTCGCGCTCCTGCTCCGCCAATTCCAACAAGCCGAGCGCATCGCGCGTGCGATTGTGCAGCGCGCGCCACGCGCCGATTTCATCACGCAGCGAGGACAAGCGGCGCATGGTCTGCTGCGCCTGCTCGTTGTTCAGCCAAAAGTCCGGCTGTGCGGACTGCTCATCTAGCGACAGCACCTCTTGCTCTTTGCGAGCGACGTCAAAGATGCTCCATGATATGTGAGATGCGCGTGTCTAAGTCTGTGAGTGTTGCTTTAAGGTCGTCCATAAAGTCTCCAGTAGCCAGTAATCAGTAGCCAGTAATCAGACGGTTAAATCTGACTACTGGCTACTGACGACTGGCTACTCAAATAGTCCTTCCACAAAATCCTGCGGCTCAAATTCCGCAATGTCGTCCAACTTCTCGCCCGTCGTGACGAAGCGGATCGGGATGCCGAGTTCTTTGGCGATGGCGAACGCGACGCCGCCCTTCGCGGTGCCGTCGAGTTTCGTCAAGATGATGCCGCTGATCTTTGCCGCTTCGGTGAAGTTCTTGGCTTGCGAGATGGCGTTCTGTCCGGTCGTCGCGTCGAGCACGAGAAACGTTTCGTGCGGCGCCTGATGCACTTGCTTCGCGCAGATGCCGTATAACTTTTTCAACTCTTGCATCAAGTTGAACTTCGTCGTGAGCCGCCCCGCCGTGTCAATCAGCAGCACGTCGGTGCGATGCGAGAACGAATAAACGATGGAGTCGTACACGACCGCGCCGGGGTCGGAGCCGGGCCGCTGCGCGATCACGTCCACGCCCACGCGCTGCCCCCACACTTGCAGCTGATCAATCGCCGCCGCGCGGAATGTGTCGCCGGCCGCGAGCACGACGCGCTTGCCCTGCTGCTTGAACATGTGCGCGATCTTGGCGATGCTGGTCGTCTTGCCGGAGCCGTTCACGCCGACGAACAGCCAAATCGTCAGCAGTCGCTGCTCGTCGCCGTTGCGCTTCAGCGTCGGCGTGAGGATGCCGACGAGGTTCTGCTTGAGCGCGCCGCGCACTTCGTCCGCGCGCTTGAGGTTCAACTGCCTTAGATTCTCGATCAGCGGCTCGGTGGTCGCCACGCCGAGGTCGGCTTGCAGCAGGAGCGTTTCCAACTCGTCGTATAGCTCGGGCGTAACGTCAGTGGGTCCCAGCAGGTTCTTGATGCGCCCGAACACCGAGTCGCGCGTCTTGGTCAAGCCCTGATCGAGCTTCTCTTTGTTGTCTTCTTTTTTGCGGCCAAGCCAGCCAAACATGAATCGAATCGTTCTCCTTGAAACTCTTAAAATTATACATGAAATCAGCGCGGCGGGTCATAGACGAGCGCGCGCAAAAACAAAAAGCGCAGAGAAACCAAACAATTCTCTGCGCTCGCAGCAAACCTCACAGCCAAAAGGCGGCAGTTGATCTGCCGCCTGCATGTCAGTGGACTGCTCACTTCTTTATCATCGTCTGCGCGCGCCGAGCGCGCTGAGGATGCTCGCGCCAAGCAGCGCGATGATCGGCATGAAGTTTCCTGATACATCGCTCCAGTTTGAAGCCGCGTTGAAATGATCTACTTTCACCACGGTCGGCGTGCCGACGACTGCGCGCGCGATCATGGGGCCCATCTCCACATTGCCCGCCGAGATGTTGACCGAGTTGGTGTAGAAATCGGTGATATTGGGCAGCGTCGTGGTGTAAATCAATTGCAGTGCGCCGTTGGCGGGCACTTGCCATGATTGCATCGGCATGCTGCGCCAAACTGCCGTGCCTGTGATTCCGAATGTGGGCGACTGACTCGAGTTCGCGGGGTTCACGTTGCTGCTCGCAACAACACTGCCGAAGGTCGCGCTCGTTGGCAGCGTATCGGTAATCGCGTCCAACAGGGTGTTGAACGCCGACGAGTTTGTAATGAGCACGGTGTACGTCACAGTACCACCGTTCGGCGGGTTGATAGGGTCCACGGATTTCATGAACGTGAATGCATTGGTCGTCGCGGGGAAGGTGATGATCGTCGAGACGGCGCCGAAGTTGCTCGTGTATTTTTCTTGACCGCCGCTCAACATGTCGGAGAACGGCTTGACAGTCGTCGAAGCGCCGACACACTTCGCGCGGAATTGATAGATGACCTTTGCAGGATTGCCTGACCCCGACGTGTTCACGCCGCTCGGATAATACAAGTCACTCGCGCCTGCAACGACGGGCCCCGACGTGAAACCACTCGTGGAGAACACGGCCATGCTCGTCAGTTCGAAGCAGTCGGCCCTGAAGTCCGGATTGCCGACGGGTTGGAAGCCGAGGTCGCCGTTGTTGTTGTTGCCGAAATTATACGTCACCGTGAGTGGCACGATTTGACCGAGCACCATGCCAGAGCCGAGCACGTTATTGAGCACATCGCCGCCGGCCTGCGCCGACAATTCTGAGCGCGTCTTCAAGTTGAGCGGGCCACTGCTGATCGTGCCCGCGTTGCCGTCACTCAACGTCACGCTGTAGTTCGCGCTCACGCCGATGGTGCTGGTGTACGTCACGAACCAGTACAACTTGACCACTGCATTCGGCGCAAGGGTACCGATGTAGCGCGCGCTCAACTCGCCCGTGCCGAGGTTGGCGATGGCCGTGTTGGTGAAGCCATTGAACGTCGCCAGCAGACTTGTCATCGTCGTGCCCGACGTGTTCGTGACGTTAACCTGAACGTACATCGCGTGCGGACCCGATGCGACGGCGTTGTTGCTGTCGAGGCTCGCAAACGGTGTGACTGCTTTGAACGTGACGCTGCCGCTCAATGCCTCGCTGTTCGGCGGGAACATCAACGCGAGCGACAGGGTGCCCACGAACAGTGAGAGCAGATAGACTGCGCGCCGCCATTGAAACGTCGTCCGAACGATTGAAGTATTCTGATGCACAACTGACCTCCTGCGTGTGAGCAGTGCCACACGTGAATAGGCGCAACCAAAAGCCTGCGCACATTCTATGCGCGTCAGTGGTGACTCACAATAGTCTGAGCGGTGTAATGCGTCTCAGGAAAATTGGTTGAGGTCTATCAGGAGAATGCTGGCTGCGTCTGCGGGAAAATCGAGGCGGCTCTCAGGGGAAGTACGCAGTTGCTGACGACCAGCCGCTACGCGATGGGCCACTGCGGAATGGCGCTGTCAATTTCATTCATCAGGCGAATGGTTTCGCGCAGCGCGACGACGATGCGCTGATAGTGGTCAATGTCGTCGCCGCTAAGAGTCCGCCCTTTGCGATCTTTGAGCCACTTCTCGCAGACTTGATAGCCGCCGACCTTGAACGCCCACACGTCGGCGGGCACGCTGCCGAAGTATTGCGTGGCGTTGATGTAGATGTCGCCGACCCCCACCCCAACCCTCCCCCGCTGTGCAGGGGAGGGAGCGAAGCGCACCGATTCCACCGCGTTGCTGCCATCAACCGGATACGTCGTGATGACGCTGTCGAGCGTCGGCGCTTGCAGCAGGTGCAGCGCGACGAGTTGCGCGCCGAACGCGGCGAGCGCGGTGAACAACTGTTTGTTGGACGTGAGCGGCAGACGCGGAAAATCCATCTTGAGAAATTCGGCGTAGCGCGTGCGATAGGTGGGCGAGTGGAAGAGGGCGTAGGCGTAGTGGAACACGTCTTCGGGCCCGAAGGTTTTCTGCAAATCGCCGCGCCCGTCGGGCACAAACGTCATGCCGAGTTTCGCGCTGAACGCTTCAATGAACGCGGGCGCGAGATTCGGCGTGCGCGTCGTCTCGCGCTGCGCGAACATCGTGCCTTCGGTGGATTCGGCCGTCGTGTAGAGGTAGAGCGGGAAAACATAATCAACAGATTTGAGAGATACACTCACATGGTCTACAAGTGTTGGAGAGCAAAAGATGTGATTCCAGTTACCTCCGGTCTCAATCCTGCGTGGACAGATCAATCCAATGTTAATTCCGACGAGCATGTGACTTTGAATCTGATAGACAGGCCTTTCTAACAGATCAAGAGAATAATAGATATGTCGAAGATCGAAGGGGCGATAAAGACATTTTGTAAAATCGTGCTCCCAGGCTGGATTCGCTCTGACCCTTGCTCGTGCTTTCCTAATATTCCAACTACTTGTGTTCTTCACCCCGTACTTCGATTCGATTTCATGCGTCGGAATATATTCTTCAGTTGCCCGAAACTCCTCAATCCGCTTGCGCAGTTGTTTTTCATCGAAGTCAATGACAAAGCGATCCCTTGCAGTAACAAAGCCTACATTATTGGTAGGCATCAATTCCGTTAATTTCCATCCTTGGTCATATTCCTCACGCAAATAAATATCTTGCGGCACGAACAAATAGAACGGCGCGCTCGGCTGCAAGTCTGTCCACTGCGTCGAGTCCGAACTGTGGCTGGCGAGCGTTTCGTATTTGTGTTGGCGCGTGCCCCACAGGTGCGCGTGTCGGACCGTTGCGCTCGCCCTCACCCCCTGCCCCTCTCCCTCAACGGGAGAGGGGAGTTGCGCCCCCACACCCCTGCGGGGAGTGGGTTGGGTGGAGGGGCGTAGCGCGGTTGATGGGCGTTTCACCGCCAGCACTATCGCCACGCCCTGCTGGATGTCGAAAACGTTCTCATCCTTGCCGCCGTCG
>JBBPZQ010000056.1:0-17617 GCA_038198935.1 Anaerolineae bacterium
CTTGTCATTGCGAGCCCGCGCGCTTTTCGCGGGCGTGGCAATCTCTATAGCGCAGCGTAGAGATTGCTCGTCTACGCGCCAGCGTCGCTCGACGCAGGTGTCGGCGCGAAGGACGCGCCTCGCAATGACAGTTGGTCGGGAGGTTATTTCCTAACGAACCCTTAGGAGGCTGCTTCGCTCGCCATGATCCTCTCGCTTGAAAAAGTCCGGGCAGGTTTCAAAACTTGACCGCTCTGGTGTCATCATCTTGAAATTCAGTAGCAGTATTAGATCCGTTTCCATCGACAACCTTGCGGAGCAGGTGCGCACGCCGCTGTTCCGCAACGCGTACGCGCTTATCTTGAACTCGGCGGCAACGTCGGGACTCGGCATCTTGTATTGGATGCTTGCGGCGCGCTTGTATCCGGCCGAAGTCGTCGGCGTGAACTCAGCCATCATCGCCGCAATGATGCTGCTCTCCACGCTCTCGCGCGTGAACCTCGGCGATGCGCTGCTGCGCTTCCTGCCGCGCGCGGGCAGGATGGCGACGCGGCTGGTCGGCTACTCATATTTGGTTGCCGTCGTGCTCGCGCTCGTCGTCGGTGTGTTGTTGTACATCGGCTTGAACTTCGTGCCGACCACGCTCACCTTCTTGCGCGGCGATAGCGTGTTCACGATCGCATTCATTCTGGCGACGATGGCATGGTCGGTCTTCGGGCTGCAAGATTACGTGCTGACTGGCGCGCGCCAAGCGGTATGGGTGCCGATTGAGAACGGCGCGTTTGCGCTGCTCAAAATTATTTTGCTGATTGCATTCGCGGCGACATTCACCGCGTACGGCATCTACATTTCGTGGACGATTCCCGTCGTGCTCTCGCTCGTGCCGGTCAACTGGCTGATCTTCCGCTACGTGCTGCCGCGCCACGCGTCAGAATCGGTAGCCGATTCTGACACTGTGCCAAACGCTGAGTCCGGAGATTGGCGGCGCGCCAATGCACACAGCGCGCCGCCCGCCAGCGCAAGGCAGATTGGCGAGTTCGCCGTCGGCAACTACGTCGGGGCGCTGTTCTGGATGGCGGCGACCATGTTGCTGCCAATCATCGTGACCGAGATGCTCGGCGCAAAAGCCAACGCCTATTTTTACCAGCCATGGCTGATCGCGAGTTCGCTGCAATTGATCGTCTCGAACATGAGCATGTCGCTCACGGTCGAAGCCTCGCGCAACCAAGCACGCTTGCAAAACTACAGCCGCCGCGTGCTGACGCACACCGCCAAGTTGCTCGTGCCGCTGGTCGGCGTAACCATCATCGCGGCGCCGTTCGTGCTGCGCGTGTATGGCGAGGAATACGCGAATCAGGGCACGCTGCTGTTGCAGTTGCTTGCGCTCTCAGCATTTCCGTATTTAATCATGCGCTTATATCTCAGCCGCGCCAGCGTCGAGGGCAACCTGAATGCATTGGTTAGTGTGCAAGCCGTGTTTTGCGCGCTTGTACTCGGCTTCAGCATTGCTCTGCTTCCGATGTTGGGCATCGTCGGCGTGGGCTGGGCGTGGCTGGGCGCGCAGTGCCTTGTCGCGCTGCTGCTCATCGCGAATCAATTGCGTCCGCGGCTGCGCGAAGAAGTCATTCAAGCCACATGAAGTTATTCAAGTTTCTCATTCCAGCAGCCGTATTGTTGATTGGGCTTGCGCTCGTGTTCGTCATTTTTTCGCCGATCAGCAACGCGCATCAAGCGATTCCCATCACGGGCAACACGACTGAGCAAATTGAAACCATCGTCGCCGTCGGCGACATTGCGACGTGCGGCAGCGACGGCGCGTCCGAGACAGCCAAGTTGCTCGACACGATCACGGGCACGATCATCGCACTCGGCGACTATGCGTATGAATCGGGCAGCATGACGGAGTTCATGCAGTGCTACGATCCGTTCTGGGGCAAGTTCAAGTCGCGCATGCATCCGTCAGCCGGCAATCACGAATACGGGACGCAGAATGCGCAAGACTACTTTCGCTATTTCGGCAATGCGGCGGGCGACCCGAGCAAAGGCTACTACAGTTTCGATCTGGGTGCGTGGCACATCATTGCGCTGAACAGCAACTGTGACAAGATTGGCGGCTGCGGCGCAGACTCCGCGCAAGAGCAATGGCTGAAGTCTGACCTCGCCGCGCATCACAGCGTCTGCACGCTCGCGTACTGGCATCATCCGCGTTTCAGTTCGGGCGAGCACGGCAGCACGAAAGCAATGGATACGTTCTGGCGCGACTTGTACGCGGCGGGCGTAGATGTCGTGCTGAACGGCCACGATCACGACTATGAACGCTTCGCGCCACAGAATCCCGACGAGCAATTGGACTTGAACGGTGTGCGTGAAATCATCGTCGGCACCGGCGGCGCGAGTCACTACCAACTCAAGACGCCGATCTCGCACAGTCGGCTTTACAATGTCGAGACGTTCGGCGTGTTGCAGATGCATCTGTATCCGACCCGTTACGATTGGCAGTTCATTCCAGTCGAGGGCAAGACGTTCAGCGATTCGGGCAGCGCGTTGTGCAGCGGCGCGCAGCCGTCCGCCTACATGGGCGCGGTGCTGAGCGACAAACCTGCGAGTTATTGGCGGCTCGACGATACACGCGCGAGCATGGCGCACGACACGATGGAGCAGAATGACGGGCGCTTCAATCGCAGCATCACGCTCGGCGCAGCGGGCGCGGTGAAGGACGACAGCGCGCTCAACTTCGCGGGCAAGGATGGCTACATCAGCGTGCCGAACGATCCACTGCTGAACATCAAGAATGACATGACACTCGAAGCGTGGGCGAAGCCGACTGCGCTCGACGGCACGACGCACATCATCGTGGAGAAGGGCGAAGGCTCGGTGGCGAACAACGCGCAATATCGGCTCGCACTGCACTCGACCAATCACTGGCAAGGCTGCGTGTACATCGGCGGTCAAGAACGCTGTCTCGAATCGCGTGACGAAGCGAGCACAACGACGTGGACGCATCTGGTGCTCACGCGCAGCGGCGACACGCTCACGCTGTATGTCAACGGTGCCAGCGTGGCGACGACCAAGGCTGTGGGCGCGATCAATACAACGGACTTGATGTTCGCCATCGGACGCGCGGGCAGCGAGTCCACGCGCTACTTCGACGGCGGCATTGACGAAGTAGCGCTGTACGATCACGCGCTCACGCTGGAGCGCGTGCGTGCACATTTCGAGGCAGCGGCGAAATGATAAGCCCATCGTCATGACGCCATTGCGAAGCGTAGCAATCTCTGGGGTCACCATTAGGCGGCTGCTTCGGCGAAGTGCGCGCCTCGCAATGGACTCAGCAGAATGTATCCAAAACAAAAGCGACCTTCATTGAAGGTCGCTTTTGTGATTGTGATGCTTGCGAGAATTTACGGCAGTTTCGATATGCTCTGATAGGCGCTGTAGGACGGCTTGAACGCGTCTCCCAGGGTGACGATGCCGTAGTTTTGTGACGGCTGCGTGATGTCCGTGCCGCCGCTGCTGTTCATCCACTCGAAGTAGAATAAGGCATCCACGTTGCTGGTCGCCTTGGCGGCCGCGTAGGCGCGCGTGAGGTAATCGGCTTGCGTCGCCTCGCTCACGCCGACGGTGCTTGTGTTGTAGCCGTCCTCCGTCATCCACACCCGCTTTGCGCCGTCGCCGTTCGCTTGCATGATCGGCAGGATCGCCGCGCTCCATTTGCTGAACACCGCTTCGGGTGTGAGGTTGCCGTGCTGCGGCGGATCGCCATAGGCATGCGCCGAGAGTGTATCGAAGTAGCCGCGTGCGCCCGCGGCGTACATGCCGCTCAAGAAGTTGGCCGGATTTGTATACCAGCCCGACAGCGACCCGCCCAGAATGTTCACGTTCGCATTGACGGACTTCGCGTTGACGTATGCCGTCTTGAGCAGTGCGGTGTAGCGCGCGGCATCGGGATTGATCCACGCCCAACTGCCATCGGGCTCATTCCAGATTTCGTAATCGTTCACCGTGCCCGCGTAGCGCGCGACGAGGAACTTCAAGAAGTCGGCGTAGTCTTGATCGTTGTTCGGCGGCGTGCGCGGGTCTTGACCGCCATTCGCCCATGCAGGACTGCGCAGCACGATCAGCAGCGGCTTGATGTTGCGCTTCGCGGATTCACTCACCGCCGCGTCGAGGCTGGCCAGACGCGTCGTGTTGTATGCCCCTTTCGAAGTCTCGAACGCATCCCAGTTCACATCCACGCGCGTCCGTTGCACCCCGGCTTGCTGCATCAAATTCAACTGATTGACGCTCCACGTCGAGTCGTACCACGTCGGATGCCAGTTGATGCCGTAGAAGCCAGCGCGCGAAGCGGTCAGCGAGAACGAAGCCGTGCTGGCATCGTTGTAATACGTGCTCCCGCCGTCCGTGCTGGTGACCTGCAAGGAGACGCTATACGTGCCGAGCGCACTGCCAAGTGCCGACGCGTAACCATCCGAGAGGGAGATAGTTTGATTGGCTTGGAACGGTTGCGCAGCCCATTGCTTTTGATAGACCTGATTACCGAGCGGATCGTGCACGCGTATGATGATATTCCCCGTGCTGCTGCCGCTACTGGTGTGCGTGACGTTCACGTTGAGACCGACGCGACTGCCGGCACTGGCAGGCGACGGCGCTGCACTGCTGTTGGCGGAAAAAGTTGGCGGACGGTTGCTGGACACCAGGGGCAACATCACCATGCGCGGCTGAGTCGCCGCCTGTGCTTCGCCGGTTATCTGCGGATCGCCCATCGAAGCGCCGAGCAGCACAAGCGATAATCCCAAACCTGCAACCACGACACGCAGTGCAAAACCATGAGACATGTAACGCTCCTGAACAAGAAAGTGGGCGTACTGAAAGGCGTGGACGACGTACGAGGTGACGTGCGTTCCAGAACCCAAAAACGCGCTGGCAGCCCAGAGCGTTGTCACACTAACGGATCACTCGTCGGCGGCGCGGCTACCGTAGTACAAAAACGTACGTTAGGTCCGATGGCTTTGCGACTCTGGTTTTCGCCAGGCGAGTTTTTATGGGAGCAGCATTGCAGTTTGCAACTGAAATATTACGTTGTCAACAGTTCACAAACAATAGCCCTCAGGTCAGGAGGGCATGGCGGACGGGTCATCGCTCCGTTTGTCGGTAAGCCGCGCGAGATTGTAGCCACAACGGGATGGATGTCAAATCGGGAGAGGCAGGTAGGTGCCTGCCATCGAGGGGACAAGCGTCGGAAACTTTGCAAATGGGGTAATTCCCTGCCCCAAGAAGTGAGTGACGTGCGTGCGCTGGTGTTCGCTGACTTGCTGCAATGCGCGCAGTGTGCCGTGCTGCACCAGTGCGTAATCGTCGGCAGGGATGGCGGCGCGGATCGCCTCGCGCTCGCTCTGTAGCAGGGCTGGCTCGATGGGGTCGCGGTCGGGCACGTCGGCGATGACGTGAATCAATTTGAGCGGCGGCGTGAGTCGCGTGGGACTGCGGCGCGCACTGTCCAGCACTCGCCGCACGATGCGCGTGCGCGGCGCGTGCGCGGCTTACAGCGGCGTTTGATAGAACAACAATTCCCACGGCAGATGCAGCAGCCGCTCGGCCGGGTCGCTCGCGCTTGCTTCGATGACAAGCCGCAGGCCGCGTCCGCGCTCATCGTTGCCTTCATCGTCGCCTTGCAATTGCTGCCCACCGCCATCGTATTACGCACATTGCGAATGTCCCACACTAAGTTGCTGAGGCCTGCGCATTGCGGAGCTGCAGATCCGCGGCGCAACCCATTCGCCCGTCGGTCATGGTCGTCCCATCACACTGAAGGCTGCCCACTGAAAAGGCGGCGCGCCTTGGCGCAGCAGCGTGACCTGCGCTTGCTGCAATGCGCGCGTCGGCCGTTCGCCTTCCACTAAGCGCGCGTAATACTCGCGCATCAACCATTCGGTTTCTTTATCCTCGAAATGCCATTGGCTGGCGACGAGCGTGTGCGCGCCTGCATAGAAGAACGCGCGCGCCAGATTGAGCAACTCATCGCCGCTGCCCGCGCTGCCGCCCCCGCTGTGACATGACGAGAGCGTGACGAGCGCGCCGTGCAATTGCCAATCGAGCACGTCTGCCAGAAACAGGTCGCGCCCGTGCAGCAGAATACGCGATTGCCTCGGCGAGTGCGCGTCGGCGATGCTGTGTGTCGCAAAGTGCAAGCGCGCCATCTGCTGTAACGTACCCGCTGCGTTCAACTGTTGCAGCGCTTCCAGGGTCGCGGCTTCGCCCCACAATTTGCGCGCGTCCATATTGCACAGCGTCGCAAGGCCGTCAATCTCGCTCTGCGCGTGAGGCAGCGGCTTAGCGCGTCCCCTGAAATCATCCAAGCCACACAACAATGTTGCGCGCTCGTGCGTCGCACGCGCATCCACCAGCAGTTGCAGCGACAATAAGGAGGGCGCAGACAGCAGCGGCGCGCGCTCGATCAAGAAGCCGTGCTCTTCGCGCAGCGCGGCGAACGCCAAACCGTGCAGCAGTCCCGCAGGAATGATGACGAACAAATCAAGTTCGTGCAGTCGCGCGCCCACCTCTGCCGGGATCAGCCAGTCAAATGCATCGCGCAGCGCGTGTCCGTCTTTCATCGCAGCGCCGCCGAGCGTGCCGCGATAGATCAACTCACGCAAGTCGGACACGTTCGACGTGCACTGCTCCAATCGCCGCCATTGCACCGGCGATAGCGTTCGCTGCGTGCAGCGCAAATCATCTGCGCTGATATCGAAGATGTAAATCATATGTTCGACGACGTGATAGGCGAGACAGCGCCAGCGCGCGCCGCTGTGCGCACTGAGCGCGCGGCGAAAACCGGACAGCGAAAAGGTGGCGAGTGACTGTGGGAACGAAGCGTCACTCGCCGCGATGCGGACTTGTTCGAGCGTATGCTCGTAGGCGCGCTGTGCATCGCTCAATTGCTGGAGCAGTTCACGTTGCGGCGGGCGCTTCGTCTCATCGTGCGATAACTCTAATTGCGCGTACAGACTTTCAATCAAGGCGCGCTGTGCTTGCGCTTGCTCGTCCAGCCCGTGGCGGTGCGGACTTGCGCCATTGGTCGAGCGCAGCCGCTGACGGTTTTGCAGGAAGCGCGTGAACGTGCTCGCACGCGCCGCCTCGCTAATCGTGAGCGCCTGCTCCCATTCTTGCGCCTGCACGGCGAGCGTGAACGCTTCGTCGTGCACGCCGCGCCGCGCACCAAAAAACGCCGCGCTCAATCGCTCCGACGGCAGCGGTGCGCGCACGCGCTGGATCAAATTGATCGCCTGCATGAAGTGCCGCAGCGCCTCGCTGCGGTCGCGCTTTTGCAGCGCGCAGTGTGCCAGTCCAGCCAGCGCGCGCCACGCGAGTTCGGGCAGCGCGGGTGCGAGCACCTGCTGCGCCCGCGCGAATAATTTCGCGTCGGCTGAGGTGCGCTTCGCCGTCAGCAGCAACTCGCCTTCGAGCAAATCACATTGTGCAAGCGAGACGTCGCGTGATTCCGCTGCGAAACGTTCACGCGCCTGCTTCAAATGTTGTTTCGCCTCTGGGATGCGCTGCTCACGTAGCGCCAGTTCCGCCAGCAGCCGCTCGCATTCACCAACCAGCACCGACAACTGATTGGCTTCGCACACGCTGCGTGCCTGCTCTAACAGTGTACGCGCCAGCGCCAGATCGTTCTGCAGCAGGTGAACTTCCGCGAGATGAATTTGTGTGCGTGCGTCAGCCACATGCAGCTGTTTGTCGCGATAGTAGCGCAGCGCACGCTCGTCGGCTTCGCGCGCGTCGGTCAGCAGTGAGAGTGGCAGATAAATCTTGGCGAGGTCCTCGTCGAGGTCAGCAAGCGTGTGCTCAATCTGCTGCTGCGCGAACACGTCGCGCGCGCGCTGCATCGCGCTTAACGCTTTGTCGTACTGGCCCAATTCGCGGTACGCTCCCGACAGACTGCCAATGCAGCGTGCGGCGCGCACCATGCGTCCTTGTTGCAGCGAATCGTCCAGCGCGTGCTGCAGCAGCGGCACTGTGAGCGCGGGCCGCCGCGTCTCGCGATACAGCCACGCGAGATTGATCTCGCAGCGAGTCGCTTCACTGGAGTTATCCTGCGTGCGAAAGGAGTCCCGCGCTGCGAGTAGCCAAGGCTCAGCCTCTGTGAAACGGGTCAGGCGGCACAGTGCGACGCCCATCCCGTCGTGGGAGAGCGCGGCGAAGTAAACTGAGCCTTGGTCGTCAAAGGTCTGCGCGCATTGCTGATGGAGTTCCAGTGCCGCATTGAATTGATTGAGTAAGTGATTCGCGACTGCGAGGATGTAATTGTTGTACGCTACATCGAGCGGCGCACCGTGCGCGGCGAAAATGTCGCGCGCTTGCGCGAGCAAGGGTAGTGACTGCTGCGGGTCGAGATATAAGATTGAGTACGCCGCTTGGCGCAGGCAGCGCCCCGCCTCCAGCATGTGCCCTGCGGCGACGAACTGTTCATGCGCGCGTTGAGCCTCGTCGTAAGCCGCGCGATAATGATTTTGCAAGACGAGCAGTTGCGAACTGACGTAGCATTCACGCGCAGCCTGTATTGGGTCAGAATTCGGTATCGCTTGTGCCAGTGCGAGCATCGCCTGTGCTTCATGCAGCTGGTTGAAATGTCCCAACGCGCGAGCCATTTCGAGATAGACCTGCCGCTGACTGGATTCCGGCACGACCAACGACCGATACAGCGCGATGGATTCGCCGAAGTGGCCCAAAAAATTGCAGACGCGCATGTGCGTTAGTGCACATTCAAATTGTGCGTGCGGTGCTGACGCCTGCTGCGTGCGCGCGTGGAGCATGCGCGCCTGCACTTCTGCGAGACGCGGCTCGTGCGGCAGCAGCGCCATCGTGTCGCGTGCGGCGGCGGTCAGCGCGTCGTCGTCAAGCGGCGCGAGGCTTGCGGCGGCTTGCGGGAGCGAGCTGCGTTTTGTCAGCACCGCGCGCGCGAGTTGCCGCAGCGGGAAATCGGATGAGGGTTGATGGCTCATCGCGGGTAGGCGAATCCTCAATGACTTCTGCTTCGAGCACTACGTTGGCAGACGGTGCTAACACAGTGAGCGACAAATCTTCAAAGCATGCTTGGCCACGTCCGTCGGTCACTTTCACGAAGGCTTGCTCTGCCCAGCGCAGTCGCACGCGAATCGAATGCCGCTCGTCACAGATCACTTCCGCGCACAGGCTGACGCGCTCGGGGCTGTGCGCGCTGGGTGTGGCGTACAACGTGACCAGCCACGATTCGTCCTGTGCGCTGGCTGTCTGCGTCATCAGCAGCAGCGGATCGGATGACTCGCCGCGCACGAGCAGCAGCGCTTCAGGTGACAGATGCGTCAGGATAAAATGATGCGGCAGTTGTACGATCAAGCCGCGCGTATGTCCATCCAATTGCGAACGCGGCAGCACAGTCCAAGACTTGAGTGTGTCAGTGCGTAGAAACGAAAGTGGATGAACGGGTTCTGCGTCACTAGCGTTCAGCGGGCCGTCGGGTTCATTTAAGAATTGCAACTTCTCTCGACAATCAGCACACTCTTGCAGATGTTGCTCGACCACGTCGGCGCATTCGGGCGGATACTCGTGCAACGCATCGGCACAGGCGATCAGCGCGGGCTCGATCTGCGCGCACTCAGTCGGCTGTGATGCTTCTAACTGAGTGACAGCATCTAATGGTTGCCCGAAGTGCGGGCCCGCCGCCGACGATTGTTGCACTGAAGCTGGCACTGATGTGGCCGGCGTTGAAAGTTGCACGGGCTTGCGCCGACTACGCGGCTGACGTAAATGGGACTGTGGATGGCGATAATGGCTCATCGGGCGTCGGCTCCTCTCGTATCTCTATACTCTATAATACCTGATTGCACTCAAATCTTTCACTTTGGCGGAAACTCTATAGATAGGCTTTATGTCCCTCGCGCGAAGCGGTGCGTTTGCGATGTAAGGAATGAGCGGCGCACGCGCTGACTCGCTTGCGCGCCAAAATACTGAGCTTCAGACAAAAGTTCGGACAGGCGGAAAGAGCAGGGACGTGAATTGTTGGAAGGTCAGTCGCACAAGGCGTGTGAGGCGCGCGGAGGACTAGTCCAGTTTCAGTTTGAGCAGGATAAACGGTCCCGAATAGCGCTTGGTACTGGTTCAGTTGAATAGGAACGCGCGTTGCGGCATAATGACGCCTACTCTCCTGGGCTGAGGTGGCGTGTGTTGTACGATGAGATACGCTGTCCAAGTTGTGATACTGCCGATGTGAAGGTGCATAGCCGCTACCGCGTGCAGTGCGGTGAGCAGCGCACAGTGTATTGCTGTCCGAACTGTGCCTGTTACTTTTCCGAGACGTATGGCACGGCGTTAGCGGGTTTGCGCACCCCGCTCAGTCGCATTCAACAGATTTTCGATGCCCTGAATGATGGCATGGGTCTGAATGCGGTCTGTCGCACGTTCCATGTCTCCAAGAATACCCTCAGCGATTGGCAAGCGCGGCTGGCGCCCGTCAAAGATGCCTTGTTGCTGTATGCGCTCTGCCAGCGGTTCGTGCAGCAGCTCATTGAAGGCGACGAACTGTATACCAAAGTCAAGCAGAATGTCGCGCCCGCTCAATCGAGCGGCTGGACGGTCGTGCTGATGGATCGTGCCAGTCGCTTCAGTTGGGAACTCAACTGCGGTGAGCGCGAGCGCAGCTGGTTTGAGCAAGCGATGCAAACCTTAGCGCAGGTCATTGCTCAGACGGACGACCTGACCTTGCTGACCGATGGTGAACGGCGCTATGGCTTACTGCTCTTCGAGATTTGTCGCACCAGCTTACGCACGGGTCGGCGTGGTCGTCCGCGCTACACCTTGCCCAAAGGCGTTCGCGTGCGCCTGAAAAACAAAGGCGCCCAGACTCACCAGCGTGGACGCAAGCGGGCGAGGTATGAAGCGCTACAGGCCGAGCACCCTCAGACCGCTTCAGCGATTGCACCACACGAGATCCATGCCAACCATCTGGAAGGCTTCAATGCGACCCTGCGTCGGCGCATGGCGACGTATCGGCGCAAGAGCAACACCCATGCAAAAAAACACGTATCTGCAAACGCGGCTTGATGTCTACTGGCTGTTGCATAACTTTGTGCGTCCACATTTCACCACCAAAGCGGTGCCAGCCGTCGCTTTGGGTATCTTGAGCGTAGGCTTGTCCGTGGCCGGCCTATTTCGGTTCCATTATCTACAACACACTGAACTGAACCAGTGCCGAGTCCAGGCCCCAGCCGATTATGCACACGAAGTGCAGCGCCCAAGCTGCGGCGAGTAACGTCGGTGTGGGAATGTTGGAATCAAGCGGCATCGGAGTTCCTTTCAGCGGACGCTGATAACGGATTAGCGGATGGAATACGCCTCGGGCAAAGAGTCTATCATCCGCTTATCCGCTATCCCAATCCGCTGATGACGCTGCTCCCAGTCAACCGCCATCGTGCCGTAGGTTTTGATTGCCATAACTTCTCCTCTATGAATGGTCTAGTTGGCTCGCGCGTATTCTCCAACCAAATATAACAGTAAGCGGAAGAAATAAACCAACCAGCCAAATCGAGACGCCTGTACCGCACACAGGCAGAAGCAAACCATAGAAACCAGATGCAAAGACTACAAAGCCGAGGAGTGATATGGTCGCCGCTATTGGATGTACGATGACCATGCCGACTTGAATAACTTTATCAGGACCGACCAGTCGTTTTAATAGAAGCCACTCGACAACGCCTAATGCGAATCCTATCGACAAGACACAGAAAAGTATTGCAGCCCACACTTGTTCTTCACGCGCGTTCCATCCGACCAGATTTGTTACAAGGTGCAGACCTAGAATTGGACTTACAAGTGAGCCAATTAAACCATTCACAATGCTCATTAGAACTAACCAAAGCCAGAACCTTGTTGAGAGCTGTTTAATGGTTTAGATGGATCAGGGCAGCAGAATCATATACTTCCGCACAATCTCTTCGCCATCTCGAACACGCTCTGCTCGGTCGGCACGGTCGCGTCATGGCGACAACGGACGAGCAACGGACGAACGGACATCACGTCGCCTATCCGTTGATTCGTTGGAGTATCCGTTGTCGCCGTTCTCACACTCTCCCGCACAACCGCTTCGCCATCTCGAACGCGGTCACGGCGACAACGGATGTGACAACGGATAAACTGATGCTCGCGTCACTCATCCGTTGATTCGTTGGTGTATCCGTTGTCGCCGTTGTCACGCTCTCCCACACAACGTCTTCGCCATCTCGCACACGCCCTGCTCCGTTGGCACGGTCGCGTCTTCGAGCGGCGGCGAGAACGGCACGGGCATATCCATTGCGCCGATGCGTTTGACTGGCGCATCGAGATAGTAGAACGCGCCGTCCGCGATCACCGACGCGATCTCGGCGGTCACGCCATGGCGCTCGTAGCCTTCGTCCACCACGATGGCTCGCGACGTTTTCTTCGCCGACTCGATCAGTGTCTGCTTGTCGAGCGGGAAGGTCGTGCGCGGGTCAATCACCTCCGCGCTGATGCCAACCGCATCGAGCATCTTTGCCGCGCCGAGCGCGACCTGCACCATGCTGCTCGTCGCGACGATGGTGATGTCGCTGCCCGCGCGCTTGATGTCCGCCACGCCAAGCGGAATCGTGTAGTCGCCTGCGGGCACATGCCCCTTGAGGCGATACATCAGCTTGCCTTCAAAGAACACCACAGGATTGTCGTCGCGAATCGCCGACTTGAGCAAACCCTTCGCGTCATACGGCGTCGAAGGAATGACGACCTTCAAGCCGGGCACGTGGCTGAACCACGCGTGCAGCGACTGCGAGTGCTGCGCGGCGGAGCGGCGCGACGCGCCGAGCGTCGTGCGCATCACCATCGGCACTTTCAGTTTGCCGCCGCTCATGTAATGCACCTTCGCCGCTTGATTGACCATCTGATCCATCGTCAGCGTGATGAAGTCGCCGAACATGATGTCCACCACGGGCCTCATGCCCGTCATCGCCGCGCACACGCCCAGCCCCGTGAAGCCCGCCTCGCTGATCGGCGTGTCCATCACGCGCTCGGTGCCGAACTCCTCGACCAACCCCGACAGCACCTTGAACGGCGTGCCCGCCTCCGCCACGTCCTCGCCCATGATGAACACGGCCGGGTCGCGGCGCATCGCTTCTGCCAGCGCCTCGCGGATCGCTTCGGCAAATGTGATCTCACGTTCGGTCATTCCATTACTCCAGACAAAAGCAAACCACGAAGACGCGAAGACCGCGAAGTCTCTTTGATTTTTTCGCGTGCTTCGCGCCTTGGCGGTTCAAATCATGCGTACACATGCTGCGTGACCTCGCTCACGTCAGGAAACTTTGCGTCGAGCGCGAACTGCACGCCGCGCACGATCTCGTCTTTCACGTCGGCGTGAATGCGATCCAGCACCGATTGATCGGTCAGTCTTGCGCCGAGTAACCATTCGCTCAGGCGCGCGATCGGATCGCGCTGCGTCATCCATTCCTGTTCTTCCGCCTTCGAGCGATAGTATGCGCGGTTGATGTCGCCGACGTGATGCCCGCGATAACGATACGTCTGGCACAACAGGAACGCGGGCCCCGCGCACGCGCGACCAGCCGCGCTGCCGCAGCATACACAGCGCGCACATCCTGCCCGTCCACTTCTGCGTTCTCGATGGCGAACGCCGCCGCGCGCGCCGTGAACTCGCCTGCCGTCGCCTCGCGGGAGTGCGTGTACTCGTTGTAGAGATTATTTTCGCACACGTAGATGACGGGCAGCTTCCACAGTTGCGCCATGTTCATTGTCTCGTATAACAAGCCCTGTCCCACGCGCCGTCGCCGAAGAAACAGACCGCGACCTGCTGCGTGCCGCGCTGCTTGATCGAAAGCGCCGCGCCGGTCGCGATGCCTTCGCTGCCGCCGGCAATCGCGTTCGCGCCGAGGTTGCCCGTCTCTTGATCGGCCATGTGCATCGAGCCACCTTTGCCCCGCCAGTAGCCTGCTTCCTTGCCCAGCAGTTCCGCGAACATGCGGTCCACCGCCGCGCCCTTGGCGAGACAGTGACCGTGGCCGCGATGTGTGCTGGTGATGTAATCGTCTCGCTTCAACGCTTCGCACACGCCCGCGAGCGTCATGTCCTTCTGCATCATTTCACGTAGAACCACGCTTCGTCGGGCATACCGAGCACGAACGGTCTGCGGCACTTCATCATTGGCGACGCGATCACGCTATTGAGCAGCACTTCGACGGCGGTTGCGCGCGCGATGCCGCTCTTCTCCGCGAGCAGCACGCCCTCGCTGAACGCGAGCATCTGCACCGCCAGACTCAGGTTGGTCGCGATCTTCATCGAGACCGCCAGCCCGTTGCCGCCCACGTGCGTCACCTTGGGCCCGATGGCTTGCAGGATGGGCTTCACCGTTTCAAACGTCGCGTGATCGCCGCCGACCATGAGCGAGAGGTTGCCCTGCTCCAGCGTGATCACGCTGCCCGATACGGGCGCGTCCAGCATCTGCGCCCCGCGCGCCGCAACCTGCGCCGCGATCGCGCGGCTCGCCGCAAGGCTGACCGTGCTCATGTCCACGTAGATTTTGTTGGGCGTCAGCGCGGCGACGATGCCGTCGTCGCCTTGTGTGATCGCGCGCAAGGCTTCGTATCCGTGACTATGCTGAAGATGATGTTTGCGGCTTCGGTCACGGCGCGCGGCGTCTCGCCCCAGTGCATGCCCGCGTCCATCAACCATTGCGCTTTGGACTGGGTGCGATTGTAACCGCTGACGATGTTGCCCGCGTCGAGCAGGCGCTTGACCATGCGGCTGCCCATCACGCCGAGTCCGACGAATCCGAGTTGCGCCATTAACGTCTGCGTGTCGAATGATGGCGTGCTGCCTTGCGGCTTGCAGCACTGTCGGCGCGCACCTGCGCCATGTGCGCGCGCATCGCACGCCGCGCGGCTGCCGCATTGCCGCGCGTCACCGCTTTCAGAATCGCTTTGTGATGAATCTGTCCGCGCGTTGCACCGCCCGCCACAAAGAAAATGCGCGTGCGCTGCTCGCGCAGTAAGTCAACGATGGAATCAATCAAGGCGAGTACCAAGGGATTGCCTGTCGCTTCGGCGAGCGCGCGGTGAAAATCGAGGTCTGCTTGAATGAAGGTGTCCGCGTCGTGCAGCGCCGCGTCCATCGTCGCGACGACGCGACCGAGCGCGGCGATGTGCGCGGGCTGCGCACGCGTCGCGGCGAGCGCGGCAATTTCGGGTTCGAGCATTTCGCGCACCTCGACGAGGTTGCCGGAGCCGCGCACGCGTTCACTTTTGGTGAGGAAATCAAACGAGTGGCGAACGGCGTTGGATGTGCCGTCGGTGATGAAGGTGCCGCGTCCAGGGAAAACCTGCACCAGCCCTTTTTGATGCAGTGCTTTCACGGCTTCGCGGATGGCGGTGCGGCTAACGCCGAACTGTTGCCCCAGCTGGCGCTCGGGCGGCAAGCGGTCGCCGACGGCCAGCTCGCCGTCGAGGATTCTGCGCTCGATCTGCCCTACGATTTGTTGATACAGACGTTCGGCGCGAACGGTTTGGTACATGGCTCTCCGCCAAGATGTGGTATGATGGTCATACCACTGTACCGCCATATTATCCGAGGGTTGCGCGATTGTCAATCCTTTTTCGAACCCGCTCGTACCAAAGGGAAATGCGCGAACCCATCAGCCGGCACCTCCATGCTTGGAGTTCACGAAAGGCGAGGAATGGGGCAGTACTGGCTGAGTACGGACACACGACGATGCAATCGTGCGAGCGAGCAGGCACGCAGCAGCCGTACTACCGCGTGCAGGTGGAACTTGACGAAGCCGGCATTCGTGCCGCGCACTGCACATGTCCATACAAGTCTGGCGGGTTGTACAAGCACGCGGTCGCGCTGCTGTTGACGTATGTGCATCAGCGCAAACGATTCGCGGTGCGCAAGTCCGCAACAGATTTGCTGTCGGCGCTGGATCGTGACGATCTGAGGGCACTGCTCACGCGTCTGCTACGCGCACGACCCGAGTTGTACGAGTGGGTTGAGGCGCAAGTGGCCTGGCCGGCCACTTCAGGCAAGCGGAAGCGAACGCGCAAGCGTGTGGACACTGACGTGTATCGCCGCCGAGTCATCGCCATCGTGCACAGTCTGGATGGCATGCGTGCGTCTGAGGCGTACTGGCACGTTGAAGCACTCACTCACCAATTGGGCGAGGTGCGCGACAGCGCTCTCAAATTCCTTGATGCCGGCGATGCGGAGACCGCGCTCGCGATTCTGATGGCGCTCGTCGAGGAGGGCGGACACGCCATCGAATTCGTTGACGATTCGAACGGCTTTCTAGGTGATTTCATCAACGGCTTGGGCCAGCCGCTAGCCGAAGTGATTCTCAGCCTGAATCTGAGTGCAGTCGAGCGCGAAAAACTGCTGCGGCAGTTGCAGAAGCAGTCCCGCTATTTGGCCGACTACGGTATGGACGACGGCCTCGACTTGGCGACACAAGCCGCCAGCGTCGGTTGGGGCGACAGCCAAGTCCCGGCCGCAACATCACTTGACGATGACGACGAGGAACATGAGGCCGACTGGGACGACGGAGTTCAAGCCGACGTTTGGCGTGCGAACATGCTCGGCGATTTGACGGATGCCAAACTCAACGTCCTCAAACGACAAGGGAGCGCCGACGAGTATCTGGTATTGTGCCAACAAACTGGCCGGCATCTACGCTACGCGCTCATGCTGTGCGAGCTGCAGCGCGTGCCGCAGGCGATCACCTACGCGCAGAAGCCTCTGTCCTCGGCGGCCGATGCGCACCAGATGGCAGAACGATTGCGCGAGTTGGGACACATAGCCGAAGCGATCGCGCTGGGCGAGCGGGGCTTGGTCTTGGCGGGCCCGAAGGCGGCGCTGGGCGAGTGGCTAGGTCCGATTGAAGAGGCGCAGCAGCGCATAGCGCAAGCGCTGGAGGCGTGGCTGGCGGCGTTCGCCGAACACCCGACGCTGACGACGTACGAGACAGTGAAGCGTCTGGCCGGAACGAAATGGCACCAGTTGCAGCCGCAGGTCATGCAGACGTTGCGCCGCTCGCACGACGCGATGACGCTAGCACAGGTGTTGCTGGCTGAAGAAGAATGGGATGAAGCGATCAAGATCGCGGAGCGGCGTGATGTTTGGTACACGGTGGTCGAATTGGTCGCCGATGCGCTGACGCCACATCGGCCCGATTGGGTCGCGCGCATCAGCCTCAGGTACGCCGAGCGGCTGATGCGCGAAGCGAAGAGCAAGAATTAACCGATCGCGGCCCAGTGGTTGAAGCGCGCCAAGCAAGGATACGCGCAGATGGGTCAAGCGCGTGAATGGCAAGCGTTACTGCAACAATTCAAGGAGCAGTACAAGCGGCGGCCCGCCTTGCAAGCGCAACTACGACGCTTGTAGCCGAACATTGAAGAATGGGGACCAGCGGTAAACCGCATGCTCATGATGCGGCACTTGCAGATACATTAGGGTTTGAAAAATAATAACTTCCCAACTTGTCATTGCGAGCCCGCGCGCTTTTCGCGGGCGTGGCAATCTCTATAGCGCAGCGTAGAGATTGCTCGTCTACGCGCCAGCGTCGCTCGACGCAGGTGTCGGCGCGAAGGAC
>JBBPZQ010000057.1:0-46532 GCA_038198935.1 Anaerolineae bacterium
ATGCGGGCTTTGGAAAGTTTACGCCGTTTCAGGAGGCGACCGCCTGCCAAGCGTCGTTCTTCCATTTGTGCGCGTGTGAGTTTCGTTGGTTTCCATGTCATGCCACTATTGTAAAGCAACTTTAGCTAAAGGGAATAATTTCAACTTCCGCACCAACTTCAATGCGACAACGCCTCCCTCGCTGCCCGTGCCGCGCAACTTCGACTTCGCGCCGCTCTTGCCAATCTTGCTCGTGCTGGTGTGCGTCGGACTCATCATCGCCATCATCTTCACGGCGCTGCGCTTCATCAGCGAAGGCGCGCTCATCTGCGCGGCGCTGCAGGTGGAGACGAGCGGCGAGACGACAGGGCGCAGCGCGTGGAACGTCGGCTGGCAATACGCCCTGCGCTTGTTCCTAATTTCGTTCCTGCTCGATCTCACCATCGCGCTGCCCGCATTGATTGGCGCGGCTATCGCTGTTGTGCCACTATTCGGCGCACTCAATAGCGGCGACCGCAATGGGCCAGGCGCACTGATTGGCTTGCTGTTCGTGTGTCTGTGTCCGCTCGTGTGCGTGCTCGTCGTCGTCGGCATCGTACTGCACTATGTCGCCGTGCTGGCGCATCGCGGCGCGATGCTCGAAGGACTTGGCGTCATGGATTCGATTCGACGCGGCTGGACGGTGCTACGCGCGCACGTCGCGCAAGCGATCATCCTCGCCGTGCTACTGTTCGTGATTGATCTCGTCAGCAGTCTCGTGCTAGCCATTCCCATCCTCATCATCGCAGCGCCAATCGCTCTGACACAGGGACCTGAGTTGCTGCGTGGCAATGTTAACGTCGGCGCACTCGCCATCGCGGGCTGTCTGTTGTTCATCGTCGGCATCATTGTCAATTTCCTGCATGGTATCGTAAACACGTTTACGTCGTCGGCGTGGACGCTCGCGTATCGCGCGTGGCTCGCGCAACCCGTTGCACCTATGGTGACCGCGCCGGCCCCGACAATGTCATAATCAAGACGTGACAGGTTTCGGAGACCTGTCGCGTCTGCTAATCTACTTTTTCCCATTCCCATCCGCGAATGGCATCAGGGGACGACATATCCCCTGATTTTTATTTTCACATTCATGTCTCATTCACCGTTCGCGCGTTTGCGCCTGCGCCTGCGCCCGGGTAAATCTGAAATGGCGCGCAACATTTGGAACTTATATCTCGAAATTGCGTACTTCGGATTTCTATTCGGCATCTTCAATTCGTTTCTGAACGTCTATGCGATCCGACTTGGCGCGAGCAACACCACCCTTGGATTGCTGACCTCGCTGCCCGCGTTGGTCGTCGCGCTATGGTCCATTCCCGCCGCGCGCTATGTCGAGCGCGCGTCTGAGCGCATCAAGTTTATCGTCGTGACGGGCAGCCTGCAACGGCTCGGCATCGCCGCGTTGGGACTGATGCCGTTCGTGCTCACGAACTTTCGCGCCGAAGCCGTCGTGCTCATCGTCATGCTGCTGACGATCCCACAGGTGATGGCGAACATTGCGTTCTCGGTGATGTTCGCCGACGTGGTGCCGCCACAACGGCGCGCACACGTCGTCTCAGTTCGGAACACGCTGCTCGGCTTGACCAGCACCATCACCTCGTTGGTCGGCGGTCAATATCTCGGACTGCTGCCGTCGGGCACGCCACTCGATGGGCTATTCGTGTTTCCACTAAACTATCAAATTTTGTTTCTGCTCGGCTTCGTGGCGAGCATGATCGGCATCGTCTTCATCGCACGCATCCGCACAAATGCACCGGCACGCGCGCCACAGTCCGCCGCCATTCTCGACGCGAGCCTCGTCGCGCAGCGCGCAGCGCAATTCGTCTCGCTCATTCTGAATCAGCGCGCCTTCAGCCGCTTCACGCTCGCAATGTTCATCTTTCATTGGGGATTGTTTCTGCCCGCGCCGCTTTACTCGCTGTATTGGGTGCGCAGTCTGCACGCGAGCGATGCATTCATCGGCGTGCTGCTCACCGTGCAGAGCATCACTTCGATGCTGGTCTATCCGATGCTGCCGCGCCTCGTGAAGCGCGTCGGCAATCGCGGACTGCTGGCGCTCGCCGCATTCCTACTCGCCTTCTATCCGCTGGTCACCGCGTTCACGTTCACGCTGGAGCCGCTGCTCATCACATCACTGATCGGCGGCGCGGGCGGCGCGATGTTCGGGCTTGGCTCGTTCAATTTATTGCTCGAAGTCACGCCACAACAACGACGATCAAGTTTCATTGCAACGTACAACGCCGTTGCCAACAGCGCGGGCTTCCTCGCGCCGTTCGTCGGCACGGCGCTGCTCAGTGTGATAGACATCAATCAAGATTTGCTACTCGGCGCGATGTTTCGTCTGCTCGGGCTTGTCGCGTTCGTGTGCATGGTCGGCGTGAGTAGCGCACGCGAAATGGCGAGAGTATAATCAGGAAGAGGCAAGAGACGGGAGACTGGCATCAGTCTCTAGCCTCCGGTCTCGAATCTGCAATCGCCCGAAGGCACACCATGAAATCCACCTTCATCCTCTCCGCCGTGCGTACGCCCATCGGAAAAATGAATGGCGCATTTGCGAACACACCCGCGGTGGACTTGGGCGCGGTCGTGATCCGCGAAGCGATTCAGCGCGCGGGCATTGACGCGCAGCAGATTGACGAAGTGTTGATGGGCAACGTCTTGCAGGCCGGTGAGGGGCAGGCGCCCGCGCGGCAGGCGGCGATTCGCGGCGGCGTGCCCGCCAATGTCGGCGCGACCACCGTCAACAAAGTGTGCGGCTCGGCGCTGAAGGCGATGATGCAGGCGACGCAAGCCATCGCGCTCGGTGACGCGAACCTGGTGGTGGTCGGCGGCATGGAGAACATGAGCATGGCGCCGTACATCATCCCCGGCGCGCGGCAAGGCTTGCGGCTGGGTAACGCCTCGTTGATTGACACGGCGATACACGATGGCTTGTGGGACTCGTTCGAGAACGTGCACATGGGCAACGCCGCCGAGTTCATTGCGCAGCAATTTGAGGTGACGCGCGAGGAGCAAGACGAATACGCGCTGCGTTCGCATCGCAAAGCGGTCGCCGCATGGAACAGCGGCAAGTTCGCCGCCGAGGTCGTGCCTGTCGCGCTGCCGGGCAAGAAAGGTGCGCCCGTCGCCGTGAGCAAGGACGAGTCGCCGCGCGCCGACACCTCGCTAGAAGCGTTAGCGAAATTGTCGCCTGCATTCCAGAAAGATGGCACCGTCACCGCAGGCAACGCGCCCGGCATCACCGACGGTGCGGCGGCGCTCGTGCTGGCCAGCGACGACGCACTCGATCACACCAGCCTCGATCCGCTCGCGCGCGTGACCGGCTACACGCAAGCCGCCGTCGAACCGAAATGGATATTCGACGCGCCGAGTCACGCCGTCCGCAAACTGTTGCAGCGCACCAACACGACGATTGACGATTACGATTTGATCGAAGTGAACGAAGCATTCGCCGCGCAGATTCTCGCCAACGGTCATGTGCTCAACTGGGACTGGGAGCGCGTGAACGTCAACGGCGGCGCGATTGCGCTGGGGCATCCACTTGGTGCGACGGGCGCGCGCATTGTGACGACGCTGCTGCACGCGCTCAAAGATCGCGGCGGCAAGCGCGGCCTCGCCTGCCTCTGTCTCGGCGGCGGCGAAGCGGTCGCGATGAGTTTTGAGATGGTGTGAAAAAAAATTATGGACTTCCAGCTGACCGACGAACAAAAACAAATCCGTGACCTCGCGCGCGAGTTCGCGCAGAACGAGATCGCGCCCATCGCGGCGAAGCACGACGAGACGGGCGAGTTCCCCGTCGAGACCGTGAAAAAGATAGGCGAGCTGGGCTTGATGGGCATCGAGATTCCCGAAGAGTACGGCGGCGGGGGACTCGATACGCTCTGCTACGTGCTGGCGATGGAAGAAATCTCCAAAGCGGACGCAGCCCACGGCACGATTATGTCTGTGCAGAATTCTTTGGTTTGCTTGGGACTGAAATGGTTCGGCACGGAAGAGCAGAAGCAAAAGTATCTCATACCGCTCGCGAGCGGTCAGAAACTCGGCGCGTACTCGTTGACCGAGCCGCAGTCGGGCAGCGATGCGGGCAACATGCTGACGACGGCGCTGCGCGCGAACGGCGCGCAGCGCGCGTATCGGATCAACGGGCGCAAGTCGTGGATCAGCGGCGGACCGTATGCGGATTACATCTTGCTGTTCTGCACGACCGACAAGTCGAAAGGCTCGAAAGGAACATCGTGCTTCATCATTGACACGACGAAGCCCGGACTCATCAAAGGCAAGATTGAGCCGAAGTTGGGCATCCGCGCTTCCGCGACGTGTGAGATGACGTACGAGAATTATTGCGCGCCCGCCGATACGCTGCTCGGCGCCGAAGGCGAAGGCTTCAAAATTGCATTAAGCATTCTCGATTCGGGCCGCATCGGCATCGCGGCGCAGGCGCTGGGCATTGCGCAAGCCGCCTACGAAGCGTCGGTTGCTTATGCAAAAGAGCGCAAGGCGTTCGGCTCGCGCATCGCCGACTTTCAGGCGATCCAATGGATGATCGCCGACATGGCGACGCGCATCGAGGCGGCACGACTGCTCATCTACCACGCCGCGCTCAAGAAAATGCGCGGCGAACGTTACAGCAAGGAAGCGAGCATGGCGAAAGTGTTTGCGTCGGAGACGGCGATGTGGGTTACGACTAAAGCGCTTCAGGTACATGGCGGCATCGGCTACAGCAAAGAGTTACCCATCGAGCGCTACTTCCGCGACGCGAAGATCACGGAGATTTACGAAGGCACGTCAGAGATTCAGCGATTGGTCATTGCTCGAAAGATTCTTGAGATGAGATGACGGCGGACGACGGACGCGGGGCGGCTTACCGCTGCGCTCGTGTCGTCCATCGTCCTTCGTCACTGCTGGAGCAGTCATGGCCATTGATCCGAAAATTCTTGAACTGCGCAAACTGCGCGAAGAGGCGCGACGCGGCGGCGGGCCCGAGCGCATCGAACGGCAGCACAAGCAAGGTAAACTCAGCGCGCGTGAGCGTATCGCGTTGCTGCTCGACGACAACTCGTTCAATGAGCTCGATGCGTTCGTGACGCACCGCGAGACGAACTTCGGCATGGACCAACACAAGTTCCTCGGCGACGGTGTTGTGACGGGCTACGGTACGATCAATGGAAGACTCGTGTACGTGTTCTCACAGGACTTCACCGTGTTCGGCGGCTCGCTCGGACGTGCGCACGCGGACAAGATTTGCAAGCTGATGGATTTCGCGCTGAAGAACGGCGCACCACTGATCGGACTGAACGATTCCGGAGGCGCGCGCATTCAGGAAGGCGTGGTTTCGCTCGGCGGCTACGCCGATATTTTTTTGAAGAACACACTCGCGAGCGGCGTCATCCCGCAGATCAGCGCCATTATGGGTCCGTGCGCGGGCGGCGCGGTCTATTCGCCCGCCCTCACCGATTTTGTGTTTATGGTGAAGGACACCTCGTATATGTTCGTGACGGGACCCGACGTGGTGAAGACGGTGACACACGAGGACGTGACGTTCGAGGAACTCGGCGGCGCGATGACGCACAACACGATCAGTGGCGTCTCGCACTTCGCCGCCGATAACGAAGAACACTGCGTTCAACTCATTCGTCAACTGCTCAGTTACCTGCCACAGAACAATTTGTCGGACCCGCCCTATCGCGCGCCGCAGGACGACCCGCTGCGCATGGACGCAGAACTCGACACGCTCGTGCCCGACAATGCGAATCGTCCTTATGATATGAAGGATGTGATTCGGCGCGTGATGGACGACGGCGAATTTTTTGAAGTGCAGGAACACTTCGCGCAAAATATTCTGATTGGCTTCGCGCGACTCAATGGTCGTTCGGTTGGCATCGTCGCGCAGCAGCCTGCGGTGCTCGCGGGTGTGCTCGACATCAACTCGTCGGACAAAGCGGCGCGCTTCGTGCGCTTCTGCGACGCGTTCAATATTCCGATCGTCACCTTTGAAGATGTGCCCGGCTTCCTGCCCGGCACTGGGCAGGAGCACGGCGGCATCATTCGGCACGGCGCGAAGTTGCTGTATGCGTACTGCGAAGCGACCGTGCCGAAGATCACGGTCATCACGCGCAAGGCGTACGGCGGCGCGTATGACGTGATGAATTCCAAGCACGTGCGCGGCGACATCGTGTATGCATGGCCCACTGCCGAGATTGCCGTGATGGGTCCCGAAGGCGCGGTGAACATCGTGTTCCGCCGCGAGTTGGAACAGGCGAGCGATCCCGTCGAGAAAAAGAAAGAGTTGGTCGAAGATTATCGCCGTGCGTTTGCCAATCCATACGTCGCAGCATCATACGGCTACATTGACGACGTCATCGAGCCGCACGAGACGCGCCCCAAATTGATCTCCGCGCTGGAGATGTTACAAAACAAACGCGACACGAACCCGCCAAAGAAGCATGGCAATATTCCGCTTTAGCGAAAAGATGCTTTAAAGATGCTTTAAGGGAGCCACCTATGAGTGAAGCCCTGACCGACACAACCCGTTGGACTCGCGCCGACGTAGAACTCCTCCCAGAACACGAAGGCGTGCGCTACGAGATCATTGATGGAGAGTTGTTTATGACTCACGCGCCACATTGGAACCACCAACGCGTCTGCGGCAACATTTATGTCGCGCTTCATCAATGGTCATTGAGCAGTCGGCAAGGAGAACCGAGTCTTAGCCCCGGCTTGCTGTTTTCAGAGAGCGATGATGTGATCCCTGACGTGGTCTGGATTAGCAAGGAACGCCTATCGGCATTGATTGATCAGGCGGGTCACCTCACCGGCGCGCCTGAGCTGGTGGTGGAAGTGTTGTCCTCGGGTGTTCAAAATGAACGGCGTGACCGAGAGGCAAAATTGAAATTGTACCAAGTCAAGGGTGTGCGAGAATACTGGATCGTTGATTGGCGGATTAAACAGGTTGAAATTTATCGTCGTGAGCGCGCGCAGTTGAGGCAGGTCGAAACACTCACGAGCGATGACGAACTCACGACGCCGCTGCTGGCGAATTTCGCGTGCAACGTCTCTCAATTCTTCTTGTGAGCATAGGCTATGTTTAAACGAGTGCTGATCGCCAATCGCGGCGAGATTGCAGTGCGCATCATTCGCGCGTGCTACGAATTAGGCGTGGAGACGGTCGCGGTGTATTCGGATGCTGATCGCAACGCACTGCACGTGCGGCGCGCGCACCATGCGTTCAACATCGGGCCCGCGCCGTCGCGCGATTCGTATTTGCGCATTGACAAGCTCATTAACGTCGCAATCAAGTCAGGCGCGGATGCGATCCATCCGGGCTACGGCTTCCTCGCCGAGAAAGCGCAGTTCGCGCGCGCCTGCGCCGAAGTGGGCCTCACCTTCATCGGACCCAGCCCTGAAGCGATTGAATTGATGGGCGACAAGATCACCGCGCGGCGCACCGCGCAGCAGGCCGACGTGCCAACAGTTCCCGGCTCCGCGCTCGGTTTGCGTGACGACGATATCGAGAGCGAGGCAGAGCGCATCGGCTATCCGCTGTTCATCAAAGCCGCGGCAGGCGGTGGCGGCAAGGGTATGCGCGAAGTGAATAGCCTCGACGACTTGCACCAATTGCTCCCATCCGCGCGGCGCGAAGCGATGACGGCGTTCGGCGACGACACGGTTTATCTCGAACGCATCGTGCGCCCCGCGCGCCACATCGAAATCCAAGTGCTCGGTGACAACTTCGGCAACCTGATCCATCTCGGCGAGCGTGAGTGCTCGATCCAGCGCCGCCATCAGAAGTTGATTGAGGAAGCGCCGTCGCCGTTCGTGGACCCCAAGATGCGCTCGCTCATGGGCGAGATGGCAGTGCGCGCGGCCAAGTCGGTCGGCTATAGCAATGCAGGCACCGTCGAGTTCATCGTGGACAAGGACAAGAACTTCTATTTCCTCGAAATGAACACGCGCCTCCAAGTCGAGCATCCCGTGACGGAACTCGTCTATGGCGTTGACATTGTGAAGGAGCAGTTGCGCATTGCGAGCGGTCGCAAGCTGCGCTACAAACAAAATGAAATCAAGCCCAACGGCTGGGCCATCGAGTGCCGCATTGCCGCCGAAGACCCGCACAACAATTTTCTGCCGTCCATCGGAAAAATTCGCACCCTGTCCGAACCTTCGGGGCCTGGCGTGCGCGTCGAGAGCGGCATCTACGAAGGCTTCGAGATGTCCCTATATTACGACCCGATGCTCGCCAAACTCATCGTGTGGGGCGAGTCGCGCGCCGACGCGATCATGCGCATGAAGCGCGCGCTGCGGGAGTACCGGCTGATCGGCATCAAGACAAACATTCCATTCCACATGCGCGTGCTCGAAAACACGAACTTCATCGGCGGCCATTTCGACACGTCGTTCATTGACGAGAACATGGAGATCATCACGGAGCCGCGCGAGAAAAATTTGGAGCCGGCCGTCGCCGCCGCCGTCATGCTCGCACATCAGCGGCGACAAAAGGCAATGGTCATTCCCGCCAGCACGGGCCAGAACGGCGCGAACGGCTGGAAGCAGGCAGCGCGCCGCGCGCAGTTGCGCTGACGCAAGACCCGATAGCTTTAGGAGCCTGAGGATGAAGTACATCGCGCGCGTGGGCGAACACGAATACATCGTTGACGTGATCAACGAGAACACGCTCGACATCAACGGCCGCACCTACAACGTCAACATGCAGACGGTGGACGGTGAGCAAATCTTTTCGTTGCTGCTCGGCGATCATTCATACGAAGTCTTCGTCAATCGCTCTGAGACGGGTTACGATGTGCTGCTGGGCGGCGAGCGGCACGAGGTGACCGTCGAGGATGAATACACGCAGCGCTTGCACAAACTTACGGGCAAGACGCGCGGACCCAAAGGCGAGGCGCAAGTTAAAGCGCCGATGCCCGGCATGGTCGTCGCCGTGCGCGCGAAGGAAGGCGACGTGGTCAAAAGCGGTCAAGGGTTGCTCATTCTCGAAGCGATGAAGATGGAGAACGAGTTGCGGGCGCCGTGGAACGGCACCATCAAGCAAATCAAAGTCGCCGCCGGCCAGAAGGTCGAGCAGGGACAGTTGTTGATGGTGATTACGGCGGAATGAAATCGTTGGTTAGTTTGTTGGTTGGCTGGTTGGTTCAGCACCCAACAAACACACCCACTTACAAACCTGCCAACTTTGGAGTCTCATGTCCGCACGCATTCCCCTCGAAGAACTCGCGCGCTTGCCCAATTTTTATACGCCGACCGCAGCGTGGTCAGGCGACAAATTGGCGTTCTATTGGGACAAGACAAGTCGTTTGGAATTGTACGTGCTCGACCTAAGCACGCGCGAGGTTCAGCAGGTCAGTCACGGCGAAGTGCCGCGCTCGGTGCGCGCGGGCTTCGTCTGGGATCGTAGCGGCGAGCAAATCGTTTTCGCCAATGATCGCGACGGCAACGAGCAGCACGATCTGTATGCGATCAACGTGAACACGAGCGAGACCACCCAACTCACGAACAATCCTTCGTGCCAAGAGTATCCGGTGGAGTTCAGCCCGGACAATCAATGGTTATGCGTGCTCACGAACAAACGTGGGCAACTCAACTTGTGGAAGATGCGACCCGACGGGTCTGAATACACTCAACTCAGCGATTACAAGAATCCCGTCGGCGCGGGCGCGTGGAGTCGCGATAGCGAATGGATCGCCTACGGCACAAACGAGACAAGCAACCTGAAGAACACCGATGTGTATGTGATGCGCGCTGACGGAAGCGAGGCACGGCGCGTCTTCAGTGCCGGCGAAGGCGCGCAGGATTGGTTCGCCGACTGGTCGCCCGATGGCAAGATGATGGCGATCACATCGGATGCGAGCGGGTTGCACCGCCCCGGCATTCTCGATTGGCAGTCAGGGCAAGTGCGCTGGCTCGGGCGAGACGGCATTGACGACACGGCGATTCGCTTCTCGCAAAATGGCGAGTGGCTCGCGTGCATGCGCAATCACGAGTCCCAAATTCGTCCTGTGCTGTACGAGGTGAGTACGGGCAAACCGCGCGAACTACGCTTGCCACCGGGCATCGCCGTCGGTTCGTACTTCGCGCTGAATGATACGACGTTAATCACGATGTTCATGAGCGATACGACGTGCACATCGCTCGTCCTCTATGATCTCGCGCGCGACGATTACCAGATGCTCATCGCGCCGGAATATGGCTCAATTGATCCGAGCGTGTTCGTCGAGGGCAAGCACATCTGGTACGACTCGTTCGACGGCATGAAGATACCTGCGATCCTCTATAAGCCGCGCAGCATTAACGGCGCGAAGTTGCCGGCGATTGTGCACGTGCACGGTGGTCCGACAGGACAATGGTTTCGTGGCTTTGATCCATTCGCGCAATGTCTCGTGGATCAAGGCTACGTCGTCATTCAGCCGAACGTTCGCGGCAGCACGGGCTACGGCACAAAGTTCCGCGACATCGGGCTGAAGGATTGGGGCGGTGCAGATTTGGAGGATGTCGCGTGCGCGGCTGAATACGTCAAGCGATTATCGTACGTTGACCCAAATCGCATCGGCGTGTTCGGCGTCAGTTACGGCGGCTACATGACGTTCATGGCTGTGACGAAGAAACCCGAGTTGTGGAAAGCCGCTGTCGCTTCGGTTGGCATCACCGATCTGCACAGGCTATACGAGAAGAACAACGATCAGTTCAAATACTATTTGCGCCAACAGATGGGCGATCCTGACAAGGATGCCGACCTGTGGCGCGAGCGCAGCGCGATCAATTTTGCGGACCGCCTGCGCGCGAAGCTGCTCATGATTCACGGCAGCAACGACCCGCGCTGTCCCGTCGAGCAGTCACAATTATTCCGCGACAAGTTGCTCGAACTTGGCCGCACCGAAGGCACGGACTTCGAGTACGTCGAGTTCACCGACCAAGGACACGGCTCGGCAGACATCGCACACAAGATTCGCACCTATCAGTTGATGGCGGACTACTTCAAGCGCAATCTTTGACATGTTGTTTGGGGTGCGGCATGGCTCAAGCGATCACTGTCCGTTGGGAAAACGAACGCGGCGAAACGCTGCAATGTTGCCCGTGTACGTTATCGCCTCACTGGTTCACTCAATCTGAATATGAGTCGTATCTCGACGCTACTTGCTGTCTTCGCTTTGTTGACCCGTACGGAAACAGCACTTTCAATCAGTATCAAATTCCCGTTCTCATCGAAGAAATTGAGTCGCTGATCCAATACTGTGATGATGCAATAGAGCAAGAACGTCTCCAGTGTATCCTTGAGTTCTTCGTTATGGCTCGGGGACAAACGCACACTTATATCAACCTGATTGGCGATTGACACGTATGACAAATCGTAGCAAAGAAAGCCGCGAAAATATTGAAACGTCGGCGGGCATCGAGGTCAAGCGCGAGTACGGCGACGCCGACCTGCCGCCAACCTTAAAAGAGGATTTGGGCACGGCTGGCCAGTTCCCGTTCACGCGCGGCATCCAGCCGACGATGTATCGCGGCCGTTTCTGGACGATGCGGCAGTATGCGGGCTACGCCAGCGCCGAAGAATCGAATCGCCGCTACAAGTATCTGCTCGAACACGGACAGACGGGCTTGAGTGTCGCGTTCGATCTGCCGACGCAGATGGGCTACGACCCCGACGATCCGATGGTCGAGGGCGAGGTCGGCAAAGTCGGCGTGAGCATCGCCTCGCTGCGCGACATGCAGCAGTTGTTCGATGGCATCTCGTTAAGCAATGTCAGCACCTCGATGACCATCAACGCGACGGCGGCAATCCTGCTCGCGTTGTACGTCGCCGTAGCGAAGCAGCAAGGCGTCACGCCGAGCGCGCCGTTGGCTGATGCAGCCAACGGCATTGTGCCGAAACGCGAATCGCGTTTCGGCGAACTGCGCGGCACGGTGCAGAACGACATCCTCAAAGAGTTCATCGCGCGCGGCACGTACATCTATCCGCCCGCCCATTCGCTGCGACTGGTGGGCGACATCATTGCGTACTGCGCGACTGACCTGCCGAAGTGGAACGCGATCAGCATCAGCGGCTATCACCTGAGCGAGGCGGGCGCGAATGCGGTGCAGGAGATCGCGTTCACGTTTGCGAACGCCATTGAATACATCAAAGCGGTGCTTGCGCGCGGATTGAACATTGACGACTTCGCGCCGCAACTGTCGTTCTTCTTCGTCGCACAGAACGAAATCTTTCAGGAGGCAGCCAAATTTCGCGCAGCGCGTCGTCTGTGGGCGCACATCATGCGCGAGCAGTTCGGCGCGCAAGACCCGAAGAGTCTGATGCTGCGCTTTCACACCCAGACCTCAGGCGCATCGCTCACCGCGCAGCAGCCGATCAACAACGCCGTGCGCGTGACACTGCAAGCATTGGCTGCCGTGCTCGGCGGCACCCAGTCGTTGCATTGCAATGCCTTCGACGAAGCGCTCGCGCTGCCGACGGACGAATCGGCGCGGCTCGCGCTGCGCACGCAGCAGATCATCGCCTACGAGAGCGGCGTCGCCGACACGGTTGATCCGCTGGCTGGCTCGTATTACGTCGAGAATCTGACCAATGAGATCGAGTGCCGTGCGCGCGAGTATCTCGACAAGATCGAGCGGCTCGGCGGCGCACTCAAGGCGCTTGAGATGGGCTACCAGCAGAACGAGATTCACGAGAGCGCCTACAAGACGCAGCGCGAAATCGAAGCGAAACAGCGCATCGTCGTCGGCGTGAACGAGTTCACCGAATCGGAAGCCATCAAGCCGCAATTGTTGAGCATTAGCCCAGAGGTCGAGATGCGGCAGCGACAGCGTGTGGCCGAACTGCGCACCACGCGCAATCAAACGTTGGTAGAATCATCATTGTGCGACCTGCGCGATGCGGCACGCAGCACGGACAATCTGCTCCCGCCGATTCTCAATTGCGTCGAAGCGTATGCCACCGTTGGCGACATCGCGGGTGAGTTGCGCAAAGTGTTCGGCGAGTATCGGGCGCGGGCGTAGATTGTGAAAATGGAGGAGAGCCCCAATGACCACTCTGGACATTCGCTGGATTCAACGACTCAATCATTATTCTAGGGCGCTCAGTCAATTAACGAAATTCATCGAAAAAGGCGCGTTGAATGAACTCGAGCAGCAAGGTTTGATCCAAGCGTTTGAATATACCTTTGAGTTAGCCTGGAACACATTGAAAGATTATTTCGAAGTGCAGGGGGAAACCAATATTCACGGTAGCCGTGACACTTTTCGCCTGGCTTTTAAGCGCGGCTTGCTTGAGAACGGCGAAATCTGGATGGATATGATCCAGAGTAGGACCCTGACCAGTCACACGTACAACGAAGATGTTGCCGAAAAAATTGCCACCGATATTGTCAACCGGTATTTTTCAGAATTTGTTGCGCTAAAAATCAAATTGGAATCGTTGAAGGAAGCAAGCGCATGACACTCCGCTTAGGCTTGAAAGACGCCACCATCCAAAAAATCAGCGCGGTTTTTGCTCGCTACCCGCAAGTAGAAAAAGCCATGCTATACGGCTCACGCGCCAAAGGGAATTACAAAAACGGTTCGGATATTGACCTAACTTTATGCGGCGGCGCGGATTTGACGCTGAATGTGCTGTATCGAATTAACGCTGAACTCGACGACCTGCTGCTGCCATACACGATTGACCTGTCCATTTTTAGTCAGATCAGCGACCTCGACCTCATCGCGCATATCCAGCGCGTGAGTATGACATTTTATGAGAAGACTCCTCCCTGTGCCGATTCAGTTGAGCTGCTGCCTGCTCGTGGATAGCGCGGGGGCGCACGCGGACTTTGGATCGGGCGAGATGGTATTGCGGTACGGCGACGAGGTGTACGAGTTGTGGTTTAATCTGTAGGTGGCAGGTAATTGCGGAAAGCGAAAGTCCCGCTGTCCGAAGTTTTTCAACGGCGTGAATTCTTGGACAAAGATTTATACACGATGTACATGAATGGTCACGTTGATTTCTTGTTGCTGCATCCTATCTCATGGGAGCCTGTGGCTGGCATAGAGATTGATGACTCAACGCATCAAACACCTGGCGGACGGGAACGGGATAAACGAAAAGACTATCTGTTTGAACAAGCCAAACTACCTTTAAGGCGATTCCGAGTGGGCGAAGAATGGGAAGTTGAAGGCATTCGCACTTGGCTTCTGGATCTTGGAACTGATAAATTCGTTGAAGCCCACGAAGCTCAGAGCCAGTCCGAAGGTGAGGCATGATCACTCGCATTGACAACATCGGCATTGCCGTGAACAACCTTAACGAAAGTCATGGCTGACATCGAATTCACAAGGCACACCCGAGACATGTTGGTTGAGCGTAACATCGCTGAAGATTGGGTGTGGCAAACGATCAACTCAGCTGATCGGACGGAAACAAGCTTGCCCACAACACGCATTACATCAAGTGCATTCAAGGTTTCGGCGGACGCTTTCTGCGGGTCGTCGTCAATCCTCATGTATTACCCAAGCGCATTGTCACCGTGTTTTTCGACCGACGACTCCTCAGGAGGAAACATGAGACTGAAAATTGATAGGGAGAATGATGCTCTCTATTTCCGCCTTGACGAGGCGAGCATCGTCGAATCTGTAGAGGTGCATCCCGGCGTGATTCTGGATTTCGACAAGGACGGGCTTGTCGTCGGCATTGAAACACTAGACTTGAGTAAGCGCACAACGCCTGACAAGCTGCGCGTACTCCAGTTTGAAACCGCATGAACAATGATCACCCGCATTGACCATATCGGCATCGCCGTCAACGACATCGAAGAGACGCTGAAGGTGTATCGTGACGCGCTTGGGCTGGACGTGACGCGCGTCGCGGACGAGCCAGAGCAGCGCGTGAAGGTGGCGTTCCTGCCGCGCGGCGACAGCGAGATCGAATTGCTGGAGCCGTACCCCGGCGAGGGCCCGGTGCGCAAGTTCATGCAGAAGCGTGGCGAGGGCATCCATCACATCTGCCTCGAAGTGAACGACATCGAGGCGGCATTGGCGCGACTCGCCGCGCATGGCGTACAATTAATTGATGAGACACCGCGTATGAATTCTCGCGGCCAGAAGATCGCGTTCATTCACCCGAAGGGTGCGCATGGGGTGTTGATTGAGTTATACGAGTACGTGAATTCAGACGGCAGACGACGGACGACGGACGACAGTTGACGGTAGTCTGTCGTCTGCCGTCCGCCGTTGGGAGTCAGTAATGTTCGACAAGCAATTCATTGAATCACTGCAACTATCCGATGAGCAGTGGGAAGAAACCACGTTGCACAAATCGCTCGCGCGCTTGCCCGAGCGCATGGACGAGTTCATCACGACGTCGTCCGATCCAATCAATCGGCTCTACACGCCGCTCGACATCGTAGACATGGACTACACCCAGGAGATTGGTTTCCCCGGCGAGTATCCGTACACGCGCGGCGTGCATCCGACCATGCATCGCGGGCGTTTGTGGACGATGCGCATGTTCGCGGGCTTCGGCACGGCAGAGGAAACGAACGCGCGCTTCAAGTATCTGCTCGAACATGGACAGACGGGCTTGAGCGTCGCGTTCGATTTGCCGACGTTGTACGGCTACGATGCCGACGCGCCAGAGACGCTCGGCGAGTTCGGCAAGTGCGGCGTCGCCGTGTCGTCGCTCGCCGATATGGAAATCCTGCTGGACGGACTGCCGCTCGATCAGATCACGACCTCGATGACCATCAACTCGCCTGCCGCGATCATCTGGGCGATGTACATCGTCGCCGCCGAGAAGACAGGTGTGCCGATGGCACAACTCGGCGGCACGATCCAGAACGACATCCTGAAAGAATTCACCGCGCAGAAAGAGTTTATCTTTCCGCCTCGTCCTTCGATGCGGCTCGTGACCGACACTATTGAGTTCGGCGCGCAGCACTTGCCGAAGTGGAACACCATTTCGATCAGCGGCTATCACATCCGCGAGGCAGGCAGCACGGCGGCACAGGAGTTGGCGTTCACGCTCGCCGACGGCATGGAATACGTGCGCTGGGCGTTGGAGCGCGGACTCGACATTGACGAGTTCGCGCCGCGCTTGTCATTTTTCTTCAACGCGCACAACGATTTCTTCGAAGAAGTGGCCAAGTATCGCGCGGCGCGGCGCATCTGGGCGCGCGAGATGAAGGAGACGTTCGGCGCAAAGAGCGAGCGCTCGTGGCTGCTGCGCTTCCATTCTCAGACGGCCGGCGTCTCGCTCACGGCGCAGCAGCCTGAAATTAATGTGGTGCGCGTGGCGATTCAGGCGCTCGCGGCGGTGCTGGGCGGCACGCAATCACTGCACACCAATTCGCTTGACGAAGCGCTTGCGCTGCCGTCAGAGTTCGCCGCGCGCATCGCGCTGCGCACGCAGCAGATCATCGCGCACGAGTCGGGCGTGACGAACACGGTGGACCCGCTCGGCGGCTCGTACTTCGTCGAGGCACTGACCAATCGCATGGAGCAGGAAGCGTATCGCATGTTCCGCGAGATTGAGTCGCTCGGCGGCGTGATCCCCGCCATCGAGCATGGCTACTTTCAGAGTGAGATCGCGGATTCGTCTGCGCGCTACCAGCGCGAGATTGAAGAGCACAAGCGTGTGACGGTCGGCGTCAATGAGTACGTCGAGGACGCGCCGCTGCAAGTTCCCATCCTGAAATTCGATCCGCAGGGCGAGCAGCGCCAACTTGACCGCCTCTCTCGCGTGCGGCGCGAGCGCGCCGGCGATAAGCACGAAGCAACGTTGTGCGCGCTGCGCGAAGCGGCAAAGGGCAATCAGAATTTGATGCCGTTTATCATCGAAGCGGTCAAGGCATATGCGACGCTGCAAGAGATGATGGATGTGTTTCGGCAGGTGTTTGGCATTTATCAGGAGCCGATCATTTTGTAGTCGCCAGTAGTCAGCCGCCAGTAGTCAGCCGAATAAATCTGGCGACGGGCAACTGACTACTGATTACTGAGGTCACATGTCTGAGCGAAAGATTCGCGTCATCATCGCCAAGCCCGGACTGGATGGACATGATCGCGGCGCGAAAGTGGTGGCGCGCGCACTGCGCGACGCCGGCATGGAAGTCATCTACACAGGGCTGCGACAGACGCCGGAGATGATCGTCGAGGCGGCGATTCAGGAAGACGCCGACGTGATCGGACTTTCGATATTGTCGAACGCGCACATGGCGATCTTTCCGAAAATTGTCGAGTTGCTGAAGAAAGACGGCCGTGATGACATTTTGCTGTTCGCCGGCGGCATCATCCCCGACGACGATGTGCCCACGTTGAAGGCGATGGGCTTTCGCGGCATCTTTGGGCCCGGCGCGGACACGCGCGAGATCGTGAAGTTTATTCGCGAGGAGGTCAAGGAGCGTGACAAGCCGCAGGTGGCAAGGGGCAAGGTTTGACCCTGTCACTCGTCACTTGTCACTCGTCACTTTTGTATGGAACTCGTTGACCGATTGCTCGACGGTGACCGCAGCGCCGCCGCACGACTCATCACGCTGATCGAGAATGGCGACGAGCTGGCGCGCGAATATCTCGCCGCGCTCTATCCGCACACCGGACGCGCGCATATTATCGGCGTAACGGGCGCGCCGGGCACGGGCAAGTCCACCCTCGTCTCGGCGCTCGCCAAAGAGGAACGCCAGCGCGGACACAGCGTCGGCATCATCTCGGTGGATCCGACCTCGCCGTTCAGCGGCGGCGCGCTGCTCGGCGACCGCATCCGCATGATGGAGTTGAGCGGCGACAAGGGTGTGTACATGCGCAGCATGGCATCGCGCGGCAACGTAGGCGGGTTGGCCGCCGCAACTGCCGATGCGATTCGCGTGCTGGATGCATTCGGCAAAGAAAAAATATTTGTCGAAACAGTCGGCGCAGGACAGGCTGAGGTCGAGATTGCTAAGACGGCGCACACGACGATTGTCGTCGAAGCGCCCGGACTCGGCGACGAGATTCAGGCATTCAAGGCGGGCATCCTCGAAATAGCCGATGTATTCGTCGTGAACAAAGCAGACCACGACGGCGCAGACAAAACCGCCAACGCGCTGCGCACGATGCTCGACGTCGGCAAGAGCCTTGCGCAGAATTCAGAGGCTTCACAGCATTGGCGGCCACCGATTCTGAAAACGATTGCATCGGAAGAACAAGGCGTTGTAGCGGTTGCCGACGCGCTGGATCAACATCTGCAATATTTGAAGGACACAGGACATCTCCACGTGCGCGAGCGCGAGCGCATCCACGACGAACTACGGGACTTACTCGCGCGCGAATTGTTGCAAGCGCGGCTGCGCGATTTGGGCGACGGCAAGTTCGCGCACATGGTGGACGAAATCGCCGCGCGCAAAGTTGATCCGCATTCGGCTGTAGTGCAGTTGATGTCATAAAGTGGTTCTACGAATTACACGAAGGATTACGAATGCTTCAAGCGCCATGGCGCAACGAAGCAATGTCTCTATTGATCTCACGCAATTGCATCGCGGCGCTCGCCATGACGAAAGGAACTGACAAATGATTTGTCCGAAATGTGGCGCGCAGAATTTTGCTGGCGCGCGTTATTGCTCCAATTGTGGCAACGATTTATCGCCGCGCGTGCTGGTGCCGCAAAGCCCCCTCGCGGCGGCGAGCGGCAACCCACCGCATCAGCCTGACCCGCAGCACGCATTCTGGCTGGAATTCGTGCTCGGCATCTTCGGCTTTCTCGGCATCGGCTGGATTTACGCCGGGCATATTCCAACGGGACTCATCATGCTCATTGGCTGGTGGGTCATCGTCGTATCGGGACTGGGCGGCTCGTTCTTCACGGGTGGACTTGGCTGCTGCTTGTGGCTGCCCGTGCACTTCGTCGCGCCGTTCGTGTCCGCGCTCATCATCCGCCGCGAGGTCGAGAAGTACAATCGCGGGACCATCATGCGCTGATGGCGACGCGCTTCATCCTCGTGCGCCACGCCGAGACAGCGTGGAACAACGAAGGCCGCATGCAAGGATGGCTCGACGCGCCATTGAACGAGCGCGGCATCGCGCAAGCCGCGCTCGTCGGCGAGCGACTGGCGAATGAGCACATTGACGCCATCTACGCGAGTCCATTGCAGCGCGCACGCGACACCGCCGAACAGATTGCGCGCCCGCATCAAATTTCTGTACAATTGGATGACCGCCTGCGCGAGCAGTATCTCGGCGTGCTGCAAGGCTTGACGGGCGAGCAAGTTCAGGCGCGCTTTGCCGAGCGCGTCGCGCAATACCGATCCACTGCACATTGGGTACAAGTCGCGGACGAAGAAACGATGGATCAGTTAGCGGAGCGTGTGTGCGCGTGCTGCGACGAATTGATCGCGCGCCACCCCAATCAGACGGTTGTCATCGTCTCGCACGGCGGTGCGCTCAACCGTTTGCTTATCAGTTGGCTCGGCATTAACGTGCGGAGACGCTCGATGTTCGACCTGTATAACTGTTCGATCACACGCGTCAGCACTGACGGCGCGACCTGCCGCGTGCATTGCGTGAACGACATCCAGCATTTGCAAACTCTCGACATCAATCATCATTAACATGCAAGCCTCACGCACACACAGCATGTACGGAGACTTAGCCATCATCAGCGGTGGCGCGCATCCTACACTCGCGCAGGAAATCGCCCTCTGCCTTGGCGTGCCGCTGCACGGCGTCGAGATCACCAAGTTCGCCAACGAGAACTTTTTCATGCGGCTGCAAGCGTCGCTGCGCTCGCGCGACGTGTTCATCATTCAACCGACCTGCGCGCCCGTCAGCGACAACATCATCAAACTGCTGATCCTGATTGACACCGTGCGGCGCGATTCGGCAGGGCGCATCACGGCGGTGATGCCCTACTACGCCTACTCGCGCTCTGATAAAAAGGATCAGCCGCGCACGCCGATCACAGCGCGCCTGATGGCAGACTTGATCACAACGGCGGGCGCGGACCGCTTCTTCACGATGGATCTGCATGCGGGCCAGATTGCCGGCTTCTTCAGCATTCCCGGCGACGAGATGAGCGCATTCCCAATTCTGCGCGATTACTTCCTCGACAAGAACTTGCGCGACGGTGTCGTGGTCGCACCCGACGAAGGTCGAGCGAAGCGCGCGCGCAAATTTGCCGAAGCGTGGGACTTGCCGCTCGCCATCATCGAGAAGCGGCGACAAGACGCGCACACGCAGGCGCTCACGCTCATCGGCGAGGTCGCGGGCATGGATGCGATTGTCATTGACGACGAGGTGGACACGGGCGGGACGGTGTGCAATGCTGCCGCGCTGCTGAAAGCGAACGAGGCGCGCAACGTCTATCTGTGCGCGACGCACGCGATCTTTTCGCACCCTGCGCCGCAGCGTCTGAGTGACGCGGGTTTTGCGGAAATCGTCGTGACCAACAGCGTGCCGGTGCCGCCCGAAAAATGCTTGCCCAACTTGACCGTGCTCTCGGTCGCGCCGTTCGTCGCCGAAGTCATCAAGCGCATTCACGGCGGGCAGTCGGTGGGCGAGTTGATCAACGAGTAGTTGACTGATGATAAGCAATCAAACGTAGGGGCGACTCGGCGAGTCGCCCCTACTGCATTTTCGATGAGGGGTGATATAATTTAGGTTGATGTTGATACCTGAAAGTTGGTTGCACGAATGCTAAAGAGCTTATATACAAAAGTCACCGGCGACCCAAACGAGCGTCTGATTGCGCGTTTGCGCCCCATTGTCGCCGAGATTAACGAGCTTGCGCCTGAGTATGAGGCGCTGAGCGACGATGCGCTGCGCGCGAAGACGGACGAATTCAAAGCAAACCTGAAAGATGGCGATTTACTCGACGATATCATGCCCGACGCTTTCGCGGCCGTGCGCGAAGCTGGGCGGCGCACCATCGGCTTGCGCCACTTCGACGTGCAGTTGATCGGCGGCATGGTGCTGCATCAGGGTCAGATTGCCGAGATGCGCACGGGCGAAGGCAAGACGCTTGTCGCGACATTGCCGCTCTATCTGAATGCGCTTGTAGGCAAAGGCGTGCATCTGGTCACGCCGAACGATTATCTATCGAAGGTTGGCGTGCAGTGGATGGGACCGATCTATCACGCGCTCGGCGTGAGTGTTGGCGTAATTCAGCACGAGAGCGCGTTCATCTTCGATCCGACCTACACGCATCAGGACGCGCGCTATCATCACCTGCGCCCCGTTGCACATCGGCGCGAGGCGTATGACGTCGACATCACCTACGGCACGAACAATGAGTTCGGCTTCGACTATTTGCGCGACAACATGGTGTGGGACTTGAGCGACCGCGTGCAGCGCGACTTGCACTTTGCCATCGTGGACGAAGTGGACAACATCCTGATTGACGAGGCGCGCACGCCGCTCATCATCAGCGGGCAAGCGGAAGAAGCAACTGACCTCTACAAGAAATTTGCCGCGATAGCGTCGCTCTTGCGCGGGAAGCGCAACGACGACGACGATCACTTCGACTATGAGGTGGACGAGAAGCACCGCAATGTCACACTGACCGAAGAGGGCATCGAGAAGGTCGAGAAGAAACTCGGCATTGACAACATCTACGCGCCAGAGTATCTCGAACTGACGCCATATCTCGATCAGGCGCTAAAGGCGCACGTCGTCTTTCAGAAAGACCGCGAGTACATCGTCAAAGAGGGCCAAGTCATCATCGTTGACGAGTTCACGGGCCGCTTGATGCCCGGACGCCGTTTCTCGGAAGGCTTGCATCAAGCCATCGAAGCCAAAGAAGGTGTGCAGATTCAGCGCGAGTCGCTGACACTGGCGACCATCACGTTCCAGAACTACTTTCGTATGTATAGCAAGTTGGCTGGCATGACGGGCACCGCGAAGACAGAAGAGGAAGAGTTCCAGAAAATTTACAATCTCGACGTGGTGATGATTCCAACGCATCGCCCGATGATTCGCGCGGACAACCCCGACTACGTGTACAAGACCGAGCACGCGAAGTATCGTGCCGTCGCCAACGAGATCAAAGATATGAATGAGCAGGGTCGTCCTGTGCTCGTCGGTACGACGTCGGTTGAAAAATCGGAACTGCTCGCCGACTCGCTGCGCAAGCGCGGCATCCAGCACAGCGTCTTGAACGCGAAGTTGCACGAGAAGGAGGCGACCATCGTGGCGCAGGCGGGGCGGCCCGGCGCGGTCACGATTGCCACCAACATGGCGGGGCGCGGTGTGGACATTCTACTCGGCGGCAACCCCGAAGGCTTGGCGCGCGAGCTGCTTGCCAAGCAAGGACTCGACCTGACGACCGCAACGCCGGAGCAGTGGAACGACGCGCTGGCACGAGCAAAGACCGAGACGGACAAGGATCGCGCGAAGGTGATCGAACAAGGCGGCTTGCATATCGTCGGCACCGAGCGACACGAGGCGCGACGCATTGATAATCAGCTGCGTGGACGCGCGGGTCGCCAAGGTGACCCCGGCTCATCGCGCTTCTACATTTCACTCGAAGATGATTTGATGCGGCGCTTCGGCGGCGACCGCGTGAAAGGTTTCATGGAGTGGGCCGGTCTCGAAGAGGACGTGCCGATCGAGCACAGCCTCATCAGCAAGACGATTGAACAGTCGCAGGTGAAAGTCGAAGGCTACAACTTCGATCTGCGTAAGCACGTGTTGCAGTTCGACGATGTGGTCAACAAGCAGCGCGAGAGTATTTACGAGCAGCGGCGCAAAGTGTTGAGCAAAGATTCGCTGCGCGACGACGTGCTGGAGATGGCGGGCAAGGCGATTGATGCTACGGTGGATATACACACCGAAGGCGATGCAGAGGATTGGAATTTGACGGCGCTCGCCGGCGATGTGCAAAAAATATTCCCGCTGCCCGCCGGCTACGATATACAGCTGTGGTCAAAGATGGATAAGGACGACATCGCCGAGCAACTCGACGTGATGGCAGAGCAGTATTACGACGAGCAAGCGGCGCGCATGGGCAAGCAGTTGTTCGAGCACACTCAGCGCAATGGACTGGCGCTCGAAGCATTTGCGACCAACCCGCATCCGCTCTTTCGCGCCGTGTCGCAAGTGGCGCGCGCGAAACTGGACGACGACTACCCGCAGTACGCGGCGATGCGCTTCACGGGCATCACGCCTGACGCGCAGACGATCCTCACCGAAATTTTGGGCGAGGGCGCGGCGCTGGGTCGCGATCGCTTAGCCATCTTGCAAGTGGTTGACAAGTTGTGGATTCGCCACCTGACGGTGCTGGACGACATCCGCGAAGGCATCGGCTTGCGCGCGTTCGGACAGCAAGACCCGCTGGTAGCGTTCAAGCGCGAAGCGTCGTCGTCGTTCGGCAATTTGCTCGCGCAGATCGAAGATCAAGTGGCGCACTCGCTCTTCCACTTGCAGCTCGGCATCGAGCAGCCACAGCCTGTCCGCATCGCCCGCGAAACAAAAACAAACCGCGCCGAGATCGCGAAGACATCGCGCGGCGCAGGTGGCAGCACTTCCCTTTCGCGCGGGACGAATGGCGGCAGCGGCAAGTTGGGCCGCAACGATCCGTGCTACTGCGGCAGCGGCAAGAAGTACAAGAACTGCCACATGCGCAAGGACCTGGGACAGGCGAGCGCGCCCGCGACGGCGAAGCGAAAGTAGGTGACTGGGTAGCGAGGTGATGAGGTGATGAGGTGAGCGGGTGACGTGAACTTCACCTTGTCAGCATGCCACTCAGTCAGCTTGTCAGCCAATGAATAATTCCTCGCTGTACCAGACGCTGCACACGCTCCCCAAAGTTGACCTGCACCGCCACCTCGAAGGCTCGATTCGACCTGAGACGTTTCTCGAACTGGTGCTGCCGCAGGACGTGCTGCTGCCGACATGCGATCCATTCGAGTTGCTGCGTCACGTTCAAGTCATGGACGGCGAACCGCCGTCGTTCATGAACTTCCTCTCGAAATTTTTTCTGCTGCATTACATGTACACGACTCCCGACGTGTACTATCACGTCATGTGCGAGGCGATTGAGGATGCGGCACAGGACAATGTCGTACATCTCGAACTGCGCTTCAGCCTGAAGCACCTGACGCGCCACAAGAATTTTGCCATGTGTGACGTGATCGGTTGGCTACACGAGGCGCGCGTGGAAGCCGAGCGGGAGTTCGACATCAGTGTCGTGCTGATTGCTATGCTGAACCGCGAAGCGCCGCGCGCGGTGTGCGAGCAGATTGTGGATGCCGTGCTAGTGCAGCCAGACGGCGTGATCGCCGCGCTTGATTTGGCTGGCGACGAGTTGCACAATCCTATGCCACCCGTCGTGGATTTATTCGACCGCGCGCGTGCACACGGGTTGCAGGCCGTCGTTCACGCAAGTGAAGCACGCGGACACGACACGATTGAGGATTGCGTGGGTTTCTTCCAACCGTGCCGCATCGGTCACGGCGTGCGCGCGGTGGAGAGCGAGCGCACGCTGGCGATGCTGCGTGAGCAAGATATTGTGCTGGAAGTCTGTCCAACAAGCAACGTGCAAACGGGGGCGTCGTCGTCGCTGCGCGAGCATCAGTTGAAGCAATTGCACGCGGCGGGTGTGCGCGTCGCCATCGCCTCCGATGATCCGCGCATCAGCCGCATCACGTTGACGATTGAATATCTAGCCGCCGTCGAGCAGATGGGCTTCAGCCTTGCGGAAGTACAGCAGATGAACCTCACGGCTGCGGGGGCGTCGTTCTTACCTGCGGAGAAAAAATCTGCGCTGCTGAAACGAATTAGCGTTGAGGCTGAAGGTGAGCCGATGCAGCCTCACGTTTTTTCAGCGGGCATTTGAGGGTCTGAGGAATCCTCGCCTAACGAAGCACTCACCAAGCGATACGCATTCACAATCACTTCAAACTTTTCTTCGTACTGCTTCTCCAAGTCCGCCGACAACATCTTGACCAACTCGAACGCAATGGATTCTTTATCCAATGCGAGGGTCGCACCGTCTCGCTTGCTTGCCACAGTTCCCTCCGTGATGGTGAAGTATACGGGAGCATTATGGACGAAGTTGCGGATTTTGCAAACTGCGCTCTCGGTTAGAACGCTAAAGCGCCGCTGCGCTGACCGACGGCTGAATACACATCAAACGCGCAGCGCGGGTTTCGCATTGATTAGCGGGCGATTTGAAACCGCTGCTGCGCCATTAAAACTCAATCAACCGCACATCATCAGGATCAACTTCACGCAGCGCGCGCAGTTCTTCATCGCTCGGCTCAGGCGTGCGCGGCGTGCGCTCGTCAACATCCACGTACCAGCCTGTCTGCGCGCGCACTTGCTCTGAATCAACGTCAGGATGAATTGTCTCGACTTCGAGCGCGCCGTTCACGCGCTTCAAGACGCACAGCGGCGTGACCACGCGATCCACGTTGCCGCCCGTTGTGCGGAACGTGACGCGCTCGACAAATGTGCGTGCGTCGTGCTTGGTGCGCCAGAGAATCGTGCGCTTGGCTGTCGGCATGATCGCCGCCGAGCCTGCGCCGCCGGGCAAGCGCACCTTCGGACGATGAACGTCACCACCATCGCCGGGAATCAGACTCATGTTGATGTTGCCATGCTCATCAATCTGCACGCCGGACAGAAACGCCGTGTCGAGTTTGCCGCGCGCCGACAGGTCGAACAAATCGGTGAGCGTGACGCGGCTGCGTGTGTGCGCGAACAATGCGGGGTCAACCGTCGAGCGGGGCAAGTGTGCGGGCACGGGATCGGTGCTGCCCGTGATATTCAAATAGACCAGATCGGGCGCGTGCAATTTCTTCGCGAGCAGGATCGCCACCATTGGCAGCGGCGAAGCGACGCCGTGAAACACGCTCTCGCCGTTACGCAGCAAGCGAGCCATAACGATGGGGATGAGGACATCCGAAGTTACCATACGAAATTAACGGTGCCACGTGTCAAGTGTCAAGTGTCATGTACGAAGCGACACTTGACACTTAACACTTGGCACTTGATACGTGCTGACTCAGCCACTCTTCAAATTGTTTAGGCGATTGCGTGTGCGCGCTGAAGTCGCTTAGGAATGCCAGATCAACATCGTAAATTCCGTGACACGAGCACGGGTGCGCGCCGCGCGGTGCATGTACGACGTGATCCACCATGAAACCCGAAATGCTCGTCAGTTCGGGCTGCGCTTCAAACGTCGCGCCATCCACAATTTTTTCGGCGGTGAGGATGACGCGCTTCGCCGCCGTGACCATCAGCACGTCCTCAAACAACGAGCCATAGATGCGCCCGTTGCCATCGGCGTCGGCTTCGTGGACATGGATGATCGCCACGTCAGGCTTGATGGCAGGCATCGCATACACTTCCTCATCGCTGTACGGGTCAGCCACTTTGCGATAACCTTGCGCGAGCGGCACATCGGAGAGCGCGAACGCATTGACCGGCATGAACGGCACACCTTGAGTGGCCGCACGCAGTCCGGCGATGACGCTGTAGCAGGCGTGCTCATTTGCGCGTACCCTGCCCTGCTCGACGGCGCTCCGATACAACTGCGCCATGCCGAACACATTCTCATAGCCGATGAAGCCCGCGCTAACTGCGCTCGCTACACCCGCTCCGCACAGGATGTCCACGTCATAGGCGCCCGCCGTCTTCACGATATTGAGTCCGTGCTTGTGCTGGCGAATCAATTCGTGTACCGCTGCAATCGGCGCGCGGTGCAGCGTGTTGCCACCGAGCGCGACGACGGCATCGTTCGATACGAGGGCAATCGCGTCCTGTAGAGACGTAAGTTTGTTGCGCATCGGTTCACCTCACGACGAGTATAGCACTATGGGCAACACAGGGTCAACGACACAAACGTCAGTTGATGCGTTTCTCTCTGCCAGTCCACTCCTGCTCGCGCAGCACGTACTTTTGAATCTTGCCTGTGCTCGTCTTCGGCAGCTCCGTGAACGCGATGGACTTCGGGCATTTGAAGTGCGCGAGCCGCTCACGCGTGAATGCGAGGAGTTCATCTTCGCTCGCCGTCGCGCCCAGCTTAAGCACGACAAACGCCTTCGGCACTTCGCCCCACTTCTCGTCGGGGATGGCGATGACCGCGCACTCCAACACAGCGGGATGCTGGTAAATCGCTTGCTCGATCTCAATCGTCGAGATGTTTTCGCCGCCGCGGATGATGATGTCCTTCTTGCGGTCACGCAACTCGATGTAGCCATCGGGGTGCATCACGGCGACATCGCCGCTATGGAACCAGCCGCCCTCGAATACAGTCGCCGTCGCCTCGGGCTGGCGATAGTAACCCTGCATCACGTTGTTTCCGCGCATGACGACCTCGCCTTGCGTCTGCGCGTCGGCGGGCACGTCGCGCATTTTTTCGTCCACGACGCGTAACTCCGCCGCGTGTAGATACGGCACACCTTGCCGCGCCTTCAGTCGCGCGCGCTGCCCGATGGGCAAGTCGTTCCACTGCGAATGCCATTCGCAGATGCTATGCGGTCCATAGGTCTCGGTCAATCCATAGACGTGCGTGATCTGCGCGCCGAGCGACTCGACGGTTTGGATGATTGTTGGCGACGGTGGCGCGGCGGCGGTGACAATGTGCAACGGTCGCGTGAGTTGCAACTGCTTGATGCTCGGATGATTGGTAAGCATGATGAGAACTGTTGGCGCGCCGCAGAAGTGTGTGACGCCTTCCTGCTCGATCAGTTGCACGACGTTTGGAGGATCAACGCGCCGCAAGCAAATGTGCGTACCGCCGACAACCGATACCGCCCACGTGAAGCACCAGCCGTTACAGTGGAACATCGGCAGCGTCCACAGATACACGCTGTTGCTCGTCAAACCGACCTCGATGATCTCGCCGAGCGCATTGAGCGCCGCGCCGCGATGCGAGTACATCACGCCCTTCGGTCTGCCCGTCGTGCCGCTCGTATAATTGATCGAGATCGTGTCATCCTCGTGCGCCGTAATCGGCAATGGCTCAAGGCTGCCACCTGCCAAGAATGAATCGTAGTCGAGTGTTGATAAGCATGTACCCGACGCGCCCGCTTGCTCGTCCACAATCGTAATGATTTGTAAGGGTGACCCTTGTGGCTGATCTCCGTTTCTGTGAGCGTGCTGGTCTGGAACCAGATGCGCGAGTTCAGTGTCCACGAACAGAAACTTCGCGCCGCAGTGATCGAGAATGTACGCAATTTCGTCGGCATTCAATCGTGTGTTGATCGCGACGAGCACCGCTCCCGCAAGCGGCACAGCGAAATGTGCCTCAAGCAGCGGCGGAGTGTTCGGACACAAAAACGCGACGCGATCACGCTTCTGGACGCCGGCTATCTGTAACGCACTCGCGAGCCGATTGATGCGCGCGGCAAATTCGCGGTACGTGCAGCGCACATTGCCATAGACATAGGCGACTTTCTCAGGAAACACACGCGCGGTGCGCTCCAGTAATAAGAGCGGTGTTAGTGGTGCGTGCCAGACATCGTAGAAGAGATTTGGATCCATGACATTCCTCGTGTCAATAACTTTATTGTCGGGTCATCCTGAGTGCAGCGATGAATCTCCCTGACAAAAGTCGAATGCAATTGTGCTCGTGTAAGCAGTTCGTTGGACTTTGGTTACATCTACAGATACATGTTCAGCAACACATCAGAGATTCGCCGTTCCGCTCAGAATAATGTTCAGCGGATGGTAACCATGAAATCGCAAATCGCTATTCACTTCACCACAACCACAACGGGAACTCCGCGCTCGCCCGATCCAGCGTGAGCGGGTGCGGGTCGCCGCCGCGCAGGTCCACGCTCCAGATTTCGTCACTGCCAGTATCGCTGCTTACGAAGGTGATTGTCTGATCGTCGAGCGCAATCGAAGGCTGACGCACGCGCTTGCCGTTGAACGCGGTCAGCGAGCGCAGGGACTGGAGCGCGAGATCAAGCACCCACAGATTGCTGACGAGGCGCGTCGGGTCTTGATCGGCGTTAGCATCTTGCACGTTCTCACGATGCACGAACACAACGCGGTTGTTGTCGCGCGCCCAGACGGGCTCGAAGTCCTGTGAGCCGCTAAGGCTTAGGCGGCGCGGCAGACTGCCGTTCGCATTCATGATCCACAACTCGCCCGCGTTATACGCATTCGGCTTTTGCACGCGCACGTGCACGATGCGCCGTCCGTCGCGCGAGTAGCGCAGGAATGTGTTGCCCTCGCTGCCATTCTGCGCGAGTTCTTGTCTGCCCGTGCCGTCGGGCGCGACGAGCCACGTCTTATCGTCGTCAACGTATGCGATGGCTTTGCCATCGGGCGCGACGGCGGCGGTAAGCACACCGCGCGGCACATTTGGAATCGGCACCTGCGTCAAGTCGCCCTTCAAATTTCCGAGCCACAGTGTTTGACTGGCCAAGTTTTTCAGCAGCACCGAGCGGCTGTCGGGCGTCCATTGCAGCGCGCGAAAGATTTCGCTGCCGACTGAGTGCGCGTCGGCCAGCGCCGTTTCGCCGCTGCGGTGGGGGGCGCTGATGATGTATGTGGCGACGCCGCGCGGCACCTCGACACTCACGGCGAAATTGCTCGCATCCGGCGCGAGCACAACTTGCAGGGGCGCATGTTGCCAACGCAGTGACGTCCAACGCTGGGCATCGGCGCCCGACTGGTCGGCAGTCCAGATATCGAAGGCACCGTCGCGCTTGGAAACGAATGCGAAGCGGTGCGTACGGGGCGCGCGCTCGGTTTGGAGACTGAGCGTGACGTTAGCAATCTGGCGCGACTTCACACTCGCGATGACTTGTGCATCCTGGTAGCCATCCTTGCGCAGCACGACATCGTAATCGCCGGGCTCCAATTCGCGCACGGTGAGCGGCGAATGACCTTTCGGCTCACCATTGACCAAGACTTCGGCATCGGGCGGTGTGGTCGTGATGAAGAGCGCGCCGTTGCTGCTGGTACCCTCACCCGTACACGCGGCAAGCATCACGCTGACGACGACCAACCATGCGATCAGGCAGTGGCGAATAGCATACATAAAGTTTGAAAATTTGTACCCAAAGGTCTTGACAAGCAGTGACAATGTGGTTATACTGTTGCCGTTAATTGAATACAGCCTAATCCTCTTCGGAGGAACGGGGGACCCATCTTAGGGGTGAATCACAGCAGCACCGTGTAGGGTTCTTCTCCGACCCAAACCCGACAGCTAACCTCGTAGGCTTTATTGGAGAAAGCCGCTCCCAGAGACGACTTTCTCTGGGTTTTTGTTTGTCCAAAACCAGCCTTCTTCCCGTTTTCTCCTCCTTTTGGTTGAGGGGCGGGGAGGGTGACGTGCCCCCTCCCCGCCCTCTCGGCCAACCACCACAGTCCTGAGTAGGTCACAGTCCGCGTCGTATCTTTACTCGGCACTCAAGTCTCAGCACTCAATTCGCCCGCGCCTTCTCGAGTTCCTTGTCGTGCTCTTTATACTCGTCATACACGCGCTGCACGCTCGCCTTGAGTCGCTGCTCGCCGCGCCCGCGCTCGTCGTGGCTCAGGGGATAACCCTCAACTGACTTCACCTTTGAAACCACATCTTTGCGGCTCAAGCCGGCGTGATAATATTCGCCCACCATTTCGGTGAGCGTCTTAACGTAACCCTCGACGTACTCCAGCGTCGCCTCGCTCGCCAGTTCGCCGTGGCCCGGCACCAAGATGTGCGGGTTAAGCACTCGAATTTTTTGCAGCGCCTCGAGCCATTGCCGCGTATTCGCGTCGCCCAAATTGGGATGCGCGCCCTCGACTACCAGATCGCCGGTGAAGAGCACGCTATCCTGCGGGACACGCACCAACAGTGTGCCGGCCGTGTGCCCGCCGCCGTAAATCAACTCAATCGGAAAGTCGTCAATGTGTAGTGTCAATTCGTCCACTGCGCCGAGCGCGGGGCGCGGCAGTGCAAGCGATTCCAACTCGGATGCCATTTCCGGCTGCGTCGCGCGTAATGATTCGATCAAGCGTCCCCGCCACGTGGAGTCCCACTTCTCCAACATCATGTACGCCGCGTGGCGATGCGTGACAAGCGGCGTATCGGGAAATACCCAATCGCCGAGCGAATGACCGATATGATGATCGGTATTGATCAGATAGCACGGCGGCTCGTTCGTGACTTCCATCACCGCGTCGCGCCACACGCGCGCATCGTCAGGCAGCATGGGGCTATCCACCAGCACAGGTCCATGTGGCGACAATATCAGTCCGAGATTGGTGCGGCGGCTATCGCGATGAATGTAAACGTGATCGCTGATTTTTTCCAAGCGTTCCCTCCTTAAAACAGGGGCCGACGACTAGAGATTGGAGACTCTGTACATAGTCCCCATTTTCGAGTGCCTAGTCGCCTATCGTCCAACCGTGCTCGCCGCTTCCGGCGTTGCGACTTCGGCAGTGGAGCGTGCGAGTTGCGCGCCGCGCGCGACGGCGCTGTGAGTCGGCAGCGCGAGCGTAAACACAGCCGCGATGAGCGGCAGCACAGCCAGTGCGAGCATCGCGTCGCGCAAACCCACGCGCTCGGCGACGAAGGCGGTGACATAGTTGCCGAAGCCGCCCATCGCAAAAACAAAGCCGAGCGCGATGCCCGACGCAACGCCTGCGTTCTTCGGAAAGAGCGACTGCGCCAACACCAGCGTCGGGGGCCAAGCCGCGCCTAACCCTAAGCCTAACATGACTGCGCTGAAATAGGTGTTGATGTTCGGCAATCCAAACAGCGCATAGGTCGCCGGCGCGGATAGGAGTAATGACAGCACCATCACCGTGCGTCCACCCAGTTTGTCGGTGAAGAATCCGCCCACGAATGTACCAAGCGCCAGTGCGCCCAAGATGAGCGATGCAATCACGCTCGCCTCGGCAATCGTCAGCGCCGCAATTCTCGTGAAGAACTGCGGCACAAACAGCGAGACCGACGACTGCATCCATGCACGCAGCGTCATCACGAGTATGAGCGAGATGATCGCACCTTTCGTGAATGCGCGATTGGTTTCTAGCCGGGGCACGCCACGTGCTGTCGCCGCAAAGGTGTGGGTGGATGGGTTTTGGCGCGACAACAAAAAGAGCACAGGCGCGACGATGAGACCGAACAGCGCGATGACGGCGGTGCCGGCCAGCCCGAAACCTTGCCAGCCGATGCCGAGCACCGCGATACCCGTCAGCACAATCGTCGCCACTTGCGGACCAACGGCGAAGCCACCATTGCCGCCGAGTAGAAATATGGACATGCCCGCCGCTTTGCGCTCGCCGCTCGCGATGCTGGCCGACGATGCGCCCTGCGGGTGAAACGCCGCCGAGCCGAAGCCGGCCAGTGGCGCGACGAGCAACAGCGCTGTGTAGTTCGGCAGGAAACCGATCAAGCCTTGAAAGATAGACATCCAGAGCAAGCCGCCGCTTGCCAACCAGCGGCCGCCGTAGCGGTCGGCGAGATAGCCGAACAGTGGCTGCGAGACCGACGAACACATTGTATAGAGAAATGACAGCAGTCCGATTTGTTCGAGGCTGAGGCACATTCTCATGCAGTTGGGACCCGCCGTGAGCAACAACAGCACGACGGGCATCGCGCCTGCGTACAAATCAATCGAAAAATGTCCCAGCGTGAGCGACCACAAATACTTGTTGAAGAGCAACGAGCGCATGAAATTTATTCCAGCGACAAAGTTTGCGTGGCAACTGCCAGCACGTGCGTCAGAGCGCTGCCGCTCGCCACGCCGCCTTGTGCCAGTTCCGGCTGACCGCCGCCGCGGCCGCCGAACTGCTCGCACACCTCGCGTAGCAGCACTCCCATGTTCGGCGATAGGTCAGCCGCGCGCGCGAACACGAGGTTGGGTTTTTCACCCGCCAGAGCGAACAGGATTATCGTCGCGGGCTTCTCGCGCAAGCGGCTTGCCAGTTGGCGCATCTCGTCGAGCGTGCGCCCCTCAAATACATGCACGATCACACGCCGACCGTTCTGCTCATTGGCTGTTCGCCACATCTGTTCTGCCTCTTGATCGAGCAGCAACGTGCGCGCGGCGTTCAGTTGGCGGCGCTGCTCCTTCGCATCTTCGATCAACTTTTGCAGGGTGGGCGCGAGGTCGCTATCCTTCACACTCAACTGCGCCGCGAGCGACAATACCGTGTCATTCTTCTGGCGATAATCGCGCAGTGCACGCATTCCGCATGTGAACTCGATGCGCTGTTCACTGCCGCGCCGCTCCGCACGCAGCACTTTGATAATGCCCACCTCGCCGCTCGCGCGCACGTGTGTCCCGCCGCACGGCGACCAATCGAATTTGTCAATCTCGACGATGCGAATCTTTTCGTGCTTGGTGGCTGGCCGCTTGCGCAACGGCATGCGCGCCAAGTCGTCATCGCCCACGAATGCAGCGTGCACCGCGCGATTGCCTTGCACGATTTCATTGGCAAGTTGCTCCGCCTGCGCGTGCTGTTCGCTTGTGAGGTGGCGCGGCAGATCGAGCGTGCAGTTGTTCTCCGTCATGTGCACGGAAATCGTCTCGGCATTGAACGAGTGCAGGAACGCTTGCGAAAGGATGTGCTGACCCGTGTGCTGCTGCGTCAAGTCGAGGCGGCGCGCCTTATCAATCTCGCCATGCACATCGCCTTGCAGCGGTTGATCGAGCACATGCAACACATCGCCATCCTGCTCGATCACGTCGAGCACCTGCGCGCGCGTTGTGCCACTGCCGATGAAGCCATTGTCGTGCTGCTGGCCGCCGCCCGTCGGATAGAACGCGCTGCGATCCAGCACGACGACGAATTGTCTGCCGCGCGGCTGCACCGAGACGACGTGCGCATCGAATGCGTATAAGTATGGGTCGTCGTAATAAAGGCGATCAGTCATAGCAACAACGCGCGTCCGAGACAGAACACGACGAGTATAAAATTTTTCACGGGGTGCGTCAAGCAATTTTGAGGGCAGGCGAAAAATTTGACACGCCTCTCAAGCGGGTCAAAGGTTGTGCCCCCGGCGCGACTCGAACGCGCAACCTGCGGATTAGAAGTCCGTTGCTCTGTCCATTGAGCTACGAGGGCATGGCCATGATTATAAGTGGATTCACTGCGCCGTTCAAAACATGCGCGCACGGCATTTGTCACTCCTCATCTGCCCTTCTATAATCGACTGCATGACGCAAACTCACGCGCAAGCAAATGAAACGGTGCTGCTGGTCGGTGAAGACGAGAAACGATTCTACGTGCGACTCAAACTCGGCGCATCGTTCCACACGCATCATGGCTTCATCAAGCACGAGCAGCTCATCGGTCAGCCTTTCGGCACAGCCGTGCGCACGCACAGCGGATATCCATACCTCGTCTTACAAGTCTCGCTCTTTCAGCAGATCATGCACGTCAAACGCGCGACGGCGATTGTGTATCCCAAAGAGATTGGCTACATCCTGTTGAAGATCAATGCGGTCAACGGCGCGCGCATCGTCGAGGCGGGCACGGGCAGCGGTGCGCTCACGCTCGCATTATCGCGTGCCGTCGCGCCTGATGGCATGGTGTACAGCTACGAAGAGCGCAGCGACATGCACGCCCTCGCGCGCAAGAATTTGGAATCCGCGAATGCACTCACCACTGTGACGATGAAGCTACGCAACATCCGCGACGGCTTCGACGAGACGGACGCCGATGCGCTGTTCTTGGATGTGCGCGAGCCACAAGACTATCTGCCACAGGTGCGGCGCGCATTGACCGGCGGCGGCTTCTTCGGCTCGATTGTGCCGACGGCGAATCAAGTGTCTGCGCTGTTGACAGGTCTGCTGCAAGGCGGCTGGGTACAAATCGAGGTCGAGGAGTTGCTGATGCGCCCATATAAAATTGTGCCCGAGCGTTTGCGCCCCGACGATCGCATGGTGGCGCACACGGGGTATCTGATCTTCGCGCGCAAAGTTGAAGACGAACCGCTCTCCGCACCAGTCGCGGAAGGCGAGACTACCACTAACGTGGACAGCGCAGAATTGTCAGGAACAGACGATGAGTGAAGCCAGTGAGTTGGTCACGGTCTATACGGCGAGGGGACGACTGGAAGCCGAAGTCGTACGAGGGCGCTTGCAAGCGGAGAACATTCCCGCGATGCTCGCCTACGAATCCGTCGGGCAGACGTTTGGCATCATGGTGGATGGATTAGGGCAAGTGCTCGTCAAAGTGCCGCGCGCGTTTGCGGACGAGGCGCGTGTCATTCTGAACGAAACAGAATAATCGTCACTTAACTTTAGCCGCAGAGGGCCCAGAGAATTGAAATCTCTGCGTCCTCTGTAGTTCATCAATTCTACTCACGCGGGCTGCAAATTGAAGCGGCTGTCTTTCATCACCATCTGGCGCAAACCGTCGCGCAGTTCGATTTGCGGCGTGAAGCCAAGCAACTCGCGCGCGCGCCGCACGTCTGCCACCAAGCGCGAGACACCGCCGCTCTCGCCACCGCGCTGCAAGCGATGCGCCTCGCGTCCGACCACTTGCTCGATGGCGTCAATCAATTGATTGATGCTCGTCTCGCGACCGCTGCCGACGTTGATCACGACGCGATTGAGTGCGGGCTTCTGCGCAGCAACGGCGAGCGCGCGCACCACGTCGTCAATGTACACAAAGTCGCGCGTCTGCTCGCCGTTGCCGAACACGACGAGCGAGCCGCCGCCGAGAACCTGCTTCACGTAGCGCGGGATCACCGGCGCGTGCGACGGCGGCAATGGTTGGCCGGGTCCGTATGCGTTGAAGACGCGCAGAATTACCGTCTCGATTTTCCACAGCGCGCCGATGGCTAACACATACTGCTCGGCAGCCAATTTACTCACCGCGTACGGCGTCTGTGGCTGTAATGTCCTCTCCTCGCTTACGGGTTGCTGCGGCTGATCGCCATACGCCGCGCCCGACGACGTGAGCACGACGCGCTTGACGCCTGCATCGCGCACCGCTGCCATCAAACTGACTGTGCCGCCGACGTTCACGGCGTTGTATTCGACGGGATACAGCACCGACTCCGGCACCGACACGCGCGCCGCCAAGTGGACAACGCAATCAATCCCATTAAGCAAAGACCACAGCTTGGGAATATCGCGCACATCGCCGCGCGTGAACGACACACGCGAATCGAGCACGTTGCGCTCGCCGCCCGCGCTGAGGTCATCAATCACGCGCACATGATGTCCCTGCCCAACTAAAAAATTCGCCAGTGCCGCACCGATGAAGCCAGTGCCGCCGGTAATGAGAAAATTCATGATTGCCCTCAAGTAGTGAGTAGCCAGTCGTCAGTCCATCTGATGACTGACGACTGGCTACTTCTTTGTTGGTGCGCCCCACAAATCTGCGACATCCTTCACCATCTGCGTCTTGCGTTCCTCTTTGGTCATCATTCCCATCTCGCGGTAGAAGTCGTTGTCGTACTTGCGCGTGCGAATCTGGATTGGCATGGGCACAGCATGACCGATGAGCAGTACCTGCTGCTTGGTGTCCAGACTTTCGAGCATGTTGCGCACGGCGTTGCGTCCGCTCACGCCCGTCAGCACTGATTCGATGTCGCGCTCTTCGGTCAATTTGCCCGACACGCGCGTGCCCAGTTGCGACATGATTTCCGAATCAATGCCGCTGGGCCGCTGATCCACAACCATCAGCGTCACGCTGTACTTACGCAGCTCGCGCGCAATCGTGCCGAAGATCGTTTGCTTCGCCAGTGACGGACTCAAGAACTTGTGCGCTTCTTCTATCGTAATCATCAGCGGGCGCGGACGGTCGGCCGGATCGTGTGACTGCTCATAACGCTCGGCTTGCTTCACGTAGTCGTCGCGCACGCGCCGCGTGATGATGTTCGCGACGAGCATGTAGTCGAGCGGGCGATTGAATTGTCCAAACTGCAAAATGATGTGTCGCCCTTGCGCGAACAACTCGACCATTTCATCAATCTGCGAATAATGTGCCTGCGGCACGATGTAGCCGCGCCGCGATATCTCTTTCAACTTGCGCTGCAAAGCTTCGAGCGATGCCTCATTCGCGCCCGCGCTCTGGCAGAAGTCGCCGATGTCGTCGGGCGACATCTCGATCAGACGCGCGAACCAGTCGCCATGAAAGCGATCCTCGAGCAAGCCGATGTTCGCCGACGCAGTGGGATTGAGATTCAATTCTTCCGAAAGCAGCAGCACATCGCCCGCTTCGATTTGATTCAATCCGATTTGCAGCACCGCATCCACACTGCGCCCTTGGCGGCGTGCGCTCGCCGAGTCGAGCGAATAGACGCACATCTGGCTACCGAACAATTCGCGCATGCCTTTGACGAATATTTTGTCTTCCGACTCTTTGCCAAACGCGTACTCGTCGTGCATGTCGAAGATCAGGTTGACGGCGGCTTTCTTCTGCACGATACCACACAGGATAAGGCGCGCGAGGAACGACTTGCCCGTGCCCGACTGCCCAAAGATGCCGTTCGAGCGCTGCGTCCACTTTTCGAGGTCAAGGCAGATCGGAATGTCCATCGTGAGCGGCGTGCCCATGTTGAAATGTGTTTCGTCGTCTTCGCCGAACACGGTATGGAAATCCAACTCGGTCGCATCGCGCAGCGTCGCGAAGTGCATCGGGATGTTGCGCACAGGCTCCATCTTGCGCTCTTCGTCGTCTTTGCTCATGTCGAGCATCAGCTGCGGTCTGACTTGCAGTGTGGCATAGGTCGTCGTGCCGATCAGCACATTGCGAATGAACTCGCTCGTCTCGCGCGGCGGGTCGGCAGCAAGGCGCGGATCCGCCACTTGCAGGCTCATATCGGAGATGAGACAGAAGTAGCGATGACGGTCGCCCTCGACCACGACGAACGAGCCGATGCGCAAGCCTTCGGTCGAGGTGCCGGGGTCGAGCCGCACCGTCAAGCCGAGATTGAATGCACCGGCCGTCACCGCGCCGAGCCGTTCAAAGTTGGACATTTACGTTCTCCATACCGCTCGTGTCAGCGAAAGATTTTTTGCGATGCGCGTCTGCAACGTGCAGCCTTCGACGGCCTCAGAAGGTTTGCGGGATGTTGGAACATCTTTGTTGAAATGCTCGCTGCGGGTTTATGCGCGCTGATTTGCATCCGTCTCCGCATATGCTCCTGCACTGGCGACTTGATACAACTGCATGATGTGCTGCACGGCTTCGCGCGCCGCATCGGGTCGGCCGAGCACGTACGCGCGCTGCGCCATCGCGTTCAGTGGCGCGCCGCCATCGCTCATTATCGTCTGCAACGTATGTCCTAACTCTTGCGCGGGTTGCTGCAAGAAATACCCGGCTTCATGGTCGAGCACGAACTTCACGTTGCCTTCTTCTTGGCCCGGCACGAAGCCGCTCAAGAGAATCGGCAAGCCGCAGATCAGCGCCTCGCTCAACGTCGAGGGCCCCGCCTTCGTCACGACCACGTCTGCCGCGCGCATCAATTGTGGCATGTTGTGCACAAAACCGTAAACATGGGTCGGCGCGTTCCAGTGGTGCGCGTCCAATTGCTCTTTGAGTTTCTGGTTGCGCCCGGTGACAATCAACTTTTGCAGGTCGGGCATTGCCGCATCGGCCGCTTCCGCCATCGCGTCGAGCGCGCCCATACCTTCGCCGCCGCCGACGAGCAGCAGCGTCGCGCGTTCCGCGATGCCGAGCGCGGCACGCGCTTCCTGTCGCGTGAGGTAGCGGTTCAGCGAGAACGCGCGATGCACGGGCAAGCCGCTGACGCGAATCTTCTGCGGAGGGATGCCGCAGGTGATCGCCGTGTCGCGTAATTCTTCCGACGGCAGCAAGCACAAATCGGTCAGCGGTGTGAACCACCAGCGATGCGCACTCGCGAAGTCTGTGACCATTGTGACGAACGGTACGCCGGGCAATTGCGCGTGCAGCACGCGCGCGGCGTTGTACTGGAACACCGGATGCGTGGAGACGACCAACTGCGGCGGATGTTCGCGGTACAATCGGCGCAGTCCGTTGCGCGTGATCGGATGGACGATGGAGCGCAAATACAATCCACGCGCGCGTCCTTCAAAAAAATAATATAGAATTTTCCAGAAGCGCGAGGCATGGTTGATCGTCGGCAAATAATACTTCGGCATCTGGCTGAAGGGCCATGGTACGTATTTGAACACGTCCACCACGTCCACGTTCGTCTGGCCAATTTCGGCGAACGCTTCGTTCAGCGCTTCGGACACGCTGCGATGGCCGCCGCCCGTGTCAGCTGTCAGGATGACGATGCGCGGATTCGTGCTCACCGATCCGTCGGCTCTGCGAGGGCGAACTCGCTCAACGTGCGCGAGCGCGCCAGGCTATACAGTCCAGTCGCCAACGTGAGCAGCGCGATGATGAGGCTCACGCTCGGAATGCCGATGCGATCGGCGAGCGCGCCGATGAACAACAGCGGCGCAATCACGACGAGGCTGGTCAGCGTGTAGAGCAGCGCGAACACGCGTCCGCGCAATTCGACGGGCGAGCGTTCCTGCAAACTTGTTTGCGACGGCACCGCGATCAGCGCGAGGCTAATACCTAATAGAAACGCCAGCAACATCACCATGTATGTGTAATTAAAATTCAGCGCAGCCACGTTCGGGTTGCTGCTTAGCCAGCCGACGATTGCCAAACCGAGCAGCGCGAAGCTAATCGCAATCTCGCCGACCATCGCCAGTTGATCGCGCGCGACGCGATGACCGAAGCGGCCAATGCCGAGCGTGCTGACCAACATGCCGAGTCCGGCGGGCCCAAAAATATAAATCGCGTCTTCGGGCGAGAGACCGAGCACGCGCGACGCGAAGCCTGGCCCAATCGTGACGAGCACCATGACGAGCATCGCAACCATCGTGAGATGCAGAATCGGCAGATAGATGGCCGGCGTCGCGCGCACAAAGCGCCAGCCCTCGCGGATGTCGCGCAGCGTTTGGCGCAACGTCACGATCTGCTGCGGATGAAAACGGCGTTGATCTTTGGGCAGCGCAAGCACGAGCACAGCGGCGATCAAGTACATCGCCACGACGAGCACGAATGCAATGTCAATGCCGCGATTCGGTCCGAACGTGTTGCCGAATTTGACGATGAGCGGAAAGAGCAGCACCAGTCCGACGACTTGCGCAATCGTCATCGTCAAGTTGAACAGCGCATTCGCGCTCAACAAACTATCGCGCTTGACGAGCGCGGGGATGGTCGCCGCTTCGGCTGGCGCGAAGAACTGGCCGATGGCGGAGTTGACGAACGTGAGCGCGTAGATCACGAGCAGCGCGGGCCAATCGGACAGCCAGTGAAAAGCGGCCAAGAAACCGAGCGTGAACGCGGCGCGCAGTGCGTTGCTGGCGAACAGGATCAGGCGGTTCGACACGCGATCCACGACCACACCCGCGATCACACTGAGCAAGGCGGCGGGGAGCGAGAACGCCAATACCATTAGCGCGATCTGACCGCTCGAATGTGTCAGCGTCTCGATCAGCACAATCTGTACGAGATTCGCGCCATTCTGAGCAACTTGCGAAAGGGCTTGCGCGATCCACAGAAAGAGGAATTGCCGATTGCGAAGAACAGCGCCGAAACCGCGCGAAGGAGGGTTCATGGAGCTACACCGAGCGAGGTTATACGTCGGACTCGTCGCGCGCTGTGCGCAAGGCGTTGAGGATGTCGGCGGACGGTTCGGGCCCGCGCGCGATGAATTTCTTGAGCCGCTTCTCGAAGTCGCGCCTTGAGAGCAGAACGCGATGCTGGCAGGTCAGACATTTCAAGCCGATATCGGCGCCGACACGCACGACGCGCCATTCGTAACCACCGCACGGATGCGGCTTGCGCAACTGCACCACATCGGCGATGCGAATGTCTTGTACCATGCGCGCATTATAGCATAGCTGATGCGTGATGCGTAATGCATTCGCGCTCGGCCCGCCTTGGCTGTTAGTAGAGCACGCTGAAGATGTGTACTGCATTATGCGCGTACACCTCATGGTAGTGCGCACTCGACAAGAATTTGTCCAGTGGCAGGGGCCCGCCCTTTGCGCCGATGTACACATAGGTCACGTCGCGCGCGCGCAGCATGGCTAGGAATGATGTGTCGTCGGGGTCGGGCGCGCTCTCGATGCGCGCCGCCAACTGGTTGATGTGGCGCATGTAGTCGGGTATGCCTTGCACGTACATGGCAATCGGCATCGTCGTGCGCCGACCCGTTAGATTCTGAATCCAATAGCCGCCATCAGTACCCGCGTATGTCACCCCCTGCCACAATCGGGCGTTGATTAGGAATGTGGCGTCTGGCGTGGTGTGCGTCTGGACCCAGTCCATCGCGGACACATCATCGCTCGTCGCGAGAATCGTCACGGGGTTGACGATGTTCACTATGTCGTGCGCAGACCACAGTGCGATGAGCACAAGTGCGAATGAGACGAGCGTGTTCATACGGCCAACGTGCACTCGCCGCAGATGCGTCTCGATCAATTGCAGCCCGCTGCTTACGAACAAGCCAACGAGCAGAGACAGCGGAATGAAGAGCGTGATGGCTAACGAAAAATTGTTGAAAATCCATGTCGGACTGCTGCCAATCAGTATGGGATTCACTATCACAACGCTCAAGATTAACCAAAGCAGAATGACTATCACGAAGCCGCGCCGCTGCAGCAGGCCGAGCAGCAAGCCAATGCTCGAGAGCACAAGTAACTCTGGGTAATGGCCAAATGTCACAAGATCCCATGGAATAGAATTGTAATCACTATCGCCCGCGATTCGCGAGAAGAATGTATCGAGCGGAAGCACGACATCGTTCAGCAAACGCCAGAGCCATGGCGCGCAGATCAATGCCGTAGTTAGCGCGCCCCAGATGGCGCGCAACCAGCGCGCTCCAAATGGCTTTCGCCGATAGAACGCTACGAGAGAGTCCCAGAGCAAACTCGCCATCACAAACGTAGCCAACAATAGCGCGACGCGAATATGCACGACGATTAGCCCCGCCGTGAGCACAGCGGCCAGGATCATCAGTCGTTTTGCGCCTTGCTCCAGCGCCCACTGCCAACTCAGCATGGCGATTGGCAGGACGACGAGGCCCGCCAACTGCGTATAGCGACCCCACGTCACGTAATACGCTGGCATGAGCGAAAGCGTGCCGACGACGACCATCGCCGTCAAGCCCGCGACAGCGCGTCCCCACCAGCGCGATGCGAGAATATAGAGCGTCACGCAGACGAGCACGTTCAAAACTTGACCGAGCAGCAACATTGCATGTTCAATATCCCATCGTGTGAGCCACGCGAGCGCGACGACGAGCGTGTGGAAGCCCATATGGTAGTACGCGTGGTCAACGTCGGCAAACGGGCGATACGAGTCGGGCAGCGCGCCTTGTGTCGCGATCAGCCGAGCAATCGCCGAATGATGCACGGAGTCCACCCACAGCGGCAGGGCGAGGTCGCGGATGTTGAGGAAGCGCAACAGTGCAATAAGGACGACGACGACGGCAAAGCCGAGCGCAGTTGTCGGGGAAACGTTTACCCTCATCACGAAGAATGCCCGTTGCCGAACGCTGACCATCACGAGCACGGTCAACGCAATGGCGAGTAGCACATACATTGCGAATGGTGTGAGTCGTAGATTAAGCGCCGATGTCCAGACAAACAACAGCGGAAATGCGACGAGGCTGGCCGCTGACACGATGCCGACCGATTCAAGCACATGAAAGTGATGATAGCGCTTCAGAAAGATAAGCAGCAGTAGACCGGGTACTGCGAGCAGAAGCGTAAGCGGCGCGAGCAGCCAGTCGAATGCGAGCAGGGTATCAATGCTAACGGGAACGTACGAGAGGAGCGGGGCAGTAACAAAAAAAAGCACGGCGATGAACAGCGCGCTAACCAAGATGGAAAGGCGCAAGCGCGTATGTGGAAACCTCACCAATATGCGGCGTATGCCGATGTTACCGTCCAAACTGAGGCAACGATGGATAGGTGAGTTTGCCGAGGTCGAGCACCTGATTCGATTGCGGCTCGATAAACATATCTGAGTTGTCTTTCGGACTGTTAAGCATGTACGCTACCGTGATGCGATCTAGAATGAGGGTGTACTTCTGAGGCGGCACATCCACGAAGACAAAACGACCCTCGCGATCCGACTGCGTGCGCAACGGCGAAGCCCGGTCCAGACTGGCGAGCGCGGGCTTGCCGTCAGCGCCATTGACGAGCGACGCGAGGTAGAGGATAGCGCCTGCCGCAGGCTGTGGAGATTGTGGTTTTTCGAGGAGGTAACCCGTGACTGTGGCTGTATTCGGTTTAGACGGCGTTGGAACGATAGTAATCAGTGGCAGATCAGTCGGTGCGGCATTTGGCGCAGGCGGGGAGGTATTGACATCGCACGCAGACAGCACCACCAGCGACAAGAATAGACATATGAGCAAAACAGGTTTCATCAGAAGTTCTCTATCTCTGCCAGATTATCGTGCGCACACATTGTCGCAGATAGTTGCCTCTAGACAAAATCGAGGAGCCGTCTATAGACGGCTCCTCGATGAGGTTCCACTTGGACTGAGCAGCGATTAGTAGTTGAAGCCGCTATACACGGCCAGACCGTCGTTGGCTGCTGGAGCGCCTTGCAACGCTTCGTTGACGATGCCCGCGATCTTCTGATCGCCGCCCGTCGCCGTGCAGACTGCCGAGCCGACATAGCCGGCCGAAATCTTGTTCAGCTGTACGTCCGTCAGCGATTGACCTGCGGGAACACTAGCCGATACTGTGTACGGAGTGCCAGAGAACGTGCAATTCACAGTCGTGGTTGACGCACCCACATTCGCCACTGCGAAGCCCGTGAACAGGCCGAAGTTGCGATCCATGATCAGTGGGAACGCCACCTTGTTGGTCGCACTGGCGGGATTCACGGCATCGTAGGCATCCGCCGTTGCGCTAACGCGCGACACTTGGTTAACAATCGCCACGAGGTTTTGACTGGTGCTATTGGTCGTCACCTTGGCAGAGCCAACGAAACCACCATTCACTGCATCTGTCACACCCGAACCACCAGTACCGCAACCCGCGGGTAGTTGCGGGAAGCCGAACGTCACCGAACTATTGGCCGGAATACTCTTGGTTTCCGTGCAACTCGCACCTGGGAAGCCAAAGCTCGGCGAATACGTAAGCGTCACGCTCGTCGCGCTGCCACCCGTATTCTGAATCTGAGTGCCCGTGCCAGAGTTGAAGAAGTTGCTTGAGATGAGGGGCATCACGGGATTGGTTGATGAACTGGTAAAACCACCATAGGCGAGCAACTGCTTCGGGAACGCGCCTGCGGGTCGCTGAATTTGCATAACAACAGCCACGATTGGCTGTGCACTTGTCAGTGTTGCAGCGCCGACATAGCCATCCGACAAGCAGCCTGTGGCTGACTGATCGAACGTTTTTGACGCATATGCGGGTACTGACTGCGAATCACTGCAGCCACCCGTATAGGCGACGTTGACCGTTGCCGCGGTGCCACTCGTGTTCTGCACGTTGAACCACGTATCAATGTTGAAATTGCCTCGCATCATCAAGGGCAAATTCACGGTCGTCGCGCCCGCGCTAAAGCTGCCGTAGGCTGCCTGCCCAGAGCCGTCGGGGAAGATAATGTTGCCGATGGCAACCACTTGCTGATCCGCCGACACGACCATCGAGCCGTTAAAACCTGATGATACAGCGCTCAACGGGAAGTACGTCTTGCTGCTGTTCGCGGTAATCGAATCAGACGAGCTTGCCGCCAGTGTGCCCGCCTGATCGTAGAACTGCATCACGATATTAGCGGTGCTCGCACTGAGATTTGCAATCTGAACGCCCACCGTGTACGGTCCCCCAATGGCGGCTGAGGCACCCCGCACCGGCAAGGCGAGCAGAAGCAATAACGCGACTACTGCAAACCACTTTGCTAACCTGCTCATATAGAATCCTCCTAACGGAAATTGGAATTTGCCTGAGTTTACCCGAGTGCGGGCCGACTGTCAATAATACATGGGGATTAACGCCAAACTTATGAAGGCAGAAAACGCACTCAGGCTGACCTACCCGTTGGTATTATGTGCAAATCCTTTGAAATTCGCCTAACGGTTCGTTGGCGACCTGCTTTGGTTCGATGTGAAAGGGAAATATAGAGTGAACTTTTCACTGTATCCAAGACCTGTTACAGCCACTGGCACGAGGGTGGACTGAAATGATCCATTGCCAAGTTGACCATTCTCGTTCCGACCCCAGCACATCACTTGTTCGTTTAGTATCAAAGCGCATGTGTGTGTCCAGCCCGTTGCGACAGCAAGCGCAGATGCCAAATGAACAACATTGGTGGGAAACGGCGAATCGTTCAGGGTGCCATTACCGAGTTGCCTATAGGCGTTGTAGCCCCAGCATTGGACTGTGGTATTAATCAGCACAGCGCACGCATTTTCAGCACCGGCCGAGACAGTGGTAGGTATTTGAGCCAATCGAGCAACTTGGACTGGAACTAAACTCAAGTAAGAACCTGAACCATCGCCTAGTTGACCGTGGAGGTTCTGTCCCCAGCACAAGAGGCCAGCGTGATTGGTCATTGCACAGGCAAACGCTATTCCAGCACTGATAAAGGTGCTTTCGCTTGCAAGCCCACTCACAAAAACTGGCAGGTGCTGTTCTCCGCCACCCCCATTGCCAAGCTGGCCGAAACCGTTGTAGCCCCAGCACATTAAGTGCTCACTTGCAAGCAATGCACACGTAAACTCACCCCCAGCAGAAATGCTAACAACCTTTTCAGGTAAGCCAAGAACTTCGACTGGAGTATAACGAGAGTTGTTATAAGTTCCGTCTCCGATCTGCCCCGCCCTGTTGCCACCCCAACATTTGTCATGGCCGCTACTCAGAAGTGCACAGGCATGGTACCCACCTGCGGCGACTTGAATGACACCACTGGTCAGGCCTTGAACGGTCACAGGGAAATTACGGCGCACCGTAGTGCCATCGCCCAATTGACCATAGCCGTTCTCGCCCCAACAGTATGCAGCGCCAGATACGACTGCACACGTAAACAGACTGTCTGTCGAAATCTGCGTCACAGTGCCAGCCAACCCAACGACGCTAACGGGCGTAGTACGTCGAGTATATGTTCCGTCGCCGAGCTGCCCGTAGTCATTGTTGCCCCAACATTTGATACCGCCGCCAATGACCACACACGTATGAAAAGTGCCCGCCGCGATGAGTCCAGCCTGATGTGACAGCCTATCGCTCGCTAGGGTAGTATTGGCTTGCTCTAGTAATCTATTCGCGTCGAGCGCGGAAACATCAAGCAACACGAGCGCAACGACTGCGGCGAGCGTGAGCAGAAAGGATAGACAAGCGTATCGCATGGTCATCTCCGATTTGCAAGACTTTCATGGAGCATGATGCAGAAACATTTTGACGATAGGCAGGTACGTCGTATAGAAGTTGGAAGGGTATAATCGAACTTGGACAGGCGTTAGGCGATTGGTATATGACCCGTCACCGAGCTGCCCGTACTGATTCGCGCCCCAGCAGTAGATTTCGTCGGAGGGTATCATAGATTTTGTGTAAATGGTCATCACTCAGATAATCCGAAAGAAGGAGAATAGCGATGACCATCCGACCGGAACTGTTAGACGAACTACTGAAAGAGTATCAGAAGCCTGAAGATCTGTTGGGCGAAAC
>JBBPZQ010000058.1:0-9417 GCA_038198935.1 Anaerolineae bacterium
CGACGGCTACCGCGTGGCGACGCGCTGGACGTTTCAAGGCACGCACGAAGGGTATGGCGTCTATGGCGCGCCGACCAATAAGCGGGTACAGATCATGGGCGTCTCGCATCACCACATCAAAGACGGCAAGTTCGTCCAAGAGTGGACGCTGTTTGACGAAGTCGCCCTCATGCTCCAACTCGCTCTATAGCTCAATCAATCAGACGATTGATGCGGATGGCTGGCGTTCACTGCAAGGGTTCCGCGCGAGATAAAAAAAACAACAGAGGCGATGATGATCGAGTACTTGAAGAAAGCACAAGAGCGAACGGCTGAAGATCGCCGCACTCTATATGACCGCGTCGAAAAAATCCTCAAGTCGGTTCGCACGGACGGCGATGCGGCTCTGCGGCGCTTCTCCAAGGAATTCGACAGAGTTGATATTCACGAATTGCGCGTTTCGCAAGCCGAGATTGATGCCGCCGAAAAAAGTTTGCCGGCGGATCTGAAAGCAGTATTGTTGGATGTCGTCGAGCACGTCCAGCGCTTTGCTCAGGTTCAACGGGAAGCGCTTCACGATGTCGAACAGGAAATGTATCCCGGCCTCTACTTGGGTCATCGCTTTGTGCCGGTTGATTCGGTCGGCGCATACGTCCCGGCCGGTCGCTATCCCACGCTCAGCGCCGCCATGATGTCCATCGTGCCAGCCAAAGTGGCGGGCGTTGGGCGCGTGATCGTCGCGTCGCCACCCAGTTATCAAGGTCACATTAATCCAGCGATTTTGTTTGGGATGCAGGCGTCGGGCGCAGATGAAATCTATGCGATTGGCGGCGCACAAGCGATTGGCGCAATGGCGTATGGAACGGAAAGCATCAAGCCCGTGGACATGATCGTGGGACCTGGCAACCAGTACGTGGCAGAAGCCAAGCGCCAACTGTTTGGCGTGGTGGGCATTGACTTGATCGCGGGTCCGAGTGAGGTCATGGTCATCGCGGATGACAGCGCGAAAGCGGACTGGGTTGCGGCAGACCTGCTCGCGCAGTGCGAGCACGATCCACAAGCGCGCGCCGCGCTCATCGCCACCTCCGGTTCGATGGCTGAGTTGGTGCTCGCCGAGATCGAAGCGCAGTTGCAAACGCTCAAGACGGCGGACGTGGCGGGCCGGGCATGGCACGACAATGGCGACGTAATGCTCGTCGGCACGCTTGACGAAGCGGCGGACGCCGCGAACGAATGGGCACCCGAGCATTTGGAGATTCACACGCGCGATCCGAAGAGCATGATCCCGCTGCTGCGGAACTACGGTTCGCTCTTTGTGGGCGAAGAAGCGGCCGAGGTCTTCGCCGATAAACTCGCGGGCACCAATCATATCTTGCCCACGCTGAGAGGCGCGCGCTACACCGGCGGATTGGGTGTGAGCAAGTTTTTGAAAATCATCACGCATCAGTGGTGCACGGCGGAGGCGATGCGGGCACTTGCGCCGGCGATTGTCTTGCAATCCACGTATGAAGGCATGGACGCGCACCGCGCTGCCGCGGCGATCCGCATTGAACAGACATAGTCCACAGCAATCACCCCTGCCTCGCTTCATGCAGTTCAGTTTTGGCACGATTGGGTGCGGAGCGCATTAGATGGCAAGGTCAGTCAGCTTGGCGCTCGTGCAGCTGGACGCGGAGCTGGGCAACCTCAAGCGCAATCTCGAGCGCGTCCTGACCTATACCCGCCAAGCGAGCGCGCAAGGCGCTCAGGTCGTCGTCTTTCCGGAGCTGGCGCTCACCGGCTATCACGCAGACCTGTTAGGCCCCCAACTCAACGCCTTGGCACTCACACGCACGGATGAGCCTATCCAGGCATTGGCGCGCGCCGCTGGCGAGTTCGGTGTGTACCTCCTCGCAGGTTTTATCGAACGACGCGAAAATTCCGGAGTTATCCACAGTTCTCTCGTGTTGTGCGGACCGAATGGCCAGCTGATTGACACGTACGCCAAGTCACACGCCTTTCGTTCTGAGCGTCGGCACTTTGGGCTTGGCAATCATTTGCCCGTGTATAAAACCGAGTTCGGAACGCTGGGCGTCCTGATCTGTTACGAACTGTGTTTCCCCGAAGTCGCGCGCATTTTGTCACTCAAAGGCGCCGAGTTGTTGCTCGTGCCTTCGGCGTGGGGACGCTTGGATGAAATGCAGTGGTCCATTCATCTGCGCGCACGCGCGCTCGACAACTTGGTTTTCGCCGCAGGGGTCAATCGCGCAGGCGTCGAGGGCGACCTGCACTTCATCGGGCAGAGTATGGTTGTTCATCCGCTGGGAAATGTGCTGGCGCATTTGGATAGCGACCAAGAAGCAATGCTCGTCACTACGATTAATCTTGATGAGGTCGCGGCTGCGCGTCGCCGCTCAGATCATTGGTTCGATCGTCGCCCGGAACTTTACGGCTTGATCGCCGAACCACAACCTGAGTCTTGCTAAACATCCCCATCCCAGCCGACCTGCAAGCCCAACTCGCAGCAGGCCCACTGCGGCCACCATATCACTTCATGCCGCCGGCCCATTGGATGAACGACCCGAACCGTCTCATCCAGTGGAAGGGCAAGTATCACCTCGTTTACCAATACAATCCTAACGGCGCGTTCTGGGGCGCGATGCACTGGGGCCATGCGCGGAGCAAAGACCGTGTGCATTGGGAACACTTACCGCGCGCACTCGCGCCCACGCCGAACTCGGTTGACGAGTTCGGCGTGTACGCTGGGTGTATCGTGAAGCACGACGGCACGCCGACGACGATTTACACGGGCGTCAGAGAAGTTGAGCGCGACGGCGCGACGGTCAGACAACAATTGCCGTGCATCGCTACCAGCGGCGACGACCTCCTGACATGGACGAAGTACCCAAGCAACCCTGTGATTGCTGCTCCCCCCCCCCGCACGTTTGGATATGTTAGGCTTTCGCGATCATGCGGTGTGGGAAAAAAACGGCGTCTGGTATCGGCTCATTGGCTCAGGCATCAGAAGAGTCAGCTCGACGAATTGGCGCGTGGGCTTATCGGGTGGATCGGGCGCCATGCTCGTCGCCTGCGCGCTCGGCTACCGATACGCTCACCAACTCATCGCGCACGTCACGTTCGAGCAGTTCGGCGGGGCGCTCGACGGGAGGGCCGAAGCCGCCGCCGCCTGCCGTCTCGACCGTCACCACTTGCTCTGAGTGGCTGAGATGCACCGCGCCCGTGTTGGCGGTAATCTCATCACGCGTGAGATAGCGGCCGTCCATTTGCACCCGTGCGGGCCGACCCAGCTCGCCGCCAAGCAAACCTTCGGGCGGCATGACGTGCCGATGGATGCCGACGGACAGCACGACGCTCCCCTCGTATGCGGGCAGCCGCGAGAAGCTGACGCGCTGGCCGAAGCCGCCGCGCCTTGCGCCCGCGCCAGCCGAATCGGGCATGAATTCTTTTTCGTGCACGACAATCGGCGCAGCCACCTCGAACAATTCGACCGGCACGTTCGACGCGCTGCTTGGAAAAACGGTGGTGGATAAGCCATCGTTGCGCGCGCCCGCGCCGAGTCCGCCCGCATTGAACAACTGTGAGTTGAACGCCTGCCCATCCGCGCCGATGCCATACACATTGACGGCAGTCATCAAGCCGCCCGACGCCATCACCTGATTCGGAATGACCGGCGCGAGCGCGCCAAACACCAACGGCGCAATGTACCAGCCCGTCTTGGTGCGATTCATCACCGACGCGGGATGCGCGCAATTTAAGACACTGCCTGCGGGTGCGACGATGCGAATCGGTTCATAACAGCCTTCGTTGCTCGGCACGTCGGGCAAGAGCGCGCACTTGAGCGCATACGCGGCGTGCGCCTGCGTGTAGCTGAACGTGCAGTTGACGCCGCCGCGCGGCTGCTGTGGCGCTGTGCCCGCAAAATCCACCAGCAGCTCATCGTCTGTGACCGTGATGGCAACGCGCAGCGGATACGCGCCGTCCAATTCATCACAGAGCAACTCGCAGCGGTACGTGCCATCCGGTACCGCGCGAATCGCATCGCGCATCGCCACCTCGGAGCGGCGATGAATCTCTGCGGCGAGCGCCTCCAAACTGTCCATGTCGTATTCGTCCAGCAGGGCGAGCGTCTTCTGCGCGCCGACCTGCGCGCTGCTCACTTGCGCGTGAATATCGCCGATGACCATCTCGGGCACGCGCACGTTCGCGCGCACGAAGTCATACACGACCTCAATGGGCTTGCCCTGTTCGTAGAGGCGCGTCAGTGGAATCATTAAGCCTTCTTCGTAGACTTCGTGCACACGATTGTTGTCGAGCGCGCCGCCGATGTCTGCCATGTGCGCGATGCTCGCCGCGAAGCCGATGCGTTTGTCGCCACGGAAAAATGGCAGAATGACCGCGATGTCCGGATAATGCCCGACGCAAATCCACGGGTTGTTGGTGATGAAGATGTCGCCCGCGCGAATGCCCTCATCGCCGTACTTCGTGATGATGCGCTGCGTCAGCTGCGGCAGAATCTGATTAAAGACGGGCATCGAGCGAGTCGCGTGTGCGAGTCCTCGCCCATTCGCGTCGAGCAGCTCGCAGCCGAAGTCGTTCGCCGCGCCGATGACCGTCGAGAACGAGGTGCGCAGCAAGGTCGCCGCCATTTCATCCACCAGCGAGATGAGACGGTTCCAGAGAATTTCCAGTGTCAACGCATCAAAGGTCATACACGTCCTCCAGCAAGAGCGGCATCGGTTGAAAACCGACGCCTAACATAATTCAAACCCGCGAAGCGGGTTTTGCATTTCCTTTAGCCGTCGAATTTAGTTCGAGGGCAATTGCGAAGCACCTGCCTCTGCGCCATGTGAGCGACTACTGCTTACCTGCCGCCGTAGCAATCACCAGATTGCCATGTGCATCCACGCGCCCCGTCATGCCGGGATAGAGGATGGCGGTTGACTCGCGCTCCTCGACAATCGCGGGTCCCTGAACGATAGCGCCTGCTGCGAGCGCGTAGCGGCTATAGACGGCAACATCCATGAAGCCATAGGCTTGACCGAAGTAGGCGCGACGCAAGCCCCCTCCCGCGCTTCGCGCACCCTCCCCCGTTTCACGGGAGAGGGACGGGGTGGGGGGAAGCACGGGGCGCGGGCCCGCGACCGTCACACGCCAACTCAAAAATTCGAGCGGCACTTGCTGCGGCAAATGTCCATAACGCTCGATGTAACGCTGCTTGAACATCTCGCCAATCGCTTCGACGTCGTCCGCGCGTAGCGCACGCGACGGCAGCGGCACGGTCAGGTCGTGCAGTTGTCCGACGAAACGACCATCGGCGCTGCGCTCGACCGTCACTTCAGCCTGACTACCGGCTTCTGCCAGCAACGCTTCGCCCTTGCGCTGCAAGTCGCTGAGGATGCGCTCCACATCCGCGATGTCAACCGCGCCCCAACGCACGGGATACGATTGCGCCAACTCAAACGAGAGCGGCGCAATCAACAGGCCGACCGCCGACGCGACGCCGGCCGCGGCTGGGCAAATGACTTCGGGGATGGACAAGATGCGCGCGACGCCAGGAGCATGCAGGGGGCCACCGCCGCCATAGGCCAGCAGCGTGTAGCGGCGTGGGTCGCGCGCCTTCTCGATGATGTGAATCTTTGCCGCCGCTGCCATGTTCTCGTTGACCAGTTGATGAATACCCCATGCGGCTTCAATCGGCGACAACCCCAGCGGCTGCGCGATGCGCGCCATCGCACGTTCGGCGGCGGCCAGGTCGAGCCGCATCGTGCCGCCCAGAAAATAATCCGGGTTGAGGAAACCCAGCAACACATTCGCATCGGTCACGGTCGGCTGGTCGCCGCCGAGTCCGTAGCACGCGGGGCCGGGGTCTGCGCCCGCGCTCATGGGCCCCACTTTCAACAAGCCGAGTCGGTCGAGGTGCGCGATGCTGCCGCCGCCCGCGCCAATCTCAATCATGTCCACCGATGGGAACTGCAAGGGCAAACCACTGCCCGCGCGGAAGCGCTGGGTGCGCGCCACTTCGAGACCGCGCGACAGCGACGGCTTGCCCTCGTCAACCACGCAAATCTTTGCGGTCGTGCCGCCCATGTCGAACGAGATGACGTTGGGCCGACTGGCCAGCGTGCCGAAGTGCGCCGCTGCCATCGCGCCCGCCGCGGGTCCCGACTCGACCAGCCGAATGGGGAAGGCTGCCGCGGTGCGCGCGGACGTGTTGCCGCCCGACGACAACATCATATACAGTCGTCCGCGATAACCTTCTTGCTGCAACAGCAGTTCGAGTTTGTCGAGATAAGCGCGCACCTTCGGCTGCACGTAAGCGTTGGCGACGGTGGTCGAGGTGCGCTCGTACTCGCGGATTTCGGGCGCGACCTCGGACGATAACGAGATGGGCACGTCAGGCAGCGCCTGCGCCATAAAGCGCGCCACACGTTGCTCATTGTGCGGATTGCGGAACGAATGCAGGAACGCAATCGCCAGCGCTTCGATGTGCGCTGCACGCAGCCGCCCGGCAAGCGCGCGCAGTTCATCCTCCTGCGGCTCGACGAGTACGCGCCCATCGCGGTCGGTGCGTTCGTGTACGCCCAACCGCATCGAACGCGGCGCGAGCGGTTCGGGGTATTGCAAGAACAAATCGTAGATGTCGTAGCGCTGCTCGTTGCGAATCTCCAGCACGTCGCGGAAGCCGTGCGTGGCGAGCAACGCAATCTTCGCGCCGCTGCGCTCGATGAGCGTGTTGGCGACCAGTGTCGTGCCATGCACCGCCGTTTCGAGTTCGGACGCCTGCACGCCCGCCTGTTGCAGCAAGGCGCGCACGCCTTCCATCACGGCGACCGATGGGTCGTGCGGCGTGGTCAAGCGTTTGTGCACGTGCAGCGCGCCCGTCTGCACGTTGCGCAAGGCGAAGTCGGTGAACGTCCCGCCGATATCAAAGCCGAGACGGTAAATAGATGGGTTGAGTGGTTGGGTGGTCGTCATGCGTCAGTTGGAACCGCCTTGAACAAGGTAACTACTCACGGGAAACGCCGTGAAATAAAATTTCACGGCTGAAAACATCGAAGTCGTCTAAAGACGACTGTGACTCGCAGCCCAGTTTACTGGGCTTTCATGCCTGTAGCCGTGAGATTTCATCTCACGGCATCGGCGGGTTGAGCAGTTACAAACAAAGAATAGTCCGGGTCGGGCAGCGGCATCGCCGCGAGCAGCGCGCGTGTGTAGGGGTGCTGCGGCGCGCTGAAAATTTGTTCCGCCGTGTTCTCTTCGACGATGCGTCCCTGCTGGATGACCGCGACACGGTCGCACATGTAGCGAATCACGCCGAGGTCGTGTGAGATGAACAGGTACGTCAGCCCCAATCGCTGCTGCAAATCGTGCAGCAGGTTGAGGATTTGCGCCTGCACCGAAACGTCGAGCGCGGAGGTCGGCTCGTCGAGAATGACGAGGCGCGGATGCAGCGCCAGCGCGCGCGCGATGCCGATGCGCTGGCGCTGCCCGCCCGAAAACTCGTGCGGAAAACGATAGAGATGCTGACGGCTCAAGCCGACCAGTTCCAATAACTCCAGCACGCGCGCCGTCAGTTCCTCGCCGCGCACCTGCGTGTGAATCCTGAACGGTTCGCCAATCAACTCGCGCACGTTCAGGCGCGGATTGAGCGAGGCGTATGGGTCTTGAAACACAATCTGCATCTCGGCGCGGCGCTTGCGCAGCTCCTCGGCGGACAGGCTCAATACGTCCACGCCGTCGAACCGCACCGCGCCTGAGGTTGGCTCTTCGAGCCGCAGCAGACAGCGCGCAATGGTGCTCTTGCCAGAGCCTGACTCGCCGACCAGCCCGAACGATGCGCCCGCCGCAATCGCGAACGAGACGCCATCCACCGCGACGAGCTGGCTGACGCTGCGTGTGAGCGTGCGACCACGCAGCGAATAACGCTTGCTCAGATTTTCAACGGACAGTAGCGGGTTCGTCATGCGTCTCCGCCGTGTACAGATAACAACTCACCTCATGTCCCGCTGCAACGCGCGTCGTCGCCGGAAAGACCGTATCGCACACCGGCATCACATGCGGACAGCGCGGCGCGAAGCGACAGCCTTGCGGTGGATGAATGAGATTCGGAATGTTGCCCGCCACGCCCGCCAACTCGCCGCGTTTCGTGTGCGCGCTCGGCACCGATGCCAGCAGCGCGCGCGTGTATGGATGACTCGGCTGGCGAAAAATATTTTGCGCCGTGCCGCTCTCGACGACGTTGCCCGCGTACATCACGGCCACGCGCGTGCACAGCTGCGCGACGACGCCGAGGTTGTGCGTGATGAGCAGCACGCTCAAATGAAACTCGCGCACCAGTCCGAAGATGAGCCGCAGGATTTGCGCCTGCACCGACACGTCGAGCGCAGTCGTCGGCTCGTCGGCGATGAGCAGGTCGGGTTGACCGAGCAGCGACATCGCAATCAGCACGCGCTGGCGCATGCCGCCGCTGAACTCATGCGGGTACGCATCAATGCGGCGCGCGGCGTCCGCGATGCCGACCTTGTCGAGCAGTTCAAGCGAGCGTGCGCGCGCCGCCTGTCGTCGCCCGCGCCCCGACAAGTATCGTCCAAGCAGTGCGCCGTCCACTTCCGCGAGGTGCAGCGCCACATCCGTCATCTGCTGCGCGATGGTGAAGACGGGATTGAGGTTGGTCGTCGGGTCCTGAAAAATCATGCTGATGCGGCGACCGCGCAGTCTCTGCATCTCGGCTTCGCGCGCCTGCATCAGGTCACGACCGTCGAACCAGATTTCGCCGCGCGGATATTCACCCGGCGGAGTCGGCACGAGCCGCGAGATGGACAAGCCCGTGAGCGTCTTGCCGCAGCCGGTCTCGCCGACCAAGCCCAACACATCGCCGCGCTGCATCGTCAGGTTCACGCCGTTCAGCACGCGCGCGACGCCGTCGAACGTGTTGAAGTTCAGATACAAGTTGTTGATAGTGAGCAGCGTGTCGGTCATAGTCCAATGTGTTTAGGATTCAGTAAAGAATAATTTTCCGACGGGAAGACCAGCATGGTGAGCGACACGGCATTGATACGACGCCGTGATACGTCGTCGAACCATGCGTGCTCCGAATTCGCGCATCCTTCGACGGCGTTTCATCAACGCCGCTGCTCAGAAACTTGGTTGTCTTTGACGGATTATCGCTCGTAGTAACGACTTTAGTCGTTAGGTCGGCGACTGAAGTCGCAACTACGGCCACGTTTCTGTCCGCACGCATCGCGCGCGCGTGATGGAATTCTCAGGATGCTGCGAGATTCAAATTGTGATCTACTAACAATACCTTCGCCAAGTTAGGCTGACGGGAGTGGCGCGTTCGCTGGATGAACGCGCCCCAGCGCGGTGAGACGGCGCACGAGTGGTGCAATTAAATTCGCGTCAAGTGTTTGCGGAAGTATTTTAATCGTTTCGCTGACG
>JBBPZQ010000059.1:0-24882 GCA_038198935.1 Anaerolineae bacterium
GCATTTTCGGGGCCAACACAAATGGAGCGAGCAGGTGCCATTCGGCTTCGCTCAGATCAGTCTCGTAGGGTAATCTTGGGGTTGTCATAACCTCATTCTACCCACGTCACGCCATTTTACCGATTTTCCAAACACGCTCTGAGTGAAACGAAGGGTCTCTGAGACGTTGGTAATGCACAGATGTCATCATGCAATCAACTCGTAACGCATTGACTGCATGACGACATTCACCACTCAGTCACGTCATAGAGATTCTTCGCTCCGCTCAGAATGACAAGTCGGGAATTTATTCTTTAACACACTTTAAGCCTTGCCTTCATGGTTTGCATTCCTTCGTTCGTCCACGATGCGGCCATCTTGCAGAAAGATGATGCGGTCGGCGTAGGCGGCGATGTGCGGGTCGTGTGTCACCATCACGACGGCGCGCCCCCATGTGTCGGCGACTTGCCGCAGCAGTCCAGCAATCTCATCCGATGCGTGCGTGTCGAGATTGCCGGTCGGCTCGTCAGCCAGCACGAGCGATGGCTCGCTGACGAGCGCGCGCGCGACGGCGACGCGCTGCTGTTGACCGCCCGACAGTTGATCGGGCCGATTTTTGAGCCGATCACCGAGACCGACGCGGCGCAGCCATTCGGTTGCTTTGGCTTTGGCATTCGCTGCGCTCTTGCCGTCGAGTAACAGCGGCAGCGCGGCGTTCTCGGTCGCGTCGAGCACGGGAATGAGATTGAAGAACTGGAAGATAAATCCGATCTGGCGGCGGCGCAGCTGCGTGAGCGCGGCGTCGGACAATCCGTCGAGCGAATGACCGTCAATGCTGACGCGACCCTCAGTGGGCCGATCCAAGCCGCCGAGCAAGTGCAGCAGCGTGGACTTGCCGCAGCCGCTCGGGCCCATGATCGCCACGAACTCGCCCGCGTTCACGCACAGATTCACGTGATCGAGCGCGGTGATGGCAGTCTCACCTTTGCCGTATCGCTTCGTGAGATTTTCGGCTTGAATGATTGTCGTAGGATACCTCTTACAACATCTGCGCGGAGAATTGTAGCATGAATCTACAATGATCTGCTGTTCAGCGTGAGGAGAGCGACTTCCGAAATAGCGGCGTTCGCCGACAGCAACAAATCGGCGAACGCCGCTATTCCAATTTTCGCTCACATGCGGAGACTCGAATTTTTTGGAGAGCGGTACGGTTACCGATGCAGACAGCCTTAATTGGTTTTGCGCCAACTCAGTTGATACCAGCAATTGCCGCCGTCGTAGCCAGAGGTGATGATGCGCGCCGACGCGCTCATGGGGTTGCCGCTGCCATCCAACAGATTGAGTGTGAACTCATTGCCGGAGGTGCCAACCGTCAACTCGTAATAGCCTGCATCGGAGCCGCCGCGTGTCTGTCCCTGAAAATCTTTGACGACGGGCCACCTGGCGGTGTAGCGAATCGGCACACTGGATAGTCCCTGCCCTTGCGCGTTACGCACATAACCGAAGATGTAATACTGTCCTTTGCAATCACGCGAGCGATCTACCGCGGGTCCGCTGGCGACGACGAAAGCCACATTCGCCGGCGCGGACGTATTGGTCGCCGTCGGCTCGCTCGCTCGCGACGGTGTGTCGGTCGGCGGCGGAGGTGGCGGAGGGGTATTGGTCGGCGGCGCAGGCGTCGGCGTGTTGGTGGGCAGCACGCGCGGCGATGGGAACGGCGGCAGCGTCGGCGTATCGGTTGGCGTCGGCGTGGACGACGGCGTTGCTGTGACCGTCGGGAAGATGATCGTCGGGATGACGAGCACGAACGGCGTGTTTGTTGGCGTCGGCGTGCGCGTGCCGGCCACGATGGTGGTGCTGCGCTCGGCAGTGCCGGTCGGCGAGTTGGTCGCGACGGCGATGCGCACCAGCGGCTCGCTGGTGTCGGTCAATGCGGACACGGCAACATAAGCGCCGAGACAGATCACGATCATCACGCCGAGAAACAGAAACGAGTACGCGCGGTTCTCCACGCGCGCGATAATAGCATCATTGCGGTTGCGAAGCAAAAGGGGAATGGTACTATGCGCAGTGGCGATGCGCGAGGTTGAATTCAGCGCGCATCTTGTATCCTGCATCCTGCATCCTGTACAATCACATCAATCTCTTCATAAAGGAATCAGCATGACCGACAGCAAGTACCGCTTCGCCACGCGCGCGATTCACACGGGGCAGGAACCCGATCCCGCGACGGGCGCGATCATCACGCCGATCTATCAGACGTCAACCTTCGTGCAGTCAGACGTAGGCGAGCACAAGGGCTATGACTACGCGCGCAGCGACAATCCGACACGCAGCGCATTGCAAGCCTGTCTCGCCGATCTCGAAGGCGCGCAGTTCGCGCTCGCGTTCGCGTCCGGCATGGCGGCGATTGCGACGACGATGTACCTACTGAAGCAGGGCGATCACATCGTCGCGGGCGATGATGCGTATGGTGGAACGTATCGCTTGTTCTCGCGCGTGCTGACGAACTATGGGTTGGAATTCACGTACACTGATCTGACGGACTTGAACAAGACGCGCGACGCGCTGCGACCGACGACACGCATGATCTGGTTGGAGACGCCGACCAATCCGCTGCTCAAGGTGATTGACATCGCCGGCATCGCGCGTCTCGCATCCGCCATGAATCCGCGTCCGCTCGTCGTCGTAGACAACACGTTCGCGTCGCCCTATTTGCAGCAGCCGCTCGCGCTCGGCGCGGACTTGGTCGTACACTCGACGACGAAATATGTGGGCGGGCACAGCGACGTGGTCGGCGGCGCGATCATCACCGACGACGAAGTGATGTACCAACGCTTGAAATTTTTGCAGAACGCTGTCGGCGCGGTGCCCGGTCCGCACGATGCGTGGCTGACGCTGCGCGGCATGAAGACGCTCGCGCTGCGCATGGAGCAACACAGCCAGAACGCGCTCGCTATCGCGCGCTTCCTCGACGATCACCCGCAAGTCGAGCGCGTGATTTATCCGGGTCTCGAATCGCATCCCCAGTATGAGTTAGCGAAGCAGCAGATGCGGCACTTCGGCGGCATGCTCTCGTTCGAGGTGAAGGGCGGTGTGGATGCGGCGCGCACGCTCGTGAAGCACACCAAGTTGTTTGCGCTCGCCGAAAGCCTCGGCGGCGTCGAGTCGCTGATCGAGATACCGGCGGCGATGACGCATCTCTCGGTGCAAGGCTCGCCGCTCGAAGTGCCGTCGGGTCTGATTCGTCTATCGGTCGGCATCGAGGATGAAACCGATTTGATCGAAGACTTGGCACAAGCACTCAACGCAATCTAATTCAGTTCGCGCGTATCATCATTATCTTTTATTTGTTAGTAGTAGTAGGGGCTGTTGAAACTGGGGATCAAACGAGGGACGTACTCGAATAACACAATGGCTGGGTGCGTTGAGCGTACCGCCGCCCATGTGTGGTGCTGCTCGCTGAAAAGTTGTTCGACGCTCAATGTGGACGTGCTGCGGATGCGGGTCGGATCGTAACAGGCTAAAACCGGCAGTTGTACACACGTTTTACGACTTGTGCAGCCAGTCGTGTGGACAAGCCACGCCATCCACAAAATCCTTCCACACTCGGTTCGTTGCCCTCCACAGGCTGTGCTATACTGTGGACAATGCGCCCGTAGCTCAATGGACAGAGCGGTTCCGTCCTAAGGAAAGGGTTGCGAGTTCGACTCCCGCCGGGCGCACCACATTCCCGATCTTGTCCACAGGTCGGGAGTTTTTGTCGTGCTACAATCAATCTATGGACACCGCAACGCCATCACATCAGCACGACCACGTCCACGACGACCATCACGAGAACTGGCTGTCGCACCTATTCGGCGGGCACTCGCACGGCGCGGCGCATATGGACGTGGGACTGGCGGGCAACGACAAGGGCATTTGGGCGGTTAAGGTCTCGCTCGTCGTCCTGTTAGTCACATCGGGCTTGCAACTCGCGGTGGTGCTGTCAAGCGGCAGCGTCGCGCTGCTGGCGGACATGATCCACAATTTCAGCGACGCACTCACGGCGATTCCGCTGTTCCTCGCGTTCCAGTTGGGCAAGCGCCTACCGACGAAGCGCTACGCTTACGGCTACGGTCGCGCCGAAGACTTGGCGGGCGCGGTCGTCGTGCTGATGATTTTTGCGAGCGCGCTGGTCGTGTTTTACGAATCCGTCGAGAAGCTGATTCATCCTCAGCCCGTCTCCAACTTACTCTGGGTGATGGTCGCCGCCATCATCGGCTTCCTCGGCAACGAGGCAGTCGCCATCTTTCGCATTCGCACGGGCCGCGAGATCGGCTCGGCTGCGCTCGAAGCCGACGGCGTGCACGCACGCACGGACGGACTCACTTCGTTGAGCGTGCTGATCGGCGCGCTTGGTGTCGCGCTCGGCTTCCCGTTAGCCGATCCGCTGATCGGGCTGCTCATCGGCGTGGTGGTGTTGTTCGTCACACGCGATGCGGCGCGCGAGATGTGGTATCGTTTGATGGACGCGACCGATCCGGAGCTTTGCAATCAAGTTGAACACATTGCCGCGCACACGGCTGGTGTGCTGGCGGTGCACGATGTGTTCGTGCGCTGGCTCGGTCATCGCTTGCGCGGCGAGATGTACGTCGAAGTGAACGCCGACCTGCCGACGTTCGAGAGCCACCAAATCGCCGAGCAGGTGCGTCACAGCACATTCGACAAGTTTCCGATGTTCGACGAGTTGACGGTTCACATCGAGCCGTGCAACCATCACGGCGACCCGCACGCGCTGACGGCGCACCACGAGCGAGTGACGAGTGACAAGATGAGGAACGCCGTGAAATGAAATTTCACGGCTGAAAGCATGAAAGTTGGCTGAAGCCAACTGGCATCAAACGAATCAGCCTGCCAGCGCAGCGGCACTTTAGTGTTGAGCAGGCTTACATGTCCTCAGCCCGCGAATTTGATTCGCGGGCGTTCACGACAACGAACCCGCCCTGAATTGAAATGCACCCGCTCGTCACTTGTCACTCATCATGTTTGCGGGTATCATCTGCGCACTGACTTGAGGAGACGCATCACATGCCGGCACACAACGGAAATGGCTACGAGCACACGTTCGAGGCGGTCATTCAGACGATTGACGAAGGGCTCGAACGACTGCCGTCCTACAAGGATTTGTATCACAAATGGGAGCGGCAGCAGTGGTCGGTGCAAGACCTCGACTTTTCGCTCGACCGCGAGCAGTGGCAGCGCGAAATGCACCCGCTCGTGCGCCAGCAGCGCATGGGCGGCTATAACGGCTTCTTCTCCGGTGAGATTGATGTCACCAACACGCTCGCGCCGTACATCGGTGCGATGCCGCGCCTCGATCAGCGCATCTTCCTGACGACTCAGTTGGTGGACGAAGCGCGCCACGTCGTCTTCTTCGACAAGTGGTTCCGCGAAGTGCTGGGCAAAGACAGCGCCGTCGTCGGCGATCAGATGAACGATTACGAAAGCCGTCCGTTTGGGCGCTACATCTTCAAGCAACTGCTGCCCGACATCTCCGACGGCTTGATGAAACATCCCGACGACTTGATGCTGCTGATAGACGGCGTGACGCTGTACCACATCGTCATCGAGGGCGCGCTCGCGCTCGCGGGGCAGACGCGCATTCTTACCAGTTACAAGAAGGCGGATGTCTTTCCCGGTTTCCAGCGCGGCTTCACCGACGTGGCGCGCGACGAATCGCGGCACGTACTGTTCGGCGTCAAGTTTTTGTACGACATGGTGCAGTCGTCGGATCAATATGCGTATCGCATCGTGGACTTTATCAACGGAGTGCTGCCCGACTTATATGAGAGCGGGCGGCCACTGCCCGAGTTGATCCCGATGTTGTTGCAGACGGGACAAGACCTTGACTTCGCGCCAAAGTTTTATGCGAGTGCCCTGCGCCGCAAACTGCGCGCGATGGGCATTCAAGCGACAATCCCCGATCCGACGCCGATGGCGATTCCAGCAGACGCGATGGCGATGGGCTAAAACGCATTTCAAACTGGATACGATTCGGGAGTAGAGGCTTTAGCCGACTACAGCCTATCGGTTAATGCCTCTACTCCAACAGATTCACGAAGGAGATCCAATGACAACCGCAACACGCACGAACGGCGACGGCGAAACCGTCGAAGCGATCATTCACACAATTGACGAAGGCTTGGAACGACTGCCGTCCTATCAGGATTTATATTTCAAATGGGAGCGGCAGCAGTGGAGTGTGAACGCGCTCGACTTCTCGGTTGACCGCGAGCAGTGGCAAGCCGAGACGCAAGAGCTGGTGCGTCAAAGCCGCATCGCGGGCTACATCGGCTTCTACGCCGGCGAGATCGCCGTCACCGACACGCTGACCAACTACATCGAAGCGATGCCGCGCTTCGATCAGCGCGTGTTCCTCACGACGCAGGTCGTGGACGAAGCACGCCATGCCGTCTTCTTCGACAAATGGTTCACCGAAGTGCTCGGTCGTGACCGCCAATTGCTCGGCGACCAGATGGCAGACGCGCAGCAGCACATGGGTCCGTTCTACAACTACATCTTTTACGACTTACTGCCGGGCGTCTCGCAGGCATTGCGCCGCAATCCGCACGACATGAACCTGTTAGTGGACGGCATCACGCTCTACCACATCTTCATCGAAGGCGCGATGGCACTCGCGGGCCAGACGCGCATGCTGCAAATCTACAAAGAGTTGGGCATCTTCCCCGGTTTCCAGAAGGGCTTCCTCGACGTGACGCGCGACGAGTCGCGGCACGTGCTGTTCGGCGTGAAGTTCCTCTACGACATGGTGCAGTCGGACAACAAGTACGCTTATCGCATCATAGACTTCATCAATCCACTGCTGCCCGACCTGTATGAGTTCGGTCGTCCGCGCCCGGAGTTTCTGCCGGGCCTGTTGAAGTCTGGCCAAGACATTGACTGGACGCCGAAGTTCTACGTCAGTTCACTGCGCCGCAAACTGCGCGCCATCGGCATCCACGCCAACATCCCCGACCCCAAGCCGACGCCGATCCCGCCGGAGTATCAGGCGCTGATCTCACAGAATTAGACGACCGACGATTGACGGCGGACGGTGGACGGCTAAACTGCCGTCTGTCGTCCGCCGTCTGCTGTCACTGAGGAACGTGAATGCCACGTAAGCCCTTGCCTCTGCGGCGCAGTTCGGCTGCGGAGAATGCGAAAGCGATCAACAACTTGCCTGGCCGCTACCCAACGGAAGATTGGATGGCGCATTACTGGGACGTGAACGCGACGGGCGAATTGGATGATCGCCACGTCGTCATTCAGCTGCCGCGCGGCAGCGGCGCGAACTTGCGCGAGGTCAACATCGGCGAGCAGGGCATCATCATGAAAGTGCGCCGCTGGGGCGTGACCATCTCATCCAGTTTGTTCGAGATGGTGGACTTCGATCCGACGGAATATCTGACGCACGACGCAGAGCGTTACCCCAGCGGCGACGACGCAGAGATCGTGGACGTGGTGATGCGCGCCGCCAACTTCGATCTGCCGAGCGAGTTCGTCATCTCCAGCGACGAGCATCCGTTTCTCTTGTTCGATCCATCGGGCGAACTGAAGGGCAGTTACGTCAAAGGTCATTCGTATCTCGGCGCGCTCGCCTACTACGCCTCGAAGGGTAAGACCACCGCGACCTTCAACACCATGCGCCACCTCGACCGCGCGCTGTATGACCGCGCGGTCGAGACGATGCTGAAGGAACTGCGAAATAAGTAATGCGTAATAGTTCAGTTACGCATTACGGGTTACGTTTTCATCTCACCGCACGTCAATTGTCATCAGCCTCACCGTCGTTTCCCCGTTCGGCAGTTTCAAGCGTTTGCCCGTCTGCGGGTCGTACCAGCCCACGCGCAAATCGTAGCGTCCTGCACTGACCGTGTTCGGAACATCAATACGATGCTCGTCGCGCAAGTATTTGTCGGGCGATAGTTGCGAGGTCGGCGACTCGCCTTGCACGACCGGATCGCCGGGATGCTGCTTGTCGCTGCCCGCGACGGCATGACCGTCCTCAGCGAATAACTGCGCGAAGACGTGATAATCGTTGCCGAGCGGCTGCGTCGCGCGCCAATAGAAGCGCGCGTGCAGCGCCGCGCCGCGCGTGATGGACGACTCATCCGCTTGCGCGTCGAGCAGTTCGAGTTCGCCGCCGAACGTGGCGAGCACTTGCAGCGGTCGCGCAGCCGTCAATACGCCCAGCGGATCGAGCACGGCGACCTTAACGCACAGCAATGAACCGAGCAGCGCAAGCAACACAACGAATTCGGTGCGGCTGAATGAGTCGTGCGGCATGATGGATGCGGCTGGCTGCGTGGTGCGACGACGCACGAGCGGCTCGACCATCAACCAACCAACCACCAACCAACCTACCACACTCATCCCCTCGCTCGCCGTGCGCAGCGGCGTGGACGTGAAGCGCGTCTCGACGCGATGCTCGCCCGCCGCCACATCCACGTTGAGCGTGCCGTCGTCGGCAGTGATGATCGGCGCGCTCTGTCCATCCACGAACACCTGCCAACCCGGATAATTGAATTGGTGGAAGCGCACACGCGTGTCTTGCGCGAGTCGCAGCATGTCACGCTCGCCGTGTGGCGACCACTGCGCGGATTGAATCAGTGCGGCAGGCAGATCAATTTTCGCTTGACTGATTGGCGCGGGCATGTCCGTCGGCACATGCTTAACGGTTTGCGGCAAATATTCGTTGATGGTCGTCAGCCCGTATGCGCTCGTGTCCTGCTCGTAGGCGAGCACCATCGCCGCCGTCGGCGTGCCGAGCGCAACCCAACCGCGCGGCGCGAACGTGTAGGGAAATACGCTAATGACACTCGCAAGAAGTATTACCCAAGCGACAAGTTGCACAGAGGACAGGTGACGGGTGATAGGTGACAAGAGTGGGTTGCTATTGGCTGTGTTCTTCTTGACACTTGACACTTGACACTTGACACTTGCGTATCCGCCGAGCGCCGCGAGCGCGAAGGCGCTGAGTCCCATGAAGCGCCACGGAAATTCGGCGACGGGCAGCAGCGACACACTCTCCCACGCGCGCGCGGAGTCGGGCAGTTGCAGAAATACCGCTGCCATCAGCACGGCGGCGAAGAAGGCTGGCTCCAGCAGCGTGCGCCAGTCACGCGCACGCTGCACACGCCATCCAACCGCAACGATGCCCAGCGCTGCCACGGCGAGTTGCGCCCAACCGAGCGCGAGCGGCACGTCGGCATTCGCTTCACGCGGATCGAGTAGAGCGGGCGGCGCGAGCAGCCGCGCCCACGTCAAGAACCGCTGATGGAAATCACTGGACGCGATGTACTGCTCGGCGGCGGTGTGCGTGAGCGAACGTTCGCCAATCGTCGGCAGCCAGAAGAATGCGCTGAGCAGCAGTGCGAGCGCGCCGGCGCTGCACACGATCAGCCATGTGCTGCGTGATGCACGGGTCAGCAACAATTGCAGCACGATGTAGCCGATCAGCACGGGCGTGAAGATCAGCGCGTGAAAGATGTGACTCAATAACAATGCGGCGTAGCCGAGCGTGCCGACGATGAGATAACGACGCGCGCGGGTGTGGATGAGACGATCAAACGACCAGAGGATGAGCGGGAACAAACTCATGGCGAGGAACTGCGGATAGTTGCCGCCTGTCACGAGTGCCTCACGCAGCCGCAGTGGCGCATAGGTGTTCAGCGCCGCTGCGATGAGCGCGCCATGCGATCCAACCTTGGGACGCATGAACAAGAACATACCGACACTATACAACTCGAACGTGATCACGATGCAAACTTTGAGCGCATCATCCATCGCCAGTCCGAACAGATGAAACAACTCGATGCCGTATGCGAGCAGCGGCGGCGCGAACTCGTAGAGCGGATAACCGAAGCCCGCGTACAAGTCGGCGCCCCAGCGCGGCACGAGTGCGCCGTCGCGCAGCGCGCCATCAAAATCCACTTGCCGCAAAATGTGAATCACGCCATCGGCCGTGTTCGGAATACCTGCGTGTTGGATGAACGGCGTGGCGGCGAAGACGGGGATCAGAAAGGCGAGGAACAGAGCGGGGTCGAATTTTTTTGACATGATCGCATGTAGGGGCGCACGGCCGTGCGCCCCTACGGATTCGTCAGCTTAACTTGCAGCAACTCCGCCGCGTCGTTTGCAAACTCGTGAGTATCGCTCGCGAACGCTGGCACACGTGCGCCGCTCTGCGCGTCGTACAAGCCGACCAGCACGCGATAAGTTCCGCGCGCCATATCCGCCGGCAGCGTGAGTGTGTGTTCGTCGCTGATATACTCGCCGCCGACCCAACTGGTCGTCGGCAGCGTGTCGTTGGCGGGCGCGCCGTCATGCTGAACGATGGGTGTGCTGCTGTCGGGCGTGGTGAGATGGACGAACACCTTGTATGCAGAATCAATTTCGCGCTGCGCGCGCCAGTACAGTCGCAACCGCAGTGTGTGCTGTGAGTCGTCGCGCACGAGGTCGTAGCCGACGAGCGTGGCCAGACCGCCGAAGCGAATCGCTTGCGGCACTTGCATGCTCGGTGCGGTGAACCGATGCGCGCGTGCGCTCACAGCAATCTCGCGCAGCGCGAGTTGATCGCCGCCGCCTGTCAGATACAAGCGCGTGTGTTGATCCGATCCGAGCCAGCCGACGACGATGCGATACGTACCCGCCGCGAGCGTGGCAGGCAGCACCACATCACGCTGCTCGCGGATGAGGTCGCCGCGCTGCCACTGTGCGGCGCGATAGGTCGTCGGCGCTTCGTCCTGCGCGACGATGCTGCCGTGCGCATCCTGTATCTGCACGAGCAACTTGCTTGCGCTGCTGGCCGACTCCAGTGCCTGCCAAAATAGATCGAGGTGCAGCGTGTCGCCCGCGCGCCATGCGCCCGCGCGCAAGGTGTAACCGAGCAAGCGCACGTCGGGCCAATCGGCGACGAGCGGAGCGCCGATTGGCAGCGCGCCGATGGGTGGCGGCGACGTCGGTCGAGTAACCGTCACGTCGCGCGCCACTACTTCCGCCCCGATAGGCTGCTGCGTTTCGGCATCGTAGATCAGCAAGCTCAAGTGATATGAACCGGGCGGCGTGCCGGCCGGCACCGGCAAGCCGACTTTCCAGGCGTGCGTGCTCGCGAATTCTGCGGTCGCCAACTCTCGGTCTTGCGATGCCCACACGCGCTCTTGTTCATCCTTGAGCCGCACGCTGACGTGCATCGAGTTTTTTAAGTTGATGGAGCTCGTCGTGGCAAACCCGACAGGGATGATGCCCCAGCCTGATTCGTAGCGCGATGGATTTTGGTCTGCTAGCAGTGCAACGTCACGCAGTTCACCCAACGTCACGCGCGCACGCTCGTCGAGCACAACCGACTGATTGGCGGGCGCGTAAAAAGTCAGCCGCGTTTGCTCGAACCAATTAGCGTCCGCGAGGAACGCACGCTGATCCAAATATTTTTCCAGCTGCGTTTCGAGAATGCGGCCCAACGTCTGATAGGCGGGCAGCCACACGCGGCGCTGCGCGTTGAGCGCGGAATCGAGTTGCGCGCGGTCGGCGTCGCCCCACGCCGGGTCGGCGACCATCTGCAATGCGACGGGCACATGCAAGTACGCTTGCAAGAATCCGACTTGCCATGGATGCACGAGCACGACCACATCGCTCGGCAGCGCGAGCGCATTGATGCGCGCGGCGAGCGGACGATAATCTTGCTCAGCGTAGCGCGGGACCGTGTAGAAGGATAGGAGTGACAAGGCGGAGGTGAGTAGAAGAACGGCTACGCCGAGAGCGGCGATTCGGTTCAATTTAAAACTTAAATTGACTGTTGCCAGTCCGCGGGCGACGAGCACGACGAACGCCGGCGCGGCGACAAGCAGCAGCCGCTCCATGCGCGGCGGCGCGAATGGGAAGCGCAGCTGGATGAGGTAGCCTGCGGCGAGCGGCACGAGCAGGTAGAGCAGCAAGAAGGTAAGTGATGAGTGATCCCGCAACGGGACCGCTTCGCCGTGAGCGATGGGCGTAGAGCGTGAAGCGCGGAGTGACCATAGCCCGACGAGCAGCAATGCGATGAATAAGACAGAAGCCCATGCCAGCCAACTCACGTCGTCGCTCAAGTGGCCCACGGCGAAGGCGACGAGGTGACGTGCGAGGTAGTCGAACGGTGAGAGCGATGCATATTTTTCTTCACCCACTTTGTCCGCGACGTATTGCGTTAGTTGGGATGCGACGTAAAGGAGCCACGGCAGATAAAGGAGGAAGAGGGAAGCGAAGGCGATTAGCGGAAACAACAACTTGCGGCGGCTGCGTGTGGTCAGAATCAAAAAGACACAATGAAACAAGGGAATGAACGCGCCATAATATTGCGTGTACATCGCCGCGCTGGTGACGAGCACGTATGCGACCCATAACGCCGTCTGCCGTCTGCCGTCTGCCGTCGCTTTCCAGAACAGCCACGACGAGATCACGCCGAGCAGCGTGACCAAGCCGTACATGCGAATCTCTTGCGAGTAGAAGACGTACAGCGGCGACAGCGCGATCAGCATTGCCGCGAGCGTTGCCGTCGTGTCCTCCGTCAGCGCGCGCGCCAAGCGATAGACGCACGCGACTGTGAGCACGCCGATCAGCACGGAGCAGAAGCGCAGCGCGAACTCGCCCGTGCCCGCGAGCGCGAGCCACACGTGCAGCAGCGCGTAATAGAACGGTGGATGAATGTCGGCGGCAGTGCGGGCTGCCATCGTCGGCAGGTCGCTGGTGGCGAACCAGACGCTCCAGCCTTCGTCGTACCACAGCGGTTGAGCCGTGAGGTTGAGCAGACGCAGCGCGAACGCGCACAGCAGGATGACAAGCAATGTCCTGCGATGGTCGAGCATGGGCGTGATTCTAACAAAAGCATTTCAGATTTCAAATTTCAGTTGTTAGATTGTAAGATGCGTGGTATGAACACACTACGCTCATCCATTCTTTGCGCGCTGCTCGCGTGTTGGCTGTCGGCGTGCGGCGTGAGCGCGCCGCCGCCGCCGAGCACGCTCGCGCCCACGCCGTTGGCAAGTGGCGTGCCCACATCCACGCGCACGGCAGTGCCCACGCCGCTTGCCATCAGCAAGCCGAACGTGCAGACGAAGTGGCCCCCCGAGTTAAAGAACTTTGTGCCAGCCAGCGCGCGCGTCGTTGACTTCAGCGAAGTGGATACCGACGGCGACGGCGTGAACGAGATGCTCGTCATCTATCAAGACGGCGCGAGTGGGCGCGGCTTGGTGATTCGGCGCGAGGGCGCGAACGGGCGCGCCTATGCGCTCGGCGGCGACAAGCCGGTGGAACTGTTTCAAGAAAGTTGGACGGGCAATACGGTGCGCGACATCAACGCCGACGGCAAGATCGAGATCATGATCGAAGGCGTGGTGAAAGGTACGGCGACGACCGTGAGCGTGTTTCAATGGAACGGCGCGGAGCGTGCGTACGCGACGCTGCTCTCGCTGACGGGCAGCGAAGGCGTGGCAATTGACGACCCACAGGCGCGCGACATCTTCGACTTCACCGCGCTGCAATTGCTCTTCCAGCGTTCGGCGATCATGCGCGCGACGCACGCCGAATGGAATAAGACGGCATATGACATCAAGAGCGAAGTGCTGTTCCTGCTCGGCACGCCGAACGCGTTCAACTATGCGGAAGAAGTCGCGCTGGCATACTACGTGCTGCTCGACAAAGACGAGCCGGAGCAAATGTACGCGCTATTGACCGAGCCACAAAAGTCCAAGACGCCGCTGAAAGCGATTCAGGATTTGAGTCGCGGCGTGGACGGCGTGAGCGTGGTGTCGCTGAAGATTGACGACGAGAAGTCCGACAGTGCGACGGCGACGCTCACGGTGAGTAGCGTGGATCACGCAACGCAGAAGGAGCAGAGCGCGCAGCATGTCTGGCGCTTGAAGAAGGAGAACGGGCAGTGGAAGTTGGCAGAGGAGCGGTGAAGCGGAAAGTGGAAAGGGGAAGGTTGCAAGTAGAAGGTGCAGTGCTGAGGATTGAGTTCGCGAGCAAGTCGCCCCTACTTTTCTCGTAACTCAGATCATGGCAAGTCAGAGGACAATCTCAATCCATCGGCGCAAAGCGGAAGCGGTTGATGCGGCGGCCCGATTTGCCGCGCAGCGTGTAGCTGCGCAGCATCGTGCGTCCGCGATCTATATACACTTGCTCGTTGCCGCCGGGCAATTGCTGCTTGAGCCGCGCGATGACTTCGCCTTTGTCGTTCGGCACGATGATCACGTCAGGCTCTTCGTCGCTCAGATACGGCGTAATGGCGCTCATCAATTGTTCCACGCTGATGGCGTATTGAATCGGCGTGGGGGTAGCGATAAAGTTGCTGATCTGACGCGCAGTCGGTTCGAGCGAGCCAACGTACCACACCGAGCAGTTGCGCAGCGAGTGCGCGTAAAAACCGACGTCGCTCTCCAGCGAATACCACGCACCTTTGGTCGGATAGACGCCGAAGTACAAATACAAATTGGCAATGCTGATCGCGACCAGCACGACCGCGCTCAGCGCGAAGCCAAAACGCGCTCGCGAAATCCAATCGAGACACAGCGCGGCGAAGATCAGCACGAGCGGCACGATGACGATGTAGTGATAACTGGTCGGCGGCTCGATCAGCAAGATCGAACCCGCGATCAAGCCAAGCGCGAGCCAGCCGAGCAGCGCCAGTGTGATTTTCAGATTGCGGCGCAACGCGAACAGCAGTCCGGGCAGCAGCAACACGACCGACGCGGGATCGAGCAGCGGCGCGTCGAAGTGATAGTTGGGGCTGGTATCGTTGATGGCGAAGAAGGCTTGCACGCTGCGCGCGGTCTGTTGGAGCAACAGCGTCGGCGTGTCGAGCGTGCCGTACAGTTTCAAATTGATGGCGGCATTGCGCGGGTGAAAGATGCTCAAGCCGTCCAAGCGATTGAGCAGGTCGCCCGGCCGCTGCGCGTACCACCACGCAATCGGCGTCGTCAGCAGCGCGAAGCCAAGCGTGAGTTGCAGCGTCTCCAGTGCGAACGGTTTCCATGCCGCACGGCGGCGCGGAATTGAAAGCATCCAAAAGATAGCCAATCCCGCGAACACCGCTTTGGCAGCGGCGTACTCGTACAAGTTCAGCGCGAGCGTCGCGCCGCTGACGATGAACAGTGCGGCGCGCATGAGCGGCGCGGATGTGCGCTGCGCTTTGAGATAGAGGCCGACGGTCAGGAAACTACTGAACAGCGACGGCATGACGATCGTGGCTTCGCGCCCGAAGTGCACGAGCAAATGTGCGGCGGCGGCGAGCAGCAGCGCGAACAGCGCGACGCGCGCGCCGAACATTTGCTTCACCCCAAAGTGCAGCGCGCACAAGCAGAGCAAACTCCACAGTGCGACGGTGACGCGCAGCGCCCAGTGCGTGCCGCCGAACAACACATAGGGTGCGTACTGCACGAACGCCCAGTTCGGATCGCCGTCCGTGCGTACGCCGTGCCACGGCATCCGATCGCGCAATACTTTGACGGAATACTCGGCGAGGTTGGCCGCGTCGTAATGCGCGAACGGCGGCATGCGCTCCAGATCATACACGCGCACCGCGAGCGCAAACCACAACGCGAGGATTAGGAAAAGGCGCTGACGCATCCGCGTAAGAGGACGCGCAGACGCTTCCGCTGATGTGCGAGGAAATGAGAACATCGCGGGCAAGTATATGGAGAAATTCGTCACTGTCAACCGTTATGGCGCGTTGATGATGAACAAGTCGTTGTCGTCGAACGACTGCACGAACGTGAGCGCGCCGGAGTTGAGTGCGCGCGCACGATTGACCTGCACCCAATCGCGGCGTGGGATGCCCGGCTCGCCGGAGTGCACGATCAGGTAGCGCACACCCTCGCGCGCGAGATCGCGCAGCGCGGCAATGGCTTCGTCGTCGGGAAAGTTTTTCAGTCGCAGCGAGAGCGTCATTTGTCGCGCGGGCGTATAGCCAGAGTAGCCGTTGACGAGCGGATGCCAGTGCAGCGCGCTGGCGTACATACGCTTGCCTTCCGGAAATTCTGCGTCGGGCGCGACATTCAGCGGCAGTTCAATCACAGCCGCATGATCGGATTGTCGAGCAAGATAGTGATAGACGCCCGTCTGCGCTTGCAGGAAACCGATGCGTGCGAGTGGCATTGGCGCGGAGAAAGCTTCAGCATATAGAGCGAGCGCGAGCAGACACAACAAGATTAACTGCGCAGACGCAAAGGGCGCGAAGACAAAAGCGCTTTGCGTTCTTCGCGTCTGCGCGGTTAGTAATTTAGATACACCGAGCCCACACAACGCCGCGAGCGCAAACGTGAGCACGACTGCCCAGCGCGCGGGCACGCGCATGATGCTGGCAAATGGAATGAGCGTCGTGAGCAGTGGCTGTGTGGCAAGCAGCAATCCGACAATCAACAACGCACCCACCCATCCTTCGACTACGTTCAGGGCAGGTCCAATCCCCCAACGCCTCCGCCCCAATCCAAGCAGCGCGAGCAGCGGCGCGACGACACCCATGAACAACATCTGCTCTTCCGTGAAACCATCGCGCGTGCGCAGCGGTGCTGTCACGCTGCCGAAGAAGCGATTGAAAGGCGCGGCGGCGAAGAAGTCACTCGGCATGGCGGCAAAGGACGGCGCCGCCTCCGGCGTTCGCGCCGCGCGCAACTGATCGAGGATGGCGAGGTAAGGCAGCGCGAGTGGGATGAGGCTGAGCATGAGGATAAGCGATGGGATTGCGATGCGCGATGCATGGTGCGTGATGCGTGGTGCGTGATGCGTGATGCGTGATGCGTACGCAAAGCGCAGCATCCGAACCACGACAAACACTGAGATCATCAGCAGAGCGAAAGCGGCGCCGTGCAGCGACGACGCCACTTGCAGCCACACGAAGATTGGCAACAACATCCAATGAAATTGATCTGAAGCGCGGAGCGTGGAACGGGGAACGCTCGACAGACCGCGCACCATGCTCCACGCGATGAGCGGCAGCCACTGCACGGTCAACAACTGGATATGCGCGAGCGACGCGAGGCGATACGGCGCGAACGCAAACGCGAGCCCGGCTGCGAATGCGGCACGCCGATTGCGCGTTAGCTGAAACACGAACAAATACATACCGAACGCGGCTAACACGAAACTGGCCAAGAACGTGAAGTTGTAAGCAAGCAACGGTTCGCCCGTGAGCAGCGCGATGGGCAGCGCGAGCAATGCGTCGCCGATCAGGTTTTCCGAATACGCAAGCGTGTTTGGTAACGGATAAAAAATGTTCGCGTCGAAGAGGTGCAGCGGATCGCTGACCAGCGCGTGCGTGTCCCACGCGAGGATGTAGCTATTGAGCACGGGGTCGCCCACGTCGCCGGGCACGCTGTCGGCGAGATGCTGCCAGAGCGGGTGCGTCGCAACGATGGTAAGCGCAATAAACGCGAGCAGTGCGACGAGGTGCCGTTTCATCGCGTGGGCGTGAGCGGCAGCACGACTTGATCGTCGGGCAAGCGCGCGCCGTCTGTATTCTGTGCTGAGTAGCGCTGCGACGATTGCGGATCGTACAAGCCAAGCGCGATGCGTGCGGCGTCGGCGTTCGACTTCAGCGTGCGCCGATCAATCACAATTTCATCTTTGTCCCACGCGCTGAGCGGCAGCAAGCCGTTGGTCGGCGGCGCATCGAACGTCGTGACGGTTTGACCGTTCGCGTCGAGCAGATGCACGAACATCGTCGCGTCGGCATTGGGCATCTGCGCCGCGCGCCAATACGTCGTGAGCAGATTGTCCGCGCCGAGCGTGTAGCCGATCAATTCGACGTTGCCGAAGCGCACGTTCGCGCGCGTGATGCCGCTCAGATCAACCGAAGTGCTGCGACGCACGCGAATCGTTTGCAGTGTGTCGCGCGTGCGCTGTGAGCCATCCGGCTGTGTCACCGTGAGCGCGCGATTTGCGTGCGTGTCGAGCACGCCGACGCGCAGCGCGTAGATGCCCGGCTCGACCGAATGCGGCACCGACACGACATGCGGATCGCGCACGTACAGTGAGAGCGGCAGCTCAATCGTCGAGATATTGCCGGGGTGTGCGTTCACGTCCTGTGCCACCGTCTCCAGCGTGAGTGGACTATCGAGATGCACGAACACCGCGTAATCGCTTTCGATCCGACGCAGCGGCTGCCAATACAGCGTGAGCGCGAGCGGGTCGCCAGTGTTCACACTCGCCGACGGCAGATCGTACGCGAGCAATTGCAGCTCATCGCCAAAGTTGTCTTGTCGCGCGTGCTGTGCGCCGACAATAGTCGGCAGTGAAGACACGCGCACGAAACCGATGCGTGGCGCGATGAAGTAGAAGACGATGATGGCTAGAGTCACGACAATAGACGACCGACGGCGGACGACGGACGACAGGCGCGGATCATCTGTCGTCTGCCGTCTGCCGTGTGCCGTCTGCCGTCGAATCCACAACGCCAATCCACTCACGACTACGAGCGCAACCAGCGATATGCCATCGGCGATCAGCCGCAGATTCGTCTCGCCGAAGGTGAACGCGACGATGTGAGCGCCGGCCGGCATCTGCACGCGCATCGTACCATTCGGCGCGAGCAGGTCGAGCGGCGCAGGTGTGCCATCAATCGTCGCCGTCCAACCCGGAAAGTAAATGCGCCGCAGGTGAATGGTGAGCACGCCGACGCTGTTGAAGCGATAAACGTCTTGCATGACGGTCTGCGTGAGCGTTTCGACGCGGACGCTGGCAGGCAGCGCCTCGCGCTGCAAGTGATCCGGCACGCGGTCGTTGAGCAGCGTGGACGTGAGCGGCGAATCGTACATGCGGCGCTGCGTCCACAGCGGCAGATATTCGCTCGCGCTCGTCGTGCCGAGCGCCTGCGAGTCAATTTCAAATTTGGCGATATCGGCGAGCGAGGGATTGTTGTATGCGATGAACGGCGTGCGCGGAAAGAGATAGACGAAACAATCAAGCACAAGCAGCACAATGAAAATAGTGCAGACGAACGACGAGTGACGAATGGCGATCATTCTTGCCACTCGCCACTCGTCACTCGTCACCTGCGCCGCAAATCCTACCAGCATCGCCAGCGGGATCGCCGCTACGCCGACGAAGCGCCATGGAAATTCGACGAGCACCAGCAGTGGCACATGCTCCCACAGCGGCGCGCTGAGCGGCAGCGTCAACGCGGCAAGCGCGAGCGCGCACGCGGCCAAGAATAGTTGCGGCGTGAGCGTGACGGGCCGACTCCGCACGTGGCGTGCGAGTGCGAGCAGTAATCCGATCACGCTCAGCGCGACGACGCTCGCACCAAGATTGAAGGGGATATATGGATTGACGGCAGCGAGATCGGGTGCACTGTTCGGCGCGAGCAGTTCGCTCGGCGAGATGAAAAAACTGTGGAAGTCGAAAAAGCCGCGCGTGAGTTTTTCAATGTGCACGTAGCGCTGCTCGCCGAGTGCGGGCAGCCAGAAGAACGCGCTCAGCCCGATCGCAAGCACGATGGCGAGTGCGATGCGCGATGCGCGATACATAATGCGTGATGTGCGATGCGTGAACAGCATGAACAGGATGTACGCGCCGATGAGCGGCGTGCTGATGAGTGCGGTGATGTTATGCGCGAGGACGAGCGCAGTGTAGCAGAAGATGAACGTGAAGAAGCGAAATGAACCATCGCCTCCACCCTCCCCCACTGGCGCAGCGGAGGGAGTGCTTGCTCTCTCCGCTGTTCGCGCAGTCCCGTCAGCGCCCCTTAGCGAAGTGGAGCAGGTAAGCGAACGGGGGCGGGTTAGCGCGGGGGTTACCGCCCACAAGCAAAACGGCACGATGGCGAGCGCGAGCAACTGCGGATAGTCGCCTTGAATGTACGTTTCATAAAAGCGATACGGCACGTAGAGGTATGCAACGCCTGCGACCAGCGCCGCCTCGCGCGACAGCCATTCGCGTGCGAGCAGATACATGCCGAGTGGAAAGAAAAAAAGCATGAAGACGATTGCCGCCTTCATGCCCCACTCAAAGTTGAGTGCGAGCAGATGCAAGACTTGCGATAGAAAATAAAATAGCGGTGCGTAGTAGTTGAAGATCGGATAGCCGTAGCCATAAGCGAAGTCGGGCGCGATGCGCGGATAGAATACGCCATCACGCCACGCGCGGTCCAGCTCAACCGTGCGATAGAGGTGCAACACGCCATCCGCCGTGTTCGGCAAGCCAGCGTTGAGCAAGAGCGGCAATGCGGCAGGCAGTGTCAACAGGGCGAGGAGCACGTAATCGGAATGGAGCACGCGCCGAAAATTCACGCGCTGATTATAACATTGGTCAATTCTGGCGGGCTGGTCGGCGAGCCTATCGCCCAAGATTGCCCGCCTGTGCCCAATTATGCAAACTTTAATATAATTGAATAGATGACCTGACGACCACTTGACCCCGTGACCAACTGACCATACAATGCCGGTCGCCATGTCAAGCATGTCCGTCGTGCTGCCGACGTTCAACGAGCGCGAGAACATCGCCGCCTTGATCGCCGCAATTCAACAGAACTTGCCGCAGCCAGAAATCGTCGTCGTGGACGACAACTCGCCCGACGGCACGTGGCAAGTCGTGCAGGAGATCGCGCAGCAGCATTCGTGCGTGCGCCTCGTACGCCGCACGGATGTGCGCGGCTTGACCAGTGCGATCCAGCGCGGCATAGACGAGTCGCGCGGCGATGTCGTGTTCTGGATGGACTGCGACTTCTCGATGCCGCCCGCGACGATGCCACGGCTGCTCGATCAGATCGAGCGCGGCGCGGACGTGGCGATTGGCTCGCGCTACGCACCGGGCGGCACGGATGCGCGCGGCGACTGGATGCCGATCGCGTTTAGCGCGGTCATCAACTTTTTCGCGCGGCTGTTTCTCGGTGGACCTGTGCGCGATTACACCACAGGCTTCGTCGCCGCGCGGCGGCGTGTGCTTGACGAGATTCGCTTGCGCGGCGCCTACGGCGAATACTGCATTGACTTGCTCGCGCGCGCCAAGCGCAGCGGCTTCCGCATCGTCGAAGTTGGCTACGTCTGTAAGCCGCGCGCGTTCGGCGAGAGCAAGACCGCGCCATCTTTCTGGGGATTCATAAAACGCGGTTGGAACTACGTGACGACGATTGTAAGGTTGAGCGTGCAGCGTAAAACATAAAGCAAACCGCGAAGACGCAACGCCAATCGCCGTTTTGGCGATTGGCACAGTGCCAGAATCGGAATCCGATTCTGGCGAGAACGCGAAGAATCTTGATGATCGCTTCGCGCTTCGCGTCTTCGCGGTTCACCAATGGAGGTCCTCATGCCCGCAAAAAAATCTGAACCCAAGAAAGCGCAATCGAAGCGCACGCGCGCGAACGTCAATGGCGCGCGCGCGGCCAAGTTCGGCGCAGGCGATGCGGCGCGCAAGACACGCGCTGCGCGTGCACCAACGAAAGCCGTTCGCCCCAAGCGCGCACTCGTGCAACCCCAGAACCTCACGCTGAATGAGATTGGCGCGCGCGCCGCTATCATCCCCGGCCAAGACCCGCATCTCATCATCGAGATCAACACCGTGCCATCGGGTGGGCGCGAGATCGCTACGCGCATCATCCCCGTGTGCGAGCCGCGCCTCGACGGCAACGAAGAAAGATATTTGCTGCGCACCGTGCAGACGAACTGGATTTCGTCGGCGGGCAAATTCATCACCGACTTCGAGGAGCTGTTCGCCGAGAAGGTCGACGCGAAGTACGGCGTCGCGTGTGACAACGGCACGAACGCGCTGCACCTCGCGCTCGCGACACTCGGCATCGGTCCCGGTGACGAGGTGATCGTGCCGACGTTCACCATGATCGCCAGCGCGAATGCGGTCACGTACACCGGCGCGAAGGTCGTGCTGATTGACTCCGAGCCTGAGACGTGGAACATGGATGTCGTGCAACTCGAACGCAAGATTACGCCGCGCACCAAAGCCATCATGCCGATGCACACCTACGGTCATCCCGTTGACATGGATCCGCTGCTGGAGCTTGCGCGCAAGCACGACTTGTTCGTGCTGAGCGACGCAGCCGAATCGCACGGCGCGCAGTACAAAGGCAAAGGCGTCGGCGGACTCGGCGACTGTGCCACCTATTCGTTCTACGCCAACAAGATCATCACGACGGGCGAAGGCGGCATGGTCACGACGAACGATCCGGACATCGCGCGCATCGCGCGCAACTTGCGCGATCACGCCTTCAGCGACGAGCGGCACTTCTGGCACAAGTTTCTCGGCTACAACTTCCGCATGACGAATATGCAGGCGGCGATCGGGCTGGCGCAGACCGAGCGTTTCGATTTTCTGGTCGAGTGTCGGCGGCGCAACGCGGAGATGTACACCGAGCTGCTCTCGGCGGTGCCGGGTCTGGTGCTGCCGCCCGAGAAGCCGTGGGCGAAGAACGTGTTCTGGATGTACGGCATCCTCGTGCAGCCGGAGTTCGGCATGACGCGCGATCAATTTCGCGAAGCGCTGGCGAAGCGCGGCATCGAGACGCGCACGTTCTTCATCCCGATCCACTTGCAGCCGATCTATTATCCAGAGCACGGCAAGCAATCGTTCCCCGTCGCCGAGACGTTGTGCGAGCGCGGCATGTACCTGCCATCGGCGTCCTCGCTCACGCCGCACGATATCGAGTTTATCGCGCAGGCGATCAAAGAAATTCAACGCGGAAAGTAAACGACGACGGACGGCGGACGATGGACGGCTATCGTCGTCTGCGATCCGCCGTCTGCGGTCTGCCGTCCATACATGCATCCCGACGAATACGCGAAGATGTTTCGCGTCGAGGACACGCACTGGTGGTTCGCGGGTAAGCGGCGGCTCGTGCGCGTGCTGCTCGATTCACTGCCCGCGCAGCCCAATCGAAAAATGCTCGACGTGGGCTGCGGCACGGGCGGCATGTTCCTGCTGCTCAAAGATTACGGCTGCATCGTCGGGGTGGATGAGAGCGCGTTGGCGTTGGGCTTTGCGGCACAGCGGCGCTTGGCGACCTTGAGCCGCGCGACCTTGCCGCACTTGCCGTTTCACGACGAAGCGTTCGATCTGGTCACGGTGTTCGACGTGTTGTATCATCGTGATGTGGCGGACGATCAAGTTGCGCTGCAGGAGATTGCGCGCGTGCTGAAGCCGCACGGACATGTGATCGTCACCGATTCCGCGCTCGGCTTCCTGCGCAGCGCGCACGACGACGTGGTGCACGGCGCGCGGCGCTACAGCACGCACGAGATGCGCGACAAGCTGCACGCGGCCGGGTTTGCCATCCAGAAATTATCGTACGCGAACCTTTTCATTTTTCCATTTGCTGCGCCGTGGCGACTGCTGCGACGGGGTGCCGCCCGCTCCGACGTGAGCGAGTCGCCCGCATGGGTCAATGCGCTGATGAGCAACGTCTATCGCACCGAGTCGCTGCTGTTGAAACGGACCAATTTGCCGATTGGCACCTCGATCATTGCGTTAGCCGAAAAGATTTGACGGCGGACAGCCATGCGCTCTGCCGTCTGCTGTCGGATTTCATTGATGACTTCTGCAACCAACGTCGTTTACGCGGCAAGCATCGCCGTGCGCCAGCAGCAAGTCGCGCTCGTGCGCGAGACTGACGGCTGGGCGCTGCCGGCTGCGCGCGTGGAGATGGGCCAGTCGCCCGAACTGATCGCGCTCGACAGTTTGCAAGCGCGCGTCGGCGTGCCCGCCGCGATTGATCGCTTGAGCGGCGTCTATGCGGACGAGCACGGCTTGCTCATCGCGTACAACGCGAGTCTCGACGACGGCGAACCTCTCGCCGCTGTTTCGTTCTTCGCGCCCGACAACTTGCCGACGCAGATTCCGTCATCACTGCACGTCGCCGCACTCGCCGATTGGGCGGCCAGCTACTTGCAAGGCTTTCAGACGACGCGCTTCTGCCCGCGCTGCGGCAGCACGCGCTTGCTGATGAGAGAAAAATATGGCCGCATGCGCATGACGTGCGAGACGTGCGGCTTCGTCTTCTTCCGCGATCCGAAAGTCGGCGCGGGCGTGTTCCTCGAAGAGGATGGGCGCGTGCTGCTCATCCGCCGCGGCGTGAATCCGGGCATGGGCTTGTGGTGTCTGCCGAGCGGCTTCATCGAGCACGACGAGTCGCCCGAAGTGGCGGCAATGCGCGAGGCAAAAGAAGAAACAGGACTCGACGTGCAACTCGGCGAACTGATCGGCTTGCACTCGTATCGTGATTCGGCGCGCGGCAACGGCATTTTGATCTTGTATCGCGCGCGACGCGTCGGCGGCATATTGACGCCCGGCGACGACGCGAAAGCGGCGCAATTCTTTGCGCCGCACGAGTTGCCGCCGACGGAGCAGATCGCGTTCCGCACCCATCGCATTGTGCTGGACAAATGGAAGGCACAGCACAAGACAAAGACCTGACGGGTTTTGAAAACCCGTCAGGTCTTTTGTTAACGTCATGATCAATTGAAGATTGTAGGGGCGAGCCGTCGGCTCGCCCCTACTGACCGCAACCGTACCATCCCGATTACAATCCTGCCTCCAAGTCGCTCAAACTTTCATCGAGCAGCGCAAACAGTTCGTCCAACTCCGATTCTTTGATCGTGAACGGCGGGCAAAGCAGGAAGTGATCGCCGTTCACGCCATCTGCCGTGCCGCCGCCGGGATAGATCACCAGTCCGTGCTGCAAGCAGATGGCGGCCAACTGCGCGTTGACGTGGCGCGCGGTGGGGAACGGCTGCTTCGTCGCCTTGTCCTGCACCAACTCCACGCCCATCAGCAGTCCCTTGCCGCGTACATCGCCGACCGTGCGATGTTTCAACATGTCACGCCCGCGTCGAAAGAAACCTTCTTCCAATTGCGCCACGCGCGCGACCAACGCTTCTTGTTCGAGAA
>JBBPZQ010000060.1:0-25852 GCA_038198935.1 Anaerolineae bacterium
ATTTTCGGGGCCAACACAAATGGAGCGAGCAGGTGCCATTCGGCTTCGCTCAGATCAGTCTCGTAGGGTAGTCTTGGGGTTGTCATAACCTCATTCTACCCACGTCACGCCATTTTACCGATTTTCCAAACACGCTCTAAGTTCCGAACTCAACCTCGAACGGCTTATCCGCAAAGTGCTTTCATCCGCGCTCGAGGTCATGCAAGCGGGCGCAGGCTCGCTGCTGCTGCACGATCCCGTGAACGATGAGTTGAAATTTGAAGTGATCGAAGGCGGCGGCAAAGCAGCACTCGAAGGCAAGCACATGCAGAGCGGCGAGGGCATCGCGGGCTGGGTGTTCACGCACGGCGAGCCGTTGATCGTGGACGACGTGAGCGCCGACTCGCGCTTCTGCCCCACATTCGACCGCATCTCAGGTTTTCAAACCGACTCGCTGATCGCCGTGCCGCTCGTCATCATGGGCAAGAAGATCGGCGTGCTTGAAGTGCTCAACAAGTATTCGGGCGAACCGTTCACCGCCGCTGACCTCGACGTGCTCGGAGCGCTGGGCGTGCAGTCGGCGGTCGCCATCGAGAACGCGCGACTGTATCGCAGCCTGTGGGAAGAACGCAACCGCATCCTCGCCGTCGAAGAAGAAGTGCGCAAGGAATTGGCGCGCGACGTGCATGATGGACCCGCGCAACTGCTGTCGGCGCTGGTGATGAACGTGCGCTTCGTGCAGGTACTGCTCGAAGAGGGCGACCTCGACATGGTGCGCGGCGAGTTGATCAGCCTCGAAGAACTTTCCTCGCGCACGCTGCGCCAAATACGCGAGCTGCTCTTCAATCAGCGGCCCGTCATTCTTGAAACGCAGGGTTTATTCCCCGCGCTCGAAACCTACGTCAATCGCTTGAAAGAGACACGTGAAGTCAAGGCGGCGCTCGACGTTGGCTGCGAGCCTGTGCGCTTGCCAGGCAGGGCGGATCGCACCGTGTTTTCAATTGTGCAGGAAGCCGTTAGCAACGTGAAGAAGCACGCGCCCGGCGCGACAGTGTGCATTCGCTTGGAGCGCGATGCAGATCGGCTCGTCGTCAAGGTGATTGACTCAGGCCCCGGCTTCGACGTGAGCCGCGTGCAGTCCACTTATGATCGGCGCGGCAGTCTCGGCTTGCTGAACATGAACGAGCGCGCGCAGCAGATCGGCGGCACGCTGCGCATCGAATCGGCGGCGGGCCACGGCACGACGGTGATCCTAAGCGTGCCTACGTGCGGTGAGACGCGCTCCCTCTCGCCGCGCGGGTGATACTATTTTTGATCTTGATCTTTAACTTTGATTTGTATATTGCGGCGGCGAGGCGTTCGCACGACACACTGGTCAGATTGCTGCAATTGCGGATGATCCGCATTCCTCTTTTCCATTTGCCGCAATTGCGCGTCGTTGGTATCATCGCTGCATCTGTGTGAAGGTGGAAAACTGATTTGGGATTGTCATTGTATCGCTTCGTTCGCTTCCTCGCACTGCTCACGTTCGTCCTCGTCACGTTAGCACTTCTGCACACACAACTGGCGCGCGCTGAACTGAACACGAAGAACGCACTCGTCACACTCGCGCCGATCGGCGGCGCAAAGAGTGTCGAGATGGACGCGCAGATTTTCGACGTGAACGTGAGCGATTCGAATGAAGGCGTCGCGCTGAACGGCACGCTCACGTTCAAGCTGCACAACACCGACAAACTCTCGAAGACCACGCTGCTCGTCGGCTTCCCGACATGGGGCGGCGGCTCGGTCGAGTTGAACGATAAGAATTTTTCTCAGTTCGACATCTCGGCCGATAAAAAACCGATTCAAGCCGACTGGCAGACGCTGCCGCTGAAGATTGGCAACGAGACGCGTACCGTGCGCTGGCTCACCTTCCCAGTCAATCTTGATGAGGATGAGCGTGCCAGCGTTCAAGTCGCCTTTCAATTACATCTTGGCGCTGATCCCCTGCCGACAATTGTCATCGCGCAAGCGCCCGCTATCCTCTGGAAAAATTACGTCGGTAGCGCACGCTTCTCCATCCACTTTCCATCCGTCACAACCCCGGAGCAGTTCCGCTACAGTGCACCCGTCGCCAGCACGTTCGACGGCAAAGTGCTGACGTGGACTTACGAACAATACAATCCCGATGCGCCGATCGTGTTGCAGATCGTCAAGCCGCGCATCTGGCGCGAGATCGTCGCTGACCGCGCCGCACTCGCGCAGGGCGCGAATGCAGCGGCCGCACTGAGTCTCGGTCGGCAGTTCGTCACGTTGGCGCGGGCGACACAAAGCGCGAGCGATTACGCGCAAGCCATCGCCGCGTTGCAGAGCGCAGGCGAGATGGACCTTTCCGCCGTGCAGCCGCCACTCGAACTGGCCAAGTTGTATGAATCGAAATTGCGTGGCGAGTTGGGTGCGGTGGGTGACGAGAATGCGTTGCGCACCGCAGCCTTGCAGCAATGGCAGCGCGTATTGCAACTGAGCCCGAGCAGCAGCGACGCGCGTGATGCCGTCGCGCAACACGCGTTCGTGTTGGCGCAACTCGCGCGGCGCAGCAGGCATTACGACGCCGCGCTCAAGTTGCTGGACAGCGCACGCGCAGCCAACTCCAGCAAAGTGACGCCCGCGCAACTCGACGGCGAGTTGCGAGCGAACCGCGCAGGGTTCGCTGTTCAGCAGATGGACGCGGGGCAGTGGATCGATGTGCTCGCCAGCATGGAATCGGGCTCGCTGGGCGCGGACGCGCAATTGGAGATGAAAAATTTTCAGCCGCGCTTCACCAGCGTGCAGGCGCGCATCAGCATTGAAGACGAGCGACAGCAGATTGACTTGCGCATCGTGCCATTCCCGCGCCCGTCGGCGCAGCACGAGCAATGGCTGAAACAGTGGTTGAACAATCTCGCTCGGCAACTCGACGCGACGCCATTGCTCAACGGCGACGGTGAGGCATACACCATCAGTGTGAACGCGCCGCTGAGATTGTTGAGCCGCAACGACAGTTCACTGCCGCTCGAATTGACGATGGTGCGCGACGCGCTCACGCCGAGCGATCTGCGCATCACACACGTGGACAACGTGTTTACCGGCGACGATTCGTTTCATGCGCAATACACATTTAGTGAATCGCAGCGCGTCGCACAAGGCAAACTCGACGAGATTGAGCGCGCGTCTAGTGCGCTGCGCACACCGTCAAACGACGAGACGGCGGAATTAATCCGCCGCGTGCGCACAGGCGCGCTTGATTTTTATAAAACGGGATGGCAGAGTTTGCTCGGCAGCAGCGCACACATCACGTGGCGCGACTCGCCGCTCGACCCGAATCCGCCGACGTGGGAACTGCGCGCGGGCGACGTGAAGCAGCTGCAAGCACAGCGCACGACCTATGAGCCTGCGCCAATTATCGGTGGCGCGTGCGCCGCACTACTGATCGTGGCTGTCGTCGTTTGGGGAGTTTGGTTTGTGTCGAAGCGGCGCGTGCCGAAGGTACAGTGGAATTAAAACGAACGGGCGCGCTTAAATCTCGCCCCTACGCAGTCACAACGTCAATGCCGTTCGCAAATCTGCTTCGTTCTGCTGCGGACCGACGACGACGAGGTTCAGCAGTGCTTCGCGGAACAACTGCTGCGCGAGCGACTGCACCTGCTCGGACGTAACTGCATCAATTTGCGCGACAATCTCATCCACCGTCAGCACCTCATCGCGTAGTGCCTCCTGAGTGCCGACCCAACTCGCGTTCGCATACGAGTCTTCCATCCGCAGCAGCGTGCGCCCCTTGATGTGTTCCTTCGCTTTGGTCAGCTCATCCACTGGCACGACCTCATCTTGCAAGCGTTTCCACTCCGCCAGCGACGCGCGCAGTGCCTCAACTGTCTTGTGCGGGTCAACACCGGCGTAGATGCCGACATCGCCTGCGTCGCTCATCGAATCCGCGAATGAATAGACGCTGTAGGCTAGTCCGCGCTTCTCACGAATTTCGTTGAACAATCGAGAACTCATCCCTTGACCAAGCACCGCGTTCAGCAGGCGCAGCGCATAGCGGTCGGGATGGTTGCGGTGCAAGCCGGGTACCGTCAGGACGAGATGCGCCTGCTCGACTTCTTTGCTATGCAGCAAGCATCGCTTTTCACTCTGCAACGGTGGCGCGGGTTCAAACGCACCATCGTTCGCGTGCGTACGCCAATCGCCAAGTGTGCGCTCGACCGTCTCGACCAACTGCGTATGTTCGATCTGGCCCGCGGCTGCGATGACGGTGTTGGCAGGCGCATAGTGATCGGACAAATAATCGAGTAATTGCTCGCGGCGAATCGTCGCGACGCTTTCCTTCGTGCCTGCGACGTCGCGTCCGAGCGGGTGGTCGTGCCACATCAAGTCGTCGCTCAGTTGGTGCACGAGTTCGTCGGGATTATCGAACGTGGACTTGATCTCTTCGATGATGACCGTGCGCTCTTTCTCGATTTCGGCGTGATCGAAGCGCGCGCAGCGCAGCATGTCGGTCAGCACGTCAAATGCGATGGGGAAATGTGGCGTGGCTGTCTTTGCCCAATAAGTGGTGAGTTCGTGACCGGTTGCGGCGTTAAACGCGCCACCGATGCCTTCAATCGCGGCGGCAATCTCCTGCGCGCTGGGTCGCCGCTCGGTGCCTTTGAACAGCATGTGCTCGACAAAATGCGATGCGCCGCTGATGGGCGCAGGCTCGTAACGCGAGCCGACCGCGATGAAAAAGCCGATGCTCACCGAACGTAGGTGTGGCATCGGCACGCTGAGGACGCGCAAGCCGTTGGCGAGAGTGGTCTTATTGTACATGTAGTCCTTCAGAATCGAGTGATGTTCAATTATAACAGCGATGAGACAAGCCCAGCATATTAGTCGCACTTCATCAGCGGATGGCGCGGGCGCAGCAACGGCTGACGTATTCCATCCCAGCAGTTGCGCGGGCGTGCCTTCTCCCAAACATTCGGCTACGCAACTCCATACCGCAAGAGTGTGCATTGCCGACCTTAAAAAATCGCTCCGTTCGGAATAGCCCTATTGCCACGAGCCATAAAGTGGTATATACTCCCACTCAGTGTATAAAAGTGGTGCTGAGTGGGGATGACGACTTCAGATAAGCCCAAAATCGAGCCCGAAGTGGGAGAATTAGAACAAACGTTCTTTGGCGAATACGAGCACAGCGTTGACGACAAAGGGCGTTTGACCATCCCGCAGGCGTATCGCGGACTGCTCACGGGCAAGCTGTTCATCACGCGCGGACTCGACGGCTGTCTGTTCATCTTCCGTCCGCGCGAGTTCGGCTCGCTGCGCCAAAAGGTGTTAACGCTCCCGCTCAGCCAGAGTGAGGGTCGCACGTTCAGTCGTATGTTCGCGTCGGGCATGGAGTGCGAGTTGGACAAGCAGGGACGCATCCTGGTGCCCGCAGGCTTGCGCGAGTATGCCGGACTGAACGGCAACGCGGTCATCGTCGGCGTGCTCAATCGCGTCGAGGTCTGGTCGAAAGATCGTTGGCAGCAGGAAGTATCTCGTATGCAGCGCGACAGTCAACTCATGGGCGAACACTTGACGAACATGGGCATCTAGCGGATGGCTGACACCGGCACATGTCCAGTGCCGCACGCAGTCGCGTGCACGACGCGCATACGCGCGTTGCACAGGATGAAGCCGTGCTGGTGCGCGCATGGATGAGAGGCACGCGGCTAACGGCACGCATCGGCCCGTGCTGTTCGATGAAGTGATGGCAGCGCTGGATGTCAAGTCGAACGGCCAGTACATTGATGCCACGCTGGGTGGCGGTGGACATGCGGAAGGTATTCTGGAGCGCAGCCGCCCGTCGGGTCAAGTGTTGGGACTGGATCGCGACCCGCAAGCCATCACATTCGCGCGGCAGCATTTGCAAAAGTTTTCCGAGCGATTGATTGCGGTCAACTCAACATTCGCCAACGTGGGCGAGGTCGCGCGCGCGAACGGGTTCACCGAGGTGGAGGGCATCTTGCTCGACCTCGGTCTTTCGTCATTGCAACTGGCAAATGCGGAGCGCGGCTTTTCGTTCTTGAGCGAGGGACCGCTCGACATGCGCTTCGATCCAGCGCACGAGCTGACAGCAGGCGAAATTGTGAATCATGGGGCGGAGCGCGACATTGCGGACGTGATCTATCGCTACAGCGAGGAGCCGCGCTCGCGCCAAATCGCGCGTGCCATCGTGCACCAGCGTCCGCTGCGCACGACGAAACAATTGGCTGACGTGATTGCGCGAACGACGCGAGGGCGTGGCAGGATTCATCCCGCGACGCGCACATTCCAAGCCTTACGCATCGCCGTCAACGACGAGTTCGCCGAGATCGAGCGCGCTCTGCCACAAACGATTGAGCTGCTAAAGCCGGGCGGACGACTCGCCATCATCAGTTTTCATTCATTAGAAGACCGCATCATCAAGAACTTCATGCGCGCGCAGCAGCAAGCCGGCGCCGTTTCACTCGTGAACAAGAAGCCGATTACCGCATCGGACGAAGAATTGATCGCGAACCCGCGCAGTCGCAGCGCGAAGTTGCGCGTGGCAACTCGCAATTGAATGTAGGGGCAGGCTTTGCAACTGCCCATCACTGGGCCGGCACTGAGCCTGCCCCTATGGTTCTGACCATGACATCACAGACCTCTCGCCGCATTCGCTACAACGCCGCACCGCCGCTCGTACAGCGCCCACGCATCGAGCCGCTGCCCGTGCCGACAATTGATTGGGACAACGTGCGCAAGTGGCTGCCGCCGACGCTGTTGCTCGTCAGCGTGATCGTTTTATATTTAGTGCAATCCTCTTTTGCGACGACCAGCCAACTCGAAATCGCGCGCCTGATGAAAGAGCGCGACACCTTGATGCGTCAGAATTTGCAACTACAAGCCGAGATCGCCGAATCCGAAAAGCCATCGCGCATCCGCGAGCGTGCGTATGCGCTCGGCTTTGTGGACACGAGCCGCAGCATTCGTCTGAGCGTGCCCGCGACCACCGAACCGCTCGTGCCGACGACGAGTGTAGCCGCGTCGGATCCATTCGTGGCGTGGCAGCGCACGCTGTTCGAGTTCGCGCGCTGGTTAAGTCGGCCTAATCGGTAGCACCAGTCCGCGCGGCATGCGCAGATGGGACAGCATTTGGACTGCTCTCCCAACGTCATAAGATGTTTAGGACAGCAGTTCGATGGCTGTCCCATTGTGTTTTACGATGACCCAGTCTAACGACTTTGCCGCGTCCAGTCGGCGATTGCGCATCCTGTTGTGCGCCGTCGTCTTGCTGCTGCTCGCGTCGCTCGTGCGCCTCGCCGAATGGCAAGTGATTCGCCACGATGAATTGCAGGCGCTTATCCCGCAGAGCGGTGGCGACTCGCAAACACGCGGCACGCGCGGCATGATTCTGGATCGCAACGGTTTTCCGTTTGCGCTCGATGTGTGGGGGTACCAACTGTACGCATCGCCGAGCGGCATGGGCGACGAGGCGAGCCGCCGCCGTATTGCCGAGCAACTGTCTGTGCTGATGAAAAAGCCGACCAGTTGGGTGTGGGACAAGTTGTCCAATCCCAAGCTCAACTACGTCGTGCTCGATTACCAAGCCTCGCTGCAACTCGGCGATGCGATTCAGGCGCGGCGCATTCAAGGCATCGGCATGCAGTCAACGCCGCTGCGTACCTACCCTGCCGGCGCGCTCGCGGCTCAGACGATTGGCTTCGTCAATCTGTCCAATCGCAGTTTATACGGCGTCGAAGAGGCGTATCACAAAGCACTCGGCGGCGAAAGCGCCGACTGCCACGACGACGATGCCGCCGCCAAGCGCATCCGACTTGGCGTGCGCGACTTTCAACCGACACCGTTCGCGTGCGATGTCGTCCTTACGCTGGATTGGGCAATTCAAGATGCGGTCGAGCGCGAGTTAGCTGCGGGTATCGAGCGCACCCGCTCGACGGGCGGCAGCGCGATTGTGGTCGAGCCCGCCACGGGCAAGATTTTGGCGATGGCTTCGCTGCCTGCGTTCGATCTGAACAAATATTCCGAAAGCAATGACACGCTTTACAACAACGCAGCGATCTCGAACGACTACGAGCCTGGCTCTGTCGTGAAGATCATGACGATGGCTGCGGGTCTCGATCTCGGCATGGTCACGCCACAGAGCGCGATGGTGGATTCGGGCGAGATTATCGTCGGCGGTTTTAAGATTCACAACTGGGACAACAAAGGGCACGGGCGCGTGACGATGCTGGACATTCTCGCGCAGTCGCTCAACGTCGGCGCGGCTTACGTGGCGACGAGCATCGGTCAAGCGAAGTTTTACGATTACGCCGACCGCTTCGGCTTTGCGCAGCGCACAACTGTTGATCTGGCGTACGAAGTGTCGGGGCAGATGCGCAAGCCCGGAATGCCGACGTGGCATCCATCCGATCTGGGCACGAACTCATTCGGGCAAGGCATGACCATGACACCGCTGCAAGTGACGATGATGGCCAGCGCGATTGCCAATGGCGGCGTGCTGATGAAGCCGCACATCGTGGACGCAACCGTCATCCATGGTGAATTGAAATACTCACAGCCGCTAGCTGTGCGCCGCGTCGTCTCTAGCGACACGGCGCGCACGCTGTCGAGCATGCTCGCCGAGGCAGTTGAAAAAGAAAGCATCCCCGCCACCATTCCAACCACGCGCATCGCGGGCAAGACCGGCACCGCCAGCATTCCGAATCCACGCACCGGGCAATACGATCAGAAGTGGACGATTGCTTCGTTCGTCGGCTGGGCGCCTTACGACGCTGCGAAGTTTGTCGTGCTGGTAAAACTCGACAAGCCGCAAACGAGCGAGTTCGGTTCGCAAGCCGCCGCGCCCATCTTCCGCGAGATCGCCAAGAAGTTAGTCGTCATGCTGGACGTGAATGCGAAGAACGTGGGGCAGTAATGGCTGTTGGATGCTGGATGCTGGGGAACGAAGACTGGAAACTGAAGATCGGCATTTGCCGAGAGTAGAAATTCAATATTGGATTTGTTAGACTAGGAAATGCTCTCAAATCTTATGTTCTCCAGTCGCTAGTCTCAAACTATGCTCACACTCGCCGACGTGGTCGAAGCCCTGACGGGTCAGCGCGTTGCCGCGTGGCAGTCGTTGAAGATCGCGTCGTTCTGTGTGGACTCGCGGCAGTGCAAAGCAGGTTCATTGTTCGTCGCGCTCAAAGGCGAACAGACGGACGGACATCGCTACATCGCCGATGCGCTGACACACGGCGCGCAGTACGTCATCGCGGAGCGCAAGGGCGAATGGGCTGATGATACGGGAACTTACATTGACATAAGCCAACCTGTGTCCCCGGCCCCCTCTCCCTTAAAGTTGCCCATCGTTCTCATCGCTGGAAATTCGCTCGCCGCGCTCCAGCAACTCGCGGCATGGTGGCGCAAGAAATTTTCGATGCAGGTCGTCGGCGTGACTGGCAGTGTCGGCAAGACGATCACGAAAGAGACGATTGCAGCAGTGTTGTCTGAGAAGTATCGCACGTTCAAAAGTGAAGGCAACCTGAACAGCGAGACCGGCATGCCGTTGACCTTGCTCGCACTCGAGGGTCAGCCGCAGCGCGCGGTGCTCGAAATGGCGATGTACGACATCGGCGAGATCGCCAAACTCGCCGAGATCGCGCAGCCACGCATCGGCGTTGTGACCAATGTCGGACCGTCGCATCTCGAACGACTCGGCACGATTGAGCGCATCGCCGAGGCGAAGTCGGAGTTGCCGCGCGCACTGCCCGCCGATGGCTGGGCGATTCTTAATGGCGACGACCGACGCGTGCGCGCGATAAAGGACGTGACTAAGGCACAAGTCATGTTCTATGGACTCGATCCATCGAACCAATTGTGGGCGAGCGATGTCGAGAGCGCCGGATTGCGCGGCACGCATTTTCACGTGCACTACCAACATGAGCGGCCGCTGCACGTGCAGATTCCGCTGCTCGGACGGCACAGCGTTCACACCGCGCTCGCCGCCGCAGCCGTCGGCTTGGTGGATGGCTTGGCGTGGGAAGAAATTATTCGCGGCTTGCAGAATGTGTCGGGCCAACTGCGACTCGCGGCCGTGCAGGGCATCAACGGCGCAACGCTGATTGACGATTCGTATAACGCCAGCCCCGTCTCGACCATCGCCGCGCTCAACCTGCTGCAAGAACTGCAAGGGCGCAAGATTGGCGTGCTGGCCGATATGTTCGAGTTAGGCGCATTCGAGCGCGAAGGTCACGAGATCGTCGGAAGGCGCGCAGCCGACGTGCTCGACGTGCTCGTCGCGGTCGGCGAGCGCTCGCAGATCATCGCGCAGAGCGCGCTCGATGCTGGCATGAACTCTGAGTGTGTTTACTTACGCGCGCACAAATCGGAAGCGATTGACCTGCTGAGAGACGTGTTGCAGCCCGGCGATCTCGTATTGATCAAAGGCTCGCGCGGCATGGCAATGGAAGATGTCGTCGCCGCGCTAACCGTGCACCAGCATCGAACGTGAAATCCGAGTGCAAGCATCAGCGTGTTGACGTTCCAAGCAGGCTGACGCTTGCACTTCAACTGAGTCAAGTGGGTTATTGAATGGCGTATTCGCTCACACTAGCGACGATTTCGTTTCTGCTTGCGGTGATCTGGGGACCGCCGCTCATCAGTCTGCTCAAGCGTAACCGCATCGGCCAAATCATTCGCGTCGAGGGCCCGCAAGAGCATCAAGCGAAGATGGGCACGCCCACGATGGGTGGCTGGATGATCATTGTGCCAGTGTTGGTGCTCACCATTGCCGCGAATTTGGTTCAGATCATATCGAGCACGCCGGCCGGACGAAGCCTGCTCGAAATGCTGCGCGTCGAGCGCCAGTTATTCGTCGGGCGCTCGATCATCGTGCCGCTGCTCGCGCTCCTTGCGTTCGGGTTGTTCGGCGCGGTGGACGACTACCTGAGCGTGCGCCCGCGCAAGAATGGCATACGCGGTCTGTTGGCGCGCGAGCAGTTTCCGATTCAATTCATCATTGCGGGTGTCATCGCCGCCGTGCTATACATTGGCGCGAATCAGAACAGCGTCGCGATCCCGCTCGTGCGCGAACCGATTCGCTTGGGGCCGCTGTGGCTGCCGATCGCGATCATCATCATCGTAGCGATGGTGAACGCCGTCAACTTGACGGACGGACTCGACGGCTTGGCCGGCACGACGAGCGCGGTTGCCTATTCGGCGTACGGCGTGATCGCGTTCCTGCAAGGGCAAGCGTTTCTCGGCACGTTTTGTTTCACAATGGTCGGCGCGATTCTCGCGTTCCTGTGGTTCAACGCATTCCCTGCCGATATGTTCATGGGCGGCACCGGCTCGGTCGCGCTCGGCGGCACGCTCGGCACGGTTGCGCTCATGACGGGGCAATGGCTGTTGCTGCCGATCGTCGGCATCATTTTCGTCGCCGAAGCCGGCTCGGTCGTGCTGCAAGTTATATATTTCAAGCAATCGCGCGGCAAGCGTTTGTTCAAGATGTCGCCGCTGCACAATCATTTCGTGCTGATCGGCTGGAGCGAAATGCACATCTCGCAGCGCTTCTGGTTGGTCTCGATTCTCGGCGCGATGTTTGGGATTACGCTGGCGCTGCTGTGAGAGCAGTCAGTAACCAGTCATCAGAAGCCGGTAGCCAGTAAATAGTCCCATCTGACGACTGACGACTGACGACTGACGACTGACGACTGACGACCGACGACTGACGACTGATGACTGATGACCAACGACCGAATATGGACTTTAACAACCAGCGCGTCCTTGTTATGGGACTCGGCGTGCACGGCGGTGGTATCGGCGTCGCGAAGTTTTTGGCGAAGCGTGGCGCGCGCGTGACCGTGACCGATTTGAAAACGGCGGGGCAATTGGAAGAGTCGCTCAAACAACTCGCAGGCTTGCCGATTCAGTATGTGCTTGGCGAGCACCGCGAGTCGGACGTGTTGGCTAGCGACATGATCGTGCGCAACCCCGGCGTGCCGCGCGAGCATCCACTGCTGCAACTCGCGAGCGCGCACGGCATACCGATCGAGATGGAAATCAGTCTGTTCTTCCTGCTCTGTCCCGCACCGATCATCGGCATCACAGGCACGAAAGGCAAGACGACGACGACGCTGCTCACGGGCGCGATGCTCAAAGCGAAAGACGCGCGCACGGTTGTCGCGGGCAACTTGCGCGTGAGTGCGTTGGAACTGCTCGATCAAATTGATGCGACGACACCAGTGGTGCTCGAACTATCGTCGTGGCAGTGCGAGGGACTGGAAGCACACAAACTCAGTCCGCATATCGCGTGCATCACCAACCTGTATCCCGATCACTTGAATCGCTACAAAGACATGGCGGACTACGCGGCGGCGAAGGCATTGATCTTTGTCAATCAAAAACCCGACGACTGTGTGATCCTGAATGCCGATCAAGAAGCCTCACACGACTTCGCGCGACAAGCGCGTTCTCGCATCGTTTGGTTCAGCCGCAAGCAGCGAGTGGACGGTGTGTACGTGAGCGGCGACGAAATTCTTTACCAACCATCCAATCAAACGACCACCCACGCACCGCTCACCATTGCGTCACGCCGTGACATTGGTCTTATCGGCGAGCACAACGTCGAGAATGTGCTCGCGGCGACGGCGCTTGCGCTAGCGGCGGATGTCGCGCCTGAGCAGATTCGGTCTGCACTGCAAGATTTTCGCGGCGCGCCGCATCGTCTCGAAGTGGTGCGCGAGCTGAACGGCGTGCGCTACGTGAACGACACAACGGCGACAGCGCCTGCCGCCGCCATCGCCGCGCTCAAAGCGATTGGCGATGACATCATCTTGATCGCTGGCGGCGCGGACAAGTCACTCGACTTCGAGACGTTGGGCCGCTCGGCATCGCTGCGAGCGAAAGCGATTTTATTGCTCGAAGGCAGCGCTACCGAGAAACTCGATGAGATGATTCGCTACGGCGGTGGCGGCAACAAGATAGTGGGGCGCTTCAACTCGCTGCGCGATGCCGTCGCGCAGGCGCACACTATCGCGCGCGACGGCGACACAGTGCTGCTCTCGCCCGGCTGCGCGTCGTTCGGAATGTTCAACAACGAGTTCGAGCGCGGCGATCAGTTTCGCGAGATTGTTCAAACATTAGAGTAACTTATGTCCACCCGACTCACGCTCGATTTCAAATTGCTGCTGGTCGTCGGCGCACTGCTCGGCATGGGACTGCCGATGGTATTTAGCGCGAGCCATTTGCTCGCGTATCGTGACTTCAGCGACCCAACGTACTTTTTGCAGAAGCAAGGCGTGTGGACGCTGCTCGGTATTTTGGTCATGCTCTTGTTCGCATACATTCCATACCGCTTCTGGCAGCACGTCTCGATTCCGATGATGCTGATCACGCTCGTTGCGCTCGGCGCGCTCTTAGCCATGTCGGTGGCACATTTCGGCGCGCGGCGCTGGATCACCGAAGGCTCGTTCCAACCGAGCGAAGTCGCAAAATTGGTTACGATCATTTACGTGGCGCACTGGTTAGCCAGCCGTCGCAAGCAACTGCGCCATTTCACTTACGGTTTAATCCCGTTCTACTTGATCGTCGGTGGCGTGGCGGCGCTGGTCATTATGCAGCCCGATCTTGGCACGGCGATTGTGATTGTCGCCGCTTCGATTGCGATGTTCTTCGTCGCGGGCGCACCGCTGGGACAATTGATCGTCAGCAGTCTCGCGCTGTGCGGCGCGGCGCTCTTCGCGCTGGTGTTCTGGACACCGTGGCGCTTGGCGCGCTTGCAAATCTACGCGGACCCGCTCAAAGACAAGACGGGCGATGGCTACCAGATTTATCAAATGCTGCTGGCAATGAGCAGCGGCGGATGGTTCGGCAATGGCTTCAGTTCGCTGACGGGCACCATCGGCTACTTGCCTGCGTCGCATACCGACGCGATCTTCGCCGTCGTCGGCAACGACTTCGGCATTGCCGGCTGTGTGCTGCTGCTCGTGCTGTTCGGGCTGCTTGCGCGGCAGGGCTTGCTCATCGCGCAGAACACGCGCGACTTATTTGGCAACTTGCTTGCCACCGGCATCACGGTCTGGCTGCTCGGGCAAGCGTTGCTGAACATTGCAAGCACCACGGCTTCGATTCCATTCACGGGCATCCCGCTGCCGTTCATTTCGTTCGGCGGCTCGGCGCTCGTCTCGGCGATGGCTGGCATCGGCGTGCTGCTCAATATCGCGCGCCATGGTCGCGTGATCAATCAGCCGCAGCGTCAGAGGGTTAACAAACTGGATGCGCGACGACTGCGACGCATTGAGCAACCGGATTGACCATACGAGCGCGCGATCAGCAGGCCATCCGTGTAATTCTGTGCGGCGGCGGCACGGGCGGTCACGTCTATCCGTTGCTCGCTGTGCAAGCGGCGATGGCCAACGTCCAACGTCCAACGCCCAACGTCCAATGGCTATTCATTGGCGGCGCGGGCATCGAGAAAGATTTGGTCGCGCGCGAGTCTGTACCTTATCAAGCGATTAGCGGCGGCGGACTGCACGGCGTTGGCATTCGCAGCGCGATTCCGAACGCGCTCAAGTTGCTCGCGGGATTGTTTGAAGCGTTCAGTGCGCTGCGTGCGTTCAAGCCACACGCAATCTTGGCGACCGGAGGATTCATCACCGTGCCCGTTGCGATGGCGGCGACATTGTTGCGTGTGCCGCTGGTGGTGTATCTGCCCGACATCGAGCCTGCGTTGTCCGTGCGCTTTCTCGGCTGGCTCGCGACGAAGCTGACGGCGACTGCCGACGCATCACGAAAATATTTTGCGGCGCGCAAATTCGTCGTTACAGGCTATCCGATTCGCCGCGAGTTGCTGCAGATGTCGCAGCAGCCATGCGAGCAGGCGCGGGCGCAGTTCGGCATCGCGCCCAATCAAAAAGTGGTGCTCGTGTTCGGCGGCTCGCGCGGCGCGCGCAATCTCAATCGCGCGCTGCTCGCCAACATCGAACGCTTGCTACTTGTCGCGGAGTTCATTCACATTAGCGGGCAGGGCGAATGGGACGAAGTGCGCGCCGCGCGCGAGCAATTGTCAGAGTCGTTGCGCGGGCGATACCACATCTATCCGTACTTGCACGCGGAGATGGGCGCGGCATTGCGCGCGGCGGATGTGGTGGTGTCACGCTCCGGTGCGAGCACACTCGGCGAATTACCGCTGTTCGGCGTGCCGAGCATTCTCGTGCCGTATCCGTATGCGTGGCGCTATCAAAAAGTGAACGCCGATTTTCTGACGAGCAAAGGTGCGGCACTGATCGTGCGCGACGAAGAGGCGCCAACGCAGCTCGCGCCAACCATCGTGCGCTTATTGGATGACCATAAGGCGCGCGCGCAGATGAGCCAAGCCGCACGCGCGCTCGCGAAGCCCGACGCAGCAGAAGCGATTGGGCGAGTGGTCGAATCCGTGATGCCAAGACAGGTAATCGGGTAGACAGGTAATCGGGTAGACAGGTAATCAGGTAGACAGATAGTTAGGTCATTAGTCTGTACACCTACTTTTGTACCTGTCTATCTGTGTACCTGTCTACCTGTGTACCTGTCACACCTCTTCTATCATGTTCGAGCAGATTCAGCGAGTCCACTTCATCGGCATTGGCGGCGCGGGACTATCCGCGATAGCCAAGGTGCTGCTGGAACAAGGCAAAGTGGTCAGCGGCTCGGATCAACAGACGAGCGCGGCAACCGACGCTTTGCGGGCGCTTGGCGCGCGCGTGTGCATTGGACATGCACCTGAAAATCTTGGCGATGCACAATTAGTGGTCGTATCCTCGGCGGTGCACGAAACGAATCCAGAACTGCAAGCCGCACGTGCGCGCCATGTGCCCGTCGTCAAGCGCGACGTGCTACTCGGCGAAATGATGCAGGACAAAATCGGAATCGGCGTGGCGGGCACGGCAGGCAAGACGACGACCACCGCAATGTTCGCGTTCGTGTTGAGCGAGCTGGGACTTGATCCGACATTTATTATCGGCGGTGTATCGGCGAACTTCGAGACGAACGCGCGCGCCGGACACGGCGAGTATTTTGTAATTGAAGCCGATGAGTACGATCATATGTTTCTGGGCTTGAAGCCCAAATATGCCATTATCACCAATATTGAATTCGATCACCCCGACGTGTTCGCGGACGAGCGCGACGTGGTACGCGCCTTCGAGCAATTCGCCGCGCTGCCAAGCGTCCGCACCGTCGTCGCGTGCGGCGATTCCGCTAATGCGCGCGCCGTGTTGAACGTCGCCAGTCAAGGGTGCAGTTATGGGTTCGACGACTACAACCACTATCGCATCATTGACCCGCAGTCGCATCCACAGCACGGCTGTGATTTCGTCGTCGCCAAAGAGCGGCGCTCGATCGCTGTTGTGCACTTGCAGGTGCCAGGCCGTCACAACATGCTGAACGCGTGCAGCGTGCTCGCGCTGTGCGATCAATTGAAGTTAGACGCAAGTCGAGCCGCGCAGGCCTTGGCCGAATTTCGCGGCACGCATCGCCGCTTTGAAGTCGTCGGCGAGTCGCACGGCGTGACGGTCATAGACGACTACGCTCATCATCCATTGAAGGTTCGCGCCACACTCGCTGCGGCGCGCGAGCAGTTTGCTGGACACAGACTCGTGGCAGTCTTTCAGCCACATACTTATTCACGTACGCGCGCGCTGATAGACGAGTTCGCACAGTCGTTCGCCGACGCCGACGAGGTGATCGTCACCGACATCTACGCGGCGCGCGAGACGGACAAGCTCGGCGTAAGCGGAGCAAACGTGGTTGCGCGCATGAATCACCCGCACACACAATTCATTCCGTCGCTCGATGAGACAACACAATACTTGCGCGATCAGTTGCACAGCGGCGATGTGCTGTTGCTGCTCGGCGCGGGCGACGTGAACACGATTGCTGCACGACTACTACACAACGACCTCGGCGCCATCGCCAGAGGAGATTGATATGGTTTCGATATTCACATCACGGAATCTAATTTACTGGTGGGTATTCCTGACATCGTTCGTATTCTTACAGCAGCCTACACGCGACCTTGCAAAGAACTTCTTTCGCAACAACCAGTTGTTCACGACAGGCAGTTTCCCATTCAGCGCGGCAGAGGGCATCACGAAATGGATTGACGACCGCGCCAAACAGGTCGTGACGCAGTTTCAATTCGATCCGAATGCAATTGTATTGAAGATGGGCAACACGCTATTGCTCGATGGCTATCGCGTCGGATTGCTCTTGATCGTGATACTGCTAATTTTGGTCGTGCGCTTTTACGCGCGCGCCGTGTCCTCGCCAGCCATCTACGACGACATCGCCGCGCTGGTCGTCTGCTTCTTCGTTTTTCATCTCGTCGCGCAGACGATGGTGCTGATCAAGGTGCCGCCATTCGGCGCCACGGCAGCCAGAGGCACAACGCTGGGCAATCAACTGATCGGTGACCGCTCGGTCTGGGTTTGGTTTCTCGGCATCATCATTCTGGCAATGGTGCTGGCCGGCAAAGGTTGGGCGGATGCGAAAGTATTTTGGAAAGGCTTGCTCGAGCTGTTCTTCGTGTGGCTTTTTCTGATTCCTCGCGCTGCAGCGGATTTCTTTGCAGCGGTTTTGGAAACATTGGCCGCCTTTGGCAGCGCCGTTCAAACAAACGTGCCGTGGGCAACGGTGTGGGCTGCCATTGGTTTACTGCTGGCGATCTATCGTCTGTATCACGGTGTGCCCGGCTCACCCGGCGCGCGACCCGCACCGGGCGCAAGACCAGGCGGGGCGGGCGGTGGTGGTGGCGGCAGGTCAGCCAAAAGTCCGGTGAGCAGCGCACTTAGCAAGTTGACGGGCAGCAAGTAATTGAGTGTTGGAGAGCAGGCTGAAACTTGCACTCCGTTGGTTTTCTGAATTTTAAATTCAGTGCTCGACGCGCAAACCTTAACAAATTTAATCGGAGCGCCTGTGCGCGTGCACGAGCCGCTGGCGCGGCACAACTCGTGGCGTGTCGGCGGACCCGCCGATGCGTTCATCGTGGCGAAGACGCTCGACGTGATGAAGCGCGCGGTGTTGGTCGCACGCGAGCGGCACATCCCGTTCCTCATTATCGGGCGCGGCACGAACATGCTGATCGCCGATGCGGGCGTGCGCGGTTTGGTGATCGCCGAAGCGTGCGATGACTACCGGCTGACGGAGCACGGTGACACGGCGACATTGATCGCCGATGCGGGCGCATCGCTGCCCTTGCTGGCGAACACGCTGGCGAAACAGGGTTGGGCCGGCTTGGAGTGGGCTGTCGGCGTGCCGAGCGCGATTGGCAGCGCGGTGGTGAACAATGCGGGCGCACACGGCTCGTGCATTGCCGATACACTACGGCGCGCGACCATTCTCGACGCGCACGGAGCAGAGCAAATGGTCGGCGTGGACGAGATGGATTACGCGTATCGCCACAGCCGCTTTAAGGGCGAGCACGAGCGCGGCGAGGTCGTGTTTGCGGCGGAGTTCCGGTTGAAACGCGACACGCCCGAAGCGGCGACAGCGCGCTTGCGGAAATTCAACGAGCATCGGCGCGCGACGCAGCCATCCGATCCGAGCGCAGGCTCGGTGTTCCAGAATCCGCCCGGCGATTTCGCCGGCAGATTGATCGAAGCGGCAGGTTTGAAAGGCACGCAGCGCGGCGGCGCGATGATCTCGCCGGTGCACGCGAACTTCTTCGTGAACGTGGGCAGCGCCAGCGCCGACGATCTGCTCGCGCTCATGCGCTTGGCGCAGGCGCGAGTGAAAGAGCAGTTTGGGATTGAGTTGCAGCCAGAGGTGGAATTGATTGGAGACTGGAGTATGTAGTTGTTAGTCGTTGGTCGCTCGTCATTAGACATTCGTCATGTGCGTGTCACTTATGACTGACACACAAATGGCGACCAACGGAAAGCACCTATCAACTCACGACTAACCACGAAGGGCTAATGTCGAGATGAAACGCAAAGTACGAGTGGGCATTCTATTTGGCGGCAAGTCGGGCGAGCATGAGGTCTCGATTGCATCAGCCAACTCGGTCGTAGATGCGCTCGACCGAGACAAATATGAGGCAGTGCTGATCGGCATTGACAAGCAAGGACACTGGCTCGCCGCGCCCGAATCGGCCATGCAGTTGATGGGTCGCAGCGAGCAAGACGCGCCGACGGGTGGCACGCAGATGGAGCGTGCGGAACTGACGACGACTGCCGAGCCATCACTCGTTGCCACAGGCGGCACACTGATGGAAGAGAATCGTGCGCGTGGCGACGTGGGCGCGCTCGTCACGACCAGTCAAGTGTCAACCCCGTATGGCGCGGGGCGAACGGTCGCCAATCGCCAATCGCCGCTTTATGAAGTGGATGTGGTGTTTCCGATTCTGCACGGACCGATGGGCGAGGACGGCACGGTGCAGGGGTTGCTCGAACTGGCTGACATTCCGTACATCGGTGCGGGCGTAGCGGCGTCGGCGGTCGGCATGGATAAGGAATTGCTCAAGACGATTTTCCGCGCGCACAATCTGCCCGTCGTGGATTTCGTCACGGTCATTCGCCGACATTGGGAACAAAATCAGGATGGCGTCATTCAGCAGATCGAATCACGACTGCCCTACCCGCTGTTCGTCAAGCCCGCCAACATGGGGTCAAGCGTGGGCATCAACAAAGCACGCAATCGCGAGCAGTTAGTTGATGGGATCAATAGTGCAGCCCAATACGACCGCAAGATTCTGGTTGAGCAAGGCATCAACGCACGTGAGGTTGAGTGCAGTGTGCTCGGCAACGACAACCCGCTGGTGTCCGTCGTCGGCGAGATTCAGACAAAACGGCGCGACTTCTACGATTACGTGGCTAAGTACACCGAAGGCGAAGCGGACTTGCTAATCCCGGCCGACATTCCGCCGCAACAAGCCGAAGAGGTCAGCGCGCTTGCGCTCAAAGCGTATCGCGCGATGGACTGCGCGGGCATGGCACGTGCCGACTTTTTTATTGAGCGCGAAACCGGCAAGGTCTATCTCAACGAACTGAACACGATTCCGGGTTTCACCCAGTTCTCGATGTATCCGAAGTTGTGGGAAGCGAGTGGTGTGAGTTACGCCGAGTTGATTGATCGCCTCATCACGCTCGCGCTGGAACGGCACATAGACAAGAAGCGTTCGGGGCTGTGAGCGAAGTATGCGACGCGGAAAGCAGAATGTGGAAAGCAAGCACATGCGCCGTCGCAAAACGGCCAATCACCAGCGAGCAGAGCATTCGAGCCGCCAGAACGCGGCACGCAACGCGGGACCAGTGAGCACACCGTCATCGTCTGCGGAGTACGAGACGCGCACGCCAGTGAAATCGGCGGCGCAGGATGTGGAGCGTCTGGCGGCACGTCCCGCCGCTCGTCGCCACGTGCGCCGCAAGTTGAGCCGCCGCTTGCACAGCCGCTTGGTCGTCGCGCGTCCGCGCTTGACCGCAATGTATTCAGGCGCGCGCGCGCTGAGTCTGTGGCTGCTGATTGTGTGTGCGTATGTGCTGTATCTGTTTGGCTCGTCGGATTTGTTTTACGTGGACAGCGTGTTCGTTACAGGCAACACGACAGTAACCAGCAATGAAATCGCGCGGGCGAGTCGCGCGGCGAATCTGAGCGTCTTTTATTTGGACTTCAATCAGATGGCCAGCCAAGTTAACGCTGTCTCCGGTGTGCGCAACGTAACCGTGACATACGAGTTTCCGAACCTGATCCATCTCAACGTCGTCGAGCGCACACCGCTATTCGTGTGGGACTCGAATAAGCGCGCCGCATGGGTGGACGATTCAGGACTCATCTTCCCCGCGCGTGCGACGCTAACGAGCACACTCACAATTCGCGATCTCGACAACCAAACGCGCACGAGCGTTGATGCGAAGTTGCTCACCAGCGTGAAGGCGATTAGCGCGGCACTGCCCAACTTGAAGAGACTGGATTACGCCGACACCAAGGGATTGAGTTTCGTTGACGAGCATAACTGGCGCGTGCTGCTCGGTCAACCCGAACAGATCAATGCAAAGTTGGCGATGCTGCAATCGCTCACGAATTATCTGGTCTCACAGAAAGTTGATATCGAGTACGTTGACGTGCGGCTGCCCGAGCGCGCGTTTTACAAACCAAAATAATGTCCAACGTGCAAAGTCCAACCTCCAAACTAATTGGTTACCTAGGCTGTTGCACATTGCACATCGCACTCACCTATGTCTGATCCTATCGTCGGCATTGATGTCGGCACAACTAAAGTCTGCACGCTGATCGGCGAGCAACATGAAGAGACCGGACGACTGCGCATCGTCGGCGTTGGTGTCGCGCCGTCGCGCGGTTTGCGCAAGGGCGTGATCGTCAACGTCGAGGAAGCGACGGCGGCAATCCGCGAGAGCAAAGAGAAAGCGGAGAAGTCGTCTGGCTACGTCATCGAAGGCGCGTACGTCAGTGTCGCGGGCGATCACATTCAGTCGGTGAACAGCAAAGGCGTGGTCGCTATCTCACACGGCGCGCGGACGATCAGCGAAGACGATGTGCAGCGCGCACTTGAAGCGGCGCGGGCGATTGCCATCCCGCAGAACCGCGAAGTGATTCACGTCATCCCGCGCGGCTACACGCTCGACGGCGTTGACGGCGTGCGCGAGCCGATTGGGATGCAAGGCTTCCGGCTCGAAGTCGAAGCGCACATCGTCACGGCGGCGATGCCGTCCATTCACAACTTGATCAATTGCGTCGAAGCGGCCGGCGTGCAAGTCAATGACCTCGTGCTCGAACCGCTCGCATCGGGCGAAGCAGTGCTGCGCGATGACGAGAAAGATGCGGGCGTCATCATGGCAGACATCGGCGGTGGCACGACAGACATCGCGGTGTTCATTGACGGCAGCATCTGGCATTCGCAAGTGTTGCCACTGGGTGGCTGGCAGTTTACCAACGATCTCACCGTCGGGCTGCGCGCGCCCTTTCCTGTCGCCGAAGCGATCAAGGTGCAGCACGGCTCGACGCTGCCCGACATGATCGCCGAAGATGATGTGATTGATGTCGCCGCATTCGGAGACAATGGCCACAAGCCGGTGCCGCGCCGCGAGCTGGCAAACATCCTACACGCGCGCGCGGAAGAAATGTTCGGCTTGATCGTGAAGGAGGTGAAACGCTCTGGCTATGACGGGTTGTTGCCGGCGGGATTGGTGCTGACCGGCGGCGCGGCAGAGTTGCCGGGCTTGCGCGAAATGGGCCGCGTCATTACAAACGGGCCCGTGCGCGTGGGACAGCCGCACGATCTGGAAGGACTGACGGACACCGTGAGCCATCCCGCATATGCGACAGGCGTCGGCTTGCTGTTGTGGGGTTTGCGCAACGCGGAACTGTCCACCCATTCCAAAGAACACGAGCCGCAGAGTCGCGCCAAGCGGTTCGGAGATTGGTTCCGGAATTTGTTTCCGCAATGAAGCGGCCAAGAAATAAGTAGTTCAGGCTATTGCTTTTTACGGCGAGTTGGCATAGTATGTTCCTACATCTTGTGGTGCTCGTAGGTACTTGAGACACAAGATAAGGAAATGCCCCGCCGAACTTCTCACTAATCTATTTGCCAGTAGGCACTAGATCTATCAAGGAGAGATGCTATGTCAGCACGCAGAGAGCGAGAACGAGAACAACCCACTACCCCACACTTTGAGACTAACTTCGCGCAGATCAAAGTGGTTGGCGTGGGCGGCGGCGGCAGCAACGCAGTTAACCGCATGATCGCCGAAGGCTTGCAGGGCGTCGAGTTCATCACCATCAACACAGACGCACAGGCGCTGTTGCTCACCAGTGCGCCGAAGAAAGTGCGCATCGGCGACAAGTTGACGCGCGGACTCGGCGCGGGTGGCGACCCGACGATTGGCATGAAGGCAGCGGAAGAATCGTCCGACGATTTGTATGACGCCGTGAAAGACGCCGACATGGTGTTCATCACGTCGGGCATGGGCGGCGGCACCGGCACCGGCGCAGCGCCCATCGTTGCCAAGTTGGCGAAGGAGACGGGCGCGCTCACGATTGGCGTTGTGACGAAGCCGTTTAATTTTGAGGGCGCGCGCCGACGCAGCGCAGCCGAAGCCGGTCTCGAAGCGTTGAAGGAGCAGGTGGACTCGCTGATCGTGATCCCAAACGACCGCCTGCTCGAAATTGTGGACAAGCGCGCATCGCTGCAAGCGGCGTTCCGACTGGCAGACGATGTGCTGCATCAGGGCATTCAAGGCATCAGCGAATTGATCACGGTGCCCGGTCTGATCAACCTTGACTTCGCCGACGTGCGCACGATCATGCAGGAGCGTGGCACGGCATTGATGGCGGTCGGACACGGCACCGGCGAATCGCGCGCATCCGACGCGGCGACCAGTGCGGTCAAGTCGCCACTGCTGGACATGACGATTGACGGCGCGCGCGGTGTGCTGTTCAACGTGACGGGTGGGCCCGATTTGAGTTTGTTCGAGGTCAACGAAGCGGCTGAGATCATCCGCAATATGACCGACCCGAACGTGAACCTGATCTTCGGCGCGGTGATTGATCCCGACATGAAGGACGAGGTACGCATCACCGTGATCGCGACCGGCTTCGACGGCATCGCCAAGCGACTATCCGTACCGACCAATGGCGGCGAGCAGAAGCCTGAGCGCAGCAAGATCAAGCAGTTCCCCACGCCGAGTTTCGATCCATCCGATCTGGATATTCCGGCGTTTTTGCGGAGGCGGTAAACTCAGTGAACGGTGAACAGTGAACAGTGCTGACTGTTGACTGTTGACTGTTCACTGCCTGCTTAACAATTGGGTGAATATCGTGAATACGGCGACGAGTTGGGTAGCCCAAAATGACCCCGGCAAAGAGGTTTGGCTTACCGAAGTGAATTGGACTCCCTTTCAACAGCCTCCTTACGACAACTACACTTGGCCGATAGAGGTCAGACGGATGGGTCAGATCTGTGATGCGCTGAAAACCATGTCTGTGAACAGGTATGTCTGGTTTCATGGAAAAGCAGGGGATCCGCCTCTGCAAGATAGACTCGGATTGTACCTATCTCCTTATGACGGTACACTCTCGGACGCAGGTAATCGGTTTACAACTTGTCCGCCGAATTAGCGCATCTGATTTTGATGGAATGGTGTGATTCCGCATCAATGAATGCCGAAAGGTTTACTCATAGCGCAATGGACGGTTCTGGCCTGCTGACCAGAGCAACACGGCTGCTGATAGTGCTCACACTCGCGGTCAGCTTATGTGCTCTTCTCGAGCAAGCGAGCGAGGTCTATGCGGGCAATCGTTTGTTTGTCTCGCCCGCTGGTAATGATGCAAACGATTGCATGAGCCCTCCGACAGCATGCCAGACGATCGCTGCCGCCATCGGCAAGGCTTCGCCCGGCGATGGCATCTTTACTGCGGATGGCATGTACATCGAAAACCTGACGCTCGACAAGGATCTAACACTCATTGGCTTTGGAGCAGACACGACCATTATTAATGGCGGCGGGACGCAACGGGTGATCACTATTCCCTTGGGAATCACGGCGAATATCTCTGGCGTTACCGTCATGAACGGTTATGCAGGACCAGGTTTAGGCGGTGGCGTGCTCGTCTCCGGCACATTGACGTTGAATAACACTATCATCAGCGGCAACAGGGCCAGTGCTGGTGGTGGTATTGCAAATGTTGGCGCATTAATGCTGATTAATAGTATCATCAGCAGCAACTGGGGCGATACAGCCGGTGGTATTTGGAATAGTGGTACGCTTTCGCTAAACAACAGCACAATCATTAGTAACAGCACCTTGTATGGTGGAGGCGGTATTGGCAGCTTTGGCACAATGATATTGAACGGCAGCGCGGTCATCAACAATAGGTCTTATACCAACGGTGGCGGCATCTATAACTATAGTGCAACTGTGACGCTGAACAGTAGCGTCGTCGCGAGTAACACCGCCAAATTCGATCTTTGTTGTAGCGTCAGCGGCACTGACGACGCTGTGTGGGACCTGCTCAACGAGCCGACCATCGGTAAGCCAGAGGTCGGCCAGTCCGCTGAGGGAGGCGGCATCTATAACATCTCAGGGACGCTCATGCTGACGAACACGCTGGTGAGCAACAATACCGGCGGCAATGGCGGTGGCGGCATTGTTAGCAGTCGTGGATTCATGCTGCTCACTAACGTGGCCGTGGTCCGTAACACCGTGTTATTCGGTAATGGGGGAGGCATCGCGCTGGATGGCTTGGCAATCCTGACGAATACGACTATTAGCGGCAACACCATCAGACCCAATGGTCTCGCTTCGTTTGGTGGTGGCCTTGCTAACTATGGGGCGCTGACGCTTACTAATGTTACGATTAGCAATAACTCTGCCAATGATGGCGGCGGCATTCATAACGGTGCTGGCTATGGTCTCACGTGGCTGAAAAATACTATCGTGGCGAACAATCTCGCGGGCGGCGATTGCAGCGGGAGTATTATTTCCCTCGGCCACAACCTCGACAGCGGCAACACCTGCGGCTTGATTGCGACGGGTGACATCACGAACACCGACCCGCTGCTCGGCCCGTTGCAAGACAACGGCGGCCCAACGCCCACTCACGCGCTGCGTCCGTTGTCACCCGCCATCGGCGCGGGCGACAACAACGGCTGCCCGCCCACCGACCAGCGCGGCGTGCCGCGCCCACAGGGCGCCTTCTGCGACATTGGCGCATACGAAGCGGTTGTCACCTACACAAACGTCAATTCGGGATAAGGTAGGACTCCTTTGCGAGTAAAATAGTGGTAACCAACCCTATTGCGCTCATGAAAGGAGTCCTATGATGAGTTTGCTGGAACTGTTCTGTCATGTCGATGATTTTTGCCAACGGTTTGTCC
>JBBPZQ010000061.1:0-8450 GCA_038198935.1 Anaerolineae bacterium
CGTCAGCGAAACGATTAAAATACTTCCGCAAACACTTGACGCGAATTTAATTGCACCACTCGTGCGCCGTCTCACCGCGCTGGGGCGCGTTCATCCAGCGAACGCGCCACTCCCGTCAGCCTAACTTGGCGAAGGTATTGATAAATCTCTGCATTTTCATTCATTGACCAAAGTCATTCGTCGCTCTCTGTGGCTTGTATTTTTCTGCTTGCTCAGCTTGAGCACACAGTTCGCACCAACCACATCGGCGTATGATCCGCATTTTCGCCTGCCATGGGCATCGGGAGCATCCTACCCGATCTCAGGCAGTCAGTATAATGAGGGCTATCACACAGAAGACCCTAGCATTGGCCGATACGACTATTATGCAATTGACTTCGGGCTTGGATTCAATTCGGCAACGCGCCAATTTGATCCAGTCCATGCTGCTCAAGGCGGACGTGCCACTGTCGTGCAGAGCACTGGGGTCATTCCCAGCTATGGAAATCATGTATTCATTGATCACGGCAATGGATTCGTTACGCTCTATGCTCACCTTTCTGAATATGACCCAACCATAAACGGCAGAATGGTAACCCAAGGGCAATATATTGGTAGAGCTGGCGATACAGGTGTTAAGCGTAATCCGGATGGAACCCCTGCATACCATCTGCATTTCGTGGCTCGCTTCACTAATAGTAATGGCGTCATTCACTCCTATATACCTGAACCGATGAGTGGTTATACAGGATTTGGCAATCCATACCACTATAATAACCAAACTCGATTTGCTAATGGTATTCAACCCTCAAACGTCATCCAAAACGGCGACTCGTGGCAGAATCCTATACTACTCGAAAATGGTGGCGTCTGGCAGAGGGACTCACAATACACGAGTTACTGGACTTACTGTTGCGGGCCAGATGGCAATAACTACCTGGAATTGCACAGCGGTCCGTTTGGTTCAGGAACACTCTTTCAAGATTTTCCGGCTCTCGACAGCAATTGGAGTAACTATCCTAACAATTACCCCTACGATGGTGGTACGCATGCATTTATTAGTACTCCCGATACATGGACAGTGCGCGCGCTGATTCGCTCGTCGTGTGGCGCTGCGCAGGGCACACTCGCCGTATGGGCGCAGTATGGACCGACACAAGAAGTGGATTCCACTCACTTCCAAGTCGGCGGCGTGTGGACACCGATTGTCGCCACGACCAAGTTCTTAAACAACGGGCACAATCGCTTCCGCGTCATCATGTACATGGAATCGCAAGATTGTTACTACGATATTGATAACGTCACCTTCCAGCGCAACTACGTGAATTTCTCATCATTTGAAACGGGCGTCGGTGACGGACAAAGCAACGGAAACTGGATTCTGTGGGCAACAGATCAACCCTACTGCCAGCCGAACTGGGCGGTGTATTCCAACTCGCAGCGACCATCCGCAATCGATGGCGAGTATTTGCTAGAGGCAAATCGCGGCAACTGTACAGCAAATTACATGGGTATTTATCAACCGTTCAAGCAGTACGTCAATGCGGGCGAGGTGTATTACATGCGTGGTTGGGTGCGGATGCCATTTGGTCAAGGCGGCAGCGGCTACTTCCGTCTCTGGACGTTATGGCGCCAGCCCTATCACTACGCGGATGCATCATTCTGGATTCCACCCGGCGATACGGCGTGGCATGAGTACACGGTCTCATTGCCGATTCAAGCCGCCGATGTCGGCAATGATACGATGTATGCTTCTGTGTACCTGAACGATGTTTATGATGGTTACGGAAGCAACATCCAATACAACTTCGACGGCATTCAGGTCTGGGGTGGTGCCGGCAACTAATGCGTTCTGAAACTGAATCGCCTCGCGAGTTCTGTTTGCGAGGCGATTCAGTTTAACTGTCATCTTTTTACTTACTTCGCTCCACCACCCGCTTCAAATTCTCCAACCGCTTCCGCGCCGTCTGCGGCGCGCGACCCGTCAGCGTGGAGAGTAGCATCATCCAGCCACCGCCCGCGAACTCGTGCGTCAATATCGTTTGCTCATCTTGCGGTGTGAGCGTCCATGTCGCCGTCGCGGCGATGCCGCTCGGACGACCGCGCCACTTGAGCAGTTTTTCTGGCTCGACTTGCAGCACCTTGCACGGCGCGCGCATACATCTGTTCGTCACCGAGCACGGCGAACCTATCGAATTCTTCTGGCTGCCGGGTCACACCGCCGACGTAGATGCGCTGGAGTGCTATCGCTTTATTTCGCTCGCTACTACTTTTATCAATTATTTCAACTCTCCGATCACGAACGCCTCAACCGACTCGCCTTGTGAAAAATCGCCGCGCCCCAGCGGCAGCACGAGCAGCACGTTCGCGCCGACGAGCGAGAGCAAGCGACCTGAACCTTGAAAGCCCGTCGTGGTTGCGACGAAGTTGCCATCACGATAGGTCGCCGTTGCGCGCTGAAACTCGGTGCGTGCGGCGTCGTGTTGAATGTCGTGCGCGAGCGTAACCTGAATGCGCGGGTGCGTCACGTCGCGTCGGCCCGCCATGCGCAGCAGCGCGGGCCGCACGAACAACTCGAATGAGACGAGCGACGAAACCGGAAAGCCTGGCAACGCGAACACCGGTTTATCTCCGACGGTGACGAACGTGAGCGGCTTACCCGGCTTCATCGTCACGCGCCCGAAGTGCACCGTGCCGCGTCGTTCGAGCAGCGGCTTCACCAAATCGAGCTTGCCCATCGAGACGCCGCCCGATGATATGACAGCGTCGGCTTGCGCGAGCGCCATCTCCATTTTGCTTTCGATTTCCGCAGCGTTGTCACGAGCGACACCAAACGAAAGCGCATCCGCACCCGCGCTGCGCACTGCCGCCGTCAACGCATAGCGATTGCTGTCGCGGATTTTGCCCGGCGCGAGCGGCACATCTACCTCAACCAACTCGTCGCCCGTCGAGAACACGGCGACACGTGGGCGACGATGCGCGTGCATTTCGCTCTTGCCGATCGTCGCCAGCAAGCCGATCTCGGCCGCGCCGAGCAGCGCACCTGCTTGCAGTACGACCTCGCCCGCGCGAATGTCTTGGCCAATCGGACGGATACCGTCGCCCGCTTTCGGCAACTCAGCAATCACCACTTCGCCGTCGCGTTCTTCAGCCACTTCGACCATCACAATCGCGTCAGCGCCCGGCGGCACAGGCGCGCCCGTCGTGATGCGCACCGCCGTTCCCGCTTCGACGGTCAGCCCACTAACAGAGCCGGCCATCTGCTCGCCGAGATACTGGCGATTGCTCGGCCCATCTTCAACGCGAATTGCAAAGCCATCCACGCCGGCCGATGTGAACGGCGGCATACTCGCATTCGCTGTCGTATCTTCCGCGAGGACCAGTCCGTGTGCGTCCGCCAACTGCACGCGCACAGGCGCGAGCGACTGCACATTGGCGAGCACAATGCGCAGCGCGTCCTCGACGGAAATCATTTCATATTTGGATTGAGTCATATGCAAAGCGCGACGTCAACTGCCGTCCGCCGTCTGACGTCTAGTAACGTAGGAAGTAGGCGCGACAAGCCTCGTCAATCAACTCGCGCTTGAGCTCGGGGCGAACGCGACGGTAGCGCGCGATATCGCTGAGGTGCTGCAAAATGTCGCGCGCATGCACTGCGCGTAGTGGCTGCTTCGCCTGAATGTAATACGCTTGCAGCAAGTACACGAGCATCTTTTCATCATACGGAATTTTGTACAGCGCGCAGTAGCGTTTGAAAATTTCGCGGAACTCGTCGAAGCCCGGATCGTTGATCGCAATCTTGTGCGGGATGCGGCGCAGAAACGCTTCGTCCACGAGGTCTTTCGGATCGAGGTTCGTCGAGAAGATGACGAGCACGTCGAACGGCACTTCGATCTTCTTGCCCGAACTCAGCGTGAGGAAATCGGCGCGGCGTTCAAGCGGCATGATCCAGCGATTGAGCAAATCGCGCGGACGCACTTGCTGTCGTCCGAAGTCGTCAATGAGGAACACGCCGCCGTTTGCCTTCATCTGATACGGCGCTTCGTGCGTCTTAGTGATCGGATCGAACGTCAGGTCGAGGCTCGACAGCAGCAACTCGCCGCCGACGACGATAATCGGACGGCGAATCAGAATCCAGCGTTTGTCCACGCGCCGACTGAGACGGGCACGCTGGCCGTCATCCGCGCGTTCGAGCACCGGACGATGATTGTTCAGATCGAAGACCTTGATGATCTGATTATCAACGCTAACGGTGTACGGGATGTAGATGTTGCCGGGCAAGATGTCTGCAATCGCCATCGCCAGCGCCGTCTTGCCATTGCCCGGTGGCCCGTGCAAAAACATCGCTCGCCCGGAGTTTACGGCAGGCCCAATTTGATCCAGCACGCGCGGGTTGAAGACGAGATGCGACACACCCTGCCGAATCATGTCTTCGGGGATGGTGACGTTCTCCAAGGACTGCAAATGAATGGCGTGATTGTAGCCTTTCAGCGGCACGGGAGCGAAGCCCGTATACTGATTGCGCTCTAGCAACTCGCGCGCACGAAGTCGTCCTTCGTTCGTGATCGCCAGTTGATAACTCGCAGCGTTCAGTCCGCCGCCCGCGCGCGTCTCGATGAAGTGATCGTGGCGCAGCGGCTCAAGCAATTCTTCCACCACAGTGACGAATGGCAAGCCCAGTTCTTCGGCGAGGTCAGCGCCGGTCGCGGTCACGCGCACATATAAATTTTTTAGTAGCATGTCGGACAGCAGATTGGGGTCGAGTCCCGTCTCGGCAAGCGAGCGCGGCTCGATGGGGGTGAAACGCTCTTCGAGGTAGGCGACGAGTTTCTCAGCCGCGTCGCGCAGTTCGGTATCTCTGAGCATAGTCGTTAGTCATTAGTCATGGGTCTTTAGTCATTCGTATGAACTAGCGACAAACGACGAGTGACGAATGACTATGCAGCCCGTTCTGTTGCCGTCACCAGCTGCGGGCCCGATTTGCGAAGGATGGTATCGGCATCAATGATGCAGCGATCAATGTCGCGGCGCGACGGAATGTCGTACATCACTTCGAGCAGCACTTCCTCGATGATGGTGCGCAAGCCGCGCGCGCCCGTCTTTAACTTCAGCGCCTCGCGTGCTGCCGCGTGCAGCGCATCCTCGGTGAACACGAGTTGCACTTTGTCCAGCCCGAACAACTTTTGATATTGCTTAATGAGCGCGTTCTTCGGCTGCGTGAGAATATCCATCAGCATCGCTTCATTCAGCGGATCCACGCTGACGACAATCGGCAAGCGGCCAACGAACTCTGGAATCAATCCGTACTCAACCATGTCGTCGGCAGTCACGTTGCGCAGTAGCTCGGCTTCGCTATACTCGCGCTTGAGATTGACGGCGCTTTGATTCTTGAAGCCCATCGAATGCTTGCCGCGCAGACGCTGATGTACGACCTCGCCCAAACCAGAGAACGCGCCACCGCATATGAATAGAATGTTCGACGTGTTGATCTGGATAAATTCTTGATGCGGGTGCTTGCGGCCCCCTTGTGGCGGCACGTTCGATAGCGTGCCTTCGAGAATTTTCAGCAAGCCCTGCTGCACGCCCTCGCCCGACACGTCGCGCGTGATGGATGGATTGTCGCCGGACTTGCGCGCGATCTTATCAATCTCGTCAATGTAGATGATGCCGCGCTCGGCGCGCGCGATATCGCCATCGGCAGAGTGGATCAATCGCAGCAGCACGTTCTCGACATCTTCGCCGACGTAACCCGCTTCGGTCAGCGAGGTCGCGTCGGCGATGGTGAACGGCACGTCGAGGATGCGCGCGAGCGTTTGCGCTAGCAACGTTTTACCACAGCCCGTCGGACCCACCAATAGGATATTGGACTTCTGCAACTCGACGCCGTCGTCGCCTTCGGTAACACTGATTCGTTTGTAATGATTGTAAACGGCGACAGACAAAACTTTTTGCGCGTGCATTTGGCCCACGACGTACTGACTGAGTTGGCGCACGATCTCTTTGGGCGTCGGCACGCGGCTGAGCGGGAGCGGCTCTGTCTTTTTCTTCTTCGGCGTGTCGTCTTGCTCGTCGCGCAAAATCTCGCGGCAGAGGTCAACGCATTCGTCGCAGATGTAAACGGAGCCGGGTCCCGCAATCAAATGATTGACTTGTTCCTGCTCACGACCACAGAACGAACAACGGTGTGATTCATCAGGCGGTCTTTTGGTTGCCATCGGTTGCTCCTGTGCCGTTCTCGCCAGGTTGTCCGCGTGTCAACATTTCATCTACGATGCCGTACTCGACGGCGCCTTTCGCGTCGAGGAAGAAGTCGCGCTCGGTATCGCGAGCGATGCGCTCCCACGGCTGGCCCGTCGCTTTGACCAAGATTTCGTTGATCTTGTCACGCAAGCGCAAAATTTCTTTGGCATGGATCGCGATGTCCGTCGCCTGTCCTTCCATGCCGCCGAGCGGCTGATGCAAGTGAATGGTCGCGTTGGGCAGCGCGTAGCGTTTGCCCTTCGCGCCCGCTGCCAGCACAATCGTGCCGAAGCTGGCTGTCGAGCCGACGGCGATAGTGGAGATGGGCGCGCGAATCAACTGCATGGTATCCAGAATCGCCATGCCCGAATAGATCACACCGCCCGGCGAGTTGATGTACAGATTGATGTCGCGTTCTGGGTCTTCGCGGTCGAGGAACAATAACTGCGCGACAATCGCATTTGCCACCTGATCGTTGATCGGCGTGCCGAGAAAGACGATGCGTTCCTTGAGCAGCAGCGAGTAAATGTCCATCGCGCGCTCGCCGCGCCCGGTCGTTTCGATGACGTACGGGATCACGTTCTGAAATTCCATTAGGTCTCCTTCAGTCAGTCGTTAGTCGTCAGTCGTCAATCGCCGCCAGTTCGCCCCCTGACAACTGACGACTGACAACTATATCAATGTGCCACCACCACTTCACTGGGCCGCTGCGCCGCCTCGTCGCCGAGCAGCAGCACACCCTCACCTTTGCTGATTGAAATGAGTTTGTCCATCGCGCGGCGCTGCAAAAGGCGCAAGCCGAGCGAGACGCGGCCGTTCTCGCTGCCGTACACCTTGCGCACTTCGGCTTGCAGTTCGTCGGGGAACTTGCCCGCTTCCTCTTGAACGGCGGCGTCAATGTCGGACGACTCCAGTTTCAAGCCTTCGCGCTCCGCGAGGTTGTAGAGGAAGAGCGAGCGCCGCAGCCGTTGTTCGATGCCGGGGCGCATCGAGGCGCGCAGCCCGTCCATGCTCATGTTGTTCATGCGCAGCCAGTTCTCGAACGTGAAGCCTTGCTGCGCTACGTCGCGCATCAGATCGCTGAGGGAGTGCCGCAATTCTTCTTCGACCATCACGTCCGGAAATTCAATGTTCGACTGGGCAAGTGCGGCCTGCAGCACATCCTCTTCATGCTGCTCGCGCGCGGCACGCTCGGCATTTTCTTCGAGGTTCTGGCGAATGTCGGCGCGCAGTTCGTCGAGCGTGTCGAACTCGCCAACGGTCTTCGCCAATTCGTCGTCCAGTGCAGGCGTCTGCACTTCACGATTGTCGCGCACGTTCACATTCACTTGCAGTGTCTTGCCGGCCAATTCGTCATTCTCAAAATCATCAGGCATTGTCAATTCATAGTTCCGCGTTTCACCCATTGCTGCGCCAACTAAGCCTGCGCTGAAACCGGGCACGAGGTCTTCGTCGCCTTCTTGCAACTCGACTTCGGAATCGGTACGGTTGATGAGGTTCTTGTCGGGTGCGTCAATCTTCAAGTCCACGCGCAGCACGTCACCCATCTGCGCGGCACGCTCGACCGGCACTTTGGTCGCATTCGTTTTCGCCACCTGCGCTAGCGACTCGTTCACCTTCTGGTCGCTGATCGCCTCGGCCGTCTTCGGCTCGACGCGCAGCGCGCGATAGTTGCCGAGGTCAACGCGGGGCTTCGTCGGAATCGTATATTTCAGTTTGAGAGGTTCTTCGCTCACGACTTCGAGCGAGGGACTGTCATACGGCTCGATGCTTTGCTGCGTGATAGATTCTTGTAGAATCTCGTTGCCGAGTTTGTCCACTGCTTCTTGTAACACTGCTTCTTTGCCGTAGGTGCGCAGCACGACGTGATAGGGCGCTTTGCCTTTGCGGAAGCCGGCGATGCGGCCCGCTTGCGAGATGCGCTGCGCCGCCGCGTGCATCGCCTTGTCCACGCGCTCTGGCTCGACTTGCACTTCGAGTGCGACGAGGCACGGTGCAATTTTTTCTTCGGTGACGTTTAACAATCCAACTTCCTTTCGTCTCAATGATTATAGAACATGAAAAATTTCAGTGCAACAGAAAAACCGTAGGCAGAACGGTGACTCAAAAGTCATAGTGTGCGACAGGTGAGCATGGCCTCTGCGTGGGCCGGTCGCGCAGCGCAGTAGCGTCGGAGTTGCGGCAAGCTCGTGAAGCCGAGCGGCGTGAGCAACCCGACGAGGAGGTTGTTA
>JBBPZQ010000062.1:0-43754 GCA_038198935.1 Anaerolineae bacterium
GCCAGAAGTGGACGATGCCCATTCGTGACTGGCACCGCGCCTTGCAGCAATTCGCCATTGTGTTCGAAGGCAGAGTCTCGTTACCCTAACCAGCACGCACTGACTCAAGACCATTTACACAAATTACTTGACACCGTCCCCACCTCGACCAAACCGCGCTCTGAGCGACGACTTGGCGCTGCACCGACCATCGCTCGCCGTCGCGAACTCCAACTGACCCACCAGCCCTCCACCGTAGTCGCCGCATTTCCAGAATCGTTCCTTCACGCAGCACTGACCGTGTTCGTCGTGGCGGCCGCCTCGCGCAGCGCCTTGAAACAGTAAGTGGACGTGTCCGACTTCGGCGATTGCCAAATGGCTGCTAGCGGACCATCTGCGCTGAATCGCTGGGCAGTCGTCACAAACACGCGCAGCGGCAGGTGACCCCAGTATTGCTCCTGCGCGACCTCCACGAACACACGCCGCAGTTCCGTCGCACGGCGCTGATACTTGGTGATGACCAATAGCATCGGGCGCGGCGGGCGCATGTCGAGCCACTGTAAGCGTTTCACGTACGCAAAGTAGGCGCGCACTTTTGTCGCAAAACTGTAGTGGCCCGCCTCGACCCACTGACTGCTGCGGAACATCTGCTTGCCGCGATCCACCTCCATCCAGAATTCTTCCAAGTTCGTTCCAATCGCATACACTCCATACGCGTCGGGGCGCAGTTTGTCCAGCAACTGATGTCCATATCTGTCGTACCGCTCCGACTTCCACACGAGAATCGCCGAACGCTCGCCCGACCAGTGGCAGAGTGTGTGCGCCATCTCACCCGAACCGCTGGTCGCTCGTGCCGCCTCATGGAGGGCCAGCATCCGCTCGACACATTCCAGTTGATGTGGAACTAAGCGCTCATGCAGCAACCGCGTTCCATCCGCAAACAGCATTACTTGAAAATACAGTCGAAAGCGCTTCAGGGGTTGATGGCACTGCCGCGCTGTCAAGTCCAATCCTGCTCGACTGAGCACATACAGTTTCTGATGCGCTGGCAGGAAACAGCGCGCAGGTGTCTCAAGTTCCAACACCAGACCGAGCCGCGTCAGGTGCGTTAGCCAGCGGCGGCAGCGCTCGATGCTCGTATCGAAGAAGCGAGCGAGTTGGTCAAGCGTGAGCACGCGTAACGCGCCAATCATTCGGAGTGTCTGCTTCTCTTGCGGAGAGAGGCACAGCGCGAGTCTGAAGCACGCTAAGGGTTTGAGCAGTTGGTGTTTGCCGCCTGTGCGCGGCTGACCCGTCGAGCGATGGCGCAAGCGACCAAGCGGCGGACCAATGACACGCTGCGGGGCGGGCGGCAGGGCACTCAGGTCAGCGGTCTCGAGCCACGTGGGATCATCCCAGCCGATGTTCAAGCGATACTCATTGACCGGAATCCCATAAGCGCCCTCAAGCAACCGCGCGCGTTCATCTTCATCACGTTGACCGAAGCTGGTGTTTTCCAGTCCGCGCCACCAGATCGGTGCACGCGGATGCGCCCGACTGAGCGTGACTTGGTCACTGACGAACACGCGCAAGCTACTGTTATATGCAGACCGCAACCGCTCGCGGTACTGTTGGGCGCGCGCGGGGTTGTGCGCCACGATGACCACCGAAGGGAACGTCCAAAAATCGAAACCAAAGTGGTCGAAAGGCTGGGCTTTCTCGAACGGGCGGATGCGCCGCCGTTCCAACTGCATCGGGAATAAGCCATCATCCCACAGTAGAAAGAACGGATAGCACCGTTCTTTGAACGTGACGAGACCGTAACAATCTGGCCGCAGCCGACTGGACTTCTCATTGTAGTCGCGGAACGCAAACGTTTGGCCGAAGTGCCGCGGCCAGCACCATTCGACATTCAAGCCGCCGAAGTGTGAAGCCAGCTTGCAGAGCACGATTTCACGAATGCGCCAATGATGCGGCAGGTCGTTGAGGATGCGGATGAGTGCGGCGCGCGCGCACTTGTAGCGGGCAGCCATCTCTGCCACGCTGCGGTTTTTAACACGCGCCATTTCACGCAATCCCTCATCCGTGAGCGCATAGACTTGTTCGCGCGGCAGTTCATGCTCGCGCGGCGCGAGGCTTTGCACCCAGCCTTTCGCTTTCAGTTCGCCCAGATACGTTGCCGCGCTGGCCGGCTTGCAGCCTAGCACCGCGGCCATCTGGGCGCTGGTCAGCCAGGGGTCTCTGGCTAGCCAGCGCAGCATCAGCCGCTGACGCTTTGCCTCTTCCACGCGCCAAAGCATAAACGAACGGGCTCGCGGCGCTTCCAGAAATTTTCCAAAATCTTCCGGCTCACTCTCGGCGTTTGCTCTACCAGCACACAATCCAAATCCAACTCGATCGCCGCCGCTATTCAATCGCGAGATGCGCGCATTCTCGAATATGGCCATACTCGTCAACTATGTGCGCGATGGTGCGACCATCACTACGCCAATCGTCCGAATAGGTTGGAAACAGATTGGAAGTTATCTGGAACTCTCGCCCATGTTTCTTTGTACAGTAGCATCTGGCAGTGAACGAATACGGGCAAGTGGCACAGCCATCAGCCGGAAAGGAGCGCAATGAACATACCAACCAATGACATGCTGACGACCGAAGAGGCATTAACCGCGATCATGGTGATCTTCGCGCAGCGCGGCCGCGCCATCCGTGAAGCGCAGCAGCGACAGCATACGAAGACACCTGGCGCGCTTGACTCAGGCAGGCCAGAGCAATCGAGCCACATCGTTGAACCTGTCAAGGATCAGGGGTCCTTCGGGTCTAATCGCACGTAAGTCGTTCCTTTCTGTACCTTCACAACTAATCAAGCGGATCAGGACGTTGCACGCGCGCAACCGAATACGGTAGAATGCTCGCGGAGGCTTCGACATGGCAGACTGGATCACGACGACTGAGGCGATCCAACTCAGCGGCTTTCACCCCGACCACTTGCGCGTCTTAATGCGCGAGGGGAAAATCAAAGGTCAGAAATGGGGGCGCACATGGCAAGTCAGCCGCGGATCGCTATTGGCTTATTTACGGATGCAGCAATCGAAAGGCGAACGGCGCGGACGTAAGCCCAAACGCAAATCTTGACAGACGTGCTATAATTCTCTTGTGACAAGCGAATAGTTTCGAAAAAGCGAGCCGTGAGAGTGCTACAACACTCGCGCGGCTCTAACCTAATCCGCTCATCTATGGCTGGTATGTGCTAGGCGATGCACATGGAAAGCCATTGAGTGAGTGGGCTATTGCGCGTAAACTAAGCGAGATGGGATTACCATCACCAGACGCCGCGAGAAAGCGCAGCCGAAAGGTTCATATGTGGTGTTCAGCAACCGTCCATATTATACTGACCAACGAAACGTATGTGGGCGTCTGGCGCTACGGAAAACGCATTGGCAATGAGGGTCGGCGCGGCAAGCGCCCCATCGCGGAGCAGATTGCGGTCAGCGTACCCGCGCTCATTGAACGAGAACTGTGGGACACCGCGCAAGCGCGCCGTGAATACAACAAGCGCATGGCCAAACGCAACGCCAAGCGAGAGTACTTATTGCGCGGTATGGGGCGCTGCGGTGAGTGCAACTATGCACTCGGAGGCGAATACAGCAAAGGGTATACATACTACCGCTGTTCGCGGCACGCAAGTCACTTCGCCGGACTTGAGGAGCGCTGTAGCCAGAAAGCCGTGCGCGCAGATAAGCTTGAGGCGATTACCTGGGGCTATGTGCTCGATTTGTAGAGTGACAAGGAGCGCTTTAAAAGAAAACTCCTCGCGGCACAAGAATCAGAGCGGGCAACGCTGCGTCCCAAGAAAGAGCAGCTCAACTGGGTGCTCGAAATGCTTGCCGAGGACAAATTGAAAATGGAGAACTATGCGGAGTTGCTGGAGGAAGCGAAACGTGTAAAGAATGCATTAGCGCAGGAGACGTATCAAGCGAAAATTGACGAACTCGGCCAACGCTACACAAAGCTGACCGAGAAGCGAGACGAGTTGCAGGCATCGGTGAACTCGCATACGCTGACCGACGAAGGCATCGCCGTTGCGCTTCAGTATCGAGACGACGTGACCAACGGAATGAGAAATGCTACGGTTGAAGACAAGCGAAGGATATTAGAACTACTTCGGGTCAGCGTGAGAGTGAAAGATGGTTACCAGTCCGTGCGCCTCGTCAGCGATAACTATAAATGCAGCAGTCATCGTCGTCGCCACCGCCGCATCAGCCTTTGCGTGATTGACGCGCACGCGCTTTGGCTTGCTTGAGCCGCTCGGTCATGTTGGTCGGTTGGTCGCTTAGTCGCGTGGTCGGCTGGTCAATTGGTCGGTTAGTCGGCTCGTCGGCCGTTCGCCCCGCATTAGACGGGGTTGGCTGGGTCTTCGGTTGACTATCCGACGATTTGACTATCCGACTATCCGACCGTCTGACCATGCGACTACGTGAACGCTCGCGCGCTGTAAAGAGCGATGGCAGCGCGCGCGGCTTGGGTTGCTGCACACCCTGCGTGCTGAAGAGCTCGGCAATCTGAAACGCTGACGCGAAATCTGAAATCTGAAATCCCTTCAGACGTCGTGCGGCGACATCAAGCGGAAAGAGCAGCGCGGCGATGAACAGGAGCACGGGCCAGATCGGTTCGGCGTGTGTCGCGGGCTTTGCTAATGGCGTGAACGCCTCGGCGGGATCGCTCAAAATCTCGCCACCCGTCGCGTGTGCCAACGACGACAGCACGCTCGCGTTCTGATCCAAGAATTTATATTCAGGTGAATACGAGACGACGAAACCTGTGGTCGTGCTGGCAATTGGCGTGTTGTTTGCATCTTGCTGCGTGAGCTGCACCAGATACGCGCCGGGCGATGTAGCACTCCACGCGCCGCGATAACGACCCGGCCCCACCTGATTCAACATCACCGTTTGTGTTTCGGCTGATGCGTCCGCGCCGATGAGCGTGGCTTGCGTGCGCAAGCCGTCGCGCGGGTGACCGGCCGCATCACGCGACACGACGTCAATCGTGCTTGCGCTGAGTTCGCCGTCGGCGCTGAACGTGACTTGCAAGCCGTCGTCGTTCGCCTGCGGCAGCACCCAGTTCGTCAACTGTGCGATGAATGTGTTGAAGCCATCCCACTGCACCCAGTCCGTTGCCCACTGGCCTTTTGTATCCGATGTCCACGCCAGCGCGCGGCCTAGTCCATACTGCCACGTCGCCAGAATCGGGTCGCCGCGCGCGCTGACGAGCGCTACCTGTGCGGACAATTTCGGCGTCGTGCCATTGTAGCCGCGCAGCGCGGGCAGGTGGGTCACGTCAAGTCCGCGCAGGATGGGCGTCGTGCTGGCGGGCAGTGGATAGAACGGTTCCTCGACGATGTATTGCCCCGCGACTTCAATCGTCTCTTTGAAAAACAATTGCGGCACGTCGCCCATGCTCTTGGCTGCGTAGTAGCGTCCGCTGCCGCGCGCAGCCAACTCGCGCAGGTAATCGGCCGAGCCGTTTCCCGCCGCGACAACCGAGAGCGTGATGCCTTCATCTTTCATCTTGCGCGTGAGCTCATCGTAACTGCCCGCGCGCGACCAGCCGTCGGTCAGCAGGATGACGTGCTTGATGCGCGCAGACGTTTGCGCCAGCGCGGCTTCAGCCTCACTCAAGCCCGCGTAGATGTTAGTCTGCCCTTCGGCGCGCAAGCCGCCAATCTTTTGCAGCACTGCCTCCACATCCTTGAATGGCTGAACGCGCAGCGCCCACAGCGCGTCGGAGTCAAACGCGACAACGCCGATGTAATCGGCGCGGCCCATGGCGCGCGTCGCTTGCAGCACCGCGTCTTTGGCGATGTCAATTTTCGGCAAGCCGCTCTCGACGCGCATATCCTGTCCGTTCGGATTGTCACAATGACAGCGGCCCATCGAGCCAGACTTGTCCAGCACGAACACGAGCGCGAGGTTCGGCTCGTCCTTGCGCGAGCGCACGTCCATATCCACGGGCAATGCTTTCTCGATAGGCGTGCGCAAATAGCCGCCCGCGCCATACGCATCCGCGCCGCCAATCATCACCAGCCCGCGCCCAAGCTCGCGCACATAGGATGGCAGCAGATTCATCGCCGCATCGGGCAGCGTTTTAGCCGGCACGTTGACGAGGAACACGGCATCGTGTTGCGCGAGCGCGGTCAAGTCACCCGTGAGCGCACTCGGCGTCGCTTTCTCCGACTCGATGTGCGCTGCGTTGAGTGCAGCCAGCAGATTGTCCGAATCGCCCGCTGTGTTCTCGACGACGAGCACGCGCGGCGGCCCCTGAACGATAGTGAAGGCGGACGCGACGTTGTTTTGCGGCAGCGTGTCGTTCGCCGCCTGCAACTCGGCGCTGTAGCGATGAAAGCCAACCTCGTCGGCGTTGAGTGTGAAACTGATGCGATTGCTGCCTAGCTGCAACGGGACGGCGCGCGATCCAACCAACTTGCCATCCGCCAACAAACGCACGACGGCGGGGCCACTCGTCGTGCTGCGCACCACCGCCACCATGTCGAACGATTGTCCTTTGCGCACGCTCGTCGGCGCGTCGAGCGTGTCGAGATAGGCTTCAGCTCGTCCTGTCGGCGAATTGAGTGGCACGACATCAATCTGCACGCCGCGCGCAATAGCCAAGTCCATCACATCGCTCGCGCGGCCGAGATTCTCCAATCCATCCGATAGCAGCACGATGCGCTGCTGCGCGCCGTCTGGCAGCAGTGCCAGTGCGAGCCGCAGCGCCGACGCGATGTTCGTGTGGCTCGTGCGCGGCAGCGACGTGACGGGAAGCAGCGTGTGCTCCGCCGACGCCAATCGCTCGACCAGCGCATTCTCGCCGAAGACGTCCACCGCGGCGCGGTCATCGGGTCGCATCGCGCCCAACGAGGCGCGAATAAACTCTTCGGCGCGTTTCTGTTCAGCCTGCGGCACGCTGTCGGAGTGATCCACGACGAAGACGACGCTCAGGTTGTGGACGGGCTGGACGAGTTGCGCGCCGCCAAGCGCGAGGATAACGAAAACCAGAATGATGGCGCGGAGCGCGAGAGGGGCGAAAAACGAAAAACGGAAAACGAGCGGCGATGCGCGCCGACCCACGAACGGCAGCGCGAGCAGCAGCGGCACGAGCAGCAGCGCGTAGAGAGCGGTGGGGTGGAGGAAGGACAGAGACATTTCGCTTACGAATAGAGCGCACGTTCCTGAATCAAGCTGTGATACCGAAACAGCGAATACTCGATGTTGCGTGCGCTAACATTAAACTCAGAGGCCCATTGTCGCAATTTGGGCAAATAATCAAGCCCATGCGCGAACTTCAAATTTCTTCCATCGGCGCTATAGGCAACCTCCTGATACAGATACAGGACTTGCCATACACGAATATCAATCACGCCATAGCGTGTCGGGTCCGTCAATGTTAGAATGGCAGATGCAAAGGACACATTGACTCCTTTCAATCTTTCTAGTAAAGCAATCTGCCTGCACTCGTCGGCAGTTGCGAAGACTTGTCGCGAAATGTGCAAGACATCGGCGTCGTTATTGCTCTCCCAATCTCTGCGGCGCAGTGGTCGTTTGTCTTTCCACTTACACATTGCTAAGAAATCGGACTTGTCGAAATAGCCGTGCGGCTTGATGTGGCGTAAGGCGTTCATCAACGCTTGTGTCTCTGAATCTTCATTGGTCAATAGATGATGCTGCAATAATTCGCGGATGCTGGTGAAGTGCTTTTGCATGATACATTCCTTCACGAGGCGGGGCGAACGCACTTCAGCGCGCGCGTTACTTTGTAGTCGCGCGATTGAGCGCGGGGCGAACGCGCGACACGACGTGCGGTACTGATTCAAGAACTCTCGCCACACTCCCGCGATACGCATACAGCCACTCTGCCACGAGCAGCGCGAATGCCAGCCACGCGAGTTGCAACCACCATTCGTTGGCTGATGGCTGATGGCTGATGGTTGATTGATTACTACAATCTGCAATTTGCAATTTGCAATCTGCAATCTGCAATGTATGTCTCGGTGTGATGTTGGACTCGTTGGCGTCGAACAGGTTGACGGTGAAGCGTGTCGGCGCAGCGGTGCTGGCCTCGAACGAAACTTCATATACACCCAATTGATTGGTCTGCGCGAACACGGCGCGTCCGTCTTGCGGTGTAATGCGGTATTGCTGGCCGTCTGGCGCGCGCAGGCTGACGGCGCTGGCTTGCGGCGGCACGACGATGGACAGCGGCCGGCCAGGTTCGACGTTGGATGGAATACCCGCCGCGCTGCCCGGCGCGAGAAAGTCCAAGAGATTGGCTAACAGAATCGGAAAGGCAACGCGCAGCGGCAAGTCGCTGCGGCGCAGGTCGAATGCGAGCAGTGCTATTCGTCTGCCGCCATCCTCGCCGACGATCAGCAGCGGCGATCCGCTCTTGCTGTCCACGATCACCGCACGGCCCCACGCGGGCAGTGACACGCGCGCCGCATCTTGCACAAGCACGTCGCGCAAGTCCACATAGCGCAGCAGCGGATCGTCGGCGACGACCGGCGCTGACACGGGAGCGTCAATGCGGCCCGTCAGCGTGAACACATCAGTTGAGCGCGGCGGCGCGATGAACAGCAGGTTGCCGCTAGGAAGTGTGTCTGTTGGGACGAATGAATCGAAAATGGTGAGTTGGATGTTGGAAGTTGGAAGTTGGAGATTGGAGGTTGGCAATTGGGTATCGGAGATTGGATTATGGACGGTTAGTTCGACATTGGGCATGAGGCGCAACGCCGTTTCGAGGAAGCGATTGCCCGCGCTGATCAGGCGCACGCTGATCGCCGCATTCGAGGGCGGTACCGCCCACGCGCGATCGTCGAGCGCGAGCAAGTCGTCGCCCTCCAGCTGCGCTTCGAGCGTGCGTGCATTGGCGGGCAGATCGGCTAGCGTGATGGCTTGCGACTGGTTCGGCAATAGCGTGAGCTCACGCGCCGTCCACAATCGTCCATCGGCGTAGAGCGACAGGCGACGCCGCGCCGCGCTGGAGCCATAGTTGACGACCTGCACGAATCCGCTCAGGCTTCGCCCGCCCGCGTCGCCCTGCACCGAGAACGCGCCAATTGCCTGGTTATTATCGCCACTACCAATTGGGATGAAGCGCACGCGGCTCGGCAGCGTGAAGTTCGGCGGCAGCGTGACGTGACTATCCGAGAGAATCGCCACCTCGCTGTCCGCCTCGCGCGCGGCGAGTGCAGCCGCCATCGTCAGCGCGGAGGCAAAGTCGCCGGTGGAGATTAGAGATTGGAAATTTGAGACGGGTACTGTAGAGATTGAGAGATTAGGAGATTGAGAGCCAGCCGTGATGAGCGTCGCGTGCGAAGAAGTCGGCAGACCAGCCATGAGGCGTTGAGCGGTTGCCACCGCCTCCGCCAGCCGACTCGGCTTCACGTCGGTTGCGCTCATGCTCGGCGAGGTGTCCAGCACGATAATCAGATGCGAACTCGCCGTGCTGTCGCTCCAGGTGAACGGACGCGCGAGCGCGATGATGAGTGCAATCAGAATCAGCAGTTGCAAGAGCAGCAGCAGGTTTGGCTTGAGTCTCTGCCACGGCGCATTGGCCGCTGTATCGCGCACCAACGTGCGCCACAAATACGTTGACGAGACGCGCTGCTCCTCGCGCCGCAGCTTGAGAAAGTAGAGCGCGACGATAATGGGCAGCAGCGCTGTGAGCGCGAAGGCGAGGGGAGCCAGAAAGTTCATGAGTGATCGGTTGAGAAAAACGAAAAACGTAATTGTGTTTTCGTGGTACGTTTTTCGTTTCACGTGCTCACTTCAAAACCCCTCTTCTCCTCAACACCGACAGCACCAACTGCTCGAACGGCAGCGACGTGGCTATTGGGACGTAGTGGATGGCGCGCGCGGCGCAGAACTGCTGCCACTCGGCTTGCCAATCGCGTACGTGCACGCGATAACGCGCGAGCAGATCGAAGTCGGCCGTGATCTCGACGGCGGCGCTCGTCTCACTGTCAACCAGTTTCAGATCGCCTTCGAGCGCGGGGTCGAGTTCTTCTAGCGCGAGGATGTGCAGTAGCGTGAGCTCATAGCGACTGCGGGCGAGCTGCTTGATGCCGTCGCGCCAACCGTCGTCCAGCAGATCGCTAAGAAGGATGAGCCGGCCAGGTCTACGCATCGTCGCTGCATAATGTGCGAGCGCGAGCGTGAGTGTGGGCGAGGCTACGCCGTTCGCGTGCAGGCGCGACAGCCAGTTGAACCAGGCGAGCGACTGCGCTTTGCCGCGCAATGGTCTCATGCTCTGATCGTCGGTTGGTCGGTTGGTCGCACCGTTCGACGAGCCAAGTGCGGCTGCCATCAGTCTATCCATTCCAACGAGCGCGATGTAGCCGAGCGCGGCCGCCACACGCCGCGCGTAGTCGAATTTGCGCGGCTCACCCCAGTTCATGCTCTCGCTCGCGTCCAGCAAGATGTGCACGGTCGTGTCTTCTTCTTCGACGAACAGCCGCAGAAACAATCGCTCCAATCGAGCGTAGGCGTTCCAATCAATTTGGCGGAAGTCGTCGCCCGGCGCGTACGCGCGAAAGTCCGCAAACTCGACGCTGCCGCCGTGTCGCGGGCTGCGTCGCTCCCCTTTCAACGCGCCCACGCGCGACTGCCGCGTGACCAGCACCAGACGATCGAGTTGGGCGAGGAAGGAGGGGGCAAGCAGAGACTTTGTCATTGGTGTTACGAATGAAAAGCGTAAAACGAAAAACGTAATTTCGTTTTACGTTTTTCGTTTTACGCTATGACCTTATCCAACGCCACTCCCGCGACTTCCTCCACCACTTTATCGGCCGTGATCCCATCCGCTTGCGCTTCGAAGTTGAGGATGAGCCGATGGCGCAGAGTAGGCAGCGCGGCTTGGCGCAGATCGTCGAGCGCGACGTTGTAGCGATCGTCGAGCAGTGCAGTGATCTTCCCCGCGAGGATGAGGGCCTGCATGCCGCGCGGGCTCGCGCCCCACTGCACGTAGCGCTTCACGATCTCTGGCGCGTGCGCGTCGTCGGGATGCGTGGCGCGCACGAGTCGCGCGGCGGCTTCGGTCACGTGTGGCGCAATCGGCACGCCGCGCGCGAGCTGCTGCATGGCGATCACGGTTGTGCTATCGGCGACTTTCTCCGGCTGCGGCGTGTCCATGCCCGTCGTGCGATCGGCAATCGTGACGAGTTCGGTCACACTCGGATAAGTGACGCGCAGCTTGAAGAAGAAACGATCCAGTTGCGCTTCAGGCAGCGGGTACGTGCCTTCCATCTCCAGCGGGTTCTGCGTGGCGAGCACAAAGAACGGCTCGCTCATGCGATGCGTGACTTTGGCGACGGTGACGCTGTGCTCCTGCATCACTTCGAGCATCGCGCTCTGCGTTTTCGGCGTGGCACGATTGATCTCGTCAGCCAGCACGAGGTTGGCGAAGACGGGACCCACCTCGAATTGAAATCGCCTGCGGCCCTGCTCGTCCTCGCTGAGGATGTTTGTGCCCACGATGTCGGCGGGCATCAGGTCGGGCGTGAACTGGATGCGGCTGAACTTGCAGTCGAGCACTTGCGCGAGTGTGCGTACGAGCATCGTCTTGCCCAAGCCCGGCACGCCTTCGAGCAGCGCGTTGCCGCCAGCGATCAGCGTGACGAGCGACTGCCGCACGATCTCGCGCTGCCCGACAATGACCTTGCTCACTTCGGCTTCGATGTCGTGCGCAATGCGCGTGAACTCGTCGGCGGTGAGCGGGGCTGTTGATTGAGTCATCTTAAAATGCAAGTGAACAGTGAACGGTGAATTGTAACTCACACCAACTGTTCACCGTTCACTGTTCACCATTCACTGCGTTGGTTCTAACTCACTAAAGTATTCCTTCACAAAATTCTGTAACCCGCTCGGAATGTACGTGCGCTCCATTGTCTGTCCGGCGATCTGCGCGTACTGACGATAAACCTGCGTGTACGGCACGACGGCGGGGCTGTTTGTGCCGGGCAGTGGCGACTTGCCTTGCTGCGTTTGCGTCTGCCCATCGGCTCCTTGCTGACCGCCGACAAATTCATCTTTGCCCTGACCTGCTGCAAACGGACTGTACACGCTGTCCGCATCACCGACGCCGAATGGCTTGCTGCTATCGGTTGGGTTGCCCGCGCGACCCGTACGGTTGGCCGGCGGCAGCGTGTTAACATTCGCGCCGCCACCACTGCCGACCTGTTGGCCTTGCCCCTGACCTTGCCCTTGCGTTTGTGCTGATGTCTGATTGCCTTGACCTTGTGCCTGCGCCTGTCCGCTTTGTTGCGATGCACCCGCTTGCACGATGGCGCGCTGACTCGCTTCGCTCTGGTTGAGCGCACGCGCGATTGCCTGCTGCAATGCGTCGCGGCTGGCAGCGTCGCGCAACGCTTGTGCCGCGCGCTGAGTAGCCTGAGTGTTGGCCGTATCACTGCGCGCCGATTGAGCCATCGCCGATAATGATTGCGCCAACTCTGCGTTGCTGCCTGCGCTTTGTGCTGCCGCACGTTCGAGCGCGCTCGCGAGCGCGTTGCGCTGCTCGGGCGAAAGTTTATCCAACTGCGACGCGAGCTGCTCTAACAACTGCGCGGTTTCGGCAGCATCTTTCGGTTTGTCAGTTGCGCCGGCCAATTGCGCCAACTGCTGTGCCAGCGCATCCAGCGCCGCCGCCGCCGATGGTGCAGCCGGATCCAGTTTGGCGCGCAGTTGTTCTTGAAGTCTCGCCAGATCAGCCAACGCTTTTGATGGATCGCCGTCGTTCGCTTTAAGGCGCGCGATCAGATCGCGCATTTGCTTGAGCAGCGCGGCGGCTTCATCGGGATCGATCTGTTTGTTGTGTTCAATCTCTTGCGCAAGTTTCTCCAGCTTGGCCGCTTCCGTCTGCGCGCGCTGCGCAACTTGTTGGCGCTGCGCGATGATGTTGTCCATCGGATTGGGCAGCACGAACAGCAGCAGGCACGCGAGCGCGGCGATGGCTGCGTGCATGATCGCCGCCCGCTCGACGTGAAGCGGAAAGGCGCGGCGCGGCTCGATGGCGCGCACAACTGCAAGCGCATCGGCCAGTTGCATGTTAAGCAGCGTGGGATCAAATGCGTCGGTAGCGGCGTGATCACGGTCGGACAGCACCAACGCGGTCGAGAGTCGTTCGTGCAGTGCGAGTTCATGATCCGCAAGCCGCGCCGCTTGAAACGGCGTGCGCCGATGCGCCACTGTGTAACCCAACCAACCAACTAACCAACTCACAACCAATCCAATCGCCGCCACGCGATAGTTCTCAACGGGCCACAACCGACCGCCGAGCAGGACGAACGCACACGCCAACAGCGCGAGCCATGCCGTGCGCGTCAGCCATTCGACGCTCGCGCGCTGCCTCATGCGGCGGCTGAGTGGGCGCAAGTATGTCAGCAGTTCGGTTTGAGTCGAAGAGTTCATTTTTTAGTCAAAGTCGCAGCGTATGTCGGAAGGCGGCTCTAATGATTGCAGTCGAGACGATGGCTTTGGGTACGCGCGTGTCGCTGTTGGCGTCCGCGTCGGCGCGGGCGCAGGTGTTGGCGTCGGTGGTGCGGGTGCGATGGGCGGTGCTGAGATAGGCGCTGCGATCGGCGCCACCTCACGGAAGAAAACCGGCACGGGCGTCGTGAGCGCGCCAGATCGCACCGATGCATCGAACGCGAGCGCGGGTGCGTACACGACGTATGCGCCCAGCAGCAGCGCCCCGCACAGGAGGACGACCATCGCCCACGTGCGCGCACGCAATCGGAAGCGGCGCACCGGTTTCATCAGCTGCGTGCTCAACAAAAACAACACGATGCTGATGAACGCATAGAGACCGACTGTGTAGCGCCACAGCGGCGTGGTCAATGCGAAGCGTGCGTCGAAGTTCCCGCCGCTCAGCGTCCACAGCATTGGCATCACAGGAAACATGCCGGGCGTCGAGAAGTTGTTGACCGTCGGCGGGATGACCAGCGCCGATGCCATCGCGCAAAGCGGATTCAGCGCGAGCAGCCACTGCGGCGGCTGTCGTCCGCGCACGACGCTCAGGACGATATAGAGGAAGCCTGTGCCGAAGATGAACAGCGCCAGCACGATGTAACTCGCCACAACGGCGTGCCCGCTGCGGCGGAACAGCGCCGAGAAGAACAAGCCGACCACGCCGAACGTGAGCGCGAAGCCGAGCAGCAGCAGCAGCGCTTGCAGCATGTCAATCGTGGCCACGCCCCCGAAAGTGAACGACAAACTTGCGAGCGGGATCGCCGCCAGCACGATCAGCGCCACGTACGAGAGCGCCGCCAGCAATTTGCCCAGCAGGATCGAGGACGCGTGCAGCGGCGTCGCGACCAGCAGGTCGAACGTCTTGCGCTCGTGTTCGCCGCTAATCGCATTCGCCGTGAGTGCTGGCGCGATGGCGCAAATGATGATCACGGCGAGGAAAACCAAGCCTACGAACGCACACTGTCCGACGACGAAGCCGGGCGGATTGTTGACCGCGCCCGGTGCAACGGACGCGCCGAATATGAATGGTTGTGAGGTCGCCAGTGCGATGCGGTACAAGCCGTAGCTGACCGCGCCCATCAACGCGAGCGTCGCCGTCAAAAAGATGTACGCGCGCGCTCCGCGCATGCGTCCGCGCAATTCTTTGACCAGCACTGGATTGGGAGCGAGATGGATTCGCATAGCAATGTGGCAGTTACAGGTGACACGATGGCGAATGGCATATCGCGTATCGCGGATGGCAGATGGCGATATGCGATACGCGATATGCGATATGCGATTGACTATCTGCTATCTGCCATCAGGCATCAGCCATTTATTTCCGTCAACCGCAAGAACAACTCTTCAAGATCGTTGCCGACTTCGTGAAAGTCGGTGACTTGTGTGCCGCGCGCGACCAGACGTGCGAGCAGCGTCGCCGCCGCGTAATCGTCGCCGTCGAGCTGCAGTTCGAGCGTCGTGCCGCCGCGCGCGCCATCGAATCCTGAGCGGAGCGAAGCGGAGTCGAAGGAGGCGACGACGGTCGGCTCGCTCGCGTCGGCGGACAGACTGGCGCGCAGCAGCGCGAGCGCATTTTGTTCGTCAGCCAACACCCGCAGGCGCAGCACTCGCCCGCGCTGCATGTGGCGGCGAATCTCGTCCATCGAGCCGCTCGCCACCAGCTTGCCTTTTTCGACGATGCCGACTTGGGTGCACATCTCAGCCAGTTCAGCCAAGATGTGCGAGCTGACGATGATCGTCTTGCCCATCGCGGTCAGCTCTTTGAGCAGCTCGCGCATCTCCACACGTGCGCGCGGGTCGAGCCCCGATGCAGGTTCGTCGAGCAGGAGAATCTTCGGGTCATGCACGAGCGCGTGCGCAAGACATAGACGCTGCTGCATGCCGCGCGAGAGCGACTGCACTTGCGCATCGCGCTTGTCCGCTAGGTTCACCAGTTCGAGCAGTTCGCCGACCATTGTCGCGCGCTGCTTCGCGCTCAAGCCGTAGCAGCGCGCGAAAAAGTCTAGGTACTCCCAGACGAGCATGTTGTCGTACATGCCGAAGAAGTCCGGCATGTAGCCGATCAATCGCCGCGCCGCGTGCAGATCACGATCGACGCGCTGACCCGCGATCCACACTTCGCCCGACGATGGTTCGAGCAAGCCCGCCAACATGCGCAACGTCGTCGTCTTGCCCGCGCCGTTGGGCCCGATGAAGCCGAACAGCGCGCCCGTCGGCACGCGCAGGTTCAAGTGATCCACCGCGAGCACGCGGCCGTAGCGGCGCGTCAGGTCGCGGGTTTCAATGGCATAGGAGAAGTTGTGATCGGTCATGAAAAGTCACTGACACGATTCATAGTGACGACTTCGGTCGTTCATGCATTGACACATGCGGACTAAAGTCATGACTATCATAGGCGCTTGCATGTGGTCTAGTGATTCCCTTCCAACTCGACGTCCAGATTGGAACAGCTTTGCTGTACATTCGCGGTCGACGTCGCGCGCAGACGGATGCGGCCATCGTCAGAAATGAAACGTTGCGGATCGCTCAGTTCGTAGCGCACGTTCGGCGGCTCCAACTTGATCCACTCGCCGTTGCGGCTGCGGAGCTCCGCCGTGAAGCCACTTAACCCAGCACTGTGGACGGTGAAGTGCGTCACACTCATCCCAATCAAATCATCAGGCAATTGGTATTCGAGCGTGATGCTGCTGCTGGGACCCATGAACAATTGATTGGCTGCACCGCACATGCCGACCTGGCCCGAACTCTCAAGCAGGCGTGGAGTCAATGTGCCTGGCGCGAGATGAACAGCACCACGCGCATACTGAACGTCGAGCGTTGCGACGACGAGACTCATTTCCTGCGCCGCCGCGCGCACACCGGCCACCTGCACGCTTAAGGGACTGCTGTGCATCCATCCGATCAGCGTCGGTTTGCTCGGCGGCTGCGGCGGACCGCCGATGCTCTGAAAAAAACTGGAGAGAACCTGTTGTTTGATCTGCGCGTCGCGTGAGGGGCCCGTCGGACCGGCATTGCGGAATGCACTCTCGATGAGCGAGTATGGGAACGAACCCCTCGTCGAGGTCTGCCACGTGTGATCGAGGAACAGCACCTGACCGCGCGGCAGGTCGCCGATGCGCGCCATGCGATTGCCCTGCACGAGCACCGCGTCCTCAATCGCATCGCCCATGCGATTGACGAGACTGCCTTGCAGGTGGCCGCCATCATCTATGATTGAGGATTCGACCCGCCAGTCGTTCGGCAATGGCGACTCGGTTTGAAAGCCCTGCATTGACCACTGCTGCACCTGCACGCCGCGCGCCTGTGCGGGATCGCCCTGCACCAATTCGGATGCCGACGCGATGAACGGTCCGCCTTTGCCGAACGGATTGCCCTCCTGCATGAGCGGCGCGATGAGCACGTTCGATGGAACGTTGACGGTGTAGCTGGTGCGCTCGGGCGAAAACACGCCGACGAACGACTGCACCAGTCCGCTGCCTTGCGCACCGACCGTGATCAGCGACAGCTTGTTGACGATCACGTCGCTGCCGCGCACGCTGAAGCCCATCGCAAACGCGCCGACCGTGAAGAGCGCGGTGAGCAGTGGAATGGTCAGCCAGCCCCACGCCAGTTTGTTCGTGCGGCGCAGCGCGAGATAGTTGATGGGTCCCACCAGCACGATGTACACCAGCAGCAGTGCGGCCAGATCGTTGACCGACGGTAGTTCAAGCGCGGGCAAATTTTGCAGCGCATACGACAGTTGGTTCGCACGCATGGAGTGCGGCGCAACATCGGTCGGCGCACCGAATGGATAAGCAGAACCGGGCGTGAGCAGTTTTTCCCAGAAGCGCGCCGTCCCCGCCCACGCATCGAACGGACTCGCCGCGAGGTCGAGCGCAGCGTAGTCCACGTAGCCATCGCCCACGCGCTTCTCGTTCAGCAGCACGCGCCCATCCTGTTGAATGAGTGCGCGGCCTGCATTCGCTGAGGCGACCACGAATGGACCGGGCACGCGCACGTCCTGGCCCGCAAATGCGCTCAACGCCGTGAGCGACGTGAGTTCTGCGCTGTCCGCTGCGCGCCAATCTTTGACGAGCTCGTCGGGCAATCCGGCCAGTGTGCGCGCCGCGCTCGCGCCGGCGCCAAGCACCAGTCGTCCACCTTGCGCGACCCACGCTTGCAGCGCGCGCTTCTGATCGAGCGATAGCTCGCTCGTGTCCACGCCGGAGATAACGAGCGCGTCGAGCGCGCGCAATCCTTCGGCGCGCTCAGGAATGTCGGCGAGCGGCATCGGCAGTATCTTGACCGAGCGCACGACCGATGGAGGCACGCCGCCCTTGACGGGCAGCGGCTGATCGCCCGACGCGCTCAATGTCAGCGAGGACAGCGATGCAAACGCTTCGGTGCGCGGCGCGATCACGCCGACGAGGTAGGCGACATTGCGCTCGACGCTCAACGAGATAGACTGACTGGCCAACTCGCGGTCGCCGTCCATCAGGCGCACACGCATCGCCTGTGCGAAGGAAGGCGGCAGCACGTAGAGCGTGAGCCGCTTGTGCGCGCCGCTCGGCAGCTCGACAGGCGCGACGAAGGTCGTTTGGCCGCCGGCTTGCGAGGTGTCGGCGCGCACTTCGGCGTGCAGTGGCGCGCCGTCGTTGTCCAGCGTAATGCGCAGCGGCAGCCACTCGCCAAACTTGAAGTGGCCGTTGAAGTGCGGCTCGGCTTTCAGGCTGACACTGTACAGAGGATACGCGGAGGCAGTCGAAAGCGGCCACAGCACCAGTAGTGCAAGACCGATCAGGGCATAGCGCCAAGGCATGCGGGCCAGCATAGGCTCACCTCAAGCGGACTGGCGAGCAAATCCGAGCATCGCTGAACTCACAATGATTATACACGCGAGCAGCCAGACAGGCTCGTGGGAGATTGCGCCTGCCGAGTAGACGTTCTTCCGCGACGGAACGTTCCAATCTGGTCGGAGATGTTGCGTGGCCCGCAGCGCTCAAGCGGGCGGGTTCAGTGGAAAGACTTGCGTCGGTTCATACGCTGTACGCTTGAGTGGATTGCTGGTGTCCACCAACAACGTGCCATGGTCGTCGTTAATGGTGAAGTAATCAAGCGGGCGCGGCGCAGGACCCGCCAACACTTCGCCTTTGCGATTGTACTTCGAGCCGTGACAGACGCAATGAAAAATATCTTCGGTCTCATTCCACGGCACGACACAGCCCAGATGCACGCACTTGCGATAGAGCGCGAGCAGGCCATCTTCGGTGCGTGTCAAATAGAATCGGCCCTTGCGTTTATACGTTTCGTTGGGCCGCGCCTGCGCGTCGGGCAGTGCCTGCACCATATCGGCTACCGCGCCAATGTTGATTTTGTCGCCGAACGAACCGGCTTCAAGACGCGGATACAAAAACGACAGCACCGCGCCGCCCGATTCGCCCGCCGCGATCAATCCTGCCACCGTCCAGCCCAGCGCGAGAAACTGGCGGCGGGTGATCGCGGATTGATGGCTTAGTGTATTTGCAGTTTGTGTCATCGTGTCCTCCTCATGCCAGTAGGCAGTAAACAGAATGCAGAACGCAGTAGGCAGTAGGACGAATTCACGCAAATAATTTGGTTTCTGCTTACCGCCTTCTGCTTACTGCATTGATTCGGCAATGCGAATCAACTCCTCTTTGCTGATTAGACCTGAGATCATGCCATTCGTGATCGAGTCCGGCATAGCCGCCAAGTCTATCAGCCTGTCGCCGCGCTCGAGCACCAGACGGCGCGCGCCGCTTGGTACCCACGTGGGTGTTGTGCGCGTATCATCGGGCAATGTTCTGAACTCCCACGTGCCTTCGATGTAATACGCAGGCTGGCCATTGATGCGCAATGTCTGCACCGCATTGGGACCGACTGGTTGGCGGAAGCCATTATTGCGCCAGTCTGCAGGCTGATGCTGCTCCATAATATCCACACACGGATAACTGAGGAACGCTGTTCGGATGCTGGTGAAATACATGTACTCCACATGCGAGCAGTTGTCGGGCAGGTATGTCGGCGCGAGAATGGCAAAGCCCAGCGCGCGCTCTAATTCCGCGCGGTCGCGCGCCTTGAGCGGCTCGAATGGCATCGGCGTGCCTTGCGGCCACGGCATCTGTGTGGTCTCGACTGGCACGAAATATTTCAGTAAGCCCATTTGCGCCAGCACGGGAATGCCAATCAACAAGCTAAATGCGAGCGCAAAGGCGAACGCAAAGGCGAGACGCGGGCTGAGATTCAGTCGCCACGATGGGCGCGCATTGGCTTGGGCGCGATGCGCTTGCCGCAAGCGATGGTTGAGTGCCAGCGTGAAATTCGTATCGGGCGTGATGCGCGCGGCGAGTGCGTCGAGTTGCTGCTTCAATTCGGACTCGTCTTGAAAATGTTCATCGTGATTCATGTTCGACCTCGGGTGTGGGCGCGAGCCGTTCGCGCAGATCGCGCAGTGCCCGGTGGATCAACATCCGAACAGCCGGCTCGTTCTTGTGCATCACGTGCGCGACTTCGGCAATGCTCAAGCCCGCGAACATGTGCAGGCGGATCGCTTCAGCACGCTCTGGCGACAGTGCGTTCAGAGCTCGCCGCACCTGTTCCAATTGCAACGTGCCTGTGAGCGCATCGTCGGGTGAGCCGTCGGGATGCGGCACGTCGCCGAGTGAATCGAGCGAAGTTGCTGCACGGCGACGTTGGCGGAAATGGTCGGCGGCTTTGTGGCGCGCAATGCCCAGCAGCCACGTGGCGAACGAACTGCGCGCGCGGAAGTGCGCGATGTCGCGCAGCGCCGCCATGAACGTCTCTGCCGTTAGTTCTTGCGCGTCGTCCGCATCGCCGGCGCGCGAGAGCAGATAGCGATAGACACGCGCGACGTGGCGACGATACAACTCGGCGAAAGCGTCGGCGTTCTGTGCCGCCAAGCGCGCGAGTGTTTCGTCGGCGAGAGTCAACGCGGACGTCTCATCGTGCGAGACTCGACGATTGAGCATGGCTCGGTGCATGATGGCTCATTAGTAAGTCGTTACTGCGAGACGATTTGTAACAGGCAGTTTGAAAGGATTATAGTGTCAGCACGGGAACCTGCCAGCACTGAGCGTTGTATCGGTTGTAGAGGGTCATCATGGCACAATCGGAATGAGAGGAAGGTTGCGACATGCTCAAACGAATTGTCATCGCCAATTTGATGCTTCGCTTGTTGGTTGCGTGCAGCATCACGCCATCATTACTCGCGCCAACGATGACACATCAATGACGGCATCATCGCCTACAGCCACGCCGACCAACACGCCATCGCTAAGCGCACCAACGCCGACGATGGTAATAAGCCAGCCAACGCTCACGCCTGCACCTAACCTGCCCGCGATCTGGGTTTTGGATGGCAGCGATGAGATGCGGGCGATTGATCCGCAAACGGGTCAGGTGTTGAATGAACTGCCGCGTGAGCTCGGGCGCGTCGCCTCGCGCGATGGACGCTGGCGCTATTCGCAGCAAGCACAACAGCAAGCTGGGCGATGGCGCGTGGATGTACTTGTCTATGACATGACGCGCAGCGCGAACCCGAAGCGCATTCTCCTCACCGTCAGCGTTCCCGATTCGTCCACTGTGGAGCGAGCGGTGTCGTTGAGCAACGTGATCCTCAGTCGTGACGAGCACCGCTTGTACGCGACCGAGGCCGAGTTCAGCGGCGGTGAATGGGTGACGCGCGTGCGCGTCGTTGACCTCGCGGCTGCAACCGTCATACGCGCGTTCGAGATGTTGCGCAGCCCAGCCGCCCGCGAAGCGCCGCTGAAGCGCGCGCTGCTGTCCAGCGATGAGCGGCGACTGTTCGTCGTGCAAACGGCACAGCGGCAGCCGCGCGCATCGCAAGCCGTCGAAGCCGACTGGTTCACGCGCGTAGCGGTATTGGATTTGGAGAGTGACAACGTCGAGAGTATCGAAGTGCCGGGCGAGATGCACGCGCACGGGTTCGGCAACAATGCTGCGCTCTCGCCCGATAGCCGCACGCTCTACCTGCTACCAGAACTCCTGCGTGCGGCAAATCTGACGGGCTATCGATTTGTCGCGCTCGACGCACAGACACTGAGCGTAGTCACCATTCGCTCGGTCGAGAGCACGAACCCCGACGAGCAGTTCACCACCTATCCATTAGGTATGCGCTTCACGCCGGATGGTCGCTACCTTGTCAGCTATATCGGCGGCAGCGTCTCCAATCGCACCGGCACATTTCAATTTCTGGACACGCAAAGCGGTCTCGTCGCGCAGACCGTTTCACTGCCGCGCACGGTGCAGCCCACGACCGCTTTCAATCTTTCGTACATCCTCCCATCGCCTGACAACCAATTCGTGTACTACGCCGACGCGCTGACCAAAGAAGTGTTCGCGCTCGACCTCGCGCAGCGCCAGTTCGTGCGGCAAGCGGTGTTGCGTGATGAGAAGCCCACATTATTCAATCCGATGCAGCGCATCGCGAGTTGGTTGGGTGATGCGTTGGTGAGCACGGCGTACGCAAAGATGATTCCGTGGCCGGGCGCGATGCTCAGCGCGGACGGCGAGCGATTGTACATGGTGAGCATGAGCGGCGAGGAGAAAGGCGATGGCGTGTGGGCCGTCGAAACGGCCACGCTCAAGAGCAGCGGTCATTGGCTCGCGGATAAAGATATCCTCGGCAGTCGTCTCAGCGCCGACGAGCGTGAACTCTACGCCGCCAGCCCAGACGAGTCCACGCTATACGTGCTCGACGCGCGAACGGGTCAGACACAGCGCGCACTGAAATTGAATATCAAGCCGATGGGGTTCGTCACGCCGCAAACGTATTGAGCGCATCATGTGGAAAGGAGGACGGAGCGATGCGAAAACGAATCTCAGTTGCAATACTGATCGTGCTAACCATCGTCGTGGCGAGTGTGATCTTCAGTGAGGCATCGCAGACATTCAGCAGCCGGCCCGCATCGGTTGTCAAGGAGATACGATCTGATTCTCTCTCGGCGTTGTGGATCAATGATGGCGCGTACGGCCAGAACGGCGAGAGCCCCAGTGTGTTGGCCATCAATCCACAGACGGGCGATGTGCTGCTGCGCACATTACCATTGAGCGGTGTTCGGTCGAGCGATGGGCGTTGGCAGTATGCGGTCGAAGCGGTCGGCACAACGCTCAGGCTGACGAGCATTGACCTTATGCGCGGCGCGATTACGCGCATCATACTGTTGCCCCCGACGTATCTGGCACGCGGGGGCGAACTGTTCACACAATTGATACTCTCAAACGATAATCGCACGCTCGCGGTCACGGCAGAAGGCGATGCGGGCATCGGCACGCGCTGGCGCACGCTCGTCTATCTCGTCAACGTCGAGACGGGTGAGGCGACGCAGCGGATTGATTTGTTTTACGACGAGGCGGAGCCACACTGGCAGCCGCAGGTGCAGCCAGTCTTCGCGCGCGATGGCAGCCGCCTGTTCGTCGTGCATCAGCGACAGCGACAGCGCACGCCGCTCGTGACAGCGGATACATTCTGGACGACCGACATTGCGGTGGTGAACGTTGGCGAGCGCAAGCTGGAGCGCGTCATTGCCGTCCCTGACGAAGTGCAATCGCAAGGCTTCTGGTCGTATGGCGTGCTCGCGCCCGATGGTCGCACGCTCTATCTCATATCGTCATTGATGCCGCAGGGCGACTATCGCTTCGTGGCATTCGATAAGGATGCAATGCAGGTCGCGCGCGTGCAGTTGGTGAGGCAAGACACAGGCGGTCAAGTGTTTTGCGACAGCGTGCCCGCACTCACGCCCGATGGCCGCTTTCTGTACGGCTACTGCCCGCGCCGCATCACGCGCACGAGTGATGTCATCCAATTCCTCGACACCCAGACGGGACTGGTGACCAAACAGGTAAACATCGAGCGCACGGTCGAGTCGCCGCTCAACGAATTCAGTCCGACGATGCTGCGCTCGCCCGACGACAAACGCCTCTATCTCGTCTATCCGAACAGCAAAGAAATCTTCGTGCTCGACATCGCGCGGCAAGCGATTGTGCAGCATGGTGTGTTGAAAGAGTCATCGTCCACTTCCGCCACTCCCATTGATGAGTTGGTTGGTTGGTTGGTTGGTTCAGCCAGCGCGAAGTTCGGCTCGCAGCCTGCCGCCGTGCTCAGTCCCGATGGGCAACGATTGTATCTGACGGAGGTGATTGATTTCGAAAAGGGCAACGGCATCTGGGCGGTGAATACTGCTTCACTCAGGCTGCTCGGGCATTGGCTCACGAGCAGCGACATCAGCGGCATCCAACTCAGCAGCGACGGCCGCGAACTGTACGCGCTCAGCTTTCGCAATCACACATTGTATGCGCTCGACGCGCTGAACGGCCAGGTGCTGCGCCAATTCGACAACGTGTTGAAACAGCCGTATGGCTTTGCCATCGAGTGAGGTGCGCGATGAAAAAGTTTGTGTACCCACTAACAGTTGTTGTTACTGCTCTCACGCTCGCCGCCTGCGTAGCACCCGCGCCACGTGCTCCTGTCGCAGCGTCGCCACAGGCGGCACTGCCTTCACCGACGGTGTTCACACCTGCGCCGCCACTCGTCGCCACACGCGATCCGCAGTTCACGCCGAGACCATTCCCCACCCTCTCCGCACCAACGGCCAGTGCGACCGAACGTCAAGCCGCGAGCAACACACAGCTCTATCTCACCGCCTTTCAATCGTTCAACGTCAGCGTGATTGACCCGCACAGCGGCCACGTGCTGCGCGAATTCCCTGTGACGGGCGACCAGGCAGGCATGGCTGTCTCGCCCGACGGCACACGGTTGTACATCGTAGATGGTTGGAGCGATGGCGAGTTGCGCATCTACGACACCCAGAATTGGCAGGTCGTTCATCGCGAGCCGCTTGCCAATCGCGCTGCCTTACTTGGAGGCAATCCGATCTCTTTGTCGGGAGATGGACGCTGGCTGATCGTGGGCCGTTACAATTTCAAAAACAACCAGAGTTGGTCGAGTGTATTCGATAGCGAGAAGAGGCGATGGTTGCCTGACGACACGTTGCAGTTCCTCAAGTGTAGACAGAACGATCTTCTTCCCCTACGCCTAGTTGGTCAACCTGGCCAACCACGCCTGTATGCCGATTGCAACGTTTCTGTTATCGCCGTGAATGCCATTTCGCTGTTACTCATCTGGCGAGAGCCAGCGCCGACCGCACGTGCTCCGTCGCTGGTCGTTTCGCCCGACGGCAAGCGCTTGTATGGCCTATACCCACAAGTCGCAATCAGCTATGCCGGCGGGTCTGGTCGCGTCACGCTGACAGACCTGTGGTTGTCAATCTGGGAAACGGTGACCGTTCGCGACAGTGCGAATGCATTGTTAGTGCAGCAAATCAGGTTGAGCGACCGTGTCACGATACCGACCGCTACGTTTGGACGTGGCGAAGGCGATTACCTCGCCATCTCGCCCGACGGCGCGCGCCTGTACGTCGCGTGGGAAGATCGCTTGTGGGCGCTGGCGAGCGATTCGCTGCAAGTCTTAGGTGAATTGCAGATGCCGACGCCGACCGATGGTCTCGCCGTCAGCGTGGATGGTCGCGAGTTGTACCTGCTGCCCTCAACGTCTGGTAACTTGCCGACACGCGAGCGGGGCATGTGGATAGTGGATGCAGCATCGCTCAAAATGATTCGACACATTTCGGATTGGCCTGCATGGGGTCTGCCGTTCTTCTTCGCCGCGCCCGCACCAAAGTCATGAGCTTCAACGCTGACGGGAGACCTATGATTCGCATCGCACTTTTCAGCCTGTTACTATTCTGCTTCAGTGGCTGCACGAATCGTTCCACCGTCGCAGAGCCAACCGCCGCGCCGACCGCGAGCGCAACTTACACGGCCGCAAACTGCCCGCAGACGCCGTATGTCAGCGCTCGTCCGCCCGATGAGAATACGGCCCGGCTGACCAACACGTGGTACGCGAACGAGTGGCTATGGGCCGGATTGGTGCCGCCGTACAAGGGTGTGTGGTACGCCGGCGGCGTGAAGGTGGGCTGGTGGCGCTCAGTGGTGGGCAAGTTGAGCATTGAAGGCCTGCGGCTCAATGCGCCCGCGCCGCCATTGCGCGCGGACATTCCGGACGGCTACGGCCTGTCGGGCTTTCAAGCGACAAGCATTGATTTCCCGACGGAAGGCTGCTGGGAAGTAATTGGCCGCGTTGCCGATAAATCGCTGCGCTTCGTCGTGCAAGTGCATCCCGCGTCGGAGAACCCAACTCGACAACCAACGCCAATCATGACCCCAACACCGCCGCGAACTGCAACAGGTCTGAGCGATCTCAAAGTGCCCACGCCACAGCCTGGCTACTTCTGGGCGAACGATGAACCGAAGGAGTTGCCGCCGTTCGCGTTTGGCGTGCTCGATCCCGATTCGCGGCAAGCGGGCGCAGCCGGAACGATACGCACCGATGAACTCAGCGTACCGCTCTTCAACGCGCCAAAGGACCTCGATGTCTATCTGGTCGGCGACTACCCGCCAAATCACTGCGCGGTGCTTCTGGGCATCGTCAAGAGTTTGCAAGGTTGGGATTGCATTCCGCTATACTCGCTCGTGCAATATACGCCTGCCCAACCACTGGGCGAGAAGATGGTTACGGTGACGAAAGAAGCCATCGTCCAGCGGGCGGTGCAGTTGCTGCAAGAGCGCGGCTTGCTGCTGCCTGATCAGGCGATGCCGAAAGCCTATGGGCTGTCGCGCGTCTTTTTCTTGCAGCGCATCAATGGCGTTCCCGTGTATGCCAACAAAAATTTGGCTGTGGCGTTCAACGTGGATGGTCAGGCGACGAACATCATCGGTCGGCGGCGTCCACTGCTCGCGCGCAGCCGCTATCCGTTGCGCTTGCCTGAAGAAGCGTGGAAGATGCTCATGGAAGGTAGGCGGCGCGGATTCTTTGTTGACACAGGCTATGAGCCCGTGCAGCCCACCGCCGTGCAGAGCGAGCCCATTGAACGTTTCGTCGCAATGGAGTTGGCCTACGTCGAAGGCGAGGTCATCAATCCGCAAGAGGTCATGCAGCCGTACTACGTCTTTCGCGGCGAGCAGGGCCAGGCGTTCTTCGTGCCCGCCGTGGCAGACCCGTATGTGCGGTGGCCGTAGCGTCGCCTCAAGGAGGTGCATCATGAAAAGTCTATGGGTGTTCGTAAGATTGATGAACGCAACATTGGTGTGCGTGGCGCTCTCGGCGTGCGGTCTCGAATGGTCATCCACCGTACCCACATCACCAACAACCTCGCTCGCTCAAGCCAGCCCTTTCAGTCCTATATCCTTGCTGCTGGTTGACGAGGAAAGCCAATTCCATTTGCGCGCGCGGCCGATTCATCCGTCGTTGCTCGCCGACCTGCCCGAGCGCAACTCGATCCCGTTTGGGCATCATTACGCCGCAGCCGTCAGTCCCGATGGCAAGACGCTGACGGTAATGCTTTGGCCCAGCGGGAGCAACAATGCGGGTGGCGTGCTGCACTTGATTGACCTCGCGTCTTGGACGGACACGCCAACCGACGTGACGCTGAACGATTCGGCAAGTCCCATGTTCAGTCCCGACGGTCATGCGCTGTACTGGTTCATGCCCGCTTCGCATGATCGCGCGCACAATATTCCACGCGACTACGAACTGTTCCGCTACGACCTCGCCAGCCGCCAACTCACGACGGTGCTGCGCCTGCCGACCTCGTTCACTCCAGGTGCGACGCGCTTCGTGCGCGGGGGTCAGCAGTTGGCCATCGTCGTCGTGCCCACTGATGCGAACAACCTCACGGAAGATGTACCGCACGTGCTGTTCGTGGATGTGGCGAGCGGACGCATCACATCAGACGTTCGATTAAATGGCGTGAAGCAATGGCAATATCGCGAACGTATTGCAGGGCGTGACGGATATATCATCTATCAGGCAGGTCTGGCGTGGGACTTGGAGCGCGGTGTGCTCTACGTCGCTCACGCCGATGCCGACAAACTCTCACTCATTGACCTCGCGCAAGGCAAGATTCGTGCACAAGTAGAAGTTCATCCGCGCGTCTCGCTCGTCGAGCAACTGCTCAATGCGTTCGCCTCGGTGGCCGAAGCCAAGACTGTCCCGACCACATCCAAGTCCGCGGTGCTCAGCCCTGATGGCGAGCGATTGTACGTTGTGGGCTGGCACGCGGAGGTGACGGCGCAAGCCGATGGGCAGTGGACGTGGCGCGATGTGCCCGTCGGACTGCAGGTCATTGACACGAGCAACCTGACGCAACTCAAGCGTCTCGATTTGCCCATCGGACAATTGACGCTCAGTTCCGATGGCAAGCGTTTGGTGCTCGCCACGGGCGTACAGCAGGAGTTTTGCTGCCAGCAAGACGGCACACAGCGCAACCACCTTTACGTGCTGGATACCCATACATTCGAGACGCTCACTCATCGCACCAGCGACGACGCCTACTATTTGCAGGGATTCTCGTCCGATGGGCAGTACGCTTACTTCGGCCACACCGTTTGGCGCAGCAGCGCCTCATACAGCGTGATCTATCAGGCATTGGACTTGACGACCAATCAAATCGCCACCCAGCGTGAGATAACAAATTCGTTTGCCGACCTGCTCATCGTCGGCGAGTTGCGGCGACAGTTTAGATGATTCACTAACCATGCACGGCTTTAAGTAGAAACGGTGGAAGGTGCTCTATGAAAGTGATCACGATTCTCGGTTTGTTCCTCATGCTGGTCGCGTGCATGTCGCAGACGCAGAGCACGCCGTCACCACTCGCGGCGACTACCACGCCGACTCCCGCCGCGCAAACGACCAGTGCCGCCTTCGCATCGAGCGCACTGCTCATGTTGCGGAAAGCCGTCGAGGACACGAGTTATTTCCCGCAGCCGCCATCCGCGCAGCGCTATCGCGACGAGACGCACCTGGTTGACCCCGCGACGGGACAGGACTTGCCCGACCATCCGCCGCTCGGCGTTCGCGTATCCGCCATTTCAAGCGATGGCACACGCGCGGCGGGCATCGAGTCGCGCGGTCAGAGTTGCGAAGCCAGCGGAGGCGGGTCGGCGTGCTACGCGAGCGCGGATGTGCTCCACCTGATTGACCTCACGGCTTGGCGCGCGGTGACGACGACGCTGTCCGCGAACGACTGGGCCGGCCCACTCGTCTTCAGTCCCGATAGCACGCGCCTCGCGCTGTCGCTCCAAGAGCGCAGAGCCAGCACGCTGATGCTGCTCGACGCGCGCACGGGCGCGGTGTTGATTCGGCGCGCGCTGTCCTTCCTGCCTACACAAATCAAGTACACGCAGGACGGCACACAATTAATCCTCTACGGTCAGCCGTTCGGCAATGACCCCGGCATGACGAAGCCCGACCCGCCGCGCGTGCTCGCGCTCAATGGGGCGACGCTCGATGTGCAGTGGGAGCAATCGCTAACAAACATCGTCAGTGGTTCGTGGTGTCTCGAAAGTTGCCAGTCATCGCACGAGCAGCAATTGTTCGCCTCGTGGACGCCTGCGGTGGTCGCAGCGCACGATGGACGCGCGCTTTATATCGTGCATGCTGACGCCGAGCGATTGACGACGGTGGACTTCGACGCGCACACAGTGCGCATGGTTGAGATTCGCGCGGCGCAGTCGTGGCTTGAGCGACTGCTCGATTTCGGAACGAGCGTGGCGGAAGCAAAAGGCGGCTTTAACGGAGCACACAAATCTGCGGTGCTCTCGCCTGATGACGCGATGCTGTACGTGCTCACACAGACCGAGCAGGCGACGCGCAATGCGCTTGGCGACTGGGATACGCAGTACGCATCGCTCGGCGTGCAAGTCATCGAAACGTCGAGTGGCCGCAGGATGACGCGGCATGACGATACGGCGAAGGCAATCAAAATGACACTCGATGGAGCACACCTGCTGCTGCACGATTGGGATGGGCGACAGTGGTGGACGGACGTGCTTGACGCCAAGAGCCTCCAGCGCGTGGCGCGACTGGACGATTGGGAAGTAGTGATCGCGCGGCGGCTCGATGGGCAACCGATTCTGCTGGCGCAAAATCCTTACCACCCAGCCTTAAAAGCACTGCTCGATCCGCGCACATTTGCTGTCGTTCACTCGTGGACGGCGAGCAGCTACGCCTCGTGGGTCTCACCGCCATGAGATCGGCATGATTATGGCCGCCACGCCCACACGCCGTCGCTCGTCGGCACGTAGAGCGCATTCGGCTCGGCAGGATCGAGCACGGGTCCATTGATGCGCGTCCCGGGCAGGCTGCTCCCCAACGGTGACCAACTCACACCACCGTCGCTGCTGTGATACACGGTGCCGAACAACTCCGGCACATCATAACTGGGCCGCGAGCGTGTGACGACGACGTATTGCTGCTGGGGGCCTTTCGGACCGAACAGCGGCAGACTGACGCGCTGATTCCAGTCACCCACGTAGCGCGGAATGTCCACGCGCACCAGCGTCCACGTCGCGCCGCCATCGTTTGAGTGATAGTATCCCGCATCGCCGTTCACGAACAACTCCTGCGCGTGCGTCGGGTGCGTATCGAATGCGCCCGCCGGCAGTCCCTCCGCGTCAGCGTGCACGAAAATGGTGTGCCAACTTTTGCTATAGTCGCCGCTCTTGATGAGCGTGTCGTCAATGGCGACATAGAGCACGCCCGCTTCCGTCGGCGCGGCGACGACGCTGAACGGCACGGCTTCACTGCTGAATGTCGGCGTGACCGCTGCTCGGATGTTTATATACTGCCAGTGCTCGCCGCCATCGCGCGTGCGTTGCAAGCCCGCCCACGACAGCGCATAGACGGTGCCTGGGTCGTGCGCGTCCACCGCCAGTTGCGCAAAGTTGCCCTCACTCCAAGGTCCACTCACGCTGGGCGTGACCATCGCCTGCCAGGTCTGCCCCTCGTCGCGGCTGCGATACAAGTGCAGGCCGCCAGCATACAGCGTTGTCGGCTGCGTCGGCGCGGCGAGCAGGACCGTGACATCGTTGATGGCGTCGAGTTGCTGCCACATTTTGCCCCGCTCGCCGCTGCGATACACGCGCTGCGAACCCGCATAGAGTACGGACGGATTGTTTGGGTCTATCGCAAATGCTTGCACATCGGCATCGGGGCCCAAACGCCTCCACATCGGCGACACTTTCACCGTCGGTGTTGGCGCGACGCTTGCGGATGGCTACGGCGTTGGCGTCGTGAGTGTGCTCCCTGATGATGATGCACCCGAAGCAGGTGTGCTCGCCGTTCCACTCCGCTCAGTCGTTGCAGTTGGCACAGCATCGGACGTACACGCGACAAGCCATGCGACGAGGAGCAGTACGCACCGTAGAAATTTCATCGTGAGCCTCTTAGCGAAACGGACACACATCGTTGGCGCTGATGGCAGGGTTCGCATAACCAAAATGGTTGAGCACGTCGGCCACTTCCGCGTGTGCGCGCGCGAACGTCGTTACAGCACTACACCCCGCCGCCACTCGACGCTGCGGCAAATATGCCTGCCAGAAAAGCTTGGCGACCTGTGCGTAGATATGATTGGGTTGTTGCGTCAGCAAGTCATCGCGTGCTACTTGCGCATGAGTTGCGTCGTTGAGCAGCGCATACGCGACCATCAAGCGAAAGCGCGCGAAGGCGTGCAGGTCGGCGCGCTCCACGTCCTCTCCTGGAATTCCATACGCGGCGAGCTTTGGGTTTGTGATGGCTTCTTGATAGAGCGCAATCGCATCTACATAGCGCTTGCCCAACATCAGCGCATTCGCATCCACCACTTTGAAGTAGAGATAGTTGGACGGGGCAACCGCTGTCTGCGCGAGCGTGAACGCCGTTCCGTTCCAGCGATAGATTTCGGTGATGGCGCGCTGCGGACCCGCGCCGACCGACGAGATGATGCCGCCGTGCAGCACGAGGTCGAGTGTGCCGTGACCGCTCGGTTGCAAATTGATTTCAGCATTGGCCATCTCTCTGTGCGGAGATATGAGCGAACGCAATTGCTGTCCATCCCAGCGCAGCACGTCAACGAACGTGAAGCAGGTATGCGCGCCGCAATTGGTCGTGGTGAGCACAATCTCGATGCGCCCGTCCTTGAGCAAATCGCCCGCAACGAAAATCGTCGGGCGCGATGGATAACCATTGCGCGCATCGCCGATTTGCTGCGCAAGGCGATAGGTGCTGTTCTGTCGCAGATAGACGAGCAGCATGCCGCGCTCCGGAAACAGTGCGTCGGGGTCTGTAACAGCGAGCAGCATGTCTTCTTGTCCATCGCCGTCCACGTCAACGGCGGCGAGATTATCCGGACCACCGCTGTACGCAGAGCGCTGAGTGATTGCTTTCAACGCGTCCCAACTCTTCAGCAGTTGCTCCCATGCGGACCAATTGCGCGGGTTCGCGTTTAGGAAGTTCAGAATGGCTTGAGGGTATTCCGCAAATTGAGCAGGACGCGATGGTGGCGGCGACTTCGTGGGCGGTGCGGGCGGGGGTGGTGTGAGCGCGGGCGTTTCGGTGGGCAGTACGGTGGCCGTGGATGGCGGTGCGTTACTGACGTCCAAGGTCGGCGTAGGCAGTGCAGCCGTTGTCGTCACGACAGACGGCACCGCAATCAGAACACTCGGCGCAGTCGGCGCAAGCGACGACGGTGGATTGAACCCATCACACGCGCCGAACACACAGAGCAAAATGGTTATCAGAACTGGTTTGCGGATAATGGACATGACGTTTTCAGAAAAACCTACTTGGTCATGATCGCAGCAATCGGAATGCCTTTGGCGATGAAATGCGGCGGGTCTGGACTATTCACATTCACGATCCAGATGTCGCCGCTGTCGTCAGGTTCGGGTCCTTCGTGCGAACTCGAAACCAGCACGAGGTTCGTCCCGCGCAACCACTTGATCGTGTAAAGGCTAGGCACATTCAGCGTCACGTTCGTCGCTTGTTTGGTTTCCAAATCGGTCAGTATCAGTGTGGACTTCGATTCGGTGTTCGCGCCAAACGATGCGATGCGATTGCCGTCAAACACCCAAGTTCCCCACGTGCCTGCCTGAATCGTGTACTCGGGCAAAGGTGGAGTCAGTCTGATGGCTCGCAGTTGCTGATGGTCGTCCAGCACGAGGAACGGACCGGTTGGCGACAGTGCCATGTTGATCGCTGGGAGTACCATCAGCCGATTCCCCGCTCGGTCAACCCTCCACAAGCGTACGGCTTGCGGCTTGTCTCCCCACGCCAGCAGGTAATGACCATCATGCGACCATTGCAAATCAATACTGCCGCTTGCACGATTACCGACCTGAAAACTATCTATCGCTTGTAAGCCCGTTCCGTCCGGGTGAATCAGATGAACGTGACGGACGGTTGCGGTGCTGATGGCGGCGGGTGTGGACGTCACGAATGCAATCCACTGCCGGTCGGGTGACCAAGTTGGCAGCCAACCCGTCGCGATGAAGCGCGGTTGATCCCAACGCGCCAACTCGCGCACATAAATCTTGCCAGTCTCGCTGTAAACGATTGCCTGACTATCGGATGCCCACTGCGGATAGATGCCTTGACGACTCACTCGAAATCTCGCTTGGTCCGTCAGGCTCAATATCCACGTGCCCATCGCTCGATTGTAAATCGGTACGAATCGTCCATCAGGCGAGACGTTCGTCTGCTCAAATCCAAAGCCCTCGTAAATCAAATTGTCTGGTGTGATGCGCTGCACGTTCTTTGCATCCAAATCCGTCAACCACAGATGCTTATCGAGCGCAAACAGCACGCGATAATTGCGCGGCAGCAACGCGGCCGCAACGGTTGGTGTCGCGCTTGGCGAGGCGGTTGGCGTTGGCAGCGCTGTGAGCGTTGGGGTTGCGCTCAGAACAGGCGTGCTCGTTGATGTCGCGCTCGGCTCCGTCGTCGCCGTGGGCGCAAGCGTTGGCGCAACATCGGACGTGCACGCGGCGAGGAGGAGCAACGTGATGAACACGATGATGCGTTTCATATACACTCACCGTCACTCAACTGGTCGTGTAGCGCTTCGAGCGGAGCAGGGAGCCGGTTACAGATCAGCCAGAACTGTAAGAGACCGATACCGCGAACGCGCCTGTGATGCCGTTAGATACTCATGAGATAGGCACATGATACACTAAACAATGACTCAGGTCGGCGACGGAAACTTTTGCGCGCCGCCGCCGTTTGTATGGTAACGAGATTGGAGAGCTGCGATGAGAAACGATGTTGGCTCGGCTCGTCTGTTCAGCACAGTTGGCGGCGTCTTGGGCCTGTTCATCACCGCGCGACTGTTGTGGTTCATTCTGGTCGAGCAGGCGCAGGTCACACACAGCCCTCCGCCAACAATTGCCCCAATGTACCAGCCGCGACTCGTAGTCATCTATACCAGTATGACCTTAGCATCCACGTTGCTGCTGATCATCGCGTGGCTCGCGCGTCGCCTGCCGCACCGAACCTACATCTTACTGGCGCTCGCGGCCGGCGCGGTGCTTGGAACGCTGGGCCTGGTTGGCGCAGCCAGTGGCAGCCCAGCATTCATTTACCTCGTGCCGGGCGGGATGGCGTTCTATGCGGCGTTTCGATTTGCGAGTGCTGACCGTGCTACCACGCAGACGAGTGATGTTTGAGAGTTGTTCCCTGTAACAATTTTACTGCTGCGGGCATTTATCAATGGAACAGAATGCACCCAGCACCTGCATGGACATGCCCACATCCTTGAAGCGCGACACGCATCCGCCACCAACGCTCGCCGACGACGAGAGCTTGGCCGTCGCGGCCGCGCGCGACATGGACGCCTTTGCCGAGTTATATCGGCGCTATGCCGAGCGCATCTACCGCTACCTGCTCGCGCGTACCGGCGGCGTGGACGATGCGCAGGAGCTCACCGCCGCCACGTTCTTCTCCGCGCTGGAGGCGATCGGCCGCTATCGGCGCGGGCACTTCCGCGCTTGGCTGTTCGGCATCGCGCGCCATCACGCCTCACATCATTTCCGCCGCGCGCAACAGCTGGTCGCGCTGGACGAGTGCCTCAACGCCAACATATCCGTCGAAGAGCTGGCCATCGAGCATCTGCGTGCGGCGGACGTGATGCGCGCGCTGCACACGCTTGCGCCAGAGCGCGCAGAGGCGCTCGCGTTGCGGCTGCTCGCGGGCTTGACCCCGGCCGAAGTGGCACAAATCATGGGCAAGCGCGAGGGCACTGTGCGCGTGCTGGTGCACCGTGCTATACGTGAGATGCGAGAGCGATTGGAGAGCGAAGTATGAAAGCCGACGAACAACGTGCTGCCGACGAATTGGAACAGTTCTTGACGCAGAGTGCCACACCCGACGGAGCACTGGATCCGAAGGACGCCAGGCTCGCCGGCGCGCTCGTGCAGCTCGCACCGCACATTCGGCTCGACGCGCGGTTCGCCGCGCAGCTCGAAGCGCGACTGCGCAGAGCGTATGCCACGTCACACGAGAGGCGTGAGCTCGCGCCGACGAGATTCAAAGTTCCACGTTGGCGGTTGCGGGTCGAGGGTGCCCCACTCATCGCGGCAGCTGCCGTGCTGCTGCTCGCGCTCATCTCGTTTGCGATGTTCCGCGCCGTCGGCTCGTGGCCTCTTGCCAATGCGCCGACAGCGACGGCGAGTCCGGATAAACGTTCATTGGCGATCGGCAACATTCGAACCTGTCTCAACACGCCGAGCGCGAGCGTGCAGTATCTCAGCACAGCACGATCTGCTTACGCCTACGATGTCATGGCCGATTGGTATCGCGCGGGCAGCTACGATGTCGCGGTGAACAGCGCGACGGGTCGAGTCATTCAAATTCAGCCGAGCGCGGTCGCGGCGATGACGGAGCAAGGTACACGCCTAAGTGCGGAGCAACTGCGGGCACTAGCACTCCAATTCATCGCGCGCTGCGCGGGGGCTGACCTTGTTGGGCTCGTTGAAAATGGCGGCACGAAGGGCGACAATTCCTTCTTTCGCTGGGAAGACCGAACGCGAACGCTCGACGGCATGTACCCATTCGTGCAAGTCGGCTTGAGTCCGACGGGCGAATTACTGAGCTACAGCAATTCGCTCGAGCTCGCATCGCGAGCTGCCGTGACCAGCACGCCAGCCACGCCGATTCCAACACCCACGCAGCAACAGAGCGGTTACCTGTACAACCTCGAGTTCCCGCTGAACGTCGGCAACAGCTGGGTCTATCGCGTGACGCGCTACGAAGGGCCCAACGAAAGCAACATCATGACGGCCACGTTCACGCTGACCGATACCGTCGTCAGCGTTGAAACTAAAAACGGATTTTATGTCGCCAACATCCAAAGTGAGCACTCAGCCGAAAGTCTAGTGTCGGTTCGCGGCAGTTATCCCGTTACCGATTCACTCCAGCCAGCGCATAGCGAAACCTATTGGCTGATTGCGGAAGGTAACCGCATCATCCGACAGGACCGCCTGAATCTGGCCGATCTTCCGGCGGGCGGTGCTATCGTGGAGCTGGCGTTCGCCATGCAACTCAGCAGCCGATGGTCCATGTACTATCCGCCCGGCGCACCCGTGAACCGACAAGTCACCACACAAGGGGCACTCACCGTACCCGCAGGCACGTTCGCGAATTGCTTCTATCTGCAAGGACAGATTGGCAGCATGACGTTTGACGATTGGTTTTGTCCCGCAGTCGGGTTCGTGATGAGGACCGCTGATCATCATGGCACACCGTATGGGACCACATCTGAGCTCATACACTACACAGCCAATCGCTGATAGGCGCTCATCATGCTCGTGAGATGCATCATGAAACTTGCTATCGCTCTGATCGTGCTGCTCTGCATCGTCGCGTGCACATCGAGCGATGTGCCGACGCCTGCGCCCACGCTCGCGCCGACTGCAACCGCTGTGCCGAGCGCGACAACGACGAACACACCTGTGCTGACGGCAACGCCGCCACTCACACCGACGCAGACACCATCGCCAACGCCAGAACCAACTATTCCTGCGGAGTTACTGAATCGAAATTATCGCGTGCTGTTCGGGCGCGACGGACATTTATGGTCAATGGGACTCGACGGCAAGAACGTGCAACAAGTCACGGACAAACAGCTGTCGTACTTCGGCTTCGGGTTTGATGAGTTGCCACTTTCACCGAATAGTAAGTATGTTGCGGTCTATTATCCTGAGCAAGGCACGTGGCTGCTGCGAACGGATGGCAGTGAAAAGCGACAGGTCAGTCTCGATGCCGTGTTTCCAAGTTGGTCACCTGACAGTGCTGCCATTGCTTATGAAGAGCACGGGAACATCGTCGTGCGCCGATTGACTCAGTGGTCGCAACCGCGAACCATTGGACGCAACGAGTACGGCAAATGCTCCTATCCAACCTGGTCGCCGGGCGGCCAATGGATTGCATACATCGCGATTACGCCTTACCGCGCGGGGCAGAGCACGACGACAGCGCGCGTCAGGCTCATCAACCCGACTACGCAACAATCATCTGAGCTGGCGCCGTACACGGTTGGGGGTCGTTCCTGTTCGTCGGGTGAAATGCGGTGGTCGTCGGACGGCAACTACTTGCGCGTGATTGGCTCCGGCTTGTGGAAGATTGCGCCGCCGAACAATCGAATGCTCATGCAAGTCACCGCGAACAGCCAGATGTCTCCATCGGCGCAATATATAGCCACTGATGCGGGTTTCATTTTTCTCAGCGATCCTCCGCAACAGCGCACGGACATTAAGGTAAGTTGCCCATGGGGCACAGGCTGGGCATTCGATGGACAGCGAGTCGTCTGTATGGCTGGGTCTGTCCGTTCACAATCGCGAATTTACCTGATTGACCTCGAACATGGAAGCACGACAATGCTCGAATTCAACATCCCGAACTTGACGAGCATCAAATGGCTACCCCAAACCGATTGGGTTCTCGTCGGAGATGTCTATTTTAATGGTGACCGTACAGGCAGCATCTGGCTCGTCAATCTCAACGATCCAAATTCGCCGCAACTGATTGCGAAGGGAATACTCATCAACGTTTACGCTGTCAAATGATTCTCGGAGAGACAACCTAACTTCCCCACGCTTGTACTCACAGTGGTCGTCCGCACTCAGCAGACCGTGATTGAGGTGAGCAGTATGTTTGATCAGCAGCAGGCTATCCTGTTGCTCAAATCGCTCGAACGGGCTCAATGAGTAAAGGTGGCGAACCGATGAAACAGGGTTTCGCTTTTATCGCCATGTGCTTGGTGGTTGGCTGCACGGCGAATGCACCATTACCCACGCCAATCACCCGCACCATCAGCCAACAAGCAGCCATCGAGCGGGCCGTGCAGGCTGCATCTATTGCGCGGCCCGAAATCACGGGCGCACTCGTCAAACCAGAGAACATTTGCGCCGAGGCGATGAGGTTGGGCGATGCGAACAAGCGGCTCGGACAAGATGCGCTCGGCTCTGATGAACGCGCTGAAATGCCCATGTGGTTCGTTACGATGGACGGCTTGTGGGGTGATGCTTTCCCGCGACCCACCGAATTTCCAACACCCAAACCATTTCGTCATTATGTCGTCATCATTGATGGCATCACGGGAGAAGTCAGGCGCGTAGCCGCATTGTATTGACCATATGGAAGCGAACGATGATTGCTGGTTCAGCATGAGATGATGCGATGAAAGTCCGTATTAGCCTGCTCGGTCTGCTGTGCCTCATCGGCGTCGTGGCGTGCGATGCATCAGCATCGGGGCCGACGACTCGAACTCCAGTACATACACCATCAGCGACGCCGACGATGGTCTCACAGGTGATCACCACACCAAACGCCATCAACCTCGCGCCAACGAACGCACCGACCATGATGCCTGCTCCCTCCGCGCCGACGCCAACACCCATTCGCACGACCTTGAAAGCCTCCGTCTCCCCTGATGGGCAATGGCTCGCGCAAGGCATCGCGGAATTTCACGGCGACCAAGTCACATATCGTACTCAAATGAAAGTGATGAAGCGCGAAGGCTCGACGGGTTGGGCGATGATACAAGAAGCGCCGATTGCGCTCGGCTACACCATTCCCCAGCCGCTGCACTGGTCGCGCGATGGTCGTTACGTCTATTTCACCAACCGTCCCAATCCTGACGGCTGTTCCATGTTTATCAACGGCGCTGACTTGTGGCGCATCAATCTCGCCACGGGCGAACAGCAGCAGGTGATGCCCGCACAAGCCATCTGGCTGACGCTCTCGCCCGACGAGCGGATGATTGCCTACATCGCGCAAGGTCGCCCGAAGAAGTTGGTGCTGCGCGATATAAAGACAGGACAGGAACGCGAGACGCCATTACAAGTCGAGAACGACGCCTTTGCTGGACGCATCGTCTGGGCGTCTGATGGCAGCGCACTGGCATTGACCATTGCCGAAAATTCGTGCCGCACTTACCAGTGGACACAGGGCATTCTGCACGTCAACACAACAATACTCGCGCAGACGATGCTGATTCCCAATGATGCGCGGCTGCTGCAAACGCTGGACTGGCGCGAGCCGAACAAAATCTTGCTGCGCGACAAAGACGGCCACCAGTATTGGCTCAATCCAACGACGCGCACGTTGGACGCAACGGCGATACCTGAGGTGCCGATCAACAGCGCGCAGTGGCCACCGTTTCACTCCGAGACACTTGGCTTCACGATGAACTTCCCGCCAGAGTGGGAGCTAACGGACCGTCAGAATGGCGTTTACCTCTGGACTGACGAGAGTTTTGGCAGTGGCCCAGAACCGACTCGCTATGAAGTGCAAATTAGCGAGTATGCCAATCCACAAGCGCGTTCGTTTATCGAAGTTGCCACCGCACCGTGGAATGAGGACGTGAAGCGCGCATTCACTTTCACCTCAAAGATGATTGGCAATCTTCAGACGTATGAAACGACCAGCATCCCGTCGCGCTCGGGCGTGCTGTATGTTTTCTTCGAGGGTAACAAGCGTTATCTCGTGCTGGCACTGTCACCATATGATGCGCAGTCGCCATGGCCCGCACAGGCCAAATTTGAGCGGCTCTTTCGCACGCTGCTGCAAACGGTGCGCCTCACGCGGTAGAATGCCGAGGGACTGCCATGCACAACCTTGACAGCAGCCAACGCAGGTCATAACACGGGCAGGCTCACATGAACAGATTGATACCCGTTAGCGCATGGGCAAGGGCAATGTCGGTCGTGCTACTGCTCGCGTGGCTGCTCATCTCATTTAGCGTTGCCGTGTCTTGGTCGCGTCCAACCTCATCAACTACAGTGATCATCTGCACGCCGACGGCGACGCTGGCATTGCCCACGAGCAGCACGCGCCCCCTCATCGTGCCGTTCGAGCGATTATTCAAAGCAGCGGTATCCACATACGGCAAAGCTGGCGTGTACGCTGAGCGTACGAGCATGGATTTGTTTGTGGTCGGGAGCCATGAGCAATTGCGCCAGTTATACGTAGATGCGTTCGCCTCGTTGGGCTTGCCACGCCAAGAGTATATTCCAGCCCAGCACCCGTTCAGCCGCGTGGATTTTGAACAGCATCTCGTCATTGGCATCTTCATGGGGCCGCGTACCCAGTTCGGGCTATGAGATTGATGTGCGCACCATCGAGCGTACCGACAGCGAAGTGACGATCACCGTCAATGTCGTCGAAGGCCCAGGCTATCTGCCCGCTGCGACCTCGCCGAGTGTCTTTGTGCTGGTGCACCGCGCCGAGCTGCCGAACAGGCACCAAATGGTATTCGTGGTGAAGCATCCATATGACCATGTTTACTTCCGAAAGACGTTTCAGTGATCAAATGAATCGGTCGCTGCGTTTGCCATTCATGCTGTTCATATACATCGTCGTATTACTCGGCTGTGAGTTTTCCGCATCGCCCGCTATCCCAACCGCCGCGCCCGTTGCAATCTCCACGACGCCAGCGAGCACGCCGAGCGCGCCCGTCGTCATACCAACATCAACATCAACACCAACGAGCGCACCGAGCGCGACGCCGCTTCCATCCGCCACGCCACCAAACGTCATCTTCAATCTCGTCTGGTCTAACGATGGCAATCGCATCGCCGCTTCAACGCCCAATGGCATCGTCCTGTTTGACCGTGCCACGCTCGCGCGCATCCGAACGATTGACGAGGGAGAATACACCGAGTCTGCCGCCTTCAGTCCCGATGGCACGCGCGTCGCGTGTACCTGTGACGAAGGACTGATCAAGATCTGGGACGTGCAGACTGGACAACTGCTCAAATCGTTGAAGGACGACGAATCGTTCTTCACCAGTGTCGCGATCAACCCCAATAGCACTCAACTGGTCGGCGGGACGCGCAATGGTCGCCTCAAGGTCTGGGATGCCAGCGGCGAGCGACTGCTGTTCACCGTGGATGGTCTGGGTATCGAAGTATCACCGTTGGCATTCAGTCCCGATGGTCGGCGGCTGCTCGCAGCCAGCAGTCTCACGGGCAATGTGCGCCTGTGGGAGGCAGCGACGGGCAAACTCATCTACGCATTTCCCGACTACAGTATGGGCTTCGGCATTGAGTTTAGTCCCGACGGCACGCGCATCGCCCAATCGCACCAGCCGGGCATTGTGCTCGAAGTCTGGGACGTGAACAGCGCTAAGTTGCTCACGACAATTCGAGGCATCGAGGTGATCCGCTTTGCCTTCAGTGCCGACAGCCGCACGCTCATCTGCCTCTGCCGTGAAGGCATCTTGCAGTGGGACGCGAGCACGGGCAAGCCGCTGCGCACCTTGTCGTCATACGAGCGCGAGTTCTTCTCGCTCGCCGTTAGCCCCGATGGAAAACTACTGGCGGTCGGGACGATATTTGGAACGATCAAATTGCTGAATCTTTCGGAGTAAATGCTGAAGGATCAATGATGATGGATGACGTCAATCGCGATCCAGCAGTTGCTGATTGACGACATCGTGCAGGGAGGAACGACGCGATGTCACACACATTTTCCAAATCGCTTTCGCTGCTGTGCTTGCTTGGCTTGCTCGCCTCGCTGCTGGGCTGCGATGCTGCGCCGACCCCGCCGATTGATGTCAGCACACCCACCGTGAGCAGCGCAACGCCGACGGCAACCGCAACTGCGATGAGTGTTCCAACGGTGGCGTGCACGACGCCAGCCGTCGTGGGACAACTGAACCTGCTGCCGCTACCGAGCGTGGTGCGCACGCCGACGGCGATGCTCATGTTCAACGGGCGCATGTACGTCGCGGGTAGTCGCAGCAACAATATTGGCGTGATTGAGAATGGGCACCTCAGCCGCGCGTTTTCCGTCGGGGAGGGCCCGATCGCGCTCGTGGCGGATGAAGCACTGGGCAAACTGTTCGTGCTACACGCCGATATGACGCTGGCGATGAGCGACGGCCAACAAGTGCAAGCGACGATTCCACTGACCAACACTGCGCTCGCATCATACCATCAAGAGCCGCACGCCATCATCGCCGACCCGCAGCAGCATCGCATTTATGTCGGCATTCACACCATCCGTCCTGAAATCGCCGTGATTGATGCGCAAGCGTTCACGGTCAGCGCGCGCATCGTGTTCACGGGGTCACACGGCATTGGTCCGATGGCGTTGGATACAGAGAACCATCACTTGTTCTTCGCGCACGACGATGCGAATAGTTTCAATATCAGCGTGTTGGATTTGGAAAGCCAACAAATCGTTCAGAAGATTACTGTGCGCAACCAGTTAGCGGCCATGCTGCTGTATGATGCCAGCACCCATCGTCTGTACAGCGATTATCGCGACGGCGACAACTATCACATCGCCGTGATTGAAAACGGCAAAGAGGTCGAGAGTCTCACCGCCGCCATTCCGCCGTCGAATGCGTTGATTGTGGGCCAGCGGCTATACGTGAGCAACTTGTACAGCCACACCGTAGACGTGGTTGACTTGTCAACACGCCAAGCGGTCACGTCCATTCCTGTTGGCATCCAACCGCGTGGGCTGATCGCCGCCGCGACGGGTGAGCGCATCCTCGTTGCCGTGAACGGTCTGCTGTATGCGCCCGAAGCCAATCGGCTGGAGGTGATTGACACGAAGCGCAACGAAGTGGTGGATCGCATTCCGCTCGCGGCGCAGGCAACGCAACTAATCGGCGACGCGACGCGCCGACGACTGTACGCGCTACTGCCGTCGTCGAATGAGGTCGTGATTAGCGATGGAGGGCGTGTGCTTGCGCGCGTGCCGCTCGAAGGCGCGCCGTTCCACATGGCGCTCGACGAAGCGGCAGGGCGATTGTACGTCACCGATTTTCCCGCGCGTCTGCTCAGCGTGATTGACGTGAACGATGGACGAGTCGTCGCGCGCGTCACGCCACTGATTCCGCCCGATGCCTACGGCGAGTTTTCGTCGCGCCCGAATACGATTGCAGTGGACCCGCTGCACCAGCATCTGCTCATCAATGGCTATATCTTTCCACTGGCGTCGCTTAATGCGACGGGTCGCTACACGATCACAGGCTCGCCGTTCTTTGACGACGCACCGCCGAAATTTTTTCTCGCCAGTGCGAGTGTGCCACGCTATTACGGCATCAGCGGAACTGGTTTAAAAATCAGCCACACGCTGTTGGCAGTGGACAGCGATACTCTCAAGCGCATCTACTTGAACACGACTGAGCCGATCTCCGCGCTCGTGTTGGATGAGCGCGCGCAGCGGCTATACGCCACGACCGAACTGCCAGGACCTGTCGCGCGCACGCCTTTTGTATTGCAAGTGCACGACGCGCTGACGTTGAATCTGCTTATTTCACTCAACCTGCCCACGCACGTGACCGCGCTCGCGCTCAACGCTGACACCCATCACCTGTTTCTGTCGTATTGGAGTTTCGCGGGACTAGCGAGCGCCGCCGACAACACGGTGGACGTGCTGGACACGCGCACGCTGGGTCGGGTTGCCTCCTTGCGCGTGAGTGCCGAGCCAATTGCCATGATGGTACTGGGCGACCACGTGTACATTGCCAGCAGCACCAGCCCTGACCTGTTGGTCGTGCGCGACTGCGCGCTGCCTGCGCCGCCCGCACCAACGGCCACGCCGTGAGTGAGCGAAGACAGAGTTCCGAAGCGACACCGCTTCGCTGGCGTCGGACTTCGGAACTCTGGTGCTTACAAAGTGAAGGGGCTTTGGTGCATGAATCGAAAAATAGACGCAGTGCGCCCATTCAAAATGGATCGCTTAGGCAACTTTAAAACTCTGCGGCATGCCCGCATGCGTCATGCGATTGAGCGCCGCACAGCGAATCAAGGCTTGCGTGGTTTGCGTTTCCAGCAAACGCGCAGACAACTCGTCACCGAATATCGTTTTCATCCGAAACATCGCCGTTTCCGCCAACGAACGCACATGATAGC
>JBBPZQ010000063.1:0-4532 GCA_038198935.1 Anaerolineae bacterium
ATTCTCCGCAGTCAATGCGATTACAACCAACGCTTCGCTCATCCTTTCGCGTGGGAATGGTCGTGCCGTGATTTCAAGTACTGGCTCAATAATACGCCGTCTCTAATTCGTTGCAGAACTTCCGCTCCAGGTCACTAGCGCCCGACACACTGTAGCCCAACGCCATATTGCCGTTCTGATCTACCGCAAGGCTCGGCATGAAGCGATAGTTCACGTCAGGCTCGAACGTGCCTTGTTGATAAACGCTCGGCGCGCTGTTCGGATTGCGCAGCTCGTACCAGCGCAGCGCCGAGGCTAGTGCGCCGCTGATCATGTGCGTCGCCCACAGTGATTCGATGCCGCCGATGTTGCGATACTGCAACTGCGACCCCAAGTTGTCGTCGCCTACGTTTAATGTGTTTGTGATGTTGCCGACTTGCGGAACGACGTTACCGTACAACTCGACGAACGGCGTGACGGTGATCGTCGCGGGACCGACGAAGGTTGAATTGCTGAGTGGGTTGGTCCAGTCCACATGAAACTTCCACAAGTGCAGCACCGTATCGGTCACGTTCGTGCCCGCATCCAAAAGGTAATTTGGTGAGCCGCTTGGCGGTGGCGCGCCGCGCAGGTTGCTCGGCAGCAGACTCCAACAGCAGTAGCCATCCCACACGATGTCGAAATAGATGCTGCTGAATGAGCCATTCAACAACGAGTTGCGATCCAACGCCCAGACGCGCACACCCTTGAACGCCGGACAGCAAACGTCCCAATCATACAAGTTCGCCGTCATATAGTAGCCGTCGGGCCACAGACCGATTTTGTTGAAATCATTTTGCCAATGTGCGTGTTCGGGCACAGTTTGCAGCGCGTACAGCCACCAGCCACCTGCAACGGGATCGCTCGTCTTCGAGACGGCGATACACTCGTAATGCGGACCGAGAACACCAATCGGGTGCGCCCACTCGGCGATCAGCCAGCGATCGGCAAGTGAATCGTACAGCACGACGGGATCACCACGACCATTGCGGTAGCACGGATCAAGCTCGACGCTGCCCGTGAAAAACATTTGGAAGGTGAAGTCGGCCAGCAACTCGCCCGTCTTACTGAAGATGGCGACCGAACGATTGATCGCCTGAATGTAATGCTGCGGACCGACATCGCCCACTGGATCGGGGGGCCAATTGTTGCGGGTGATGAACGTCGTCTGACTCAAGCCGTTGAAGGAAACAGATGGCGACGGCATGCTGCTGGTGGCGACGAACGGTTGCGCGCGCGCGGCACTCGTCGCGAACTTCGGGTCGCGCGTGCGCTGCAAGCGGGGATTGCTTCGCTCAGGTTCGTCGCCCTGTTCGCGTTCCGATTCAGTGGTCGGCGTCACGGTGGGCAACAAGCGCACGTCGCCGTCGAACGACATGCGCGCGGCGGCGCTCACGGCGAACGGGCCACGCACAAGCGCGCCTTGCGCGACGAGCGGCTGCGCGTGCTGGAGTGTCGCCAGTGCGAGCATCAGGACGGCGAACGATAGACCGATGCTGAGCGCGAGTCGTGGTTTGAAGTGCATGAAGTTATTGTGGGGCAAGCGGTTCAGGCTGGCAAATTTACAGCGACCCCGAACGAGGGCGTCTCAGCATCCATAGTGTCACCACACCAGACACGAGCAGTGTGAGCGCGGAGGTGAGCGCGCCCCAGCGCAGCGAGTCCGGCTCGAAACGGAACTCGACGATGTGCGCGCCGCCGACGAGCTGCACGGCGCGGAAGTACGTATCGGCGCGCTCGATGGGCGCAGGTTGGCCATCCACCCACGCGCGCCAACCCGGATACCAAGTGTCTTTTAAAAAGAGATAGCCTTCGCTTGCGTCATTGGTCGTGAGCACGATGCGCTCCGGCTCGTAAGATGTGATGGTCGGGGCTGTTGCGGGTGCGTCGCTTTGAAGCGGCTCACCCGATGCGAGCACGATTTGCGCGCGCGTGTCGAAATCGGCTTGCGACATGCGCTTGAGAGCGTCAGCATCGTCGGCGACGAGGTCGGCGCGATGCACGACGAGTGCGCGCGGCGCAACATCCGTGTACTCATACAGTTTGATGTCGCCACTCTGTGCCAGACGGAAGTGGCCGACGGGCGCGAACGTCAGTGTCTTAGCGGTTGCGCTCGCCTGATGCACCAACGAGATGCCGTGAATGATGAGGTCGCCCGTCGGCTGCAGCGCGCGCACACTCAACGACGTGATGCGTGTCGGCGCGGCGAAGTTTAACAGCGCGTGATACTCGTGCGCGCTCGGCTGATCGCGCAGTGTGTGTACGGCTCGTGCTTGAGCGTGGGCGACGCTCGCGGCGTAGTCGCTCTCCGATGTTTCGATGCCCGCGCGTAAGGTGAACCTGTGGACTTGGCTGCTTGCATCGGTCGCGAGCCATTCCGCAAGGGGAGTGTCGTTGGCAATATTCGCGCCGCCGCGCAGGTACGAGATGACGCCAATGCCCGATGCGACAAAATCGTTCGGCACATCAATGCTGTGCGCATCGTGATCGCCCGCGTTCAAGTTGAGACCAAGACCGAGATCGTAAAAGATGCCGTCCACCCACACGTCGAAATTTTTGTCGGCGATGATGTAGCGCACGTTGAACAGATCGAGCCAGCGCGCGTCGGGGACGGTCACGAGTCGCTCGCGCAGCCGCCCGTCGGGATTGACTTGCTGCGGCGTGAGGAACAGTGACTGCAAGCCGACGAAGCGCGCGAGCGGCAAGATGCCGCCGTCATAGCCGTCCACCGATTGCAGATGATAGCGCATCGCCAAGTTGGGCGCGATGATCTCTTTGGCTTTGGTGGCGACGGTGTATTGATAGATCGCTTCGGGCGAGAGCTGTCCCGCGAAGATCGTCTGAATATCTTTCAAGTCGCCAGGGTCCCAACTGAGATCAGAGTAACTGAGGATGCGCGCGGTCTGTGTGTCGCGCTGCGCGTCGAGGTACGCGATAGACGGACGCATGAACGCATATGCTTCGGGCGCTGTCGGTTGGTTGTACGGAAGGCTGCGGGTGGCAAGAAACAACTCGACAACGATAACAACGACCATGACGGAAGTCCGGGGACGTAAGACGGAAGCACGGTGTCGTTGGTAAGTCGTCTTTCGTCGTTCGTTCCTCGTCCGCCGTCCGTCGTCGAGCGCTTGCGCGCCGATGCCGGCGAACGCGGCGCTGGCGAATACGTACAGAAACAGCCAGCGGGCGGGCACGCGAAACAAGCCGAAGCCGGGCAGCAATTTGTAAAAAACAAAATAGAGCGGATTGATGACACCAACTGCCAGCGTCAGACCCGCGACGAGCAGAAGCAGCAACGGAAGCTGCTCGCGCCAGCGTTTTGCGACACCGATCAACACAAGCACCAGCGCGCCGACGCCGACGAACGCGACGTACTCACTGAACAGCGGTTCGCCGAAGCCATACGTCGGCAGCAGCGCGACCATCAGTTTGTTGAGCGGCAGTGAAAATGCCACCGCTTCTCGAAACGTCATGCCGCCAGCGCGAATCGAAAGCCGCGAAAGTTCGAGCATCGGCAGCAACTGGATCGCGCTCAGTCCGAGAGCGATGACGGAGATCACGATTGGATATTGTAGAAGTGAGACGAGAGACTTGAGCCTAACGATGAACGGTTGTTTGCGAAGCCTCAAGTCTCCAATATAGAGTCCTCCAATAATCCACAGTCCTAATCCGAATAGACTGATGTAGGTCACTTGCGCGTGACCGGCCAACAACTGCATGGCGAGTGCGAGACCGCCGAGCAGCGTGAATTGCAAACGCTGGCTGAGACGCGCGCGTTCGTAGCACCACAACAACACAGGAAACCACGCGGCGGCTTGTAACTGATTGACGTGTTCGACAAGCGAGCCGACGTAGCCGCTGAACGCATACACGCAGGCGCCGACCAATGCGCCGACCGGGAGCAAGCGCAAGCCGTCGCGCGCGAACAAGAAAAAGAACGCGCCCGCAAGGAACACGTGCAGCACGATAGAATAGTTGATCGCTTGCGGTGCGGACAGTCCGATGAACAGCCAGTTCAATGGATAGAGCGCGCCTGCTTGTCCATTGGCGAGCAGCGGCACGCCCATAAATAAATCAGGATTCCACAGCGGCAGATGGCCACGCGCAAGCGATTCGTTGACGACGGCGCGATACGGATAAAAGTACGTGAAGATGTCCACGCCGACCAAGATGAGATTGGTGAGAGCGAGTTTCCAGAAGAAGACGACGGTCAGTGCAGCCAGTGTGAGCAACGCGAGCGTATCGGCGCGACGAGTGAGCATTAAATTACAGCACACGGTTCGTGAGTTCTGTGTCTGTGCGATTCAAAAAAGGAATCGCAATATGTGATCTCGAATGAGAGCAGACCAGTGAGGTTTCGGAAATCGTACAGTCTTTATTCCCTTTAGCTAAAGTTGCTTTACAATAGTGGCATGACATGGAAACCAACGAAACTCACACGCGCACAAATGGAAGAACGACGCTTGGCAGGCGGTCGCCTCCTGAAACGGCGTAAACTTTCCAAAGCCCGCATC
>JBBPZQ010000064.1:0-79273 GCA_038198935.1 Anaerolineae bacterium
GATCAGTCTCGTAGGGTAATCTTGGGGTTGTCATAACCTCATTCTACCCACGTCACGCCATTTTACCGATTTTCCAAACACGCTCTCAGCCCCGTTCGCGGGGCGCCGTTCTATTGCCCAACACTTGAGCGGCGGGCGTTGCCCTATCATGGTATAATCCGCGCCATGCCGCCACCGCTGCAAGACGTCTGGCACTACCTCACGACTGACGATGTAGGCAAGCAAATTCTGGCGGGCTTGATTGTCGCGTTGGTGCTGGCAGTGCTCGGAATCATCGTCGGCATCCCCGCCGCAATTCTGCGCTTCATCAAGCGCGCGCTGTTTCGTCGCTCGTCACGCTTGAGCGAAGAGGCACAGGTCTTCGAAGCCATCACCGACCCTGCAAGCCTCTTGCCCAAACTCTACTCGGAAGAGAACAACCCTGACCCGCTCGCGCACCATCGCATCCGCTACCAGCCGCGCGACCCCGACCCCGAGCGCGACACCCAAGCCCAACTGCGCGCCGCGCTCAACCTCAAGCGCTATCTGCTCATCACAGCGCCGACGGGTTACGGCAAGACGCGCGAAGCGGCGACACTGACGCAATCGCTGATGAACGAAGGCTGGCGCGTCGTGCGCGTGCGCGCAGGCTGGCTCGACAAGCCAAACGATTTGCCGCCCGCACTGCGCGACGACCGCCGCCGCATCATCATCCTGCTCGACGACTTGAATGGCATGTTCAGTCGCGGCGATTACGTGCAAGCGCCGCAGCGCGATACCGCAAACCACGCTGCCGCCGCGCTCGTCCAATCGTCGTACCACGACCGCCTGCGCGATGCGCTCGACGCCTTCGAACGCATGTGTACGCCGAACGAAATCCGCGTCATCGCCACCGCGCGCGACGAGGCTGACCAATGGCTGCCGCTGCATTACGACGAGCGCGACGATTTGTGGAAGCGCTTCACGCGCGTCGAGTTGCCCGCGCCGCGCGACAGCGCCATCGCCGCGCTGCTGGACGAGGAGGTGTCGCGGGCTAATCTGGCTGCCGAGCGCACGGAGTTCGCCGCCATCGCCCGCGAGAACGACGGCACCTATGCCAACGTCGTTCTGAATTTGCAGCGCGCGGAGAAAGAAGGCAACTCTCTAAATCTCGCCAACTATACGGCGACGCTGGACGGCTCGTGGCGCGAGGTGTACGAGCGCGCGCTGCGCCAGCATCCCGCCGTGTGTTATCTCTACGATGCGATGGACGTGCTGCGGTAGTTGGGGATTGAGTTGTACGAGTGGATGGTCGAGCCGACCGCGCTGCTGTTGTGGAATGGCAATTGGTTGCGGCGCGCCCGCCGACGCTTCCGCATCAAGCGCGCGCTGCGCTATCTGGTGCTAGAAGAAAAAGTGCTAGCAAGCAGCGCGGGCAAACTCGCGCCGCGCGACGGACAGCTTGAAGCGAAGGGCACTCGATTGAGAGCCGAACGTTACCTGAAGTTACCGTATGACTTGTTAAGGATAGGGATAGGTCACTTGTTCATAATTAGCATCCATATAGTCTTCCAAGTGGCAAAGAGATCTCAAATGCCGAAACCTTTGACGGAGGACCTCGCGCAGACCAAAACTCTCATGAGTCGTCTCTTTGAATATGTTGATCGGTCTGCTGTAACAGAGCAGATCCTACGTGATGCCATTGCCCATAATCCCAATGATGCAGCAGCTTATTACAACCTCGGCGTGCTGCTGGACGACTTGAACCGCCCCGCCGAAGCGGAGCAGGCGTATCGTGACGCCATTGCGCGTGACCCGAATTACGCCAAAGCCTACACCAACCTCGGCGTGCTGCTGCACGAAAAGTTGAATCGTCCCGTCGAAGCGGAGCAGGCGTATCGTGACGCGATTGCGCGTGACCCCAATTATGCAGCAGCCTACTCCAACCTCGGCTTACTGCTACACGAAAAGTTGAATCGTCCCACCGAAGCGGAGCAGGCGTATCGCACGGGACTGACCATCAGCCCGAACGACACAGACATTCTCAACAATCTTGTTTTGTTGTTGCGCCTGCAAGGGCGCGAAAGCGACGCTTTGCCACTGCTCGATAAATGGGCCCCCCTTGAGCCGCAGAATTTCAACCCGCCCCTTGCGCTTGCCTCCATTCACAAGCAACTCGGCAACACAAGCGCTCCCGCCCAAGCCGCCGAAGTGCGCGCGCTTATCCCCGCCGACGATTGGTACAACCTCGCCTGCCTCGAATCCATCTGCGGCAACGTGGATGCCGCACTCGCGCACCTGCGCCGCGCCGCAGCGCAGCCGAACTTCGACCGCACGTGGGCGTGGCGCGACCCCGACCTGCAATGGGTTCGCGGCGCCCCGCGCTTCGCGGAGATTGTGGGAAAGGAAGAACCACCCTCACACCTGCCGTGAGCACGGCTGGTGCCGCACAGTACGCTGCCCCAACCCTCTCTCGTTCGGCTTTGCTCAGGACAAGCCTGCAAGGGAGAGGGCAGGGTGAGGGGAGATGCCGCACCAGAAACGTTTCATGCCGAAAGCCATTCTCTTCCACATCAGGCAATTTGCGATTCGCAAATCGCACATCGCAATTTCGTTTTTCCTGCCGTTCCTTTTCTTCTGGCGGCTGTTCGCGCCCAACGCGCACGACCGCGTGTGGCTGCCCGAAGGTGACTTGACACAACAATACTTTCCGCTGCGTATCGAGGCGGCGCGGCAAATCGCCGAGGGGCATCTGCCATTGTGGAACCCGCACATGTATGCGGGGCAGCCTGCACTTGCCGACTCGCAGATGGCGGTGTTGTATCCGATCAACCTTATCACCGACATCGTGCTCGCTTGGCTGCATCAGCCGTTCACATTCTTCATCTTTGAACTGCAAATCGTGTTGCATGTCGCACTCGCCGCGCTATTCACCTACGCATTTGCCATGCGCCTGACGCGCAGCCGATTCGCGGCGTGGGTCGCCGCGCTCGTCTTTACCTTCGGCGGTTATCTCATCTCGTATCCCGTGCAGCAACCAGCCATTCTCGAAAGCGCGGTGTGGCTGCCGCTCGTGCTGCTTCTGCTCGATTACTCAGCCGAGCAATTTTTGCTCACAAATGTCATTGCGAGCGAAGCGAAGCAATCTCCCTCCTGCGACGAGGAGATTGCTTCGGCGCAAAATGCGCGCCTCGCAATGACACGCGGTGTCGCAGGACTCATACTTGCAGGCACCTCGCTGGCGCTGAGCATTTTGGCGGGACACCCGCAGACGAATGTGTATGTGTTCTACACCGCGCTAGCCTATTGGCTGATGGCGAATCGCCGATGGCTGATGGATGAACGGAACACGCATCACGCATTACGCATTTCATCCTTCATCCTTCAGACTTCAGCCTTTCTTTTGTTCGCATTCGGTCTCTCAGCCGTTCAGTGGCTGCCCACGCTCGAATTTACGCGCCTCTCGACGCGCGCGCAACTCGGCTACGCATTCACCTCGACAGGCTTCGCGCCCCACGAGATCATCACGCTGCTCGTGCCCGGCTACTTCGGCGGCTCACCGCTCTACGTCGGCATCATTCCGCTGCTGCTCGTCGGCGCGGCGCTGCTTGCAGTGAACGGTGAACCGTCAACGGTGAACCGTGCGAGACCGTTCACCGTTCACAGCCTACCGTTCACCGCCTTCTGGCTGCTGCTCGCGCTCGTCGCGCTGTTCCTCTCGTTCGGCGACTCGTCGTTCGTCTATTCGCTTTTCTACTGGCTCGCGCCGGGCTTCGCGCTCGTGCGCGATCAGGAGCGTGCGGCGCTGCTCTGGTCGTTCGCGCTGGCGATGCTCGCGGCGATTGGCGCAGCAAGTCTCGGACGGCGGAGCGCCGACGGAGGAGGAGGGCCGTCAAATGCGGCCCACCGTCCGCCGTCCGCCGTCGTCTTTGGTGGATTGCTGCTCGTGTTGACCGTGCTGATCGCGCTCGCCTACGTTGGCGCGTTGGCGAGCGAGGCGGCGCACGTCGAAGTCAATTTGTTTCCGGGTGCGCTGCGTCAATTGCTGCCGGACCTTTTCTTTGTGCTGGGCGCGTGGGCACTGTGGCGAGCGTACACGCACACACACAGCGCGCGGCGCTGGATTGCGCTCGGCGCGCTCGCGCTGCTCGGCTTGCAATTGTTTAGCGTGAACGGCTCGTACAATTTTCAGAAGCCGACGCCGCCCGATTATTTTCCAGCGACGCCGCTCGCGCGCGCGCTGCGCGAAGAACTGCAAACGCATCCGCTCGCGCGCGTGGCGAGCGAAGGCTTGCTGCCCGGCGCGCACAACGCCGGCGCGGAGTACGGCTTCGAGGACGTCGGCGGCAACGATCCGCTCAGTCTGCAATCGTTCGCGCAGTTCAATCGGCAAGTGATCGAGCCGCGCAAGCTGCAACTGCTCAACGTCGGCGCGCTCATCAGCAAGCGCGACCTCGCGTCCGATCAATTTACGCTCGTGACGAGCGATGGCGACGTGCATCTCTATCGTTTCAATGGCGCACTGCCACGAGCGTGGCTCGTGCACAACGCGCGCGTGGTTGCTCCCGACAAGATATACGAGACGCTCAACGGCGACGACTTCGATCCGTCGCGCAGCGTCGCGCTGATCGCGCAGCCAACCATCGTCTTGTCCGCTACGGTGGCGAGTGCTGATGCCGTCGAGATCGTTCACCACGCGGCGGGCCAACTGAGTGTGCGCGCACGCACGTCCGCCGACGGCGTACTGGTCGTCAGCGAAATCTTTTATCCTGGTTGGAAAGCGCGCGTGGATGGCCAGCCTGCGTCGCTGCTGCCAGCCGACGGCGTGCTGATGGCGCTGCCGCTCGCAAGCGGCGCGCATCAAATCGAATTGACTTTCGAGCCTGATTTAGTGAAAATAGGCACGCTTATTTCCATCGTGAGCGTGTTGTCGTGCGTGGGTCTTGCACTCTGGGCGTGGCGCAGTGGGTGATGCATCCACGCAAACGCGCGAAGCATGATGCAACATTCCAATTGTGATCGGCGTTGGACGAGAGCGACAACGGACACACGAACGATGTTCGTGATCGAAGGCTGAGCTCTTGCCCGTTTGCCCGTCGAGCGATGTATCAATGCTCGCATCGTATCAAGGCTCGCGTTGTATCAAGGCTCGTGTGCGTTGTCACGAAATTGACGACAGAAAGAATCATGCCTGTGCGCTACTTATGCTTGTCAGTTGCTGTGTTGTTAATGGGTTTCTTGTCAATCACGCCCGCGCAAGCCGACTGTGAGTCGTGCGCATTGCGGGCGGGCCAGTTCTGGACGGTCGTGCACAAGGAAGTCGCCAGCACCACGCCGGCGATGGCGGCGTATCTCGCGCGCAACGAACTCGCGCACGGCCGCGCAGCGCAGTCCACCTACTTCCTCACGCCCGACTGCGGCATGAGCCCCACTGAGTTGTCGAGCGTGTTAGACATCGCCAAGTCGCTCAACGTGCACATGACCATTTTCCTGATGGGCTTGATGCTCGATCGCTGGCCCGACCAGTCGCGCGCGCTGGTGCAGCGAGCCGTCGCCGATGGGCACGAGCTCGCGCTGCACAGTTACGATCACAAATCGTTCGTCGGCATGACGCGCGAGCAGATTTACGACGAGGTCGTGCGCAACTGGGCGCTGCTTGATTGGGCGCTCGGTTATCATTACCCGATTCGTTTTATTCGGATGCCGTTCGGCGCGCGCAATGATTTCATTTTTCAAGAAGTCGGCGCGCTCGGCGTGCAGTCGGTGTTCTGGGACATAGACTCGCTCGGCTGGCACGACTGGGCAAGCGTTCCGATTGTCGAAAATCAAGTCGTCGGCAAGATGCGGCCAGGCGCCATCGTCGTGTTCCATTGCTCGTCGTCTGCGGATCGTGGTGCGCTGCCGTTGTACGTGAACAAGTTGCGCGGCATGGGTTACGAGCCGCACCTGCTCTCGACGCTCCAGCCAAAGCCAACGGAGGCAGACGCACAGGCGTATGCGCGTTCGCCGCGCGCGCCGCGCCCGCTCATCGTCGTCGTCGAGCCGAAGCCGCAGCGCGTGACACCGGGCATGAAGCGCGTGCTGGCAATGCTCGACGCAGACGATTCGATTGTGGAGTAACGCATGGCGATCCATCGCAAAGGTCAAGCGCGCATCACGATTCCGGGTCCGTGCTTCGTGTGCGGCAAGTTGATTGGCGTGACTCAAGACGAGGACTTCGTGTTCTGGCACGGCGTCACGGGCGGACAAGTTCCGTTCATTCGGCTGCATCCCGACTGCGCGCGCACGCTCGCGGCCGGACTGAGCGACGATTTGCGGCGGCTGGAATCGGGCGAGCGTGAGGACGACGAACTATAGACCCACGGCGCGCAGGAACTCGCGCGGCATGGCGAACGTCTTTATAATGGATTCAGGAACGGTCGTGCAGGGGGCGTTCAGTTGAACGCCCCCTGCTTTGTGAGTCGAAGGGGTGCGAGTGAAATTGTTCGTGTTAGGGTTCGTGCTGATACTGCTAACAGCGTGCGCAGCACCAGCCGCGTCGTCGTCCATCGGTGCGGCGACGACAGCGACAGTTGCTGCACCGACCGCAGAGCCGACGGCACGCTTGAAAGCGACGCTCGTGCCGCGCGCAACGATGGCGGCGACGCCGACGACTGCGATCAGTGCCGACGACACCTTGAACATCGTCCTGCAGCGTTCGGGCGGATTTACGGGGCGCACCGAAGTGTTTGTCTTGAAGCCCGACGGCACGATCACGATGGCGTTCGGCAACGTGAAAGCGCCGGGTGGTTCTGCGGCGGCGCTCCAACTGGCCCAGCACATTATCGCGACCAGCGTATTGGGTGTGCCGCCGGGCGAGTATGTGCCGGCCAACGGGTGTTGTGATCGCTACTTGTTTGAATTGACGTTGGGTATGAACGGCAAGTCGTATCACTACGCCACGCTCGAAGGCGACGACAGCGCGCCGCCGGCCTTGCGCGAAACCCTTGCGCTCATTCAACAGTACATCAATGGCGCGCAATAAACGAGAACGGGGCGATGTGGCCCCGTTCTCGTTTTTTTGATGAGCGTGAGATTACGGCGTGAACGAGAGCAGTTCGAGCGCGGACTCGAATCCTTGCATCGAGGATTGACTCTTGACCATGCCGACGTTCTGCGCGAACCACGAGTTCGTCGTGAGCGCGATATCCACAGGAATCGTGACGCCGCTCGCGTTGACGCTCAACTTCAGCGCGGCGTTCGACTCCACTTTGAAGGCGTTGAATGTGCCCGCCGGCACCGTCACCGATTCCTGCGCGGTTATCTTGTACGTCGCGTCAATGCTGCCCTGCGCGTTCACGTTGTTGGCGCCCATCTGCATGGTGCCCTTCACTTCGTAGCCGTTGTTCCACGTCGCGCCCACCTTCCAATCCCTCGCCGCAAGAATGGTCACGCCCGTGTTCTTCGTCGTCTGCAACTGAAACTGCGCCGAGTTCGTGCTCAGGTTGCCGAACTGGTTGGACATGAGCGAGCCATCGCTGCCGCACGTCCAGCCGTTGTCCGTTTTCAGATTGGGGAACTCGCGGTGCTCGGTGAAACCGTTCGCCGTGAAGTTCGTGTCGCTCTGCGTGTAGGTCGTCGGTTCGATGCCAGCCGTCGTGCTGCGATACTGCCACTTGGCTGTTGCGCTGACGGGATAGAACGTGTTGCTGCACTGTGCGCTCACGGCTTGTGACGACGATGCGGTTGCCGCGCGAGTCGGGGCTGTCGTCGGCGCAAGCGTCGGCGCCGTCGGTGGGGCTGTCGTCGGCGCGGCAGGTGTGGCTGTCACTGTATTGATGAGCACGTTACTCGGCGTGCTCGCCGCAGTCGGCGCGCTCTGCGGCTGCGTGTTGGGCGCACACGCCATCAACAGCGCGCTCAAGCTGACGACGACGATCATTTTCAGTTTCATACTTTTTCTCCTCAGATTTGACTTTCCTAGCAGTTACCCAGTGGCTGGCCCCGACTGGCGAGGTTTCCAAAACATCGCGCGTCTCGTTCATCGAAAATTCACTCCAACTGTGTGAGTCCGCATTCCTTACAGCCGTAACGCCAAATCGTTGCGGTCTAAATCTGCGCCGCCAAGTTGGCGAATGCGCGTATCGTCGTAGCCTGCGGCGCGCAGCGGCGCGATCACGTCGGCGCGCAAGTCGGGCACGTAGGCTTTCAGCAGCACGCACGTTTCCGCCACCGGCGCGAGTTGATATGCGCCCATGCGCGCGGACAGCAGCACCGTTTCGCCTTTGCGTATGCTCATGCTCTGCGCGAACGCAGCGCCGTACGCAATCTGCGCCTCGCCTGCGATGAGCGACAGCAATGCAAATTTATCGAGCGGCAGTGACGGCGTGCGCGCGCGCACGTCGAGCCGCTCCCACGCAAAGTAGCGGCACGCGGCCAGAAAGTTCCGGTCGTATGCGTCCGCCCGTATCGCAAGCGGCGTGACCGTGTGCGCAGACAGCGCGTGGAAGTCCACCACTTGCAACGCCTGCTCGACGTGCAGCGCGCGCGGACGGCCCGACTCGTCGGTTCGGTTCCAGTCATAGAAGCGATAAGTAATATCCGACTGCTGCTGAATTTCGGCGAGCACGATGCCGCGCCCAATCGCGTGCACCGTGCCGGCCGGCACGAACACCACGTCGCCGCGCTCCACGAGCACGAACGCCAGCAAATCTTCGAGCGTGCCGCGTGCGAGCGCATCGCGCACCGTCGCCTCAGCCACATCGCGCCGAAAGCCGTGCACAATCCGCGCGCCCGCATCCGCGTGCAGGATGTACCACGCTTCGGTTTTGCCGAATGGATAGCCTTCGCGCGCGCGCGACTGCGCGTCGTCGGGATGCACTTGCACCGAAAGGTCTTGCTGCGCGTCAATGAATTTGAACAGCAGCGGGAACGGCGCATCGCCATCGGCGTTGTCGCCGAGCAGCGCGCGTGGATGTGCGCGCATCAGGTCGAGCAAGCGCGTGCCCGCGTGTGCGCCATTGGTGATGATTGCATCGTCGTGCGCCTCCCACGACTCGCCGATTGGCTGCCCGTCGGAGTGCGGCTTGTGCAATTGCTCCGCCAGCCGCTGCCCGCCCCAAAGTTTTGCACTCAGGCGCGGGTCAAGGCGCAACGGATACCATTCATCGTACGTCATAACATCATTCTAACAAATCGGCGATATGAAACGAAGCAGGGGCGTTCCCATGAACGCCCCTACGCTTTCATCTGCACCCACAGCGCGTACACTTCGCGCTTGCGCCTGCCGCTCTGCTTCGTCACCTCGCGGATCGCATCCTGACTCGGCCAGCCGTCGCCCAGCAAGCGGCTGAGTTCGACTGTGATCGCGACATCAGCCCACGCGGCGGATTCACTCGGCGCGCCGCCGATGACGAACGTGAACTCCCCGCGCGGCGCGTTCGCCGCGAAGTGCGCGATGGCATCGTCGAGCGTGCCGCGTACAAATTGCTCGTGCAGTTTCGTCAACTCGCGCGCGATGCTGATCGCGCGATTGCCCAGCATCGCGCGCACATCACGCAAACTTTCTACTACGCGATGCGGTGCTTCGTAGGCGACAATGGTGCGCGGCTCGCGCGCCAGCGATTGCAAAAAAGTTTTGCGCTCTCCGCTCTTGCGCGGCAAGAAGCCGACGAACACAAATTGATCAGTCGGCAAGCCCGACCCGACCAGCGCACTGATGACCGCCGACGGACCCGGCACGACGACCACGTTCACGTCTTGCGCGAGCGCGGCACGAATCAACTCGTAGCCCGGATCCGACAGGCCGGGCATGCCGGCTTCGGAGACGAGCGCGACATCGTGCTCGGCGAGCGCGACGAGCATTGCATCCAGCTTGCTCAATTTGTTGTGCTCGAAGTAACTGGTGAGCGGCGTGCGAATCTCGAAGTGGTCGAGCAGCACGCGCGTCTTGCGCGTGTCCTCCGCCGCGATCAAGCCAACTTCTTTCAGCACACGCAGTGCGCGCAACGTGATATCTTCGAGGTTGCCGATGGGCGTGCCGACGACGTATAGCGTGTGCATCGTGCTGCGTTAACGCGGGCGCGTGGCAGTCGGCGCGGGCGAGGTCTTCGTCGGCGTGAAGGTGGACGTCGGTGGCAGCGGCGTTGAAGTTGCGGTGGGAGTGCGCGTGCGCGTCGGCTCGGATGTGAGCGTTGCGAATGGCGACACGCTCGCCGTTGGTGTGCTCGTGAGTCCGTGCGGCGTGGTAGTAGTAGTCGCCGTGCTCGCCAGTGTCGGCTGACTGCTGCTCGTCGGCGCCGCAGTCGCCGTGTTCTGTGCGGTTGGCGTGCGCGTGAACGTCGCGCGCGGCGGCACGGGTTTGTTGCTCTGCGTCGGCGTCGGCTCCAGCGTTTCAGAGTCGGTCGGCGTCGGCTCTGGCGTGAGCGGATTCGCAGTCGTCGTGGAGCGAGTGGGGGTCGGCGTGCGCGTGAGCGTCGGCACGGGCGTGAGCGTGCGCGTGGCGGTCGCGGTTGCGGTCGGCACGGGCGTCGCGCCATATCCGGCGCGCAGCACCAGCGCGATGCCGCCGAGACAATATAGAAACAGAAACGGCGCGAGCAGAAAAATCTTCCAATTGAAGACGAGCGGCGGCCGTGTGTCCTCAAACTCGACGTGAAAAGATTCAGTCACAGATCATCTCAACGCCGTGGCTGCCGCGCTCGGCGTTGCTGCAAGCGGTGTGCTTAATGAGGTCGGCGTCGGCTTGGCTGTGAAGGTCGCGGTCGGCGGCGCAGGCGTGGGCGTCGCGGTGGGCGACGCGGGCGGTTCGGGCGTGTCGGTGATGGTCGCCGACGGGCTGGGAGTGAGCGTGTCGGTGGGCGTCGGAGTCAGTGTGTTTTGTGGCGTCGCTGTCGGCGGGCGCGTGTTGGTTGGCACTGGCGTGACGGTTGGGGTGCGCGTATGGGTCGGCAATGGTGTGAAGGTCACGGTGGGTGTTGGCGTCGGTGTGCTTTGCAGTGTCTTGGTGGGTGTTAGGGTCGGCGTGCTCGTGCTTGTCGGGCTGTTGGTCGGCGTGAAAGTCGGTGTAGGGGTCAACGTGCTTTGCGCTGTGGCAGTGGCGCTGAGGTGGCGCGTTTCAGTCGGCGTCGCCGTGATGGTTGGCGGGGTGAGATAGACGGCGGCGGCAACCAACATGCTGCACGGCACGGTTGACAAGATCAGCGCCGCCAGCAGCAGCAAGATTGTTTTCTGCCGAGTTGAAAGTTGTTGAAACCATTCCACGCCAAGCCTCACTGCGCTGCGTCCTGTGCCCGCACAGGACATGGCGCAAGTGCGAATCTTAACAGAAGGTCAGTGGACTGTCAACGAATCGAGTCGCGCAAACGAACTGCCTCACACCAGACGCGCAAGCGTTGCCCAGAGTTCCGCGCTCGATTGCGACGAGCAAACGCAGAGTGTTATACTTTCCGCATCAGGAGTAAGCTATGCCCATCGAAAAATTTCCGCGCGTGCGACTCGCGCATCTGCCAACACCGTTGGAGGACGCGCCCAACTTGTCTGCGATGTTCGGCAGGCGCATTCTCGTCAAGCGCGACGACGCGACCGGCTTGGCGTTCGGCGGGAACAAGACGCGCAAACTTGAGTTCCTCGTCGCGGACGCGCTGGCACAAAACTGTGACACGCTCATCACCGAAGGCGCAGCCCAATCGAACCATTGTCGGCAGACAGTCGCCGCCGCGCGCAAGTCGAACTTGCGCTGCGTGTTGGTGCTCTCACACAGCGAGCACGACGAAGTGCAAGGCAACCTGCTGCTCGATCAGTTGATGGATGCTGAGATTCATTGGTGCACGCGCGAGGAGCGCGACGACGTGATGCGGCAGGTCATCATTGCCGAGCAGCGCGCAGGGCACAAGCTCTATGCAATTCCGACAGGCGGCTCGAACGCCATCGGCGCGCTCGGCTATGCGAGCGTCGTGCTCGAGCTTGCGTCGCAGCTATTCGAGCGCGGCATCGAGGCGAGTCGTGTCTATTTCTCGTCCAGTTTGGGCGGCACGCACGCGGGCTTGTTGCTCGGCAAGAAGTTATACCATGCACCGTACCGCGTGATTGGCGTGAGTCCGGACTACACCACCGCCGAGGTGCAGGAACTCGTCGCGACCATTGGCGACGATGCGGCGCGTCTGCTCGGCGTTGATCTGTCATTCGCGCCGGGCGAGATCGAAGCCTACGACCAATTCGTCGGACCCGGTTACGCGCTCAGCACGCCCGAATCCATCGAAGCGATTCGGCTGTTTGCGCGCAGCGAAGGACTCATGCTCGATCCGGTGTATACCGCAAAAGCGGCGGCGGGCATGTTGCACGATCTGCGTCACGACAACATCGCGCGCGACGAAACGATCATTTTCATCCACACTGGCGGTACACCGGCCCTGTTCGCGTATCAACGAGAGTTAACGGCGGAATGAAAATCCACTCGCACAAAGACGCGAAACCGTACAGGGTGTCAGAAAAAACTTTGAGTCTTGCGCATTAGCGTGTGAACCTAAACGACCATGAACAAGCGCGCATACTTACTGGGGCCCGTGCTCGCGCTGGCGATGCTGCCGTCGAACGTCGTGGCGGCGGCGATGCCACTGCTGTTGAGCGAATGGAACGCGCAAAACACCGAAGGCGGCATCGTGTTTGCGGCATATCAAGTCGGCTATGTGCTGAGCGTCTTGGTCGTGCTGCCGCTCACCGACCGAGTACGCGCGGGACGGGTCGTCGCCGCGTGTGCGTTTGCCACGGCGTTGTCATTCTTGCTGTTTCCGTTTTTCGCGTTCAACGTGTGGAGCGCGTCACTGCTGCGCTTCTTCGCGGGCTTGGGACTCGCGGGGATTTATATGCCGGGCGTGCGCATCATCGCGGCGGCGGCGGCGCCGGCGCGGCGCGGCTTCGCAGTCGGCGCATACGTCGCGGCGTTCTATCTTGGCTCAGCCGCATCGCTGTGGGCGTCGGGTGTGCTGCTGCCGGGTTTCGGTTGGCGCGGCGCGGCGCTCATCCTCGGCGCGCTGTCGTTTATTGCGGTGCCCATCGCGATTCTCAGCACGATCAACTTGAGCGCGCCACGCAGCGGCGGACGCGCGCATCTCGACCCGTCGGTGCTGCGCGATGCGCCCGTTCGCAACAATATCCTCGCGTACACGGGCCACTCGTGGGAGTTGTACGTCTCGCGCGGCTGGCTGGCCGCCTTCGTGGCAAGCGTGCTGCTGCTGCGCGGCTTCGACAAGACGAGCGCATCGTCCGACGGCAGTCAGTGGGCCGCCTTGATGTCCGGCTTCGGAACGGTCGGCGTGTTCGCAGGCGGCTGGCTGTCCGATCATCTGGGCCGCGCGCGCGCGGCGCTGCTGATGACGTTCATGAGCGGTGCGATCTCGCTCGTGTTCGGATTCTTGGGCGCGAGTCCGTTCGCCATCCTGATCGTCGTCGGCTCGTTGTATTATATTTTGATCTCGGCCGACTCCGCCATCTACTCGACGACGATCACCGAGCTTGCGCCGCCATTGCGCGTGGGCTCGGCGCAGGGCTTGCAAGCGTTTCTCGGATTCAGCGCGACCATCCTCGCGCCGATTGCAGCGGGCAAGCTGCTCGACTTGCAGTTCGGGTGGGGCGTGGTCTTCATCAGCGCGGGGGTGTTGAGCATGTTGCTCGCACTGCCGCTGCTGTTCGCGTCGCTGTCCGCGCGGCAGCATGGACCCGCGACCCGAACCGCGCCGTGAGGATGAACCGCAGAGATACATAGGGCGCAGAGATTGGTACTTCACTCTGCGCCCTCGACAGTAAACTGCGTTATTGATTCAGTTTCTTCAACTCTGCCACGACTTGCTCGAACGCGGCGATCAGTCCGTTCAGTTGTAGTTTCGCCGCAACGGGCAAGCCATTGTTGTCAGGCGGTTGACCCGCCGAGGGTTCGGCGAATTGCAAAAAGATTTCCGTATGCGTGCCTTGGAAATCGCCGAGCGACTTTACCGTGTCGGATAGCTTCTTATCAAAGCTGATCATTTTGGTATCGTCGTCTTTCGCTGCGCCGCTGGCAACGAACACGGTGAACGGTCCTTCGCCGGGATTGGTGAATGCCGACGATGCGGCGAAGTTGAACTGCGTCTTGCCGCTCGAATCGGTGACGCCGATCTCGCCTTTGCCGTCGGGCCGCAGGTTGATGACTTGCGCTCCCACGACCGGCAGCCGATCTTTGCCGAAGACGTTGACGACGCAGAACGCGCTCACGCCGCGATTCACACTCGCGCCCATCAGTCGGTAGAACGGCTGACCGTCCGTCGCTTTGCCTTCCTCGCCTCGTGCGCCGATGGCGGTCAAGACTTGCGGAAATGAAAATGGCATCGCTGCCCTCCTGAGATGAGATTGGCGTGTATTATACTCCGCGTCGGCAAATTGCGCGCACAAAAAATGCGGCTGACGATCGTCAGCCGCATTCAGGTTGATCCCAGCACCGTTCAGCGTTCGTGTTCCATGCTGACGCGCTGGCCGCTCCACGCGAACGTCAGATAGAACACGAGCAGGAGCGCCGCGAACATCAGCATCACGCCATACGTTTGCGCGTTACTGAGCGGGTGAATCAGGCGCGAGAGCGTGTCGCTCAAGACGTAGCGCGGATGCGTGAACACGTCCCAACTGTTCCAGTTCTGGAAGCGACCCAGATAAATCCCCAAGCCGCTCAAGCCCGCCGCGCTGAACACGAACAGCCAACTGACGAGGCGTCCGCCCATGCGGCGCACGACAGACTGCATCGCGCTGAGCGAGACCACGCCCAGCGCCATCGCCGACCACGCGAACGCGACCAACAAGCCGGTGTCGTACCACAGCGGCACGGGCGGGCGCTCGGCAAGGTGCAGCAAGTCCGTGACCATGTACGGCGCGTTCGGCAGGAACAGCAGCCACAGCGCGGCAGGCGCAAGCATCAACACGCGCCGCCACGCGCCGCCACGATATAGCACGACGACGGCGAGCGCGCACGCATACGGAATCCAAGCGAGGAACAAGTTCCAGATCAGGAATGCGAACGTGCCGCGATGCGACAGATACACTCGCCCGGCGAAGATGGCAACGGCGAGCAGCGACGACAGCGCGAGCGGGTAAAACGATTGCGCGACGAGGAAGCGATGCAGACGGCGCAGACGATTCATCACTCAGCCTCCAGACACAGAATGGCGATGTGATGATTCTACAACCGCTAACCGCTCGCAACAAACGTGGGGGCGATGCAAAATGGCCTTCAAACCCTGCTACGCCCCTACCTATTATCGTAGCTGTTGTTCAATACGCCGCCAACTTCCGCACTGCTGCCTCGATCTTGTCGGGGTTGAGCATGAACCACTCTTCCATCGGCGCGCTGAACGGCACGGCGGGCGCTTCGGGCGAGCCGAGCCGCATCACGGGCCCATCCAAATACTCGAACGCTTCTTCGGCGATGAGCGCTGCGACCTCCGCGCCGTAACCGCCGAACTGATTGTCCTCGTACACGATCAGACACTTGCCTGTCTTCTGCGCCGACGTGAGCACCACGTCCGTATCGAGCGGACGCAGCGTGCGCAGGTCAATCACCTCGACGCTGATGCCGTCCTTCGCGACGCGCTCTGCCACTTCGAGCGACTGGTGCAGCATCATGCCGTAACTGAAAATCGAGACGTGATCGCCCGCGCGTTTCACGTCGGCTTTGCCAATCGGCACGGTGTAATCGCCGTCGGGCACCTCGCCCTTGATCAGGCGATACGTCTTCTTGTGCTCGAAGAACATCACGGGGTCCGGATCGCGCACCGCCGCTTTGAGCAAACCTTTCGCGTCGTATGGCGTTGATGGTGTGACCACTTTCAGGCCGGGCACGTGCGCGTAAAACGATTCGACGCACTGTGAGTGATACAGCGCGCCGTGAATGCCGCCGCCATACGGCGCGCGGATGACCAGTGGGCACGTCCAGTCGCCCGCGCTGCGATACCTCATGCGCGCTGCCTCGTTCACGATCTGATCGAAGGCGGGCGCCATGAAGTCGGCGAATTGAATTTCGGCGATAGGCAACATGCCGTTCAGCGAAAGCCCAATCGCGATGCCGACGATGGACAACTCGGCGAGCGGCGTGTCAATCACGCGCGCGTCGCCGAACTCTTTCCACAAGCCGTCGGTCGCACGGAACACACCACCGTGCTTGCCCACGTCCTCGCCCATCACGATCACGCGCTCGTCGCGCTGCATCTCTTCGTGCATCGCGTCGCGCACCGCTTCGAGCACATTCTTGGTTGGCATCAATCCTCCAGACATGACGGAAGACGGAGGACGGAGGACGGAAGTCGTCTTCGGTCTTTCGTCCTCCGTCTTCCGTCATACGAAAGGAGCAACCTGCTCCTCAGTCGGCTCTGCTCAGCAGTACCACGGCTCGCTCAAATGCGGGATCGGTTTTGCGGCAAGCGCGAATGTCGTCTCACGCCAACGATCCACGTCACGTCCCAACGCATCATGTGCGAGTCGCCACACCTGCCCAAAGATCGCGCGCCGCGTGTCTCCGTTCGCTTCGCCCGCTTTCACCACTTGCAGCACGCGCGCATGCAACTCGTCCACACGCGGATCGGGATGCCGCCACGCATAGCAAAGCGCGGCATCGTCGAACGCGCCGACGAGCGACTGAACCTCAGGCAGTTCGAGTAATCGCGAACCGCGCGGGATCAGCAAGCGAATCGCAAGTTGAATGGGCGCGACGTTGTCAATCAAATCGAGTTCGATCAGCAGCGCCAGCAGGTCACGATAGCCTGCGAGCGTGATCCATGGATTGAATGTGACGAACGTCGGATTGAGGGTGAGTCCAAGCTCGCGGAACCGTTCGACCACGCGAATGAAATCGGCGCGCGTGTGCTGCTTGTCGAAAATTTCGAGAATGCGGTCGTCCACCGCTTCGACCGCGCTGGTCACGAAGGCGCAGCCGCTGTCGCGCAAGGTGGGCAGCAGGTTGGCGTGCTGTAGCAGTTGCTCGACTTTGACGGTCACGTCGTAAGTGACGCTCGGAAACTCGCGGTGCAACTGCTCGACGATCTGGATTGCGTGACGGGGACCATTGAAAAAGTCCGGGTCGCCGAAGGTGATGTGCCGCGCGCCCAGCGCGACTTGCTGGCGAATGTCGGCGAGCACGACCTCAGGCTGCACGACGAAGAAGCGTCCGTTGTACACCGGCACGATAGGACAATGCCGACACCAGTGTTTGCAGCCACGACTCGCTTCAGTGTAGCCCGTCACGCGCGGCTTGTCGCCGTTCCGAATCAACTTGGCGTACTTGGAAAGTTTCGGCAGACCTGTTCGGTCGGGGATGAGGAACTGCTGGCGCGCCAGTGAAATATTCGACTGGATGTTTACGCGAGACAAGACTGGTGTGCCTGTCGAGGCATGTGTGGTACTGATTTGGCCCCGTCCTTCGCCCCAGACGTTACATCCCGCCGGGCCGGCAGGCTCAGCATGCTGCATCCGTTTGAGTTGCTCGTATGTTTCCGCTAGTGCTGTTTCAAATTCGCCGCCGAGAATGGTGTCTGCGCCGAGCGCGCGCAAATAATTTTCGTTGACGGGCGCGTACAGCCCATAGCATACGACGTGTGCACGCGAAGCAATACGCTTCACGCGCGTGATGAGCGGCGCGGCGATGCGCGTTGCGGTGTGCATCGGCAGATAGAATGCGACAAGGCCTGCTGCCCCAAGCGCGTCCGCGTCAAGCTGTTGAATCGAGAGGTCGAGACAGGTGATGTGCGCGCCTGCTTGCTTCAGCCATGCGGCGGGCGATGCAACGCCGAACGGCTGGCGGCCGAGTTCATAAGTTGAAATCAAAACGACATTCATGGCAAATGCGACGACAGACGACAGACGGCAGATGGCAGTGCGCCGTTTGTCGTCTGCCATCTGTGCTCAATTCGCATACACGTGCGCCATCGCGTCTTCGCCGCGCGGGTATGGCGCTTGCTCCGCGTAGTCCGTCGCTTCATTCACTTCGTCCATCGCGCGCGCGCGGATTTGCTTGTCGAGCGAATCGTCGAGCGCCTGCATCTCCGTGAGTTGTCCTTTGAAGCGCGTGATCGGCTCACGCGCTTTCCATGCTTCGACTTCCTCGCGCGAGCGATAGCGGCGGTCGTCGTCGTCGGACGAGTGCGGCACGAGGCGATAGCATTTCGCCTCAATCAAGCTCGCGCCGTCGCCCGCGCGCGCGCGCGCCACCGCTTCCTTCATCGCGTTGTACGACTCGAACACATCCATGCCATCCACCATGACACCGGGAAAACCATAACCGTCGGCGCGAATCGCAAGATTCGGCACCGCATATTCCTTGTTGACGGGTTCCGAGATCGCGTACTGGTTGTTCTGTATCACAAAGACAACAGGCAATTTGTGAATGCCCGCGAAATTGGCTGCCTCATGGAAGTCACCCTTCTGCGCACTGCCTTCGCCGCACGAGGTATAGACAACTGCATCCTCGCCGCGTAGCTTGGCTGCGAGCGCCATGCCAACCGCCTGCGTCAACTGCGTCGAGACGGGACTCGACACCGAGAGGATTTTCAATTTGCGCGAGCTGTAGTGGCCGGGCATCTGATGGCCGCCCGAGTTGGGGTCGCCTGCTTTCGCGAATGAGTTGAGCAAGATGTCGCGCGGCGTCATACCCATCACGAGACAAGTCGTCATGTCGCGATAGTACGGCGCGAGATAATCTTTGCCCGGCTTCATATTCCATGCCATGCCCGCCTGCAATGCTTCGTGACCCATCGCGCTGATATGGAAATGGACTTTGCCTTGACGGTGCAGCAGCCACAGTCGCTCGTCGAGTGTGCGCGACAGCACCATCTTGTAATAGATGTCGAGCAAATCCTCTTTGCCCAGATCAAGCGCGGACATCGGTTTGAGCGGCGTTTGGATGCTGGTCATAGTATCTCCTTCAGAGTTTGAGCCCGATGCCTGTGCTTGCGCGGTTCACAAACACAAACGCAAACTCGCTGGGAAAACTCTCACAGAATTCAGTATACCACGCAGATGAAACAACGGAGCAGAGCAGTCGAGACAAAAACACTGAGCGATGATTCACTCATCGCTCAGTGTTTCTTTTATCTTGCCGCAGCGCGGACACGCATCGGGGTCGGACTTCTCCAGTTCGATAAGCAGCATCTTAATCAGCACGCGCTCCTCGTTGCCGATGGCAATGGTCAGGACTTCAGCCAGCACGTCAATGCCAATCACTTCACCATTGCCCTGCGGCGTTTTGACAACGGTGCCGATGCGCGGGAACTCGGCACGCGCTTCTTTGTAAGTGGAGGCTTCGAAGCGGAGACAGCAGCGCAAGCGGCCGCACAAGCCGATCGCGTCGGACTGGTTCATAGCGATGTTCTGCTGCTTTGCCATATCAATCGAAACTTGGCCGATGCCCGCAAGTGTGCAGCACTTTTCGCCGCCGCACATGCCGTGTCCGCCCTGCAGTTGGCTCGCGTCGCGCGGTCCGATCTTGCGCGTGAGCACGCGCGTCTTGTATTGGCGGCCAATTTCGCTGAGGAGCGTGCCGAAGTCGAAATCCTCGCGCTTCTCATCCTGTGGCAGGATGTGCAGCGTCATGCGGCTGCCATCGTAGGCAAATTCAGCTTTAATGGCTTTGACGGGAATACCCTGCTCGGTGATGAGCTTGCGCGCGGCGACGAGCGCCTCGCCTTCACGACGGCGATACCACTGGCGCGAGACGAGGTCGCGCGGCGTTGCGCGGCGCACGACGTTCTTCAAGCCGTCGCGCTTCTTGCCGCCGCGCAAGGGCCCCAGCATCACAACCTTGCCGATGTCCTGACCGTCTTTGGTTTCGACCACCACATGGTCGCCGAGTTTCAATTGCCCGACGAGGTTCCCGGTGTGATACGAATAAATCTTGGTCGCGCCGCGCTGAAAGCGCACGCCGACGACATCATTGTTCATTCGTGCTCCACAAGAGAGTTCTATACAACGATTCTGCCCGCCAAGCGAGTAGCACGGGCAACGTCACGCGGCCGCGCAACAATGCCCGCACCCAGATGTTCGTATCCACGACGATTTTCAGCATGACTACTTCTGTTGATGGGCGAGACGAACAGCGCGAATCTCGGCGTTGATTGCTTCATCGCTGATATCATCGGCAGGTTCGCCTTCAACAATATGCCGAATGAGACTGTCTAAACCACTATCAGTATTGCTTTGAGTCTCGCGTAATACCCGACTCACTTCCAGGCGCGCTGTATCGTCCAACTGCCGAATGGCTTCAAGCAGTTGGTCAAGTGTCAAACTCACTTGCACAACTTGGGAATGTGTTGACATGCATCACCTCACAGCGCTTCGAGCGCCAACTCCGCGATGTCGCGCACGCGTATCTGCTCTTGCACACCTGTCGTGGCGACGGCATCTTCCATCATGATCGTGCAGTACGAGCATGCGGTCGCCACCGTCTTCGCGCCGGTGCCTTGCGCTTCTTCGAGGCGAATGGCGTTGACCTTCTTCGCGCCCTTTGGCACGAACGGCTCCATCCACATCTGCCCACCGCCGCCGCCGCAGCACAAGCCTTTGCTGCGCGAGCGTTCCATTTCGTGATAATTGACGCCGGGAATGGCTTTGATAATATCGCGCGGCGCATCGAACTCGTCGTTGTAGCGGCCCAGGTAACACGAGTCGTGGAAGGTGATATTGGGATCGGCTAACGGCTTGCTCAGCTTCAGCCGCCCGTCGCCGATCAATCGCGCGATAAACTGTGAGTGGTGCATCACCTCGAAGTTGCCGCCAAATTGCGGGTAGTCGTTCTTGAGCGTGTTGAAGCAGTGCGGGCAGTGTGCGATCACCGTCTTGAAGCTGTACTGCTTGATCGTTTCGATGTTCTCCATGGCGAGTGTCTGGAACAGATACTCTTCGCCCATGCGCCGCTGCCAGTCGCCCACACATTTTTCTTCTTTGCCGAGGATGGCAAAGCTCACGTTGGCGCTCTGCAATAATTTTACAACGGCCTTCGCCACTTTCTGATTGCGCGAATCATACGAACCAGCGCAGCCGACCCAGTACAGCACCTCGACTTCTTTTGCGTCCGCCATCGTCCGGACATCAAGCCCTTCGCTCCACTTCGCGCGCTCGGCTTGCGGCTGTCCCCAGGGGTTGCCCGCGTTGGTCGTGTTGCGCATGGCGGCCTGCGCGCTCGCGGGAATCGCGCCCTCGCTCAACGACAGGTTGCGGCGCATGTCGATGATGACGTCGACAATCGGAATGAACACCGGACACTCGCGCACGCAGGCCATGCAGGTCGTGCACGACCACAACTCGGCGGGGTCAATCACGCTGCCAATCATCGTGACCGCCCCCTCTCCCGTTTCACGGGGGAGGGATGGGGTGGGGGTCGCGTGCATGTGCGCGCGCAACTTGAGAATGACGTTCTTGGGCGAGAGCGGCGTCTGCTGCATGAACGCAGGACATGCCTGCTCGCAGCGACCGCACATCGTACAGGTGTCGAAGCCGAGCCGCTGCTGCCACGTGAACTCCTCCATCTTGCTCACGCCGAGCGGCGAACCTTTCTCGACGGCTTCCTCGATGTTGATGGGCACCAGCGTCGGCGGCGGCGACTTCTTCGGCGCGAAGAAGATGTTGATGGGGTCAACCAGAATATGTTCCGCGTTCTCGTTCCACGAGATGACCGCGATCCACACCAGCGCGACTGCCGAGTGCGCGAGCCATAACGAGAAGTGCAAGCCGCGCTGCAAACTTTCGGGCATGAACGCGAACATGCCTGACATGACGAAACCGACCGGCGACCACACTCCCCACGCGGGATGTGAGAACGCGATGCGCAGCGCCTCCATGATGAAGCCCGACACGCTGATGAACAGCAGCGACCACAGCGTGACGGGAAAATCTTTACGATACGTCAATTGGGTGGGCCGCTTTGCGTAGCGGCGATAGAGCGCCATGCCCAGCGCGATGATGAACGCGACGCCCGCAATGTCGAGCACGAGCTCGTAGCCGAGATAGAACGCGCCTTGCAGGATGCGAATGTTAAACGGGCGCGTGAAGTCCCAGTCAATCGTCGCGAGCGCGGTACCGATGAATAGCAGCACGAAGCCCCAGAACAAGCCAACGTGCATCGTGCCCGCGTACGCCTTGCGCACCAATCGCTTCTGCCCGAACACATACACCAGCACCTGCTTGATGCCGAGCGGCACGTTCGTCTTGAGCCAGTCCTGCATTAGCATGTCGCGCAGGGTCTGGCGGCCGATCTGCCACAACTTCATGCGCCGCCACAAGCCCCACGCCAGCACGGCGACGGACACGAGCGAGCCGAGATACAGCGCGACTTCCGCCCACTCGGGGATGTTAATAAACGTTTCGCGAATTGGACCGTCAGGCATAATGCCTCACATGAATTCTGGGCTGCCAACCACCATGTGGCAGCATCAACTCAATCTTCTTATCGCTGGCTGCGCGTACGACCGCGCTCGTATGGCACATGCACAACGATGTCAGTCATTGGATAGTGTTTTGTGTTTCGCGTGATGAGTTCGGCGCCGAGCAGGTGAGCGGTTGCGGCGATGAGCGCGTCACCCAAATCAAGCCGATGCGTGCGCGCGAATTCATTCAGATACGCGCCAGCCACACGCGCGACAGGTTCATCGGCTAGAGTAAATTGTGAACAGCGTGAACAGTTCTTCGGTTCGTTCTTCTTCGCCAGCGCGCATTCCTGCGAGAATCTCGGCAACTGAAACTGTTGAGATGAATAACTCACCGTCCGACAGCAACGCGTTCGCAATATAATCAGTCGCGGCCTGCACGTCGTGAAAGTGGTCAATCAAAACGTCGGTGTCAATTACGCGCACGCTTCATTACTCCGAGACGCCGCAAACGCCGCCCGCGCCGCAGTTGGTTGACGTACTTCACACCATCACTCGGAATGTCGGTGCGTCCTTGCCACATGCCCGCCGTGCGCGCTAAGGTCGCGCGAACCAGTTCTTCCGAGATGAGGATAATGCGCCCTGCTCTATCTGAGGTGATGACGACTTCATCGCCAACTTTAAAGCCAGAGCGCATGTCCGTTGGAACCGTCACACGAAAACCTTCTTCAATTTGAACCCGATTCATTGCCACCCCCAATCGGCAGCATCAACTCGATCTCATCGCCGTCGTGCAGCGCGTGGTCGAGGTCAACGATCTCGTCGTTCACGCCGACGAGCCATGTCGAGTGATACGGGAGATGCAGCACGTCGAGCAGTTGCAAAATGGTCGCATCGTCCGCGAGTTCGACGTCTGCGCCAGTATCACGCTCGTCGGCGGGCAGATAGCGCCGCAGGTCGCCGTAGGCGGTGACGTGAACACGCATGGTAGTCAGTAGCCAGTAGTTAGTAGTCGGATTGAAATATCTGACTACTAACTACTGGCTACTGTCACCTCTTTATTATCGGAATATCACCCGCCGCGATGATGCCCGGCGCTTTGCGGCTGAAGTTGAGCACGCTGACTTTCGACGCGACTTGCTTTGCTAATTCGTGAAAGGCTTTGGCTTCGAGCGACTCGGGTTTGCTGATGGTGATGGGCTTGCCCGCGTCCCCGCCGATGCGAATGTCGGGGTTGAGCGGAATCTCGCCGAGGAACGGCACGCCCCATTGCTCCGCCGCTTTGCGTCCGCCACCATATGAAAAGATTTCGGTGCGCTCGCCGCAGTGCGGGCAGATGAAGTAACTCATGTTCTCGACCACGCCGAGAATCGGCACTTCGAGTTTCTCGAACGCGCTCACACCCTTGCGCACATCCGCCAGCGCGACATCCTGCGGCGTCGTCACCATCACCGCGCCGGTGAGCGGCACCGCTTGCGCAAGCGAGAGCTGCACATCGCCGGTGCCCGGCGGCAGGTCAATCACCAGATAATCGAGTTCGCCCCAGTCCACATCATTTAAGAATTGGCGCACGACGCTGTGCAGCATCGGGCCGCGCCACACCAGCGCCTGCTCCGGCTCGACGAGGAAGCCCATGCTCATCAACTTGATGCCGTACGCTTCGACTGGTTGAATCTTGCCGTCTTGCGAATAGAGCGGCTGCTTGGTCACTCCCATCATGATATGGTCGTTGGGTCCGTACACGTCGGCGTCCATCAAGCCGACCTTTGCGCCTTCCTGCGCGAGCGCGACGGCGAGATTCACCGTTACGGTGGACTTACCGACGCCGCCTTTACCTGATGCGACCGCAATCGTGTTCTTGACCGGGATGTTCAACTGCCCGCGAATGCGCTGATCGGTCGTCATCGCCGCAGGCATCTCGATGTTCACCTGCTTCACGCCGGGCAACGTCAACACCGCCTGACGCGCATCGTCCTGCATCTTTTTCTTGAACGGACAAGCCGGCGTGGTGAGCATGATGTTGAAACTAACCGTGCCATCACTAATCTTCAGATCGCGAATCATATTCAGCGAGACGAGGTCACGATGCAGGTCCGGCTCCTGCACCGCGCGCAGTGCGTTCAGCACTTGCTCCTCGCTCACCGATTGTTTTTTGCCAAAACCAAACATCGTATCCTTTCGAGTGGAGGGGTTGCATGCAACGTCTCCATGATGCTGCACGCCCGATTATATCATCGCCAACATCATTCCTCAACCAGCGCGCGCATTTTCCGCATCACTTGTCGTTTGCGGCGATACAAGAGCAAGGGCGTAAAACGCTGAGGAGAAACCGTGCGATCCGTCTCGACAGCCAACGGGCAAGCGAGGTGCGAGGGCGCAAGCAATCGGAAGACTCGGCAAACGATTTTCGATTGATGTGCTGGAGCGGCGAGCGAGGTCATGCACTCAGCGTGTCTCGTCAAACGCGGATGCGCGCTGCGGGCATTAATCGTCCGTCGTCTCTGCCCACTCCATCGGCGCGGGTGGCGCGAACGAGGACGTGATCTCGACAGCGCGATTCGATTGCATCGCCTCAGTCGCTGCGCATACAATGTCCACTACATGCGCCGCTTGCTCACCCGTCGCGCGATGCGGGCGATCTTCGGCGATGGCGAGCGCCATGTCGAGCACGCCGCGTCCCCAGCGCACGCCGCGCTCGGCGTCGCGCACGAGCGGCACGGACTCGAACGGTTTGTCAAACGGCGCGAATTCCACGTCCGCGCCAAAACTCATCCAGTTCGACAGGTTGAGCGTGCCGAGGTCGCCGTGAAATTGGATCGCGTACGCTTGCCGCGTCTTGCTGCTGACGTAGTAACTGGTCGCCAGCTTCACGAGCGTGCCGTTCGCCATTTCCAAATCGAGCGACACGAATTCAGGCAAGTCCACATGGAACGGCGCCCCGCTCTTCGTCACGCGTTCGGGCTTCAACACTTTGCCGTGCGCCCACACGCGCCGCGCTAGGCCCAAGATCGTCGTCAGGATGGTGAGCGGATACACGCCCACGTCGAACAAGATGCCGGCTTTATAAAACGGTTCGGGCGCGGGATGCCACGTCTCGATGCGGCCGTTGTGCGCATCGGCGAAGGCGACCCGCACAGCGCCGAGCCGTCCGTCGCGAATCCACTTCCACGCGGTCTGCTGCGCCTCGCCCATGAACACCATCGGCGAGCAGCCGAGCCGCAAATGTTTCGCGCGCGCGTGCGCGACGAGCGCGTGCGCGTCGGCGCTGTTCAGCGCGAGCGGCTTCTCGCTATACACATGCTTGCTCGCGTCGAGCGCGCGCGTCGTCACGTCCTTGTGTGCGTCGAAGATCGTCAAATTCACGACCAGTTGAACCGCATCGTCGGCGAGCAAGTCGTCCATGCTCGCGTACGCGTGGCAGTTGTGCTCAGCGGCAAATTGCTGCGCGCGCTCCGGCAGCAGATCGGTCACGCCGCGCAGTTCAAGTTCGGGATATGTGCTCAAGTCTTTGGCATACGGGCCCGCGATGTTGCCCGCGCCGATGATGCCGATGCCAAGTCGGAAGTCAGTCAAGGTGGAATGCCTTTCTAAATCCGACGGCGGACGGTTGACGGCTAAACTACCGTCTGTCGTCTGCCGTCCGCCGTCGGATTTAGCCACTCGCGCAGCATTGCGTAACTCGCCTTCACGTCTTCCGTCGGGTCAAATGTTTCGGGTTCGTGCTCGACGCTGATCACGCCGCTGTAGCCGATGCGCTTCAACGTCTCGACACATTCGCGGATCGGTACGATGCCCTCCCCGTAGCGGCAGGTGTGATGCGTGCCGACCTCGCGCACGTCTTTCATATGCACGAGGAACAGCCGCTCGCGGAGTTCCCCAATCGCGCGCGCGGCGTCATAGGCCTGCGTGCCGAACCAACCCGTGTCCACCGCTGCGCCGATGACGTCTGCGTCGCCGAGTCCCATTTTGCGCAGCAACACGTCGGGCGTTTTTTCCGGATGATTTTCGACGCCGAGTTTCACCGCATATTGACGCAGCGTATTGGCGACGAAGGCGCGGTCCTTTTCGAGCACGCTCGTATTGCCGCCGAGCACCGCCGCGCCGAACGTCTGCGCCAGTTGGCACGAGCGCTCGAATTGATCGGGCGTCGAGCCGAACCAACCTGCAAGGCTGACGACCTTCAGCTTGTGCTCATGTAAAAGATTTTGCGCGATGCTCACATGCTCGGCTGTCGCCCACTCTGGATGGAGCAAGGGCAGCCACAAGTCAATCGCATCGAACCCCATCGCTTCAATCTCCGCGAATACTTCGTTCAATCGCTCGTGGTAAGTTGCGATCGGTTTGTAATGTTGCTGCGTCGCCCGGTCGCCCGCGCCCCACTCGGTCATGTGATAACCGAGTTCGCGCGCGACGTAGTTCGCGGTCATAAAAGAAATGGTGTTCATGTTTAACCGACGCCATCGGTTAGAAGGCTAAAGCGCCGCTGACCGACGGCTAACAATTTTGAAACCCGCTTCGCGGGGTTGCTATTCATCGCCGTTCGCTTCAACGAATGGCGTCACCGTGACAAATGCCTTCGCCTGCTGGCCAAAGCGCTTGCCGTCAATCGTCACGTCCACCGCCACACGCGCGCGCCGCACCGCCGCGCCGTGCGGCGTAACGGCGAACGATGTGATGCGCGTCTCACGCGCGCTGAGTGATAGACAAACTTCATTGGGCTGCGCGCACCAGTCTGCGGGCACGACCATGCGTAAGCTTGCTTGCGCTTGTCGCGCGAAAGGATTGCGCACCTCGACCTCGAATACGATCGTCTCGCCGGCGCGCGCCGTGACTTGATACGGACGCAGCCATACGCCGAAGCCTTCGGCATCAAAATTTACGGCGTCGAGCGGCAGCAACTCGCGGTGCAGACGCTCCAACGACTCGCCGCGTTCTTGCAAACGGTCGAGATATTCTGGCGTGACCCACAGCGGCTCCCAGTGTCCCGATAGAATCAGATCGGGCTGCAAGGCGCGATACAGACTCGCGCTCTCTCGGTAGTCGGCGATGCGGAAGCGATTTTGATAGACGTAATTCCACTGCGCGCCATCGTCGCCTTGATACTGATCGCCGATGGCCAGCACGCGCTTGCCGTCCACCTCGAACTGAATCGCGACGGCATACAGAGTATGGCCGGGCTGCGCGTGCAGCGTGAGCGTGTGCTCCTGCCACGCGATCGGCTCGTCGAGCGGCAAGGCGCGATCCACGCGAATCGGATCGTACCACAAACACGGCAAGTCGTAGCGCGATGGGCACTCCAACACGTCTGCAAAATTTTCGGCTGCCCACACCTGCGTGCCTTCACACTCACGCAGCAGATTGAAACCCGCAACGTGATCGTCGTGGTAATGCGTCGGCACGACCACGTCAATGCTCGTCACGCCGAAGTCGCGCTTCAGCATCGGCAGTGTGTACAACCACGGACGGCGCGAGGCGCGATCCGATCCCGACGCCAATCCCGTCACAAAATCATACCCGAAGTCAATGAGCAACGCCTTGCCGCTGTGCGAGAGCAGCACGTACGAGTTAGCCGTGCTCGTGCGATTGCGCAGCAGGTGCGGCGTGATCGGCGCGTACGGCTGCGCGCGCAGTGAGAACAGGCGCGGGTTCTGCGCGCGCTCGTCGAGCAATCGGCGGAAGCGCGACACGAGCAAATCCATTGCATCCTGCGGATCGCGCATCGGCTCGCCATGCGACGGCAGCAGTACGTCGGCTTGACGATCTTTTAGATCGAGCAGCGATGCGATGCTGGCCGCGACTCCTTCTGCGCCGTTGTACGACCACTGCGTCGCCGCCATGCTCCACACCTTGCCCGGCGCGGCGATGAGGTCGCCCGTGAACGCGACGCGCTTGCCATCTATCTGCGACAACAGCGTAATGGAACCGGTGGTGTGGCCGGGAGTCGGCACAACCGTGAAGGTGTGCTGGCCGAATTGGCGCGTCTGGTAATCGCGCAGCGTGCCTGCGACGCGAATGGATGCGAGCAGCGAGTAGCCATCCTGCCGCATGTTGTAGTTGTTGTAAATCTCGCGCGCCTGCCAATGAGCATCAATGCTGGCGAACAAATCCTGTTCGGTGTGCGGCACCCACACGTTGATGCCCGCCGCGACCGCGCGCGGCAAGCCCTGCGCCTGATCGCGATGGTGATGGGTCATTAGCACATCCGTCACGCGCGTCACGCCAATGGTGCTGAGATGCTGTAGCACGTCGCCGTCGCCGAAATCAATCAACACGGCGTCATGCGCGCTGCGCACGACATAGACGTTGCAGGTGTCTTCAAACAGGAATAAATTTTCGGAGAGTTGACGCATGAGGGTGAGATGTTCAAGCCAATGTGCGGGCTGGAGGAGCACAAGCACCCTGAAGCCTGCGGGCGCAATCGTTATACCACATTCACGCATACGTCACAAGCAAAAATAATTAACCACAGCGGCGCAGAGGGCACAGAGATTTTGTGTTTCGCTGCGCCCGCTGCGTCTCTGTGGTGAAAGACATTTGCAAATGAAGCGACGCTCACGCTACCATTGTGGTACTTCATGCGGCCTGGAGTGCGTATGCAGCAACTGATCGAATGTGTTCCGAATTTCAGCGAAGGACGGCGGAAAGAAGTCGTTGATCAAATCGTAGCTGCCATCAGCTCAGTGGATGGCGTCACGCTGCTTGATCAGGAGATGGACGCGAGCCACAACCGAAGCGTCATCACGTTCGTGGGCGATGCGCAGACAGTCGAGGAAGCCGCCTTTTGCGGCTGCGCGAAAGCCGCAGAGTTGATTGACCTTGACGTACATCGCGGCGAGCACCCACGCATGGGCGCAACCGACGTGATCCCGTTCATCCCGATCAGCGGGGCGTCGCAGCAGGATTGCGTGAACATCGCGCGCCGACTGGGCGAGCGCGTCGGGCGCGAATTGACAATCCCCGTTTATCTCTACGAAGACGCGGCGACCAAAGAAGCCAATCGCAATCTGGCCGATGTGCGGCGCGGCGAGTACGAAGGCATTAAAGCCGAGATTGAGACGAACCCCGACCGCGCGCCCGACTTCGGTCCGCACACGTTGGGCAAGGCAGGCGCAGTCGCCATCGGCGCGCGCTGCCCGCTGATCGCGTTCAACATCAATCTCGGCACGCGCGACCTGAATGTGGCCAAGGCGATTGCCAAAGCGGTGCGCTTCTCCAATGGCGGCTTGCGCTATGTGAAGGCGCTTGGCATCGAGTTGGCCGAGCGCGGCATGGTGCAGGTCTCGATGAACATGACCAAGTACGATGAGACGCCGCTCTTCCGCGTGTTCGAGCTGGTAAAGCGTGAAGCGGAGCGCTACGGCGTGCATGTCGTCGAGAGCGAAATCGTCGGGCTCGTGCCGCAGCAGGCGTTACTCGACGTGGCGCAATATTATTTGCAAGTCGCGAACTTTTCACGCGCTCAGGTCTTGGAGGTGCGCATGGCAGACGCATTGGCGCAGCAAGAATCAACACTGAGCCGCAACACGTTCTTGGATGAGCTTGCGGCTCCGACGCCGACGCCCGGCGGCGGCAGCGCGGCGGCATACGTCGGCGCGCTGGCGGCATCGCTGCTCGTGATGTACACGGGACTGACCGCGACGAAGAAAAGTTATCAGTCCGTGCGGAGCGAGATGGAGCGCATCCGCAGCGAGGCAGTGCAATTGAAAGACCAATTGAACGCGGCGGTCGAGGACGATGCGCGCGCGTTCGAGGCGGTGCTGCACGCGAACAAACTGCCGAAAGATTCCGCGCAGCGCGCGACTGCGATACACGACGCCATGCGCGCCGCTATCGAAGTGCCGCTGCGCGTGGCGGAACTGTCGGCGCGTGTGCGCGAGCTGGCGCGGCAGGTGATGGAGCACGGTCTGAAGTCCGCGCGCAGTGACGTGACCGTCGCGACCTATCTCGCCGAAGCCGCCGTCAAGGGCGCGCTCCTCAACGTACGCGAGAATCTGAGCGCAATAACCGATGAAAAATTTGCAGCGGAGTATCGAGCGCGGGTTGTAAAAGTGGAGGCGATGATTTAGAGTGTGATGTGTAGTTCGAGTTCTGTCGCCACGTTCGAGACAAACTATGGGAATATCTCTTCATTCAACGTGTCCCGACTTCGCCGCAGCCACCCGTAAGACGCGCTCAGCACGACGGCTGCGCCGATGACCAGCGCATAAAGCATGAGCGTCACAAGCCCGCCATAGGCAGAAGCTTCATCGCGATTCGACTTGATCAGGAACGCGAGAAAGAGCAACCAGGCGACAGCCAAATAGCCAAATGCTGTGTTCAGACGCTCTGACAGCGGCCAGGCGCGCCAGCCTTTGCTCAGGAGCAGGATGAAGCCTGGCGGTACGACTGTCGTTTGGAAAATAATCCAAACGATGTACCAGCCCCAGGCTCGCCCCAAACTTTGAGGGATGCTCGTCAAGGCGAGAAACAGTAAGGTCAAACAGACGCCAATACACAGCGCCAGGATGCGCTTCCAAACTTCAAGCCGCATTGCGAGCGGTTCCGTGCTCATCGTCAACCCTCCTAGTCAATTATCCATTTCGTTTAAGATGGTTTGCATCCGTTCTACGATGGACGGCGTTTGAAAGATCAGAATGTTACGCTGAATGAACTTTTTCAATAAGGCTACGCCAATGTCTGTCAATTGGTAGTAGCGCCTGTGTGGTCCGACACTGGATTGGCGTAATGCGCTGCTCACGATATCGAGTGCTTCAAAGCGATTGAGCGCGCGATAGATGCTATTCTCATCAGCCGAGATAACGCCCTGGCTACGTTCGGCAATCGCCGCGCTCATTTCGTAAGCATAGGCAGGACGTTCATACAAGAAGAGCAATATCCAAAAGGTCAGGAGTCCCTTCTTGTAAGCTTCTTCCCAGTTCTTGAGCAGCTCATCTACTTGATTTGCTTTTCTACGCGGCATACAGTTTTCGCTATCTATTCTTCCTATGGAAGGATAGCACAAGTAAATCTCGTTGTCAATAGAGGCTGCCAGGATAAAGGGCCTTTTCCAGAGTCGTCATTGCGAGCGAACACTAAAGCGCCGCTGCGCTGAGCCTCGATTCCAGTTTGAAACGAAACATTTGCCAATGTCCAGTTAATAAGGACTTAAATGTGTCAATTGCAAGAATCATCCGCGCCCCGCACGGCACGACCATCTCTTGCAAGGGTTGGCTGCAAGAAGCGGCGCTGCGCATGTTGATGAACAACCTCGATCCCGATGTGGCGGAGAAACCCGACGAGTTGATCGTCTATGGCGGGCGCGGGCGCGCGGCACGCAACTGGCAATGCTTCGATGCGATTGTCAGGTGCTTGCGCGAGTTGGAGAACGACGAGACGCTGCTCGTGCAGTCAGGCAAGCCTGTGGGCGTGTTCCGCACGCACGCCGATGCGCCGCGTGTGCTGATCGCCAACTCGAATATCGTGCCGCACTGGGCGACACAAGCGAACTTCGATCAGTGGGAGCGCGACGGGCTGATCATGTACGGGCAGATGACGGCGGGCAGTTGGATTTACATCGGCACGCAGGGCATCTTACAGGGCACGTACGAGACGCTGGGCGCGCTCGCGCAAAAACATTTTGGCGGCTCACTGCGCGGCAAATTCGTGCTGACCGCCGGGCTGGGCGGGATGGGCGGCGCGCAACCGCTCGCGATCACCATGAACGAGGGCGTCGGGCTGATCGTGGAGGTGGACCCCGCGCGCGCGCGGCGGCGACGAGAGACGGGTTACTTGGATGAGGTGACGGACAATCTCGAAGACGCGATGACGAAAGTTGAGGCGTGTGTGGCGCAGCGGCAGCCGCGCTCGATTGGTCTGATTGGCAATGCGGCGGATGTGTTCGCGGAATTGGTCGCGTGCGGCGTCACGCCCGATGTCGTGACCGACCAAACGCCCGCGCACGATCCGCTCTCGTACGTTCCTGAGATGCCATTAGCAGAGGCGAACGTGTTGCGTGCTGCGTCGTCGGTTGAATATCAGCAGCGCGCCATGCAGGCGATGGCTCGCCACGTCGAAGCGATGCTGGAATTTCAGAAGCGTGGCGCGGTGGTGTTCGATTACGGCAACAACTTGCGCCAGCGCGCGTTCGACGCGGGCGTAACCAATGCGTTCGACTATCCCGGCTTCGTGCCCGCGTACATTCGCCCGCTCTTCTGTGAGGGCAAGGGGCCGTTCCGTTGGGTGGTATTGTCGGGTGACCCGCAAGACTTGTATCGCACCGACGAAGCCATCCTCGAACTGTTTCCCGACAACGAGCCGCTCGCGCGCTGGATTCGTCTCGCGCAACAGCGTGTGAAGTTCCAAGGCTTGCCCGCGCGCATCTGCTGGCTCGGCTACGGCGAACGTGCGCGGGCGGGACTGCGCTTCAACGAGATGGTCGCGCGCGGCGAAGTGTCTGCGCCCATCGTCATCGGGCGCGACCATCTCGACGCGGGGTCGGTTGCGTCGCCGCGTCGTGAGACGGAGGGCATGAAAGACGGCAGCGACGCCATTGCCGACTGGCCGCTGCTCAACGCGCTGATCAATGCCGTCGGCGGCGCGACGTGGGTGAGCATCCATCACGGCGGCGGCGTCGGCATCGGCTACTCGATTCATGCCGGGCAGGTGATCGTCGCCGATGGCACACCCGAAGCGGCGAAGCGCTTGGAGCGCGTGCTCACGACCGACCCCGGCATGGGCGTCATTCGTCACGCCGACGCGGGGTACGAGGATGCGATTGCGTTTGCGGAGAAAGCAGGGGTTAAGATACCAATGAGAAATATTTGACATGGTGACAACGGATACACAGCCGATGAACGGATTGTGGCGTTGAACTCAGTTCATCCGTTGCCCATCCGTTGTCACGGAGATTTCAAATACGAAAGCCCTTCGACATCCGAAGGGCTTTGCAGAGTGAAAAGGCTGCTCGAATCGCTTGAAACGGTATGGCGTAACGGATTGGCTTTTAGTTGCCGCAAGCGCGCTACACAAGCTTCTTTAAAAAACGGGCGATCTCGCGCGCGAAGCGGTCAACTGCAACGCCTTGTTCGGCCTTTCGTATACTTTACAATCATTTCTACTTTATTGACGGCTCATCGGCCTTGCACAAATATGTCCATGTGTTGGTAGGGGTAAGCGCATATACGACTTCATCCGCGAGCGTCCCATCCGCATAGCGCCATACATTGCGTAAACGGCCTTCCTGCACGAATCCTACTCGCTCGGCAACACGGATACTCCGCGTGTTGCGCGCATCACATATAATTTCAACTCGTTGCGCGTGGAGTACGTCGAACACATATGTTGTAAGCAGCCGAACCGCCTCAGTGACATACCCGTGGCCTTGCTCCGAAACTCGTACCCAATACCCAATCGAAAATGCGGGAATAGACCAGCCGTCCGGCTCGCGTGGGTGTAACCCAAGGCCACCTAAATACCGTTGTGTCTCGATATGCCACATGCCCATCGAAAACCGCTTCCTCAACAGCCAATCGGCGGATACACGGAGAATCCAATCGCGCGTTTCATCAAGCGTGTGAAAGGCAGCGGCTTGCTCTGGTTCCCACGGACGGAGATGATCGCGTGACTCGGCGTTGGCGGTATGGCGCGCCTGAGCGTCTGCAAGCGTATAGGGACGAAGTAGCACACGCGGGCCACGCAATTCCTCAAACATGGGCCGTAATGTCATGTATGGGCGCTGATTGTCTGGCATGTCCATGCTCCACTACGTTAGTAGCACGTCGTAAGTGTACGAGAGATACCAGCACTTGTCGAGCGGGTGAAATTACTGAACAAAAAGGAACAAGGCGTACTTTAGGGATGCGATAGAGGCCGAACTATGGATTATGCTGAATACTCGCTGTATAATCGCCTTCGTTGGAAGGTTATACGGCACAATGCCGCATGATCGCTTATCTACCGCAAGTATAGCCGTGCTTACTCGCCCGTCAAACACATTTTGATGTCGTGCCACATTGGAGGCGTTCCATGTCGCAGCAACCCAAACTCCTCGACAAAGTGCGCGAGTTGCTGCGGCTCAAACACTATTCGTCCAAGACCGAAGAATCTTATCTCAATTGAATACGGCGATTCATCCGTTTCCACAACTTGCGCCATCCGCGCAAACTGAGCGCAACAGAAGTGGACCCTTTCATTGATGCTCTACATTCACGTTCTGAATCGTGGCGGGTTAGCCGTGCGCAGTCCGCTCGACTGCTGGCGCGCACTCACAAAGCAAAATGACCTCCACACCTTACGATTCAATCGCGACATGGTACGACGCATTCGTGAGCGACGAGTCGCACGCGGGCAACTTTGGGATTCGCTACCTGTTTGACTTAATGGGCGGGGTGCGCGGGCTGTCCGTCTGCGACCTCGCCTGCGGGCAAGGGCGCATCGCGCGGGAGTTGGCGCGACGCGGCGCGCACGTTGTGGGCGTGGACATCTCGGCGGAGTTGCTCGCCATGGCGCGGCGTGCGGAAGATACCGACAGGCTCGGCATCACATACGTGCACGATGATGCGCAAGCCATCGCGACCATCGCCGCTGCGCAGTTCGATGGCGCAGTGTGCAACCTGGGGCTGACGGACATTCCCGACTTGCGGGCGACGGTGCAGAGCGTGTGGCGCGTGCTTAAGCCTGCAGGCTGGTTCGTGTTCTGCATTCCTCATCCCTGTTTCGAGCCGCCCCATGCCGATTGGCTGACGACGGCTGAGGGACAACCATTGCGCGTGATTCGCGATTATTTCGGCGAAGGCTTCTGGCAGTCGAGCAATGCAGAGGGCTTGCGCGGCAAGGTCGGCGCGCAGCATCGGACGCTCTCGACTCTTATGAACACGTTGACTGCGGCAGGCTTCGCCGTCGAACGCGTGCTGGAGCCACGCGCCGACAAGGTGTCTATCGCGCGTGTGCCGGGTTATGCGATGGTGCCGACTCTGCTGCTCGTGCGCTCGGCTAAGGTCGCTTTCGACGGTGACTCAGGTAGTAATGCCATAACAACCTAGCCGCGACTGACCTCCACGACTGCCATTGAGCGCTCATCGCGCTGAGCTCTTCCTCGGTCGGTCTGTGACTCAACTCTTTGAGTTGCTGCACGGCGAGCGCCAGCGCCAAATCGCCACGGGGCCAAACGTCGGGACGCCCCATTGCCATCAGCAAATAGATGTCCGCCGTCCAGCGCCCAATGCCTTTGACCTTGGTCAGCTCAGTCCTAACCTGATCGTCGTCCATCGCGTCGAGCGCCGCGAGGTCGAGCGTGCGCGCGACGAGCGCCTGCGCGAGGCAGCGCCCGTACAACATCTTCTGGCGGCTGAAGCCGAACGCGCGCAGCTCGGCATCGGTCAATGTGAGGAACCGTTCGGGTGTGAGCGGGATCGCGGCTGCCAACAGCCGATCGAGTGCTGCACGCGCGGACGACAGCGAGACCTGCTGTTCGAGGATGATGTGAAGAAGCGTCTGAAAGCCGGGCTCGCGATCCCACAACGGCGGCGTACCGAGGTCGCGGGCGATGCGCGCGAGGTCGGGGTCGAGCGACACCAGCTCGCGAACGGCGCGGGCGAGTGTTCTGGTTGTCAGCGGTCGCGCTCTGCGTGTCATAGGTGTCAATCCAAACGACCGATCTTCGGCGTGGCAAATGCGGATTGACGACTGTCACTCCACACGGGGGTCGAGCCTCGCAGCAAACACAAAGCCCTTCCACATTCGGAAGGCTTTGCGCGGTGACCAGCATCTTAGCGTCGCGTGGCGTCAGTACTTGCCAACTGCTGCGCGATGGCGGACAGCCATTTGCGAATCTGGCCGTTGTAGTATCCGCCAATGTCAATCAGCATGAAGCCCATGGGGCTGGCGCGCTCCACGAGCAACTCGACTGCTACCTTCATGCCGCCACTGACGGGCTCGACGTGAAAGGTAGCGGTCGCTGCGTGTGCCGCGCTGTGCCCGCGCGCTATGAAGCCATCGCTGCGGTTTGCGATGTGCCAGCCGTCGAGCGAGTGGGACGTGGCGTTACGCGTCGCGTCGAGCACACGCTCGCGTGAGGCGTCGAAGACTGCTTCTTGATGGAAGTGCTTGTACTTCCAATCCATCGCTATGCCTTCTGCACGCCGAGGTCAAAGTTCTTGAAGCGCACAGCAGTACCCGTCAGGTTTCGACGGTCACAACCTGTGCTTGAATCTTGCCGTCCACGGCGCCTGCTCCAAACTGCCGCGCGATGGCTTGTGCGGCAGCGTCGGTGACTTCGGCCAGCCGCGCAGCGTCGCGTGCCTCGATCTCATTCCGTAGCGGTGTGCCTTGGCAAAACCCGATCGCAGGCACGCGTGGAGAATTTGCACGACTGCGCGCCGCAACCGTCACGAACTGGGGAGGCGTTCTAAACCCACCGCGCATGAGATCGTGCTCGATGGTGGTTCGGTCGTAATAGCCATACGGTGTGCGCGCCAAGAAACGCGGTGGATCATTCGGAAACATGGACGCGAGCGCAGTGCTCACAGTGTCTGCAAATTCGTTGTCCTCGATGCGATCCCACACGCTGAAAATGAAAACCCCTCCACGTCTGAGCACACGGCGCGCTTCCGAAAAGGCTTTGGGCTTGTCCGGGAAGAACATGACCCCGAACTGACACACGACCGCGTCAAATTCTCCATCTCCAAAGGGCAACTGCATCGCGTCTGCGCGACGCCACTCGACGGCGCGCTGCGTTCCGACGGCAGAGGCATGGTCGAGCATTGCTTGATTGAGATCGGTCGCGACGATGGAGACACTTTCGGTCAAGCCAGACGCCATCGCGCGAGTGACCACACCCGTGCCGGCTGCGATTTCAAGCACGCGAGACAGCGTGCGCGCACGCAGCCGATTCACCAAGTCGGCAGCGTAGGGTTCGAAAATCAGCGGCACCAAATACTCGTCGTATAGCTTCGGAACGGAGCCTGCAAAGAGAGCATCACGGTCGGTCATGCTTTTCCTTTCGGTGGCTGCCTTGTGTACGAGCAGTCGCCATCAGCCGCCCCGCACTAAGGCCCATGCACATTCGTCAGCGAGGCGGTGCCGTCCAGCCCGTCGGACTCGGCGATTCGCACGTGCACCAAATGGTTGGGTGCCGCTGAGCGAGCCGCAATCGGTGCACGCCGGGCAAAGAACTTGTATTCTGCTGAAACAATTTCCGTATAATACGATTGAGTGGCAATCGTCGGAACCTGAGCACTTGGGTCCCGCACAGACCCATTCGCAGTATAGCCAAACCCTCCACACTGTCAACAGACTTTGGGCCGAGCCAGCATGCTCGAACTGACGGGCGGACATCTTAAGGTCGAAGACGTACTCGCCGTTGCTTACGGAAAAGCGAACGAGCCGCGCGTCGTCTTGAGCGACGAGTCGCGCGCGAAGGTGCAGCGCGCGGCGGACGGCGTGCAGCGGTTGCTCGCGCGCGGCGAGATTGCTTACGGCATCACGACGGGCTTTGGCGCGTTCAAGGACCGCCTCATCGCACCCGAGCAGGTTGAGCAGTTGCAGCGCAACATCCTCTACAGCCACTCGGTCGGCGTCGGCGCGCCCTTCGACATCCCGACCACGCGCGCGATCATGCTCATCCGCGCGAACACGCTCGCGTGCGGCTACTCCGGCATCCGCGTCGAGACGCTGCAATTATTGCTCGACCTGCTCAATGCGGGCGTGCATCCCGTCATTCCATCCAAAGGCTCGCTCGGCGCGAGCGGCGACCTCGCACCACTGGCGCACATGAGCCTCACGCTGATTGGCGAAGGCGAGGCGGAGTATCGCGGCGCAGTGCTGCCAAGCGCCGAGGCATTGCGCTGTGCGGGCTTGCGCGCCGTCACGCTCGCGGCGAAGGAAGGGCTCGCGCTCACGAACGGCACGGCGGTGATGTGCGCACTGGGCACATTAGCTACTGTGCGCGCCGAACGACTGAGCCAGACGGCGGACATCGCGGGCTGCCTCAGCCTCGAAGCATTGGCGGGAACTGACCTCGCCTTCGACGAGCGCATTCATCGCCTGCGCCCATTTCCACGTCAGCAGGATTGCGCGGCGTATTTGCGCGCGCTGCTGCGCGACAGCCAGTTCACGCGCTCGCACGAATCGCGCAACGTGCAAGACGCGTACACACTGCGCTGCATCCCGCAGGTGCACGGCGCGGCGCGCGATGCGATTGCGTACGCGCGCTGGGCGTTCGAGATCGAGCTGAACGCGGTGACGGACAACCCACTGTTGTTCTTCGACGAGCATGACGACCCTGTGCCACACGCCAACCCTACGCCGCGCGCTGAAGGTGGGCAGTCATCGCAACACGATGTGGCGCACGGCAAGATCACCGTCATCTCTGGCGGCAACTTTCACGGCGAGCCGCTCGCGATTGCGATGGACTATCTCGCGATTGCGATTGCGGAGTTGGGCAACATCTCCGAGCGGCGCATCATGCGCCTGACCGACGAAGCATCCAACACGCACGTGCTGCCCGCGTTTCTCACGCCGGCGGGCGGACTCAACTCTGGTTTCATGGTCGCGCAATATACCGCCGCTGCGCTCGCGACGGAGAACAAGGTGCTGGCGCATCCCGCCAGCGTGGACACGATTCCCACATCGGCCAATGTCGAGGACCACGTCAGCATGGGTGTGACGGCTGGACTGAAATTGTTGAGCGTGTTAGACAATGTGGAGCGCATCCTCGCCGTCGAGTTGATGGCGGCGGCGCAAGGTGTGGACTTTCGCAAGCAAGCACTCGGCGCGGCCGCGCAGCTCGGACGCGGCACGCGCGCCGCATACGCGCTCATTCGCAAGCGCGTGCCGTTCATCGAGCAGGACACGATCATGTATCCGCACATCGAGTCGGTACGGCAGATGGTGACGCTGGGTGAGGTGGTCGAGGCGGTGAATCAGGCGCTCACATGAGCAACAAGTTTCAAGAGTCGGCTGTCAAGACCATCGCGCCATGCATTGGCTTGCTCGCCGATTGGTGTCACAGTCTGAACGACAAATTCAGGCCGGCGACCTTTCGCCGCGCGCTCACGCTGCGGCTGGAATAATGGCAGTCGCAGCAGAGCGTGAATAGCGACGTATACTTGCTCCTCGTCGTGAAATCGTGCGTCGCTCACGCCCAGCACGCAAAGGCACAAGTTGTTCATTTTTTTGTGGTGAGAAGGCGTTATGTGCCGACGAAACCATCTCCCTGTTGCGATGGGCGAGATTGCTTCGCCTTCGGCTCGCATTGACGATGCACAATGTGCGGCTCTGCGTGATGTCACTATGCTGTACAATCAAATACCATGACCGCCTACGCGCGCCTCGAAGATGGCATGCTCGTGATGGGCAACGCCGCACTCGAACGGCGCATCTCGGCGCGCGTGGGCAAGCCGTGTGTGACCACAGCGTTCGTCAATCGCCTAAGCGGCCGCGAATACCTGCGCGCGCACTCGCACGAGTTTTCGCTCGCGCTGAACAGCGAACCGCTGACGGCGCTTGATTTTCAGTTCACACGTACAGAGATTGAAGATGGCGAACCTTCGCTCGTAATCGTCCACCTCACAAATCCTCAACTCGACCTGCAACTCCATTTTCAAATTTACGCCGCGCATCCCGTCATCCGAAAGCGATTGGTTATCACGAACCGCAGTGACGAACCGCTCACGCTCGCCAACCTAAACTGGGAAGACTTGAACTTAATCGTCGACACACGCGCGACGATTGAAGTATGGCACGACTACTTGACGCGCCGCGCGAAGTCGGCGAGCGTGACGATGGACGACTGCGTGCTGCTCGTGAACGACACCCAGCATCACGAAGGTTTTATCATCGCGAACGAGGCAGCGGGCGCACTCAAGCGTATGGAGGCATACGCGCACGAGTCGCGTGTCATGGTTGGCTTCAATCGCGACGAGGAAACCATCTTCGAGCGCGTGCTCGCGCCGGGCGAATCGTTCCGCACGCCCGCGAGTTTCGTCCTGCCGTTCGCCAATGCGATTCCGCAGGATGTGATTGACGGTCAGTACGCGCGCTTCGTCGCCGAGCAACTGACCGTGTGCGATGTGTCGCGCGTGCCCAGCGTGACCGTGAACACGTGGGAGCCATTCTTCACGAACATTCATCGCGACTTATTGCTGCACCAGATTGACCTTGCCGCCGAGTTGGGCGTGGATGCGTATCAGGTGGACGATGGCTGGTTTGATCACATGGGCGACTGGAACGACGACTGCGCGAAATTTCCGAACGGCTTGAGCGAAATCGCAGAGCATGGCCGCGCGCGCGGCATGAGATTCGGTTTGTGGATGTCAGTCGCCACCGTCCACGAGCACAGCCGCGTCGCGCAAGCGCATCCCGAATGGATTGCGCGCGCACCCGACGGCACAGCCAACTGCCACTCCGACCCGCGCAAGCCCGTGCTGTGTCTGGCTTCGCCGTACTACGATTTCATTCTCGACAAAATTGACGAGGTGATCGCGCGCTGCGGCGTCGAGTTGTTGAAGTTAGACCTGACCGCTGTGCGCAATCCGTACACGCCGAGCCGCAATCACGGCTGCTGGGCAACAAACCACTTTCATTACGCAGGCAACGACAGTCACATGCGCATCATGGAGCGGCTGTTTGATTTGATTCGTGAGCTCAAGCGGCGGCACCCGTCGTGCCTGTTCGACGTGAGTTATGAGTTGTACGGTGTGATGGACGGTCACGACCTCGCGCTGATTCAAGTCGCCGACCAGAATTGGGTCACCAACATTGCCAGTCCCAACGAGATCAGCCTGCGCCGCGAGATCTATCAGCGCGGGCGCGTGACGCGGACGTGGACGCTCAACTTCGGCGGCACGCACCTCGATCACGCCAACGCGCCGCGCTACGGTCTGTTCTCGGCGCTCGCCTCGCATGCGCTGTTCTGGGGCGACTTGAGCAAACTCGACGACGCGACGCGCGCATATTATCGAAAATGGTTTGCGTGGATCAAGTCGCAGCGAGCGAAAAGCGACTTTTACAAGTTTTATCAAGTCTCGGATGTGTTGCCCGTGCCCGACGGCGCATCGTCGCGTGACTTCAGACACGCCATCCCGACCATGCGCTACGGCGTCGCGCCACGCGGCGTGCATCCGTCCGCGTTCAATCCGCAGTCGCTGCAACTGGGCGAGTTGTGGGATGGCGTCGCGCGCTTGGACGAGCACGGCGAGGGGCCGATCTTTCTGTTCCGTCCCGACGCAAGCCACGAGCCGCAATTCCAACTGCGCGTGCCGTGGCTCGAGCGTGCGTCGCGTTATCGCGTGATGGATATGACGGACGAACGCGAGTTGGGCGCGTTGACAGGCGAGGAATTGATTGAGCGCGGCGTCGTGGTCGTCATTGACGAACCATTGCGCGCGAAGGTGATTGTCCTGAAAAGAATCATGGCTGAACGCGAAGAGCAAACCACGCAGCACACTTCGAAAGATTAAACCTTCTTGGTCATCGTATCTCGTGGTCTCCTTTTTTTGTTGACAGCCACGCGCGCGATTGCCTATAATCTTCTTGTTAGGCACCAGTTGCAGCCTCGCCGCTGTTTTCTAGGCTGTATACTGAATGTTCAGTGACTTGCAGTTCCGATGCTCCAATCCATCGGCACGGTTGGATTGGAGCGTTTTGGTTCTTAGGAGGTAGATGGCTCCGCACGGCTTGCCCCCGCAGCGCTTCATGCACACAGATTTCAATCATTGAAGGAGGAGTTCATGTTGGCACGTAAAAATCTAATCACCATTGGCTTAGTGCTGATGGCACTCGTCGTCGCCGCCTGCGGCACCGCGGCAACCCCAGCCGCAACGACCGCACCTGTCGCGACGACGGCCGCCACACGCGCAGCCACCGCGCCGAGCGGCGGCGCAACCACAGCGGCAACAACATCCGCAGCGACAACTGCGCCGACAACTGCCGCGACGACTGCGCCCACAACGGCACCCACCCGCGCAGGTACGGCGGTGCCGGGCAGCGGCAAGAGCATCACCGTCGCCGCGACATGGGGCGGCGGCGAGCGCGAAGCGTTCCTCGCCGTGGTGGATGCCTTCACTAAGAAGACTGGCATCCCCGTCGTGTATGAGTCCATGCGCAGCGGCATGGGCGCGATCCTGCGCACGCGCGTGGCTGGCGGCAACCCGCCCGACATCGCGCTCGACCCTCGACCCGGCGAAGTCGCCGAGTTCGCGCGCGCGGGCAACCTCGTGGACCTGAGCAAATTCATTTCGAACGACGATTTCGGAAAGTCGTTCAATCAGGCGTACATTGACCTCGGTAAGGTGGACGGCAAGCAGGTCGGCATTCTGTTCAAAGCGAACTCCAAGAGCACGTTCTGGTACAAGCCACCGTCCTTCCAGCAACTCGGCGTGCAGCCGCCGAAGACGCTAGATGATCTGTTCGCGATTGCCGATAAGTACTCGGCTGCGGGCAAGACGCCGTTCGCCATCGGCGGCAAAGATGGCTGGGTGCTGACCGACTACTTTGAAAACGTCATGGCGCGCGTCGCGACCCCACAGCAATACAACGACCTGCATATGACGCACAAGTTGGCGTGGACGGACCCGACGGTGAAGAAGGCGCTGACCCAGCTTGCGCGCTTCTTCAATCCGAAGTACGTGCCCGGCGGCGCGCAGGGCGTGCTCGGCACGCAGTTCGTGGACAGCATCGGGCAGGTGTTCGGTGCGAACGCCAAAGCCGAAATGTTCTACGAGGGCGGCTTCGTCGGCGTGATCGCGACCACCGACGTGAACAAGAGCCTGACGCCCGAAAAGGACATCGACTTCTTCATGTTCCCACAGGTGGACCCGCAGTTTGGCGATCCGGTGATCGGCGGCGGCGACACGGCGATGATGTTCAAGGACACGCCCGAAGGTCGTCAGTTCATGCAGTACCTGATCAGCAAGGAAGCGGCGGACGTGTTTGCGACGACCAACACGATCTCGCCGAACAAGCAGGTTGATCCGACAAAGTTCCCCAGCCCGCTGGCGCGCAAAGAGTACCAGCAGTTGGCGAACGCGAAGGTCTTCCTGTTCGATGGCTCCGACCTCGCACCGTCCGCGCTGGGCGGCGACTTCGAGTTCACAAAGCTGCAAGACCTCGTCGGCAAGCCCGGCGACGTGGACCGCATCGCGCAGGAGTTGGAGAACTTCGCGAAGGGCGCGTACTAATGTTCACAGTTCGCTAAGGTAGTTGGTCGTAGGGGCGCATGGCCATGCGCCCCTACACCATCGGCACGTTCTCACCTCAGAAGGGACGAACTGATATGCAACGCATTCGTCGCAATCCCGTTGGCTGGTTCTTCGTCGCGCCCGCCTTGTTCCTCCTCGTCGTCTTTCTCATCTATCCGACACTCTGGACGATTCGCCTCAGTTTCTTCGGCGGGCCCGGCTTCATTCCGACGCGCTTCGTCGGTTTGGATAATTACATCCGCCTGTTCACACAAGACCCGTACTTCTTCAACGGCAATAATTTCCCGCCGACCGGCACCGTCATCAACAACATCCTCTGGCTGTTCCTGTTCACAGCGCTGGTGATCGGTCTGGGTTTGCTCATTGCCGTTATCGCGGAGAAGGTTCGCTATGAGGCGCTGGTCAAGTCCATCGTCTTTATTCCATACGGCATTTCGGCAACAGCAGCCGGCATCATCTGGCTGTTCATGTATAGCCCCGACCCGCGCATCGGTTTGCTGAATGCATTGTTCAGCGCCATCATTCCGAACTGGCAGCCGCTCGCGTTCACGGGTGATATTGCGCTCGTCACGTTTGCTATCATCATTGCGGCCGTATGGATTCAGACGGGCTTCGCCACCGTCATCCTCTCCGCCGCGCTCAAAGGCATCTCTACCGATGTGATCGAAGCCGCGCGCGTGGACGGCGCCAACGCGCTGGAAATCTTCAGCCGCATCCAAGTGCCAATGATTTCGGGGACGATCTCCGTGCTGGTCGTGACGATGATCATCTTCGTCATCAAAGTTTTTGACCTCATTTTGATTATGGGCGGCGTGCAAGGCGGCCCGCAAGGCTCGGCGCGCGTGATCGCGCTCACACAATACATCGAGACGTTTTCGAACGGCAAAGGCGGCTACGGCAGCGCAATCGCCGTCGTGATGATGCTGCTGGTACTGCCGATCTTGATCGCCAACGTGCGGCAGTTCAGACGTGAGGAGGGACTGCGATGACGACTCAACAAGCGAGCGCGGGCGCAGCGGTCGCGCGGCCGCTGACGAGCACCGACGAAGGCGAATCCGTCGGCGAGCGATTGGTCGCGTTCACGAGCAAAGCGCCTGTTCATTTCGCGTTGCTGCTCATCAGCGTGATCTGGCTTGTACCAACCGTTGGACTGCTCGTGACTTCGTTCCGCGAACGCGGCGACATCTTGTCGAGCGGCTGGTGGGAAGCGTTCATGCAAGGTCGCTTCACACTGGCGAACTACCAGCGCGTCATCACGCCGACGGGTTCGACCGATTCGCTGGGACAGAACTTCTTGAACAGCGTTATCATCACTTTACCCTCGACGATTCTGCCGGTGTTCATCGCCGCGTTGGCTGCTTATGCGTTTGCATGGCTGAGTTTTCGCTGGCGCGATTGGATCTTCATGCTGATCGTCGCGCTGCTCGTCGTGCCGCTGCAAATGACGTTCGTGCCGGTGCTGCAACTGTACAACGATCCGCTCGGGCCTATTCGCGGACTGTTCGGCTTGGTCGGCGTCGAAGCCGACTTCTTGCCCAAGCTGCAAATCAGCGCGACCTATCTCGGCCTGTGGCTCGCGCACACGGCCTACGGTCTGCCGTTCGGCATTTACTTGCTGCGCGCTTTCTTCGCCGGACTGCCGCGCGATCTGTTCGAGTCAGCCAAGATTGACGGCAGCAGCGACCTCGGCATCTTCTTCCGCATCGTGCTGCCGCTCTCGGTGCCCGCGCTGGCGGCGCTGACCATCTTCCAATTCCTGTGGGTGTGGAACGATCTGCTGGTCTCGCTCATTTACGCGCAGAGTCCCAAGCTGCAGCCGCTCACCGTCGGCATCAACAACATGCTCTCGACTTATGGACCTGAATGGGACATCCTCAGCGCGGGCGCGTTCCTCACGATGATCGTGCCGCTCATCATTTTCTTCAGCTTGCAGAAATACTTCGTCACAGGTCTGCTGGCCGGTTCGGTGAAATCGTAACCCATGTCGGGGCGCAGTCGCCGCGCCCCGACGGACACCAACCGGCTGGCGCGTTAGGTCGGATCGTAATCGTTGCATGGATGAGCAAGAGGGGCGGCCCGACGGGCCACCCCTCTTGCTTCGGAACTATTGCGAGCACACTGGCGTCTGAGGCGTAAGCACGTTCGGAGAACAAGCCGCCATGAAAACTATTCACACCTTCCATGCTGTGTTCGATTGTTACACCGACACGGCGCTCATCGTGTCGAGCGCGCTGCTGTCGTGTGGACTCGGCTTCATCGCACTGGCGAACAACGCGAGCATGGTCACGACGGCCGCGCTGGTCGTGCTGCCATGGCTGTTCGTGCTGGCGCGCAAGCTGCACGGCGACTGGACGCGCTTCGGGGTGCTCGCCATTTTCGGGTTGCTCGTCGTCTTTCAACTTGCGCACTTCGCCGAGCATCTCGCGCAAGTGATCGAGATGCACTGGCTCGACTGGGCGACGGCGAAAGGCATCGTCGGCGAACTTGACATCGAACCGGTACACTTCTGGTGGAACACGCTGATCTTGGCAACGGGTGCGGCGCTGCTGTTGCACTTCGGCAGGAACAAATGGCTGTGGGCGTCGTTCCTCTTTTCTATTTGGCACGAGATCGAGCACGTTTATATTTACGTCGTGTGGTATCTCGGCAAGGGCGTGTCGGGCCATCCCGGCATCCTCGGCGCAGACGGTGTGCTCGATCTGGCGAACTTCTCGATTCCTATCCTCACACAACTCAGCCGCGCGGACTTGCACTTCTGGTACAACCTGATTGAGATCGGCTTATTCGTGCTCGCGTTCGTCATGCAGGCGCATCGCGTAATGGACCCCCTCCCCACCCCTCCCCCGCCGCGCAGGGGAGGGGGTTTGCGCTTCACCCCTGTTGCGGTGCACGTCCACAACGGAGGAGGTTGGGTGGGGGCTCTGCTGCCGCTCACACAAATTCCTCTGCTGCTCATCTTTGCGCTCGTGCTGCACTCGCCGCCGACGCTGCACGTGCCCGACGACTACGCGACCATTCAGGACGCGATCAACTTCGCGCCCGGCGGCGCGATCGTCCGCATTACGCCGGGCACGTATCACGAAACGCTGCTCATCCGCAAGCCACTCACGTTGATCGGCGCACCCAACGGTGCGACGCGCATCGGCACCGATCACACCGACGACGCGATCATTACGGTGCGTGCGAACAACGTGACGCTGCAAAATCTGAATGTGGTGAACGGCAACTATGGGATTCTGATCGAAGAGAGTCAGGGCGTGAACGTGCTGAACAATCAAGTAAGTTTTGCGTGGTTCGCTGGCATTCGGCTCTCGCGTGCGTCGGCGACCATCGTCGGCAACACGGTGCGCGAGACGCTCGGCACCTATGGCATGGGTATCGAGTTGGCGAACACGGTCAGCCGCCCGCCGTCGCTCATCCGCGCGAATACCATCAGCACGAACGCGCAAGAGGGCATCGTGCTGCACAACTCGCGTGCGACGATTGAGTTGAACCGTGTGACGAGCAACGGTCTGCGTGGCATCTCCATCGCCGAGATGTCGGAAGCGACCGTGCGTGCGAACACGCTCGACGACAATGCCGACGCGAGCATTTACGTCGTGGACTCTTCGATGGCGCAGGTGTTCGGCAATCGCATCACGCGCGTGCGCGCGGGACCCAACGGCGATGCGCACGGCATCCGCGCGGCGTTCAATGCGGAGGTGATGCTCGGCAGCAACGAGATTGACTGCCCGCCGACGGATGCTGTCGTCGCGCGCAGCGGTGCGACGATTGAGCGACCGTAATGGAGGACGATGCGCACAGCGGTTGCGCAATACCCAAAAGGGCGCAGCGTGCTGCGTTCGTACTACCATGTGAGACGGGCGAGGTTTTGAAACCTCGCCCGTTGTTTTTATCTGCGGCGTTTCTTTTTTCGACGCGGCGGTTTGTTTTCGGCGCTGACCAGTTTCTTGTCGCGCTGCTGTTCAGCGCGGTTCATGCCCTGATGCGCGCGCGCCATTTCGGGAATCGCCATCGCGTGCGCGTCGGGGCGAATGCGCGAGCCGTACTTGTTCGCATAGACTTGCGTGAACTCCGCGCCAAGAAAGAGGATTTGCGCCGAGTAGTAAATCCACACGAGCAAGACGGCGAGCGAGCCGGCCACGCCGTAAATCGAGCCGACGCTCGCGTTGCCAAGATATAGCCCGATCAACAGTTTGCCGATCACGAACAGCAGCGAGGTCATCGCCGCGCCGATCCACACGTCGCGCCACGAGATGTGCGCGTCGGGCAGATACTTGAAGATGAGCGCGAACAGCAGCATGATGATGACGAACGAGAAGCTGAAGTTGATGATCTCGAAGATGAACGCGGGCACGGGCAGCAGGGCGCCGAAGTAGGTGCTGACGGCGGCAAGCGATGTGCTGACGACCAGCGAGACCATCAACAGGAAGCCGGTGCCGAGCACGAGCGTGAGCGGCATGAAGCGCAGTTTGATTTGCTCGACGATGCTCATGCCCGGCTTGGGCTGCACTTCCCAAATGGTGTTGAGCGCGTCCTGCAATGCGCCGAACACGCCGAGCGCGCCAAGTATCAAGGTAATGACGCTGATGATGGTAGCGACGAGTCCTTGCGTCGGATGCTGCGCGCTCTGCAACGCAGTCTGAATCAGCTGCGCGCCTTGCTCGCCGACGAGACCTTTGATCTGATCGAGCACCGCGCCCTGTACGGCCTGCTGTCCGAAGATGAAGCCCGCGATGGCGATGACGATGATGAGCAGCGGCGCGAGCGAGAAGATGGTGTAGTAGGCGAGCGCCGCGCCGAGTCGTGGCGCTTTGTCTTCGTTCCACTCGTCCCACGTTTGTTTGAGCAAGCTGAGAAATGTGCGAGCGTTCATGGGGCGTGCCCTCCAATCAAAGTGATTGCACGATGCAAAGTACGCGCGTCGCTTGGCATTTCATCGCGTACGTTCGTCGAGTGCTTCGCGTCTTCGGCCATCCACTAAGAAGGTATAGCCGCGTTGCGCAGGTTGCCCATACGCGCGCGCTCAGCAGCGCGACTAGGGTTTGATAGCGGTTCATGGTTACCTGCATTTTGCATGACGATGCAGTGTGAGTCCATCATCCTCGATGCGCCTCAGCCGCCCACATTCTGCGCGCTCGCCGCGAGGATGCGGCGCAAGTACGGCACTTGTTCCTCTGCCGCTTTCTCACCCTGCTCGATGATGTACGGCAGCAGATGCGTGTCGGCCAAGCCGATCGGACGGTCAAAAGTTTGGATGATGGGCACGACTTCGGCGTAGTGTGTCATGTTGTAAAACGCGTAGGTGGACTGGAGCAAATTGTTCTCAAACGTGCCGATGATTTGAAACAGCAGTGAGAGCAGCGAAGTGGCTTTCGCGTTCACCTTCTCTTCAAAGCCCATGCCGATAATCAACTCGACGCCTTCGCGAATGGCGATGTCAATCGGTAACGGGTCGAACAGTCCACCATCTACTAGCCAGCGCCCGTCCACTTCGTGCGGCTGGAAGATGATCGGAATGGCGATGCTGGCGCGAATGGCATCCAGAATTGACCCCTCGCACAGAATCACTTTTTCGTGGCGCTGCAAATCGGTCGCCATGAGGAAGAGTGGGATGTGCGTGTCGGCGAAGGTGCGCTCGCCGAACTCGCGGCGCAGTGGCGACATGAACGCGCGGTCGTCGAGCAAACCAAACGTCTCGTTAAAGCCGAACACGCGCGGCAGGATGACTTGCAGCAGCGAGCGATAGTGATAACGCGAGAGATTTTCTTTCGTCCAAACTTTGTAGAGGAGGCGTTCAACATCTTCGGGTTCATAGCCGAGCGCAATCGTCGCGGCGAAGATGCTGCCGCCGCTGCACCCGACAGCCAGATCAATGGGGATGCCTTCACGGCGCAGCACCTTCCACAACCCTAACGACGCGGCGCACTTCAATCCGCCCGCGCCAATCACCAGCGCGACCTTCGGGCGAGTCGTCGCTTGCTCCATCGTCAGTTCCGTCACGGCTCAGTCCTTTCAGTGGTGGTAACTGCTCACGGGTTTCAATGGAACGCAGATGAACGCTGATTTTTCGCTGATTTTCGCAGATTCATTTTGAAAAATCAGCGTTCATCTGCGTCGTATCTGCGCGATGAAATCGTCAGCGTTCTGTCTTGACTCTGCCGTGAGCAGTTAGCCCATTCGTTTACTCGTTCTTGATTCGCTGACAGCCGTCACCCCAGCGCGCTGCTGGCGAGCAAGCGACGCAGATATGGCAACTGCTCCTCTGTCGCGCGCTCGCCTTGCGCGATGATGTATGCAAACTGCTGAGTGTCGAAGTTGGCGACAGGCTTCGCGAAATCGGGCCAGATGGGAATGACCTCGGCGTGGTGCGCGAGATTATGAAAGGCGAACGACGCGTGCAGCAAGTTGTTGATGTAAATCGCGTTCAGTTGCGACTGCACTAGATTCATCGAGCGCATGTGCGCGCGGTACGGCAGTTCGAAACCGAGCGCCAGAATCAGCTGCGCGCCTTCTTTGATGGCGACATCTATAGGCAGTGGATCAGATGCTGCGCCGTCAATCAGCAAGCGACCATTCACTTCCCACGGCGGAAATACGAGCGGGATGGCCAGACTCGCGCGAATCGCGTCCAGCAGTTTGCCTGTGGACAGCACGACCTTCTCGCCATTTTTCAAATCGGTCGCGACGACGTACAGCGGAATGCGCGCCTCGGCAAAGTCGCGTTCTGCATAGACGGTGCGCAGCCGCTCAAGCAGCGGCGCGTCGGAGACCAAGCCCGAATGCTCGTCGAATTTCAACTCACCGGTCATCACCGCGCGCAAGTTGGCTGTGTAGCCCGCCAGCAAGTCATCGGTCCAGAACTGCTGCGTCAGCTGTTCGACGCTGTTGGGTTCGTAGCCGAGCGCGATGAGCGACGCATACAAACTGCCGCCGCTGCAGCCCACGACCAAATCAATGCCGATGCCTTCGCGCTGCAACACCTTCCACACACCGAGCGCGGCGGCACACTTCACGCCGCCCGAACCGATGACGAGCGCGACGCGCGGTGCGCGCTTTGCCGATGAGGTCATGCGGTCTCCATGCTCCGTGCTGGCATTGCCAACAATTGCCGCAAGTACGGCAGTTGCGCTTCGGCGCAGCGCTCGCCTTCTTCGATGATGTACGGAATCTTGGCCGTGTCGAATAAGCCAATGTGCTGGTTGAAGTCGGGCAGCAGCAGAATCACTTCCGAATGATGTGCAAGGTTGTGGAAGGCGAAGTTCGCTTTCAGCAAATTGTTAGACATGATGCTGCTGACCTGAAACGAGAAACGCAAGAACGAGCCGATATGCGATTGGTACGGACTCTCGAAGCCCATTGCCACAATCACGTTTGCACCTTCGCGGATCGCGACGCCAATCGGCAGCGGGTCGGATAAGTAGCCGTCCACCAACAGCCGCTCGCCGACACGGTGCGGTTTGAAGATGTTCGGGATGGCGATGCTCGCGCGGATCGCATCCACTAGTCTGCCTTCGCGCAGCACGACTTGCTCGCCGCTCATAAAATCGGTGGCGGCTATGTATAACGGTGTGCGCGCGTCGGCGAACGTGTGCTCGCCATACGCATCGCGCAGACGCTGCATCACGTGCGTGTCGTCCACCAAGCCGAAGCGCTCGTTGAAGCCGAACACTTGCGGCAGCGCGACGCTGAGCAGCGCCTTGTAGTTGCGATGCGACGTGACCTCGCGCGTCCACAAGCGGCTGCTCATCTCGGCGATGGACTGCGGCTCTCGGCCGAGCGCCATCAGCGCGGCGTACATGCTGCCGCCCCTGCAGCCGACGACCATGTCCAGACCGATGCCTTAGCGCTGCAAAACTTTGTATAGTCCAATCGCCGCCGCGCACTTCACGCTGCCCGAGCCGATCACCAGCGCGACCCGTTTTGATGGATTCGCACCATCAGTCATGTGACTCCTCTTGATTGTGAAAATCTAAATGTCACCCTGAGCGAAGCGAACGGTCTCTGAGACATTCGTCATACACACATGTGGTCATGCACCCAACCCGCTACGAGTCGAGTGCATGACGACATGCGCCTCTCAGCAGCACCATAGCGATTCTTCCCCTTCGGCACACTCAGGGTCAGAATGACATTGGAGGGAAGCCATTGCCAATTACAAAAGCCATTAATGCGTTTCATCGCTTCGCTTGTCGAGCCGCTTCACCAGTGTCAGCACATTGCGGCCGTCGGGCAGCGATTCGTAGCGCACCTCATTCACCAAAGAGCGAATGAGATGCCAGCCCAAACCGCCGACGCGCCGCTCTTCCCAACCACTGCTGAGGTCGGGCGCGGGCGCTTGTTCGGGCGCGAACGGACGCGCACGGTCGGCGATGGTGATGACGACTTGCTCGCCGTCGTTGGCGAACGTCAACTCAATGGGCGTGCGCGGCAGGTCGGCGTAGCCATACTGGATAACGTTCGCGCATGCTTCGTCCACCACGAGCGACAACTGAAAACAGGTGTCAGGGTGAACGTCCGCATCGGCGCAGGCGCGCTCGACGAACTCGCGAAAGAGCGCAAGACTTTCCAACTGCGCATCCGCCGAAAATGCAAACTGCCGCATCGTGCCCGCTTGTCCCTGCACGCGACCTCCTGATTCGGGAGCAACGCACTTCGCGACAATCAGCGTGATGTCGTCGTAGGCAGGCGTCTCGCCCATGAACGCCGTGAGCGACTGCTTGAGCGTGCGCAGCAAGTCCGTCGCCGACTCGTCGCGCTGCGCGCGCACCAGTGCGTACAGTCGCTCTTCGCCGAATTGTTCCTTCCGCGCGTTGACGGCTTCGGTGACGCCGTCGGTGTAGAACACTAGCACGTCACCCGCGCGCAGCCGCAGTTTGCGCTGCTCGAACTGAAACGTCTCGTCGAAGCCGAGCATGATGCCCGTGCGCGGCAACTCACTCAATGCTGGACCATCGGCGTGGCACAACAGCGGTGGATTGTGGCCCGCGTTCACGTAGGTGAGTTGATTGAGAAACGGGTCGAGTTGCGCGTAGAACAATGTGACGAACGTGCCGCCAATCGCATCGGCGCACAACACGCGATTGGCTTGCGTCAGCGCCTCCGCCGCAGCGCGCGTCGTGCGTGTGCTGGCGCGCACCGTGCTGCGCGTGACGGCCATGAACAGCGCAGCCGCCATGCCCTTGTCGGACACGTCGGCAATCACGAAATCGAGCTGCTGGTCTAGCGGAATGAAATCGTAAAAGTCGCCGCTCATCTCGCGCGCGGGCTGCCACCAATGCGCGAACTCCCAATCACGCACTTGCGGCGTCGCGCGCGGCATGAGACTAGCTTGCATCTCGTGCGCGAGCCGCAGTTCGTGGTCGAGTCGTTCCTTCTCCAACGCGACCTGAATCAGGCGCGCATTCTCGATGCCAATCGCCGCTTCACGCGCGAGTGTCAGCAGCAACTTCTCATCGCCTGCGCTGAACACGGGCTGACCCGCTGCGCGCGCCAGCAAGATGCCGCCCAGTGCTTCGCTTTGCATCAGCATCGGCGCCCACAAGAACGCATCGAACGCTGTTTGCTCAGACAGGTCGGTAATGATTTCAGGGCGAGTGCTTGGCAGCAATGGCTTGAGCGAGGACAGCGCGAGCGCGAACAATGTTTCAACTTGTGCGGCGTCGCCGAAACTGTTTTGCACAATCCAGGTGTCGTCGTGAGTCGCGCGCAGCAGCAACAATCCGACGTTTGCCTTGATCGCGTTCTGACTTTCGGTGAGGACAACCGTACTCAATGCCTTCGGATCAAGTGAGACGCTCAGTGTCTCACTGAGGCGATACATGAGATTGATTTCACGGTAGCCTTCGAGCGCTTCGTCGGCAATCTCGCGCCGCGCGATGGCTTGCGTCAGCGAGAGTGTCAGGCTGTAATGCGGTGCGCGCGCCAGCGCGTCAGCGTCGCGTGCGCCATGCAGGACGAGGGTGCCCAGTGATTGATCGGATGCCCGCAATGGATAACTGTGCGTCAGACCGTTTGGTGTGACGAGCGCGTCGGAGGGGAAATGTTCCGACGTGACAAAGGGGCGGCCATTGGCAAGCAGCAGCGCGAAGTGCATGCCGGGCACAACGCGCGTAAACGCATTTAGTAGCGATTCGGTTTCGCGCCGCACTAACAGTCGTGGCAGTGTTGCTGCTTCGTTGCGGCCCATGTTGTGCCTATCCACTAAAACTCGCCACGGCAGCCTCGACGGTTGGATAATGCTTGAAGATGCTGTTCAAGCCGCTCAACTCGAATACCTTGTTGACGTTGGCCCGCACAGCCGCGAGGCGCACGTCGCCGCCGCGCTGTCGTGTCTCTTTGACGGCGTTGAGCAGTGCACGCAGTCCAGCGCTGCTGGTATATTCCAAGTTCGTCAAGTCTGCGACGAGGTGACGATGCTCTGCGGCAATTTCTTTATTGAAGTAGTCGGTCAACTGCGGCGCGGTCAGCGCGTCCATGCTGCCCGATACGGCGACGATAGTGACTTGCCCATTTTGTGTGCTGCTGATGTCCATGCGGTCTCCTTTGGCAAACTGTCATTTTTCGGAAGTACACTTACCCTTGAGGAACACGCGGCGATGAATGCCCTGAAGGCCACGTTCGCCGCGCTGCACAGTTGACGCTCACTCATACAATAAGAAGTACGCGCTCTCCAAGCCGCGCTCGACACGCAGCGTGTGCACCAGATGGTGTTGGCGCGCGAGCGCGGCGTTGGCGATGATGAGATTGGGACGCAGCGCCAGCGCTTGCTCGCTGCCGTCGGCGAGGCTGCTCACATGGGCGACCTCGTAACCGTTGCCTTGCAGCGCATCGCTCAACGTCTGCGCCGTCGCGGCATCCTCATCAATCACTAGTATGCGCTTGTGTGTCGCGCCTTGTTTCAACAGTGACGCGATTTCGTTGAGCAGCAGTTGCGCATCCATCGGCTTCGACAAATAGCGGTCCACCCCGACGCGCGCACCGCGCTGTGCATCGTGAATGATCGAGAGTATGATGATGGGCAGGCTGAGAGTGCGTGGATCGCTGCGTAGCTGCGCAGCCACATCGAAGCCGTTCAACTGTGGCATCATCACGTCGAGGATGAGCAGATCGGGCTGCTCCTGCTCGATTTGCGTTAGCGCGTCACGTCCATCGGGCGACTCGCGCACGTGATAGCCATCGCATTCGAGTTCCTGCCGCAGCAGCGCGCGAATGTTCGGGTCGTCGTCCACGACGAGTATCGTCCGGCCGTCGTGTGTGCCGTTCTGCTGCATCGCGCCCATATGCGCTTTCAAATCGCGCATCAATGTCGCGCGGTCAATCGTCTTCACGCCAAACTGCTCATCATTTTCTGGCAGCGCCGCAATGGGCAGCGTGAAGCTGAACGTGCTGCCTCTGCCGACTTCGCTCTCGACCCAGATGCGCCCGCCGTGATGCTCGACGATTTGGCGGCAGATGGGCAGACCTAAGCCTGTGCCTTGTGGTTTGTCGGTGAGCGTGTCGCCGACCTGCACGAACTGCTCGAACACGCGCTCCAAATCTTTCGGCGCGATGCCGGGTCCCGTGTCTATCACGCTCACCACGATTTCGCCATCGCGCTGCTGCGCGCGACACGTGATTGAACCCGTGTCGGTGAACTTCACGGCGTTCGACAGCAAATTGATGACGACTTGAATCAGGCGATCACGGTCGCGACGGTGCTGGGCAGCGCATCATCCACTGCTCGAATGATGGGCAGCTGCTTGTGCGTGAACAGCGATGCGGTCGCGGCGATGGCGCGCTCAATGACTTCGGGCACGGAGACTGGCAGTAGCTTCCAGTCCATTTTGCCCGATTCGATTTTCGACAGGTCGAGCACGTCGTTGATGAGTGTCGTGAGCCGCTCGCCTTCCTTCACGATGATGTCCACGTTTTCGCGCACCTGTCTAACAGCGCGCTGCGTCTTCGGGGCGTCGCTCGTGATGGCGGGAAATATCACGTCGTCGAGCCGCTTCTGAATCAGTTTGGCGAATCCGATAACTGACGTGAGCGGCGTGCGCAGTTCGTGACTGACGGTGGCGAGAAATGCGCCCTTCGCTTGGCTGGCCGCTTCAGCATCGGTGCGCGCTTGCCGCAGTTCCGCTTCCACCTGCTTGCGCTCGCTGACGTCGCGCACCACACCGCGAAAGCCGATCGGCTGCCCCGCGCCGTCGCGCATCAGCGAGATGGACATATCGGCGAAGCGCTTCGTCTTGTCGCGGCGCACGAACTGATACTCCAAACCTTTGACCGGTTGACCCGTTTGATACACACGGCTGAACGCATCTATGATGTGGCGCGCATCCTGCCGATCCACGACGTGACGGAAGTGATGGCCCTCCAACTCTGACTGCGCGCGCTCCAATGCGCGGCAGAATGCAGCGTTGGCGAACGTGACCACACCCGTCAAGTCGGCTTCGTAGTACGAGTCCGTGATATTGGCAGCCATGTCTTCAAAGCGCGCCTGACTTAAACGCAACTTGGCTTCGCTCTGCTTGCTCGCGGTGACGTCTTGCAGCATCAGCACGCGCCCCGTCAGCCGATTGTGCTGATCCGTCACGCGCGACATGCGGAGTGCGTAATCGCGCGGCGTGCCATCGGGCGCGGGCAGCGTCAAGTCTGTTTGACCCAATGTGTCCATATCGTTCAACTGCGACCACTGTGGCATCACGGCGACGAGCGGCTGCGCGATGATGGCCTTACTTGGCTTGCCGAGGATGCGCGCCGCAGCCGGGTTGAGGTCCACGATGCGCTGCTGATCATTGACGACGATGATGCCATCGCTCATGTTCTCAATCACGCTGTCGCGCGCGGCGGGCGTGATGTCCCACATGTGCAAGCGGAAGAAGCCAAGCAGATACGTGATGCCCGTGAGTGTGAAGGAGAGCGGCGTGAGATCCAAATACGGGAACGGACTCAAGTTGCTCACGAACAGGATGTTTGCGCTGAGCGGCATGACGGCGGACAGCATGATGGCTGCGAGTTGCGCGCGATAGAATTGTGGCGAGCGCAGCAGCGCGCGCAAGAAGATGAGCAGTGCAGACGTGAGCAGCAGATAATCATAAGCGGTGTGCAGCCAGAACCAGGGCCCCAACTCCACGTCAAGCGCAGCGAACGAACCGCTCTGCACGAGCTGCGCGCTGCTGAAAAACAGATGATGCGCGTCGTTCGTCCAGAGCGCGCTGAGTGAGAGCAGCGACATCACGAGCAGCAGCGCGAGGTTGCGGCGCGTGAGGAATTGTGAGCGCCCCGTGTATTGCAGCGCCATCACCAAATACATCAGGCTCAACAGTTCTGTGCCGAAGAAGCGAAACTTGAACCAGAACAATTGCGCGCCGAAGTCGGCGCTTGCCCATTGCAATGTCGTCGCCAGCGACCACTGACTGATGCCGAGCATAATGACGGCGAGCGCCGACGCGCCTGGCACTACCCGCCGCCGCCACGCGATGACGGCGACGCTCGCGCTGATGAGCGTGGAGATGAGTTGCGGGATGATGTAAGGGCTATACTGCCAGTGCACGTCGTTCCTTTTATAGCCCCAACACTTCACGCGATATCTGCAACAATTGGTCTGGGTCGAACGGCTTTGTTAGATAAATGTTGGCTCCAACTTCCTTTCCTTTCTGCTTATCCAACTCTTGACCTTTCGCCGTGAGCAGCACGATGTACACGTCAGCCATGCCGAGTGTGTGCTTGACCGTGTGGCACACGTCGAAGCCGTTCATCTTGGGCATCATCACGTCGAGGAACACGAGGTTCGGCTGCTCGCTCTTGATCGTCGCCAATGCTTCTTCGCCATTGCTCGCCGTCAGAATCTCCACGCCTTGGTCGGACAGCTCTTCGAGCGTCTGCTCGATGAGCATCCGAATGTGCGCTTCATCATCCACAATCAGTATCTTGGTGTCCACCACAACTCCTCAAGTTCATTCGGCGTCTCGGAAAAGTGACGCGATTGTATCTACTTTCGCGTTTCGATGCAAGAGCAGATGTCAGATTTCTTAAAGGATTCTGACATCCCTACGGTCCGCCATGGGCGCGCCCTGCGTCTGTGTGAGCAGAAACGCAAACAGCGCGTCAAGCGTAGCGAAGCCATACCTTGACGCGCTGTTTGGACTTGCGTGCCACGCGCACCAGACTGTGCAGCCAACCGTGTCGGTCGTCTTCCACACGCGCAGCAGAAATGCGAATGAGTCGAGCGATGATTGAAGAGGCATCCGTCAACGCCATCGGCTGTGAGCCGACGGCTACTGGGCAGCAAACCAGCAAAGCGGGTTCGGTCCTGCTAGCGGGCGGTCTCTAACCACCTGTGTGTTTACCGCAATGGCATCGCCAGCAGGTCGGGCGGCACGACGAGCGGCGACGACAGGCTCTGCATGAAGGCGATAACCTGCTCGATTGCCTGATCCGTCAAATTGATTTGCTTCAACTGACTCTTGCCAATCGGTGCGGCGGGCGCGCGATTGTAATGCTCCATCACGTCGCGCAGCGCGACTGTGGCGACTCGGTGCGCTGGCCCGCGATGCGGGTGAATGGGCGCGCGCGGTGCAGTTGTTGGCGGCACCGTCAGTGTGCGAGCGCGTTGGCATCGCCCTGCGCTCCGACGAGCGCGCCGCCTATGAGGATGCGCTCGCCACATTGCGTACACGCTTGGAAGTAACACAACTCGCTGACCGCTCTGACGAGTGGTGGGTGGAGGGCGCACGCTTGAATGTAAATGAAGCGTGCGCGCTTGCGCTGCTGGATGCCGAGCCATGAGCGGTCACTTGTTCACCGGCATCCATGGAAAAAGCTCATCGTATCGCGCAGACCCGTTGTCGTCAATCGGCCACGCCCGAAATTTTGTGCACGTTGTGCACCTCGTCGGCATCCGAGGATGCACGCGTGCGGCGTTATGCCGGAAACGTTCTCGCGCAACATGAATTGGAGGAAAAGGGATGCTAGCTAAGCAGCAGGTATCCTGCGTCGGCGGAAGTTCATACAGCTTATGTCGTAGCAGTCATGCCGCCTAGCATAGCTCCGTCAATCCGGTGTGCGGGCTTTACTCAGTGTCGCGCGGGCACAGCCATTTGTCTATTTCCATCTCTGCCTGCGCTTTTGCCATCGTCATCATGTAACGCGCTAACGAGTTCCCTGCTTGCCATTCAACCCAGCGACATCCTCGTCGGCGAGTTTACTCCACTGCGGCGTCACTCCGCCTTTAACTTTGTGCCGTACTGAGCTTCCAAGGCATCTCTTGGTACCTGCATGGTGGTTTCTGCTCTGACCGTAACTTCGCGCTACTTCGCTCGGCTCTTCGTTCCGGCCGCGTGTCCCTCTGCGTATGCTTGCCACGCTGTCTCGCCCTGTCGCCGGACGATGTCGCTTTCACGCTCTGGAGTGATGGCGCGTCCGGCGAACCCGTCGTACGCGCCCTCGACAAACAACCGACGACTATTGATCGTCCTTTTGTATTTCGCAGGCAGATTCACACCGGCCGGCAGCTTGTACAGTTCGTTGCTCACTACGGTTGTCTCGCGTGCTTCACACGCATGCGTTCCTCACTAGCATTCTTCTTGGCGAGGCGTTGTTGTTCCTCGATCACGCTCCACGCATTATCCAGTTGTCCGCTTCCGCATCTGGGACAGTGCATCGCCGTGGGCGTCCAGAGCTTGACCGACCACCTCTTGCCGCATCGGCCACACATGAGGTTCATTTCCATGATCGCTTGCTTTCCAGGCTTAATCCTGATGCGCTGCCGTTTGCTTGTGCTGTGCGCGAGCGACTATCTTTCGATCAGCGGCATGAAGACGCGACAACTGTTGGGACCGAATTCGGTCGAGTAGTTGAATGGAACCAAGACCAGTCCACGTAGTGTCTCGAATGCCGTGTAACAGCCAACCGTGCTACCCGAGTACGTCACTTGCCAGTTGCCGCTCACGTCGGTCGTCGCCACGCCGAGATAGACGGCGCCTTCGCCGAAGCCTGTCGGATCGAGCGCAATAGAATACAACTCGACCTTCACGGTGCTAAAGGCAAGCCCAGTGTTGAAGGTTGCATCGCCCGTGCCGTTGACGGTCACGACTCCGCCCGAGACGCTGACGGATGTGATCGTTGCGTACGGCGCGTTGGGAACGTTCGTGCTGTCACTGCTTGCGAACTTGTCAATGCCGAGTCCGCCGTTGGCTGCCGTGCTGAGCTGTGACCAACGATTGTTGCCGGCGTTGTTGCGCTCGCCGATTCCGTCTAAGCCGTTGATGACAATCTGACTGGCTTGAACGACATTGTCGGCGGTGTTGCTGCCATCAAACAGCGCACCATACAGGCTATTGCTGATGATGTTGGTGAAACTAATGATGTTGTTGTGTGAGCCGCTCGCAACATAAACGCCGCTGCCGCCCTGTGCATAGATGTAATTGCTCAGAAACGCGGTGCCACCCGGCACGAACGGTCCGCCGATGACGTTGCCGTGGGTCCCCGCTTGCAGCGTCACGCCATCCGCACGGTTGCTTACGATGACGCTCTTTGACACGGTGTTGCTCATGGTCGTGCTGCCGGCGATGAAGATGCCGTTGCCCAAATTGCCGCGAATGAGATTACCGCTGGTGGAGGCAGAGCCGCCGATCGTATTGTTCCAAGCGCCCGCAAAGATAGCGACGCCACTTGAACCATTGGGGATTTCGCCGCTGCTGGTTGCACTCGCGCCGATCAGGTTAGCCGACACATCATTATCGTGTGCACCATTGATGATCTGCACACCATCGTCACCGTTGCCCGAAATGACGTTTCGCTCGGTAGCCTCACTGCCGATCAAATTGAAGTTTGCATCGTTGTCCAGCACGACACCGCGCAAGCCGTTGCCGTCGGCGACGAGACCCGTGGCTTTCGTGCCGATGAGGTTGCCGAACACCGAGTTATAGCGGGTGCTCGCGCCGGAAATGTAGATGCCTTCACGCGCATTCGCCGAGATCAGATTGCCGAGCGTGATGGGCCCACCAAGTGGACTGCCGATCAAGTTGTCGTGCGCGCCGCCGTCTAACTGAACGCCAGTGTTGCCTTGCTGGCTGATCGTATTGGTGCCGACCCAGTTGAACGCCGCCCCCGTCGTCAAGTAAACGCCCAGATTATTGTTGCGCACGATCTGGTTGTAGCGGATGCGATTGGAGTTGCCGGTGATTCTGATGCCGACCGTGTTCGACATCGGATGACTGTCACTATCGAGACCGATATAGTTACCGTCGGCTGTGCCATCGGAGCGCTCGCCGACATACACGAATGTGCCATCCTTGATCTTGATGCCATCGCCGGAGCAGCCGATATTGTTGCCGTAGATGTAGGCGGAGCCTTGACCCGGTGTGCCGTTGCCCGTCACGCCCGACTCGACCCGAATGCCGATGCCGGGATTGCGCACGTGGAACGCGCAAGGCCCGTCGCTGAAATAATACGAGCTGATGCGGTTGTACGCGATACGCGTATCGCGCCCGCCGATGACGGCGATCTCCGTGTCGTTCGGATCGCCGTTGCCGAACTTGAGATTGGAGATGGTTACATTGTCGGCGCTGCCGATCTTCAACATCGGACCCACGACGAACTGCCCATCAATGAACACGTCAATCGGGTTGCCAAATTTATCGCTGCCGTCCAGCCAGGTGCCATCTTTCGCAATGGTCGGTAGTGGCGTGCTCAGGAAGATAAAATTCGTGGCACCGCTGAACGAGGAGATGAAACGAATGTTGTTGAACGAACCGCCATTGGCGACGTTGATCGCGTCGCGCAAGGTGCAGTCGAGGGCAACCCCTGCGCATGGACTGACGTGCGTGATATCGGCAAGACTGTTGATCTCAATGAGGCTGGCTGGCGCAGCGTGCGCACCCTGTTCTGTGAATCCATAGCTCGCGACGACAAACGCCAGCATGACTGTGCTGATCGCCACGCGAATGAGGTTACGACCGGAAACGTATTGCATTGGATAAATCCTCCATGGGTTTGCTGAGGGTGCTGGGTGCACTAGCGGATCTGGCTCGATACTGCTCGCCGCATATTATATCGTGTGTGGAATTGAAAAGCTGGGTTTGCGGCACGGTCACGAAAAAAAACAAGCGAGGGCGTGGCAGAATGCGTTGTGCTTCTGTCACGCCCTCGCAGGTGTTTCGGGCGGATTGATCTACTCTGCCGTGTGTGGCAATTCTGAAATCAATGTTGACGGTTAGCCGTTGTTGATCGTGTGTGTTGTGCGTTCAGTACCGCTGCCGGCGACGGCGCCCGGCACCTGCTCACGAGTCGTGCGTGAGACGGTGCGCGCGCTGGGACGATCAATCAGGATGGGCAACACGCGCAGGATAATCCAGACGAACAGAGCATAGACGACCATTGCGATCAACGTCGTCACTTCGAGCGTTGTGCCGCCCGAGGTTGGCGTGCCGACCAAACCGGTGAACGGTGCGACGAACAGCCCTGTGATGCCGTAGATAAATTGCGCAAAACCGCTGTTCGCGTTGGCCGCAATCAAGTGCAGCACGAAGCGGATGCCCAGCAAAATCTCCAGCACGCCGAGAATCGTCCAGATGATGCGCGTGAGCTGGAACAAACCGAGTCTGCGCTCCGCTGCCACATCGCGTGTCACCTGCTCGGTCGCCGCGTAGCCCGGTTGTTGCGTGACCACCGTTTCTTCGCGGCGATCTACTGCCAATTCATTGGGGGGTTGATTGGTTGACATGTCGTCTCCTTAAACTCTCAAATGGATGTATTGCGCTTACGCAGCGCGCGCTTCACTGATCGTAGGCTGCTCAAGACGGTTCACGAGACGACCACCATACTGCTGGATGAGGCGCTGCGCTTCCGCGACATTCTCGTAAACCTTAGCCATGACGAGCACACTGCCTTTGCGCTGCTCGGACTCTTGTTGAACCGCTGCGCTCTCCGGTATCTGCATGCCCAGCAGGGCGCCGAGCACACCCGCGCCGATTGCGCCGTCCACTGCACGGATGCCCGTATCTGCGATCAACTGCTCTTGCTGGCGGCGGTCACGCATGGCGACGCCGATCTGATCGGCGCGCAGCCCAAAGGCTTTCAGATCGTCAATGCTGTGTCTGGCTGATGCGCGATCGGGGAAGACGGCCGTGATCGTGCTGCGTTCTGTGGCGGTGCTGAAATTTAGCGAAACATCGCTGTTTAATTTGTTCATTACTGATTTCTCCAAATTGCACCGCTGGCAGACTCGAGCAGCTCTGGCGTTACGTTGCGGTCAGTGCGGAGGCGTCAACTGCTTGCCGACGCCTCCCCTATCCCGTTTACTCCGCTTCCTCTTGGTCGCGCCGAATAGTCGCATCTTTAAGCCCGCGAGCGGCCTGGAAGTGAGCGAATGACGAAGAGCAGGATGACGGCGCCGATGAAAGCGACGACGATGGTGGGAATATTGATGCCCGAGAGGTAGTCACCCCCGAACAAGACGCCCGCCAGAAAGCCGCCGAGCAGCGCACCCACTATGCCTACGATGATGTCGCCGATGAGTCCAAAACCACTGCCTTTCATGACCTGTCCGGCTAACCAACCGGCGATCAAACCCACGACCAACCATGCGATGATAGTCATAGAATTCCTCCCGATGTTTCAATTGGGCCGCGGTTGCGAGAGAGCGTTCTGACTTTGACTCGCCAACAACCGCGGCAGTTCCTTGAGGATATCCCCGCTGCGTGAGCCGAGATGCCTCGTATCATTACTGCACGATTGTCCGGTGTTTACGCTTTGGTATGGCTATCCGTGCGCGTGGTGTGCTGCTTATCGAAGTCGGTCACGAAGGTGTTGATTTCCATCTCCGCTTGTGCTTTGCCGTAGCCGTATCGCTTCTGCAATACACCAGCGAGTTCTTCCTGTTTGCCGCTCAGGGTCGCGACGTCATCGTCGGTGAGCTTGCCCCACTGCTGCTTCACGCCGCCTTTGACTTCGTGCCACTTGCCTTGCAGGATGTCTTTCGTTGAATCCATGATGTATTTCTCCAATATTCTGCCAGTCCAACGTTTCAGAAGAGAAACCTGACCTGGCGGGCTGGCGAGGCGCCATCAACCTGCCCGCTCGTCGGTTCTTGTTGCATCACATGACCAGCAATTCGTGCGATGTCTGTAGTGACTATACTGCTTGGCATCACGTATGACTATCAGCGCGAGGCTGACAAAGTTGTAAGGCTTGGGGATACGCGAGTGTCGGCATTCGTCCTACAAACCAGCGAGCTGTCAGCACCGCACTTAGTCTTGCAAGCGAATGCCGCATCCAGTGCTGAAAGTTGTCGCATTTAGCGCAGTAGGCGCGCGTAGCTTCTCGTCCTGAAAACACCTCATGTAGCATCCTCCCTCGGCGGTGTGTTATTGGTCAAATGGTAACTACTCAGCTAGCCTCCCGCAGGTTCATAAATGGGGCGCTCGCGACAACCAGCCGCTCAAGCCCGTAGCTAATTGCCTGCAATGCACCGAATAACCTGCGGGAGGCTGAGTAGTTACGTCCAATGTTTCCGTGAACTCTCGCCGCCGCTTGCAACAACTCCATCTGCTGACACACCATCTCGCCTTCCGTACGGGCACGCTCACATTGCCGGTGCCCTTCTAAAATGGGGTGATGCCCCTATTGGCAAAGGCACCGTTTGCTGTCAAACTGATCTGTATGCATCGGGACATGCTTTCGAAAGTGTCTGACCCGATCCGCGTTCAGCCTGAGGTCTGAGGCGAGCCATGCGCTGGTGAAGTAGCCGTACTTTGCCAACCATGCTCGGGCGCTGCGATTGGAGTCGCGCCTTCCGCATCTGATATCTCATTGCTGAGTGAAGTAGTTGAGGGAATTTTAGGTGAAGTGGGCACGTGTAATGCACAAAGTCCTCGGCGTTTTTCTGTTCGGACGACCGCAAATACTGTACGGCGATGAACCCGTCACTGCCTTTCCAACCGAGAAAGTAAAACTCCTCTTCTACTATTTGGCTCTGAAACGTCAGTCGGTGCACGCGCGCTCCAAGCTATGGGGGCTGTTCTGGGGCGAGAGCGGCGCTACGTTCCGCAGCATACAGTTTCGGATCAGATAGACATCATGCACCATGAGGCAGAGTTATTAGAACGGGTAGCACAGCGGGATCGAGAGGCGCTGGAAGTCTTATATGACCGCCATGCGCCGGTCGCACTGGCGGTCGCCGTGCAGACGCTCGGCGATCCCATCGTGAGTGAAACGATCGTCGGCGAAGCGTTTTGGCTCGTATGGCAACGCGCCGCTTACCTTCACATGCAGTCCAATTCCTTTCAAGTATTGATATGCCGCATCGTCCATTATCTGGCCACGCAGCACCTCAACATGGAACAGTCCAACGGAAGGGGTGCCCGCAGACAGGGATGACGTATGGGCAGCACAGCACTGCGACCTCGAAGCTTAAAGCTGAGCCTTCGGATCATTGACGGTCATCATATCTTTCGTGAATTTATCGTTCGTTTTCTGAACTGCTCCAGCGCTCGCTTTTTGATCAGCATCGCCAGCATAAGCGACGAGGGTATCCGGCTAGCACGTGCTGTCAGCCGCAATACATTCTGCTTGATCTATCGCGCTATGTCCCTTCAGGACTGGCACTCATTCCAGAGCTTCGCGGGGCAGCACCCGCCGCGCGCATCATCGCGCTCACCATCCACGACGATTTGGTCAGCCGTGACGAAGTGCTGCGCGCCGGTGCGGACGATTTTGTCATCAAGCAGAACCTCGACGCTGAACTGATGACGGCGCTCGAGTTACACCTTCCCCCGCTATCTTCACCCAACGTGTTACAATACATACACACGTGAACGACTTGCCATCATCCGCCAGTCGTGCAAAACCGATAGTCAAACCTAGAAAGCCGACAGATCAAAATGAAATCCAATAAGAAATCGCGCCGTCAACTCAAGAAGGCGTTCAAGCACGCGCGCGCGCTGTACGTGGAACGCCAGACGAAATTAGAAGCGGAGCGCGCCAAAGTTGAGAAGCACGCGCGCAAACTCCAGAAGTTGGAGGTTGAAGTTTCCAAACTGGAGCGCCGCCTGCATAAGGGGCAGGGCGACGGAGAGGGACAGATAAAAGATAAAGACGCCACGCTGCGCCGCGCGCGCTTGATCTTCAAGCCGAGCGCGGGCACCAACGATCAAGGGGCGCTGCAACTTGAGGACATCGTGAACCGCCTGCGCGCACACGGCATCATCGCGGAAAGCGTCTTGAAAACCTCCGGCAAAGCGGTGCGCGCATTGGCGAAACAGGCCACCAAGAATAAAGAACCATTGATAATTGTTGCTGCCGGTGACGGCACCATCGAGGACGTGGGCCTACAGCTCATCGGCAGCAAGACGACGCTAGGAGTCATTCCCATCGGCACGATGAACAATCTGGCGCGCGCCTGGGGCGTTCCGCTCGTCGTCGAAGACGCCTGTGCGCTGCTCGGCATGGGGCTTACGCGCGAAATTGATGTGGGGCGCGTGCGCGCCGGCGATCCAGCCGAGTCCGAGTATTTTCTGGAGACGGCCGGTCTGGGACTGAGCGCGATTGTCATTCCAGCCGGACAAGCCGCCGAAAAACATCGCTGGAATCTGCTGCCCAAAGCGTTGCGCAAATTGTTCGATTCACAACCGACACACGTGACCGTCGAGTTAGACGATGGGCAGGTCATCGCGGTGGACTCGGAAGTCGTCACGGTTTCAAACTCTCCGCTGTTCGGCAAGAACATCATGATTGCGCCTGATGCAAAAATGGATGATGGGCAACTCGATATCGCGACCTATGCGGGTATGGGCACGACCGATCTGCTCGCCTACTTCATGGCCGCTTCCGATGGCAGGCTCACCCAGAATCCCAAAGTGGTTTTCCACCGCGCCAAGCGCGTGCGCATTCGCTCCGATCAACCCGTGGATGTGCACTCGGATAAGGAGGTGACTGAAGGCAAGCGGGTGCTGGACATTGAGATCGTGCCGCAGGCTCTGCGCGTGGTGGTGGGCAAAGGCATCGCGCTGACGTTGCCGATTGATAGTGTTCCATCCGCGCCCCCGCTGTCGGGGAAACAGAAAGAAACCGTGACGGCAGAAACTGAGGGAAAATTACAGGAGCAGGACCGCTCGAACGGACAAGCGAACATGAAGGATAAGGACGAACCGCACACGACGGAAAAGTAATCTCCCTGATGGGGACGTGGATGTGGACGATGGCTCGCCCGTGCGGAGTTGTTGCGCGGCGCTTATTCTTCAGCGCCGTTGCGTTCAATTGCTTTTTCAGGGATCGCGGCATTGACCGCATTGAACGACTTGCAGCGATTGCACTTGATCACGATGTCGTGAAACTTCTGTACATCGAGTCCGACAATCAGGGGTGAGCCACATGAACCGCAAACATAGGTGACGTCTGATTCACGACCCTTATACATGATCGTGCCCGTACTGCGCCGATCAATCACCGCTTTGGTTCCCGCTATTGGCTCTGAGACCACCGCTAAGGCTATCTGGTTCATACTGAAAATCCTTTCACTTCGTTGAGCGTCGCGTTCCGCAACATCGTTCAACCACATGGCTGTGTGTGTCGCTGATGCATTGGCTTGGCTCGCAGCACGCGACATGTCGTCATCGGTTTTCACGACATGCTATGCGCAGCTTCTGCTCAAGCTCGTTTTTCCAGAACGGGTCTGCGATCTCGCTGGCAACGAGGGTCACCCGACATTCAAACAGCCGTCCATTGAAAGCACCGGGCACGTCGAACCTGAGCTTGTGCTGGGTGCGCGCGCTGCGCACGGATGCTTGCCGCAATACGGCGGCGGTGGCGGTGACCAACCGATCTGCAACCAGGAGGTGTAACTTGTAGCTCAAGTCCGCTTCATCCAATTGCGGGCGTGTCGGTTCGCGCTCCAGCCAGCGTAGGTTGGTAATTTCCATTGAGCCTGCTTGCCCATTCAGCCGTTCATGATCCATGTGCCGAAGGCATAAACGCCATGCGCTGGCACACTCGGCCAGCGCACGGCGTTGCTAGCGACTACGCTTAGTAGCGGCGTGAGCCACTGCCGTTGCGGCGCTCCGTTTTGGGCCGGGCGATGTTGACCATCAGCTTCCGACCGTCCACCTCGTGCTCGTTGAACATCTGGATCGCCTTCTCGGCTTCCGCTTGGGTCGTCATCTCGACGAAGCCAAAGCCCTTGGGCTGGTGCGTGTCACGATCTGTGATCATCGCGATCTCTTTGATCTCGCCTGCCTGGCTGAACAACTGCCGCAAGTCGTCCTCGGTTGTGTTGTAAGACAGATTGCCGACATACAATTTCGATTCCATGCTCATAGCTCCTTTAGCTAAGTAATGCCTGACACGTCGTCAGACATTTGTTCCTCGACCTACTACGGGGGTAAATTCGATAGGGTAACATCTCGTGCTCACACACGCGTGAGACCGTCATGCGTGAGCGCGTACACGAACTGATTGGCGCGCGGCGGCTCTGATCGCTGGGCTGATTGGGCGCGCTCGTCGAACCACTTGAGCATACCCGCCGTGTTGCCACCATAGATTGCTCCAGCCCGAACATACATCGTTTTGTATGGTGTGAGTTGCTGATCTAGATCGCTCAGATTACTGCCGCCACTTTCCAGCTGTAGGCGGTTACGAACCAGTTCAGCCACGCGCTGAGCGCTTTCGCTCGCATTTAAAATGTCGTCTGTTTTAGTCGTCATTGCTGCTCCTTGTGGGATGGCTGTCATCAAACTTGAAGACACCGCTGATTTTTTGCCGCTCGCTTTGGATGATGAGATCAAGATCACGACTCACCAGCGTGGGCTCGATGTGATACCGCTGAGCGATCGCAGCAGCTTCCGCCTGCAAGTCCGCCTGACTTAACAAGATGGACATGGCGGCATTACGGCACGCAGACTGATACTCTTTACGCGCTACGTCATCCATAGAATTTATCCTTGCTTCATTGCTTGCCCATGAGTGCGTCCCACTCGTTATCGTAGAAAAGTTATGACAGCCAGCCGCTTGTTGCAATGCTCTTCGACCACGAACAGTGCCATCAATCAGCACGGTGCGAAATGCAGACCCGTTACATCGGCCGATGAAATCAGAGTGCGCATCAAGCCGCAGATGCCTCAGGCAGTTCGAGCAGCATGTCGGCAGCGTTGTACGGATAGGGCGGCAGCCAGCTCGCATCAGCGGACGCGAATAGCGCTGCGTCGAATTCAGGGCCATGTGCTGCTGCGACGCCTGTGATGCTCAGCAGCACGTCGTCATGATTGACGTGAAATACTGCGCTCATCGGAATCACGACGCGACGCTTCCGCTGTGGCATATCGTCGGGCAGCATACGACGAGTGACCTGTTCCCAATCAGGGAAGTTGCCATGCACGACGATAGCGCTGACGCGCCGATTGCGCGGGTTGATGATCACCATCTCAACGCGCCCTAACGACATGTCTTTGCCAATCACCTCTTGACCGATGAGCGGCTGCACCACGCGCGGCTGCACCGCTTCACTCTCAGCGTTCGCCGCCGCCATGTGATTCACGACGGCGCGCACATTGGACACGGTGGCTGCGCATTGCTCTGCATCATCACGCGCCGTGGCAGTGCTCGCTCTACCGCTCAAGTCTACCACGCCTTGCCGCACATTGACGTACAAACGCTGCTCGTGTCCCGCGGGGGCGGAGATCAACACGTGCGCCACCGCGCTCTCGAGTTCGTTATCCGCGACCAGTTGGTTGTCAACACTCAACACGCCGCACGTCTGGCTGGCGATTTGCTCCACCTGTTGCTTCGCGCCGGTGCTCGTCACATGCCCGCGCAACTCCACCCGTCCGTCGCGCACCGTGACGGCGAAATCGTTGACGCGACGACTGGTTGTTGCTTCAGCATTGGAAAGGCTTCGTTCGACCGCCGCCCCAATCGCAAGGTCATTCGCGGATGGGAGCAGCTGCGTGCCTATAGATCGCTCACGTCTTCTTTGCTCGGTCATGTAATGGTCTCCTCGGCGAACATCAAAATAAGTTCTCCAATGGCGTTTGAAATCGCCCTAGATTAGTGCAAACAAGTTGATGATCTTTCCTCAACCGGCATTCGGGCAGTTCCTTGTGACACGCTAACCATTTGTCTGAGTCTTACCCAGCCATCGTCAGCTTGAACCAATGGGTTGATGTTTTGATTGAGGCAGAAGAAATGGGCCGGGTCCTATTTCGATTGCGCCAGCGGTGTTACTCGGTCTGCTCGTAGAACCACGTTATCATTTGCTCATCCGTTGCACCCAACTGTGCGCCGTGCTGTCGGTAGTACACGCGATAAGGTTCAATCTCGGCGTCAATCACGAAACGACTCAAACCGGCGCTGACTTGGCTCTTGCTATACATCAGCCGTTTGACCCGCTGCGCCCAGTGGCGCATCTTGGTGTGCACCTGCGGATCATGATTGGTTTGCTGAACGATTGGTTTCAATTGCTCCAGATGATTTGTCTTGATCATGTGTGTTTTACTCTGACGACGGTACGCCTATTGTTCTCGCCAATTCGATACCGGCAACCGAGTCGCGGACCATCGTTAGTATTGCTGCAACATGCCCACCCTTACTATACCCGTTTAGGGCGCAGATAGGTATCAGCGCGATGCTGAATTACGTGTGAGCAAATATCTAGATTGGCTGTCAGTGTTTGGACTACAGGCACGCGCGCAGACGTCAACTTCAGACATGCGCGGGGCAGCGGCACCGGCAAGTTCATGCCCGAGCATTAGCGAGCCAATACGATCTGAACGCTCGTGACTCCTTGATCGGGTGTCATGATGACCGTCATCGTCTGATCGCCCTGCGTGAACTCCAACAGCACGGCTGTTTCATTAATGACGGGTTCGCCGGCAACTTGCCAGCCCAATGCTGGAATCTGTTTCTGATAAAATGCAGCGGCATCTGCCAGACTGGTGGATGTATCAAACGTCAGCACGCCTGGCATTCTCAGGACATTGGCGGCACCCGGCAACAGCGGAGCATTGACCAGGCCTGCGGGACAATCCTCCGGAAGGTTGATGGTGACTGGCTGATTGACGTGGGTCAGTTCGTAATCCCAAAGCAGCGTGCCCTCAGTACCTTCGCCGAAGTAATCCGCGCCGCCTTTGGTCGTCAGCACATACTTGACAAGGTAGCCTCCGTTGGCAGCGACCCACAGCTCGCCTTGAGATTTTGCACTGCCCGCCAGCCCAAGAGCGCGCTCGTCGAATTTGTAGTGATTCGCGGCAGCGCCATTCATCGTTTCGCTGCCGGCTGCATCGGCGCCGATCACGCTAGCCACGAATCTAGCCGGTTCGAATCGTTTCGCAAGCGAGTTGTCCGCCACGATCACATTGGCGATGCAAGCGCTCTCCGCGCGGCGCTCATATGCCGCCCCATTCGCTTCCGCCATGAACACTTGGCTGGGGTCGGAAACGTCTCCGGTTTTCGCGATGGTCAACTGGCGGGCAGCAGGTTTCGTCGTGGTGAGCATCACGTAGGTCTTCGACCATTTATGCGAATGTGCGTCCAACGTGCCGTTAAAGGAAAGTGTCAGCGTCGCTTCATAGCCGGATAGCTCCGCCAGTCCTGCCGCAGACTTTGTAAAATTAAACGAGCCGGGACCGAAGATCACCGCCGGCTGCGCGCTCGCCGCCGTGGGCACTGGCGTGCTCGCACGAGCAGTGCTCGCCGCCGTGGGCGCTGGGGTACTCGCACGAGCAGTGCTCGCGTCCTGCGTGCGTGCTTGAGTGGTGGCGGGAACGCCAAGTGGCGCCTGTGTGGAGGCAGGAGCATCCGTCGCCTGACAGGCGGATGCAACGAATAGCAATGTCAGCAGCATCAGGATAATTGTCGAGCCTTCGGACGATAGAGGTGCCATCTGTGTTTTCATTTAGCACCATCCACTGGGATCACATAGACCAGCGCCGAGCCGTTTGCTCCGCCGGGCCCTCCGCTCAGTTGTTGCTTGCGGTTGACCACTCCCCCATTAGCACTAGGCACGTCAACATTCAGCGGTGACGCTTGGATAGAGGTGCTTGAAGCGCCAGAGCCAAATCGGCATTTTACGACATCCTTGAATGATACCGGATCGTAATTGAGATCTAATGTAAGCGTCTCGCTGTCGTTCAGATTGCCTCGCATCTTGACGTTGCTGATTCCAAGCGAGTTTACCGCGCCGCAACCGGGCACAACAGAGGTGGAAATCCAAACCACGGGCGCTGTGCCCGTGAAGTAGCCGTTCTCATCCGCAGTTACTTTCCCGCCAACGATCACCCCTAAGAATTTGATAGATCCGCCCGGATAACTGGCGGTCATTTTAGAAGTCGTGACCACCTTGAACTTGCAAGGAATGACGGTGACAGGCACCGTGAATGACACGTAGGTACTCGCGACCTTCTTGTCAACCAGTCCTTCGAAAAATAGATTTGTTTTACCGGGCTTCTTTGCCGTAAAGGAAAAGACAGCCGTCACGAGATCTTCGTTGTCAAAGCCACTGATCGCCGAATTCTTCTTAAATGTCCCAACGCTTTTGTCCGACGAGGTTGCCTCAATCTTTACGCCCGATAATGGCAATTCAGTCCCTGGCTCGACAGACCAGGCGAGGTAGGCTTTAACCAAATATTTGGCTGTTTCCCCAACACAGAGCTTTGTTTTGGGGTTGGCGACATCCATATACCATCTGGGCGCGTCAGCAGCCGGCGCCGCTTGCGCCAAAGGCACTTGGCTTGCGCTTGCAATGACGAGCGCGAGCAGCAGTGCCAGCCATACACTTCCCCAGCGTGGAAACGGATGCGGTCGCGCGGATGGTGTGCTGGCGCACGCGAACAATTCATTTTCCGCTTGCGTTTGATTCAGACGACTTGGCTGCATAAGACGAATACCCTTCTGCTTTGCTCACGTTTGTCTGCCCACCGACCGACCAAACAGGGTGGGAGCGTGCTGCAATATCGTTGCCATGGATCGTGCTTGGGCCAGCGTACTCGGACACGTTGCCACGATGTCCACGTCGCCGTTCGCTGTCGTGAAGCAGAGCACTTTGTCACAAGACGATCAGCGTGATCCGCAGCGAACCGTGCGCGACCAGCTGCTTGAACGCGGGACCGTCGGCGGCAAGCGCGTGCGCTCACCCAAAATACGGCGGCGACTATTTGCAGACGTCACTGCTCGTAGCCAGCAGCACGTTGAGGTGCGCTAGCAACGGCCGCGCGAGGTCGAGCACCTTTTGCCCGTTGCCACTGCCGTCATTGAACGGCGTGCTGCCCGCCTTGACGTTGGCATCTATCTGATCGAGTGCCTGCCGGAACGGTGGCAGCAATTGACTCAGCGTGCCATCATACATCGCCGTCACCGCGGCGATGTCCGGCAGCGTGCCGAACACTTTCAGATCGGAACGAAGCGCGGCGGTATCAATGTTGAATTCCGCATCAGGTTTGCCGATGATGGCGTATGCGTCGTCATCCGTTAAGGCAAGCACGATGAGAGCCATCGGCATGAAATGCTCGACGGCTTGATCGAGCGTGGCGCACTCGGCTTTGGTTTTGCTTGCGTAGGCTTGCGGCGTGTTGGTCGGACGCGGAGCCGGCGTGTAACTCGCGCACACGTCGCGGAATGCGCCGCTGAACGCGACGTTCGCTTTTTGGGTCATCAGCAGCGACACCACGAGATCCATGGCTCGCTGCCCGTTGCCACTGCCGTCTGTGAACGGCTTGCCCGACTTGATGTTGCTGTCCACCAGATCGAGAAGCTGGCGGAACTGGCGAACCATATCGCTTGGTTTATCCGCGCCAGCATTGGTTGGGTCCGGCAGCGACGCCAGCACGTTCAAGTCTGAGCGCAGCTCGTTGGTATCTAATCAGGCGCACGGGTCCTCCCGTAGACTCTTTCAGCGCGGTGTAGAAAGCATCATCGCGCAAATTGATGAGTATCTGACTGCCGAACGCGAAATTGCCATACGCTGTATCGAGCGCGGCACAGTTCGAACTCGTGTTTGGTTTGTTCGCCGGCGCACTCGCCTTCGGCGCAGCAGTTGCTTGCGCCACCCGCTGACCCGCCGACGCCGGTGCAGTCGGGCCCGCTTTCGGTGCGGACTGGCCCGCGCTAGCCGGCGTCGCTTGAGTTGCGCTGGTGGCTGCGGTCGCGCCGCAGCCCGCGACGAACAGCGCGCTGACGAAATAGTATGGCCGTGAGAAGCATTGTTGTTTTCATGGGTCTTCGCTCCGGGTTGAAAGATGCTACCTTATGGGTGCAATTCTTTTGTCATTGCTTCGTCATCCCACGCAGTTTGCGGGCTGACGAAGCAATCTCCCTCACGAAAGCGGATAATGCTTCACGCTGAAGACGGCGCTATACACGAATAAAAGAATCCATTGGTTGCGTGTCATGGTGATCTTCGTCGTACATTCTGAACGCGGAAGGGGGCGAGTGAGGAGCAGTCAGGAGCAATTCGCGTGCGCATGGGGACGACGGTGAGCCGTCCCCATGCATTTATCTGCATCGAGCTTAGAAAGACCAACGACGTTTGTGTTTCGGCTGTGGCTGGAGCGACTGCACCTGCTCGGAAAGGTCGCTCAGTTTGGAGAGCAGCTGATCGCGCAGCTCGAGCACGGTCTCGCGTGGCGCCACTTCGTCCACTTTGTCGCGTGCCGTGTTCACGGCTTGCCGCGCAGAGTTGTAAAGTTTTTTCGACGTGAATTGTTTGGGCAATGATCGGCCCGAACGATTCATGGCAATGACGGCGAAGACCATCGTGAGTATCGCCGCGAGCATGACGCTAGTCGCGAGTCTGCCACGCCCCATCTGGTCGAGGAACGATGCGCTGTCGGGTTCGGAGATCGCCTGCAACGATTTCGCCACGACCTGTTTCTTATCCACATGCAGTGCCACATCGCCGAGCGACACGATGCCGGCCAGTTGGCCATCCTGAAGGATTGGCAGGCGGCGCACCTGATGCTTTGCCATCAGATCGGCAACCTTCTCAAGATTCCACGTGGGTTCGCCAGTGATAACGGGCGCGCTCATGAATCTTTCTATCGGTTGCTGCAAGGCGCCATCGTTTCCGGTCAATGCTTGAATGGTCAGATCGCGGTCAGTCACAATTCCGCGCAGCTCACCGTCGTCGAGGACGAGCACCGCGCCGATGTTGCGGTCGCGCATCATCGTCGCAACATCGGCCACAGACGCATCGGGCGCGCACGTGGCAACTGCGTGGGTCATCACTTCATAGGCTTTTAACATGATTCACTCCTAAGTTTAGAATATCGAGTGAAGACATTGGGCACCGCACCTGCAGCCCGCCTTTTGTCCCTTCATCATGGTATGCCTTTTACGCGCGGCTGACTATCAGCGCGCCGTTGCTAATGTTGTAGGCATTGCACACGAGCGGTTGTCAGTGTTTGGACTACAAAAACAGACGAGATGGCAAAAGCCATCCCGTCGCGCTTACAGTATTTTACGCCGCGCCGAAGCTATAGCGACCGACTCACTTGCGCGCAAATGCTTTCAACGATTCGTAGACGAGCCGTGGCGCGAAATCAGGATCAACTATCCGAAAATAGTAATCGGGTCGCTGCGGCGAGATGTTCCCGACCTGTCGAAAATACCAAACGCATAACGGTCCTACCCACGGCCACTCGGCGCGCGCCTTCTGGATGCCGCGCACGGTGTATGCCGCCTGCTCCGCTTCGCTGACCCGCTGCCACGTCAAGCTGCTCTTGGGAAAAAAGGGCGGCGACGCATTCCAGCCGTACTCGTTAATCCAGATCGCCTTACGCGCGTCACCGTATTTTTCCATGATGGTGTGCTGCAGCACGACCCGCGAAAAGTTAAGCACGCTGGCTTGCGGTGGATCGTCGGGCCCGAATTCCTGACCGAAGGCGTTGGCGGAGAGGATGTCGAAGTAATTCTGCGCGCCGAGCCGATAGAGCTGATCGAGATAAATTAAATCGCTGAGCGCGAACGACGATTCTTCCAGCGTGGGAGCGAGCGGCGCGGACAAGACTTGCACCGATGGATCGGCTTGCTTGGCGCGCGTGTAGCCGACTTTCAACAATTCAAGGTATTGCGCGGCGTTCGGTGGCTGACCGCCCCATTCGTTCCACAAATTCGGCTCGTTCCAGATTTGCACATAGCGCACACGTCCGCGATAACGTTGCACGAACGCGAACACGAAGTCGCCAAAGTCGCCGAGGTTGTCGGGCGGCCCTTGCCGAAAGCGCGCATCTTTTTTCGCCCACAGCGGCGGGCGGTCGAGGCGCGCGATGATGCCCATCTGGTGCTGCTCGAACAAGCTAACGAGTTCGTCGAACTTGCGCCAATTGAACTCACCTTTGCGCGGCTCGATTTCTTCCCACGCAAACTGTTGCTTGGCCCAGACGATGCCCGCGTCTTGCGCCATTTGCAGCGTCTTGTCCTTCTTCCATGCTTCGACTTCCTGCTGCAAGAAAAAATTCGCGCACAGCGGATTGACTTGCGTGTTAGGGATTGGCACAGGCGGCGAGTTGAACGCGAAGAGCGCAACGACGATCACCAAAGCCAGCGCGAAGCAGGAGAGGAACAGTCGGAGAGGACGACGCATAACGGATTTTAGATTCTAAATTTTAAATTTTAGATTGGGGGCGTTCAAATCTAAAATCTAAAATCCAAAATCTAAAATTTTCAGAATCTTCGCCATGCGAGGACTTGCGCGAAAATCTGATTGAGGAAATCTTCCTTCATGGCGCGCAAGGTTTGCGCTTCGTCCTTGAGGATCGGCGCGGTCAGACGGAACGACAGCACGCCACCTTCTGCATCGCGTTCGAGGTTGTCCCACATGTACCAGTACAGCACGAGCAGACGATGCCCGTCCTTTGCGGCTAAGCCACGCTGCGCGAAGATCGCGCCATCGCCAATCGCGATGCGATCGACGTCTTGTCGCAAGATGTTCCAACCCGTGCCGGGGTAGCACGTCTGGGGCGTATGCTCGAACAGGTAAAAACTTTTGCGCCCCGCACTGCCGAAGAGCGCCAGCCACATCACGTCGCCCTGCGCGTTGACATACTGACGCTCAATCGCCACTTCGGGGTTGCCGAACCACTTGTCAATGTCGGGCGAGGGCGGCAGCGGCGAGCCACGCCAACCGCCAATCTGCATCGGCAGTGAGGCGGGCAGCGCCGCGAGACGCAAATCATAGCGGCTGGTGACCGCGCGCTCTTGTGGCGTGATCTGATACCAGCCTTCGACATCCACCAGATACGGCGTGCTCATCTCCGTCGTCGTGGCATCTACAGGAGGTAGCGGCATCGCGCGATTCACAAACCAATAAGCGGTCATGGCCGCGCCCAACATTGCCAGCGCGCTGATTATGCGAATCGAATCTCGGAACATCGCACGACCCTTGCAAAAATAATGAGCAAACTGAACGCGATCAGGAAGAGGACGGGGCTGGAGTAGGTGTGATAGTATTCCAAACCCGCAGCGGCGCCAAACATCTGCGCGAACTGCAAGAGCGACGTTACCCGCAACAGATTGGCGACAATCGCAATCGGAACGGCAGCCAGCACGATTAACCCTTTGCCCCAGCGCGGGCCCTCCACGATGCCACTAAACACCACCGCCAGCGTCACCAGCGAGGCGAGCGAGCGCAAGCCGCTGCACGCTGCGCCAATCTCGAATGTGATTGACGACAACTGCACTTGTGAGCCTAGCGTGACCGCTGGCGTGCCAACCAGCGAGAGCGAGGACGTGGCGACGCGCGCCGTGAACGCTTCGAGCGTCGGGCTGATCTGATCAATGAACGGAATGGGAATCATTAAGGCAAGCGTGATAAACGCATAGCGGCTGGCGCGCAGCGCAGGCGCGCCCCAGATGAGCAGCGTTAGCGCAGCCACGCCGAACACCAGCGCCAGCGCGGAGAGTGGATAGATACGTAGCGGCGTGGCAAACAAATGCAACAGCAAGGCCAGCGCCAACAGCGGCAAGCCGAGCGTGCTGGGCTGGCGCACACGAAAAGCATCACGCGCGCGCCAGATGAAGAACGCGGCGATGAATGGAACGAGGAAGCCGTGCGAATAGTTGGGATCGGTCAGCCACGAATCCATCAGCCAGCGCAGCGTGCCGGCGAACAGAGCCAATCCGATCAGCGCGCCGCCGCCGATGCTAATGGTTGCGATGAGGCGTTGAGAGCGCATGGTCAAGCGAATTATTTTCGCGCACGCATCCGCAAACCCGCATAACCCGCAAGTCCGGCCAGGCCGGTGATCACTAACAACAGCGTATCACTTTCTGGCACTTGTGCTGGTGGCGGTGGTGGGGGTGGCGGCGTTGGCGTCGGCGTCAAGGTCGGGCCGCCTGGTGTGATGGTCACGGTCGGCGTATTGGTCGGCGTGTTGGTCGCAGTTGACGTCGGCGTCGGCGTCAAGGTCGGGCCGCCTGGTGTGATGGTCACGGTCGGCGTATTGGTCGGCGTGTTGGTGGGTGTGTTGGTCGGCGTGTTGGTCGGCGTGTTGGTCGCAGTTGACGTCGGCGTGTTGGTCGCAGTTGACGTCGGCGTGTTGGTCGGCGTGTTGGTCGGCGTGTTGGTCGCAGTTGACGTCGGCGTATTGGTCGCGGCTAGACAGCCCGCGATGGAGACTACATTGCTATCCAGCGTCACGGCGCCCGTGAGTGCAAGGGTTCGACCAGTCACGCTTGCGCCGGTATTCAGCGTGATACTTGCGAGTGCGAGAATATTTCCTTTGAAGGCAGTAGTTGTGCCGAGCGTCGCGGAGCTGCCCACCTGCCAGAACACGTTGCAGGCTGAACCGCCATTGATGATGATCACAGACGAGTTGCTGGCGGTAGTGAGCGTGCTCCCGATCTGGAAAATGAAGACCGCATTCGGGTTGCCCTGGGCGTCGAGCGTGAGGATGCCCGTCAATTGAGCCGACGTGGCAAAACAATAGACGCCCGGCGTGAGCGTCAGGCCGCCCAGATCCGTACCTGTCAAGACGGTGTTGCACGCCTGGCCTGCTAGGTTATTGTACGCGGTGAGGGCATCAGCCTGCGCCTGAGCCGCGACCGCATCATTGGCGTGGATCGTGCCGTTGACGATGCCCGGCGGAAAGCCGGTGATGGCGCTGCCGGGCGACACGCCCAGATCGCCGGTGACGAGCGTCAAGCCAGTATTAGTCACTGTCGAGCCGCCCAGCACCGCGAAGCTTGCCGCCGTGCCCAGCGTCGGCGCGACCTGCGCACTCGCGCTGCTGACCATGCAAAGAAACACAGCGAACGTCACAATGCCGATCAGTCGTGCAGTATGGCGGGGGAAAGTTAAGACACGTACCATTGGATGTCTCCTGAGGGCTGAAGCGTCTGATGTGGATGGCCCAGCCAAACTGTTTAGCGACGAAAATCCGTATGCCATTAACGATTCGGTTCAGCAACGCTGTGAGCCGATGGGGCGACGCCTTGCTACAGTCAGGCCCGAGAGGTGAGAGCCGTTCGTCAATCGGTCTCGGTATCGAAGATAGAACACGCGCGACGTGAGGCCGTGTATTGAATCTGATAGAGATGGTAGCAGAAGTGTTGCGGTGCGCCAAATTGCCGCACAGGCTATAGAAGGGCTTTCGCAAAGTCGTTATTGCGAGCGGAGCGAAGCGCTCTCCTCGCGGTGAGGGAGATTGCTTCGCAGCAAATGTTCGCAATGACATCAGCCGCGCGAGGGTATCATAGATTTTGTGTAAATGGTCATCACTCAGATAATCCGAAAGAAGGAGAATAGCGATGACCATCCGACCGGAACTGTTAGACGAACTACTGAAAGAGTATCAGAAGCCTGAAGATCTGTTGGGCGAAACA
>JBBPZQ010000065.1:0-25686 GCA_038198935.1 Anaerolineae bacterium
ATGCGGGCTTTGGAAAGTTTACGCCGTTTCAGGAGGCGACCGCCTGCCAAGCGTCGTTCTTCCATTTGTGCGCGTGTGAGTTTCGTTGGTTTCCATGTCATGCCACTATTGTAAAGCAACTTTAGCTAAAGGGAATAAGATCTACTTCAAATTTTTCAGCGCGCGGTGCTGCGTGATCTTGACTGCTGCTTCCGATTTACCGAGCACGCTTGCCACTTGCTCGCTCGTCAATCCTTCGACGAATCGCAAGTGGACGACTTGCCGCTGGTGGGCTGATAGTTGTAACAACGCGGTTTGCAAATCGTGCCGCGTGCCGAATTCGTCGGCGTACTCTGCCGCGCGCTAGTCAGTCGTTTGCTCATGCTCGCCGAGCGTATCCAAACTGTCGCGCGTACGAATGGCGCTGCGCCGAATGTGATCAGTCAGCCGGTTCTGTGCGATTCGAAACAGCCATGTCGCCAGCCCAAAGCCGCGCTCTTCGTAGGAACTGATCGCGCGCAGCGCGTCCACGAACACATCGGCAGCCAAATCTTCGGCGAGCATGCCATCGCGCACGCGCGTCAGCAGAAACGCATACACGCGCGGATAGAACTGATCGCAAATCTGCGACCAGGTGTTTGCGTCGAGCTGCCTCGCACGCTCCAGGGAAATGTCAGTCGCTACCACAGGCTCTGGTTGTTGATGAACGCGCTGCTCGGTTGCGTGTGGCGAGCGTCATTCGGCTGCACTCAGCATAACGCAGCGCCAGCGCGATACGATACACACGAAAGATACGGTCGCCAGTATAACGCACGGTGCCATCGAAACGATACGCGACTTAAGTCCATCTCGCGTCGCTCTTTGGTACGACGAAAGACCCAACTCTCGCACATGCTCAAGCTGGGCAATTTGTCCCACATTGGGCACGCAACCATCGCGAACCTCGTCAAGCAGCGTCAGATGCGCTTTCTGAGGCATCATGCTTCCGGAGATTACGTAGGCGGCAATGCGTCCTGCCGCTCAACGACAGCGGCATGCGATTGCTGAAACGTTGCGTGCCGCGTGAGCGGAATGCTATAATCAAGTCAATGGGCATCTTCGAAAAGACTCGCCGTATCGCTGGCGAGTTTTTCATTTCATTACAGCGAGGCTGTATTGACTAACATCGTCGTGCCTGCGTGGGTGCGCGACGCGGTCTTCTATCAAATCTTCCCTGACCGCTTTTCGCAAAGTACGCGCGTGCCCAAGCCGACCAACCTTGAAGCGTGGGACTCGCCGCCGACCAAGTTCGGCTTCAAAGGCGGCGATCTGCTTGGCGTCGTCGACCATCTTGATTATCTCGTGGATCTCGGCGTGAACGCGATTTACTTCACGCCCATCTTCCAATCGGCCGCGAATCATCGCTATCACACGCACGACTATTTTAAGATTGATCCGATTCTCGGCGGCGACCCCGCGCTGCGTGAGTTGATTGACGGAGCGCAGCGGCGTGGCATCAAGGTCGTGTTGGATGGCGTGTTCAATCATGCTAGTCGCGGCTTCTTCCAGTTCAATCACATTCTGGAGAATCGCGAGCAGTCGCCGTATCTCGATTGGTTTCGCGTGCGCTCGTATCCACTCTACGCTTATGACCCTGAAGATCAGCCAAGCGGCTATGAGGCGTGGTGGGGCCTGAAGGCACTGCCGAAGTTCAATACCAATACACGCGCGGTACGCGATTATATTTTCAGTGTCGCGCGGCATTGGGTGAACTTTGGGATTGATGGCTGGCGGCTCGACGTGCCGAACGAGATCAGCGACGATGCATTCTGGCAAGAGTTCCGACATGTCGTGAAAACGGCCAACCCCGACGCGTACATCGTCGGCGAAATCTGGACGCCTGCCGAGCGCTGGCTGCAAGGCGACCAGTTCGATGCGGCGATGAACTATCAATTGACGCGAGCGTGCATCGAGTTCTTCATCGGCAACCGTGGCGACCCTTCGTTGTGGAGTTACGGCTACGGCGAGCCGCAACCGACCGATGCAGACGGCTTCGCGCAACGGATCGAAACGCTGCTGCGCCGCTACGACCCAGCCATCACGAGCGTCATGCTCAACCTGCTCGGCAGTCATGACATGGCGCGCTGGCTCACCATCGCGCGCAACGACGAGTCATCGCTGCGGATGGCGATGCTGATGCAGCTGACGTACCCTGGCGCACCGAGTATTTACTACGGTGACGAGATCGGCATGATGGGCGCGCGTGATCCAGCCAATCGCGGCGCGATGTGCTGGGACGAATCGCATTGGAACAAAGACCTGCGCGACTACATCAAGAAGGCCATCACATTGCGCCGCCTGCATCCCGCGCTGCGCTGGGGCGCGTTCAAGACGTTGTACTCGAATGAGTTTGTGTTTGTGTTTGCCCGCTTCACCGACGATGAACTGTTCGTCGTCGCATTCAACGTGGGCGACAGCGCGCGCACAGTCACGATTCCCTTCCTCGATGTATTGCGCGACGGTGACGTGCTGCGCGACGTGTGGAGCGCGCTCAGTTGCGTCGTGAGCAACGGCCAAATTTGTGACGTGCGGATTCCCGCGCGCACGGGGATGGTGCTGGAACGGGTGCGCGATGGGTTGTAAGCGCGTAACATGCTGCGTCCGGACACTGGCGCACGATTAGCATGAGTAAACCCTCACTCGAAATCATGTCCGCCATCGTCGCGGGCCATCATCGTGATCCGTTCGCGGTGTTGGGTCCGCACGTCATCGAGACCAACGACGAAACGGCGGTCGTCATTCGCGCGTTTCGTCCGCTTGCTCGCACGTTGGGCGTGATGGAAGGTGAGCGCGTGACGCCTATGCAACAGGTGCATGAGGCCGGCCTATTTGAATCCGTGTTCCCGAATCGCGAGCAGGTCTTTAGATACAAACTGCTGGAGGTGAGGGCGAACGGCGAGGAACGCGAACGCGACGACCCATATGCGTTTCCGCCGATACTGAGCGATTTGGATTTGCATCTGCTGGGCGAGGGAAGGCACTATCGCAGTTACGAAAAACTCGGCGCGCACCTGCGGGAAGTGGAGGACGTACGCGGCGTGCACTTTGCTGTGTGGGCGCCGAACGCAGGGCGCGTCAGCATTATTGGCGCGTTCAACGATTGGGACGGGCGCGCGAACGTGATGCGCTTCCATGCCGGCGCTGGCATCTGGGAAATCTTCATACCCGATTTGGACGAGGGCACGCCGTACAAATACGAAGTGCTCACGTCTGATATGCGGGGTAAGTTGGACAAGTCGGACCCGTATGTCTTCTATGCCGAGTTGCGGCCCAGCACGGCATCCATCGTGTTTGACATTGATCGCTATCACTGGCGTGACGACGATTGGATGCAGACTCGCAAAAGATGGAACGCGCTTGACGCACCCATCGCCATCTACGAAGTGCATCTCGGCTCGTGGCGACGCAGAGGGCTGCGTCCACCGTCACAGACGGAGGAGGTCGGGGGTGGGGACGAGGGCTGGCTCACGTATCGCGAGTTGGCTCACGCGCTCGTGGACTACGTGAAGCAGATGGGCTACACGCACATCGAGTTGCTGCCCATCTGCGAGCATCCTTACGATGGCTCGTGGGGTTATCAGACGACGGGCTACTACGCGCCGACCAGTCGCTTTGGTACGCCACGTGATTTCATGTATTTTGTTGACCACTGCCACCAGAACGGCATCGGCGTGTATCTCGATTGGGTGCCTGGCCACTTTCCGAAAGATGCGCACGGCTTGAATTACTTCGACGGCACGCACCTTTACGAACACCCTGATCCGCGCATGGGTGTGCAGCCAGACTGGGGCACGCTCATCTTCAATTACGGGCGCAAAGAAGTGCGCAACTTTCTTCTGTCGAACGCACTGTTCTGGTTGGAAAAGTATCATATTGATGGCTTGCGCGTGGATGCGGTCGCCTCGATGTTGTACCTCGACTATTCGCGCCAGCCGGGTCAGTGGCTGCCGAACAAGTACGGCGGACGCGAGAATCTCGAGGCGATTGATTTCTTGAAACGCTTCAACGAGTTGGTGCACGCCGAGCATCTAGGCGCGGTCACAATGGCAGAGGAGTCCACTTCTTGGCCCCTTGTCTCACATCCCGAATACCTCGGCGGGCTCGGCTTCGACATGAAGTGGAACATGGGTTGGATGCACGACATGCTGGGCTACATGTCACAAGACCCTATCTATCGTCGCTACCATCACCACCGCATCACCTTCTCATTGATGTACGCCTTCAGTGAAAACTTCATTCTGCCGCTGTCGCACGACGAGGTTGTGCATCTGAAGAAGTCACTGCTCGACAAAATGCCGGGCGATCTATGGCGGAAGTTCGCCAACCTGCGCGCGTTCTATAGCTACATGTACACACATCCCGGCAAGAAGCTGCTGTTCATGGGCGGCGAATTTGGCCAGTGGCGGGAGTGGAGTGAGGAGCGCAGTCTCGATTGGCACTTACTCGACTCGTCAAAAGCCTCAGGGCAAGCCCATCGCCAACTGCAAAGGTTTGTGGCTGACCTAAACCAGTTGTATCGGAGCGAGGCGGCGCTGCACGAAGTGGACTTTCAGTGGAGCGGCTTCCAGTGGATTGACCTTCACGATGTGGAACAAAGCACCATCGCATTCGTGCGCCGCGCGAAGGACAAAGAAGATTTCGTGGTGGTCGTGTGCAACTTCACACCCGTGCCGCACTTCGGCTATCGCGTCGGCGTGCCTGCGCGCGGTGAGTACCACGAGTTGCTCAATTCGGATTCAGAATATTACGGCGGCAGCAATCTCGGCAACGGATTGGGCGTCCCCGCCGACGAGCTTGCGTGGCAAGGACAGCCGTACTCGCTGCTGCTGACACTGCCGCCGCTGGCGACGATTATTTTGAAAATGGACAAAGCGAACTCTCCCGCCCAACCGCACTCGCTTGGCGGTAGAATGCTCGATCTGCCTGCGACCAGTGGTGCTCCATGACCCCGTCGCTGCGCTCACGAAACTTCTCGTCGCTCATGCCCCGCGCTGATCGTTCACGAGCCTTACGGCAAGCCCGCGTGCTGTTGTAGCGCAGTGAGCGAGAACGGTTGCCACGCTCTTTCAGCGGGCGGCTTCCACCACAATTGTAGTCCACGCTCACGTAAGCCATCCAACAATGCGTCTGAACGAATCCACCCTTTGACTGCTAGCAATCCACGCTGATTCAATCTGCCGCTCAACAATTCTTGGACAGCCATCGCGGCGAGCACGGCGGGAATGAGACCGCCATCATGCGGCGCAATTAGCGCGATGCGATAGGTGGCCGCTTTACCCGCGCGCACGCCGCCAATTTCAAAAATCACTCCGCCTTCATTTCTGCCCAACCTGCCGACGAGCCATGAGCATGCGCGAATGAGCCGCGTGTAGTTTTCCCAGTGCGGATGACCCATACGCGCGCGCATCGCCGCCGCCATCCCCAACAGCCGATTGAGCCACACGTGCTCGCTACCGGCTTTGAACTCGACGGTGCCGACGTTGAACAGTCGTGGCAGAATGTCGAGGTCCGCCATTTCGAGCACGAGATACGTCAGGCGTTTGCCGAGCGGCGGCGGAAACTCTACCCACTCTGGCTCACTCCAGCCATGCACGCGCGCGAGTTGGCCGCGTCTGGGCTGCTCGAACGCGCGACCCACGCCGTACAACATCGTGTGAAACATCGCATTGCCGCGATGCTTGCGTGTGTCGGGCGCGGCGAAGGTGCGGATGGATTGCAGCGCATCGAAGCACGGCTGCATGAGCGCGGCGAACAGTGCTTCCATGGCAGGCGCGACCGAGATGCCGCTCAGTACGGTGATACCCGCCGCATCAATCTCGTCCGCACACGACGAGACGCGCCTCGCGAACTCGCGATCCTCGGCGATGTCAATGTAATCCGTGTGCGTCTCAATCGCGGCACGCAGCGGACGGCACGCCGACGGCAAGGATTGAAAGGGACCGGCACAATGTACGACGACGCGAGCGGTTGCCGTCAATTGCTTCAGACGTTCGTCGTCATTCAAATCACACGCGACGGTTGTTATGCGCGGGTTGCCGGCGAAGTCGGCGGGTGGACGGCGACTGGCGATGGTGACGCTTGCGCTCGTGTGTTGTAGGACATCGGCGACGACATAGCGGCCGTAAAAACCGCCGCCGCCAATGACGAGCACATCATCGCTTGGCATCGCGCACATCTTTCACGGCTTTGCCGTCTTTCATCACAACCACGACGTTATCACTCTTCTCCAACGAGCGAATGTCCGCCAATCGGTTGGTACACGTGATAACCACATCCGCCAACTTGCCTACTTCGAGTGTGCCGACCGCATTCCGCTTTCCGCCTACTCCGGTAGCCGCTCCATATACGGCAGCACCGCGAGGAAGTCGCGGCCAAATCGCTCGCTGTATTGATTGAGCAGTGCCTCGACCCGATTCACGTCAGGCGACTGCACAATCAGCCCCGCGTGATATTTCTTGGCGCTGCGCCACTTCACTTCGGGGTCATTGTAAGCCGACAGGTCGGGATGATCCTGGCGCGCGAGACATTGCAAAACGCCCGCGTACTCCTCGCGTAACGACGGTAGTTGATATGCCTCGCCGCGCGCGTGCGCGACTTCGATGCGCGCCCATTCGCGCCACGGATTAACACCCGCCGCGCACTCAATCGCCTCGGCGATGTTCGCGCCGCCGACTCGCGCCGCCGCTTCGAGGAAATACAGTTTGCCGTCGGCATCACCCTTGATGAACTCGACATGGTTGATGCCGCGCACCATGCCGAGCACCGTGATCACTTGGCGATTAATGTCGAGCAATGCGCGCGTGTCGGCTGCATCGCGGCGCATCGTGCGCGTCATGAACACGCCGCCACCGTGCGAGACGCTCATCGGCGGCGCGCCGTATTGGTGCGCGATGCTGAATTGAATCTCGCGCTCCCACACCACCGAGTCCACATGGAATACGTCGCCGCGGACGAACTGTTCGAGCAGGAAGTGCGACTGCTCATCGCCGAGTTCGTCGAGTCGCTGCCACAATTCTTCTTCGCGCTCGATTTTCTTGATGCCCATTGAGCCGGCCGAGCCGCGCGGCTTCAGCACCCATGGCGGCGGCGTGCGGCGCACGAACTCGCGAATGCGCTCGTAGTTGATGACGCCCACGAAGTCAGGCACGTTGATGCCAGCCTCGCGCGTGCGCTCACGCATCACCAACTTGTCGCGGAAGTTACGGATTGCAGTCATGCCGAGACCAGGCAGGCGCAGGTGTTCGCGCAGTTCGGCGGCGATCTCGCCCTCAAAATCGTCCAGCGGGGCGATGCGCGTGATCTCACGCGTGCGCGCCAAATAGCTCACGGCGTTGATGACGTGGTCGCGATTCTCCAATGTCGGCATATAAAAGTCTTCGTCTATGCTCGCTCGCGGCCATTCAGGCGCATGCTTAAATTTTTCTTTCGTCAGTAGAATCGTGTGGCAGCCGAGCCGCTTCGATTCTTCGATGAAGGTCATGCCTTTGACGTCGCTCGTGATGCACAGCACGGTTATGAGTTTGGCGTTCGACATGATGTCTCCCCAGAGCATTCGCTTTGATTTCTGTGAATCATGTGGACGATGCGGCGCGAGCGCGCAGCAATTCAGCCATGTCCTCGTGCCCCGTATCGAGCGCCACTTGCAGCGGCGTCTTCTGCGCGAAGTTGGGCGCACTCGTATCCGCGCCATGCTCCAACAGCCAGCGTGCCATCGGCACGTGTCGCTTGAGCACGGCCGCATGTAGTGCAGTGCCGAGATCGTCCGCGCCGTGTGAATAGAGTAACTCTGCGATGTCCACGTCGCCACTCAGCGCGGCATGATACATGAGCGAGAAGCCATGCACGCCGCGTGCGCATGCGAGTGCTGGATCGGACACGATGGCTGCTTGTACCGTATCACGCATACCCAACATGGCGGCCGTGAACAGATTCAGCGGTGCGCCCGCCGTTAGCAGAAACTCGGCGATGTCGCGCCGACCCATGTGCGATGCCGCTTGCAGCGCCGTCTCGTCGAACTTCTGCCACGCCACATTCAGCAGCGCAGGGTTTTCGCCCAGCAGTAGCTTCACCGTGTCAAGATTTCCGTGTGCCGCAAGCACGAACGGTTCGACAAATGCTTGCGCTGGTTCTTGCGAATTGGTCATAGAATACTCGTTCCACTCGGCACGTTCGCATTTGCGAACGCGTCCGCATTCAGATTGGGCCCGATCTCGACGTTGCGTCCAATGCGAATGTTGGCAGGGATGCGCGTGCGCTTACCGACGAGGGTGATGCCGGTGTTGAGTCGCTGCGGCGCGTGTTGGTTCGGCATGTTGTCGTCGCCGTCGCCGATATGCGCGCCTGCGCCAATGACGACTTGCTTGTCAATGATGGCGCGTTCCACGATTGCGCCCGCGCCGACAATGCTGTCGTTCATGATGATCGAGTCGCGCACGACCGCATCAGCTGCGATGTGCACACCCGGCGAAATCACCGAGCGCGAGACAGTGCCTTCGACGCGGCAGCCGTCGCAAAGCAGGTTGCCATCCACGCGCGCATGTGCGCCAATCTGCGCAGCTGGCAGCTCCTCACTGCGCGTGTGGATGATCCATTCGGGGTCGTATAGGTCGAGCATAGGGGTTTCGGCGAGCAACGACATGTTCGCTTCCCAGTACGACTGAATCGTGCCCACGTCATCCCAGAATCCCTGAAAGGTCGTTGCGTACACGCGGTGCGACTTCATCAACATGGGAATCACATCGCGTCCGAAATCATGCAGGTCGCGATGACTCATGAGACAATCGAGCAGTACCTCGCGTCGAAACACATAGATGCCCATGGAGGCGAGCGTGCTGCGCGAGCTCGCACGCTTCTCCTCGAATCTCATCACGCGCGCCCCGTCGCCGAGCGTAACCATACCAAAGCGATGCGCATCGTGCGGACTGACGGTGCGGACGCCGAGCGTCACGTCGGCATCATGTGCGACCTGAAACGCGGTGAGGGTGCTGTAGTTCATCTTGTAGATGTGATCGCCGGGCAGAATGAGCACGTGGTTGGCGTCTTGCTCGACGACGTAATCGAGGAAGAACCGGACCGCATCCGCGTTGCCTTCCTGCCACCCGCCACGCTCGCCGCGCCGACTCTGAAACGGCTGAAAGATGCGTACGCCGCCGCGCGCGCGGTCAAGGTCCCATGGCTTGCCGATACCGATATGTTCGTTAAGTGAGCGCGGCTGATATTGCGTGAGCACGGCGATGTTGCTGATGCCAGAGTTCACGCAGTTCGACAAAGCAAAGTCAATGATACGATACTTGCCTGCGAACGGCAGCGCCGCATCGGTGCGCGTCGCCGTAAGCACACCCAAGCCCGTGCCTTCGCCGCCGGCCATGATCATCGCGAGCGTGTCCATGTCTCACACCGTCTCGCCGCTGTGAATGTCAGCGTGACAATGAATGAAGTTTTCTTCGCGCGCGTTCGGGCGCACGACGACATTGCGCCCGATGCGAAAGTTTTCGGGGATGTGCGCGCCTTTGCCGACGACGCTGATGCCAGTGAAAAGTCTGTCGGGCGTCGCGTGATTGGGCGTATTGTCATCGCCGTCGCCGAGCCGCGTGTTCGCGCCGATCACCACGTCCTTGTCCACGATCACCCGATCCAATACTGCGCCGGGCCCAATCCACGAATCGGTCATCACAATCGAATCGCGCACAACGGCTTCAGGTGAGACGTACACGCCGGGCGAGAGTACAGAACGCTCTACGCGTCCGCGCACCGTGCAGCCATTGGCGACGAGACTGCGCGCAATCTGTCCCTGCAAGCCGATTTTCAGCGGCGGACGTTCCTGACTTTGGGTGTGAATAACCCAGCGTGTATCGTAAAGGTCGAGCGGCGGATTGGGCGCGAGCAGCGCAAGGTTGGTTTCCCAATACGATTGGATCGTGCCCACGTCAACCCAGTAGTTGTCGAACGCATAGCCGAACACGCGATAGTCTTCCTCAATCAATTCGGGGATGACGTGCTTGCCGAAGTCGAGATCGGGATACGTGCGGCTGCCGAGTTCGAGTCGCTCGGCGAGCACTACGGTGTCGAAGATGTAGATGCCCATCGAAGCGAGCGTGCCCTTGTCGCGCAGCTTGGGCTTCTCGAAGAACGCGGTGATGCGCTGCTCATCGTCCACCTGCATGATGCCGAAGCGGTCAGTCTCTTCGAGCGGCACGTGCATCACGCCGACCGTCAGATCGGCATTCATCTCTTGATGGAAGCGTAGCATCGGGCGATAGTCCATCTTGTAGATGTGATCGCCTGAGAGCACGATCACTTGATCGGCGTGCTGCGTACGGATGTAATCGAGATTGCGGAAGACGGCGTCGGCGGTGCCACCGTACCACATGTTGCCTTCGCGCGCCTGATACGGTTGGAGCAGGCGCACGCCACCGCGCGCGCGGTCGAGGTCCCACGGCTTGCCGATGCCGATGTGTTCGTTGAGCGAATGTGGACGATACTGCGTGAGCACGGCGATGTTATAGATGCCGGAGTTCACGCAATTGGAGAGCGTGAAGTCAATGATGCGATACTTGGCCGCGAACGGCACTGCGGGTTTCGAGCGTTCTTCGCTCAACACGGACAAGCGCGTGCCCGCGCCGCCCGCCATGATCATGGCAAGAGTTTGTGGCATAGGACACGTAATTCGTGATGTGCGATGCGTAACCATACTGGGGACTGTGCACCACACACCACGTCTAAATCAATCGCGCCAAGGCTGGTAATAGTTCGTCTTCAACGATGCACTCCCACGACATGCGCTGACTCAGCGCGTAACCTTGAGCGAGCAGCGCACGCGCGCTCTCGTCGTCGCGCGGCAGACGCTCGACGATTTGTTGCGCGACGATGCTCGCCTGATAGCTTTCGATGTAGTCTCGCTCCCACGAGCCGACGTTCAGCATTTGCCCCAAACCGATGCCTTGAAAGCGGCGTGGCAGCGAAACATAATCGCCGCGCACAATGTTTGGCAATGTGAGCCCGCCCGACTTGCTGACGAATCCGACGCAGCCGCACACGTTGCTCAGGCAGCACAACGCGCCGCTCGATAGCGGCTCGACCTGGCCGATCCCGAATGGCTCGTAGATGGACTGGCCAAATTCAAGGTCACTGCCGTGTCGAATGTCGTCGAACTGCATGTCGGCGGGCATGCGCGAGCCGCAGCGGTCGTGGCTGAATCCAAACTGGTTGATCAGTACAATCCGACTGGCGCGCGCACGGCGATTGAATTGCTGCACCGCGCGGTAGTAATCCCATTCAAGTCCAATCAGGTCGCCGTTGCCGCCGCGATGGCCCACGGGCCATTCGTATTCGCTTTCCCACTGCCACACGTCTTCACTGCTCCGACCTGCTGGCATGGTCGAACTCAGCGTGATGAGGATCGCGGTCTCGCCGCGCCCAGCCAAATGGCGATCCAGTTGCTCCAGCACGCGCACATCGCGCCACAGCGCTTTGCTCAACACCAAGCGCGTGACGTGTGTGAATACCCACGACGGCGTGAAGCCGAATAAGTTGCGTGCATACTGTCGCAACTTCTCTTTGCTCTGCCGGCGCTCGTCAATGCTCACGTGCGCCGAGGGCACACCATTATAGACGAGTGGAATGTCGCGCCGCGCAAACGCGCTCGACAAGAACTTCAGCTCGTCCACGATCAGATCGCCGACGGCGAACACGCCGTCGCACTGTGCGGCTGCTATGACGAGAGCGTGTTTGAAAAAATCGTACCAGTCGCCAAATACGTCGCCCAGATACAAACCATAATCGCGCGCGGCGAACATCGCGTTGTAAAAGCGCGTGTCATGTCCCGTGTTGCCTTCGACGATTGCGCGCACCGTTGCCGTCTCGTGCGCATAAAAAACCGTGCGCCACAATTCGGGTTGATGTCGCTTGGCACAGAACACAAGCGGCAGTCCAAGCCACTCGTGAGCAAGGATGATGGCGGGTGGATGGTTGGTTAGTTGGTTGGTTGGTTCGTCGTTCGCTGTTCCCTGTTCGTCTGCGGTCGACCATCTGTCGTCCGCCGTCAGTGCCCTCAGTGCTGCGAAACTTGGTTCGGCCGCGCGGATGTAATCGTTATATTCGGAATACTTTTGGTAGCGGTAACTGTCAATGCCGTAACGCTGCCATAGATGAAACTTGAAAGCGTCCGTGGCTTGCGGGTTGCTGCCGCGTGCATCCACGAGCAGCAGCTCGTGTGTGTTCACGCCAAACTGCCGCGTGCCATACAGCAAGCGCACACGGTAGCCGAGTTCGACTTGCGTCAGCGCGCGCGCGACGTCTTCGCTCACATCGTAGATGCCGTCGTGTGATGAGTAGCGCCCACTGAAACGATTGCGGGGCGCGTACAGCCGATCCATTTCGAGCGATTCATCGGGATTGAATGGTCCAACGAGAATCGTGCGCTTGACGGCACGCGCATACGCGGGCTGGCCCAGCAAGCCATCCAGTACCGCGCCGATGCCGCCGACCTTCACGCCGGCTTCGTGCGTGGCGTGCACGACGAGGGGAAACTGGGGGGCAACCATGTCAATTTCGAGTGAAACGTCAACAGTCAACCGTGTATAGTAGGACAGGCCAAGTCTGCTGTTGACTGTTCAAAGTTCACTATTCAGCTTGTTTACAATCCCTCTGCCGACTCTGCTATCACTTGATCCACCACCGTTTTGAGGTCGCCCGTGCGACGATAGGTGGCCAGTTGGCGGTCGGCGCTCGCGCCTTCTTCGAGAATGCGATAGGCATACTCTACTTCTTTGCGGCTGCCCAACTCGTCGAGCACATCACCAATGAACCATTCCACCAGCTCGTGTATCAACTCGCGCGCGGGGAACTCTTCGCCTTTGCCGAAATCAATGAGTTTGCCGTCGAGTCCATAGCGCACCGCGCGCCATTTGTTCTCTTCGATCATCGCGGAGGAATACACGCGGAAGGTCATGTTGTCGCGGCGCAATTTCCAAAGTTTATAGATGATCGCTTGGAAGATGGCTGCGATGCAGATGGCTTCGTCCACGCGCGTGCACACGTCGCATATGCGGAATTCGAGCGTCGGATATTTCGCGTTGGGTCGCACGTCCCACCAAATCTTGCTGCCGTCAGGAATACAGTGCGTGCGCACGAGTGTGTCGAGAAAGCGATCGAACGCGGCGCGCGACGCGAACTCGGGCGGGATGCCCGTGCGCGGGAAGTTGCGGAACACAATCGAGCGATACGACATCAGCCCCGTCTCGCGGCCCATCCAGAACGGCGACGAGTTGGCGAGACACATGACGTGCGGCACGAAATAGCGCACGACGTTCATCGCATCAATCAGAAACTCAGGGTCTTCGATGCCGATGTGCACGTGCGTGCCGAAGATGAGCAACTGCTGCGCCAATTCTGCCATGTCGTGTCGCACGCCGAGATAGCGCTCCAGCGGCGTGATGTCTTGATCCAGCCACGACGAGAACGGATGCGTGCCCGCCGCTGCGATCTTCAAGCCGTTCTTCTCCGCCAACTCCATAATGCCGCCACGCAAGCGCTTCAATTCGTCGCGCGCTTCGGCGGGCGTGTGGCAGACTTTCGTGCCGACCTCGACGATGGATTGATGCAGCTCGGGCTTCATCTCGTTTTCAAACAGCGTCACCTTACCCGCTTCGAGCAATTGCGTGATATACGAGCGCAGCTCGCGCGTGTTTGGATCAATGATTTGATATTCTTCTTCGATGCCGATGTTAAAAGAGGGCTGAGTGTGCATAGCATTCCTTGTATCAGTCGCGTTTCTCGATAATGTACGTGGGCACCGTCGAGCCGCCGCCCGCGGTGACGTTTAGGAGCGCGGCTGTGCTGATGCGCGTCAGACAGCCCGACATATAGGCGCCGTACCATAGGTATGGATCGGTATCGAGCATGCTATTGTATATCTGCACGTGCCCGTTGATCAGCGCGGGAAATTTTTCGCTCGGTATCGGCACACGTGTCTGCACGATGGTGGGCTCGCCGATGCTGGTGCGAACGGCTTCTTCCCATTGGCTGACGCTCACCGTCCAACCCAGCACGATGCCTTTGCCGCCGTATTCGTCGCTCGGCTTCAGCACCATCTCGTCTTTGTGATCGAGCACGTACGGCACCAGATCAATCTCGTCACCATCGCACGTCGTCTTTCTTTCCTCGATCAGGCGCGTCCACGGAATGAACTCATCAATCGCTTGACGCTCGTCGGGTGTAAACAGATTTGCATTGCGCTCGTCGCTCAACACGGCGAGACTCGTCTTGCGGTGTAGAATTTTGCAGCGGAACGAGTTGACCATGCACGCAGCGTGATCGCGCACCGCTTGCACCACCGGATGATTCAAGCCGCCGCGTTCGATAAGTTCCGTGATGAGCACGCGTTTGTAAATGAGCGTAACGTGAAAGTCGCCCGCGATCAGTTTGCCGTCGCGATACTCGCACTCGCGCGGGTCGGCGATGATGCAGTCGTAACCTTGCGCATCGAAGTATTGTTTGAACAGAACGAACTCGCTGTAGGTCGGCACCTCGCGCCAATCGAGGATGGCGATACGCGGTCGCTCACGTCCGCCCCACTCGCGATACGAGTTGAGCAGCGCGTGCAACATGTGATGCCGCGCGGCGAGTTTCGTCACTTCATACTGTTTCTCGAATTCGCGCATGATTGGCAGCGTGTAAAAAATTTCCGTTAAGGCTTCGTTGTACGCGGGCGCGGCGGGAATCTCCGCGTTGTACTCGGTGAACTTGACCGTGTTTTCGTCCGTCACAAAAAACGAGTCCATCCGCGACGAGGGACTCGGCGCTTTGAAGCCGGGGTCAACCTGAATGAGTTCTTCTTCCCAATCGGCCAACCTGAACTGTGCGCGCACATTGGCGTCGGCCAGTGCCGCCTCGTATGCTTTTTGAAAGGCCGGCATGACGGCGTGAATGGCGCGCCGCAAGAAACGATACTGCTCATGCGTGAGAAAGCGCGGACGCAGCACGGTGCAGATCGGGCGTGCACCGAAAAACAACCCATGCCGACGCTGCTGCTGATCGAGTTGGAACTGACTCGCGCGCGCCGTCTCGTCGTCGAGCAGCGAATGATAGCGGTCAATCGCGTCACGCAGGTTTGTTCTGAGCAAAGGCGAAGGATTGGTCATAGATTCGTTCGCGAAAGGGCGAGTCGCCGACTTGCCCCTACCGATTTGGTGGTGTGGGTGGCTGCGCATCGCTCGATTGCTGCGATGGCTTCGTGCTACGGCGCGGCGTGCGCTTCGGCTTCTCGCTCGGCTCGGTCGTCTTGCTGGCGCGCGGCGCGCGCGTGCGCCTCGGTTTCTCTTCGACGGCGATGGTCTGCGTCGCTGGCGTCTGCGCGACGAACGGCTCGCCGCCGAAGAAACGATTCCAGCGCATCTCGACATCTTGTCGCTCTGGTTCTTTCGCCAAACGGACGCACATGTCCGCCATGTGCTCGACGCACCAGCGATGGCGCGGCAGTCCCAGCGAGTTCACGTCCATGTCGGGCGCGGGGTTCATAAAGTCAATCGCATACGGCACGCCATCCTTGATCGCCCACTCGACTGTGTTCATGTCGTAGCCGAGCGCGGTCACGAGTGTCTTGCAGTCGCGCATGATGCGCTCGTACAACTCGGGCGACAGCGTGTGATCCGAATAGACGCGCGCGTTCGGATCGTAATCCATTACCAGAATATTGTTCTGGCCGAGACACATGCAGCGCACATAATGATCCCACTGGATGAATTGTTGCAGCACCATCGTCAGCAGTCCGCTTTCGTTGTATGCCTTCCACAACTCGTCCCACGAGGCGATCTTGTTCACGTTTTTCCAGCCGCCTCCGTGCGCGTCTTTGAGGATGACAGGGAAGCCGCCGAGATAGTCAATGTGCTCCGGCCACGGCACGGGAAATACGAGATTGCGCAAGCTCTCGTCATGCACAATGCCCGGCACGTAATCTTTGTTCGGCAGCACGACGGTCTTCGGGCTGGCGACGCCGAGTTTGGTGGCGAGCGACGCCTCGAAGAATTTATCATCCGCCGCCCACATGAACGGATTGTTGACGACGTGCGCGCCCTGCAGCAGCGCGTTCTTGAGATACGAGCGATAGTACGGCACCTCGTGCGAGATGCGGTCAATTAGCACGGCGTACTCGCACGGCTCGTTCATACGCGTGCCGCCGAGTTTCGCGTATTCCGCCGTCACACCCTCGTCGCGTTTGTTCAACTCTTCGATGAACGCAGGGGGCCAAGACCACTCGCGCCCGACAATCACTCCAATTTTGGGCATGATGTGTTCTCCTCAATGATGCCAGATTATAGTTTTGCCGTTAGCGTTCCAACCATATCGGTCATTTGTTCAAGCAGGGCTTTGTTATTATCAAATTCAGGACCGAGGCTATCCAGAAAACTATTCTTCGCTGCAATCGCATCCCCGATTTTTCCGCTTCGCACCTGTCCCTCTATGGATTGCATCGCGCCGTTGAAGTGGGCCATGAATGGCTTATACTGCTGATCAATTAGATCAAAATCCGCTGTGCCTAGCGCGTCCAACGTCTTAAACAACTGCGTCCACTGAGCCGATGACCCAAACGGCAGCTTGCGCCGCTGCAAGCGATGTTTGACCTGCTCGACCTTGTGACAGCGCATGCGTTCTGCGCCAAAGTCATATGCGTCGTACACATCACGAAAGTCGTCATACACCGCCTTGAATTCCGGCCCAAATGTCTGCGCGTCATCCTTGAGGCGACGCAGGGGGCTAACGAGTTTCACAATCATCACGTGGGTCTTTCGCAATTCAGTCGTCAAATCAACCAAGTCGGCTGTAACGCTTGTCGTTTCGCGATCCTTACGATCTTGCGCGGCGTTCAATTGATCTATCAGCGACTTCAGCACGCCGACAGCCACGTTGACTGGTGTCAGAAAATCGAGCGGACTCATATGGCTACTCCTTGTATCAAAACTTCTCGCCGACGTAATATTTGATCATCTCGCGCCAGGTGGGCCAGTCATGGGGCATGTCGTAACCCCACAGGTCGAGCTCATGCGGGATGCCTTTGGCGGCGAGCAGACGTGAGAGTTCTCTCGAGCTTTCGGGCCGCTCGTATGCGCCTTGGCCGCTCAGGACGTGAATGTGTTGCTTCTGGTGGAGCATCGGCAAGTAGTGATCGTCGTTCATGTTCGGCAGATAAGCGAGCGGATCATTGAAGTAAATGTTCTCGTCGTAGTAGCCGTCGGCGAAGTTGCGAATGTTGTAGTTGCCGCTCATCGCGATCATACCGTCGAACAGGTCGGGGCGGCGGAGGAGTTGGTTCGCGCAGTGATAGCCGCCCAGACTTGCGCCGCAGGTGATGATGCCGATGCGTCCCTGCAAGCTGTTCCAAATGTACGGAACCACTTCTTCGGTCACGTAATTATTATATTGCATCTGTCGAATCGCACGCTCGCGCGGATGCACTTGCCGGCTAAGCCATGCATCGCGGTTGATGCTATTGATTGAGAAGACTTTGACCTTCCCCGCGTTAATATGCTCTTCCATCGCACCGATCAAATGGAAGCGCTCGTACTCAAGATAGTCCGCAGCCGCCGTTGGGAACAACAATAATGGAAATCCGTAATACCCGTAGGTCACGATTTCCATATGCCGATTCAAACTTGGACTGTGCCAGCCATCAATAAAACGTTGCATCAATACTCCTCGACGGCAGGTTGCTATGTGCTACCTGTGATCTGCCGTCTGGCGCGAATCGGGCACTGGGATAGGATCGTCGAGGAACCCGTGAGGATAATTGCATTGAGGGGCGCTCGCCCGAACGCCCCTCAATGAAAACAACTATAGCATAAAAGAATGTGTGTGCCAACGAAAATTTCAAGATTCGGAGCGCACCACCGAAATTATTTTTGTGCTTGCACAACTGCGTGGGCTTTTTCCAGCAGCGCGCGCGCATTGGAGTATTTGAGTTGCTCAAGCGCCGCCTCATAGCTGAGCCACTGCGACTGTTGATGCTCCCACGAGAGATTTACCGCTTGCGTCGTGGCTTCGCCGACGAAATAGACCACCTGTTTCCGCACGAGCAGACCCGTCTCGCGTCGCCGATAAAAATAATTGACTTCTTCGCGGAAGCCGTCGAGCAATTGAACGTCCAGCCCAGACTCCTCACGCACCTCGCGCACCGCCGCAGCGCGCTCGCTCTCATCGGCATCAATGCGCCCCTTCGGAAATTCCCAGTACGTCGCATGGATAAGCAAATACTCTGTGCGCTTGCCGCGATAGAACACGATGGCGCCTGCCGATTTTTCGGACTCGATGCGCGGACGCGCTTTGGCAGATTGAGACTTGCGCGCTTGGACTCGGCGCGTGCGCTTGGAAGCAGTAGGCATCGTGTATGACTCGCGTACTGAGTTGAATACATTTTACACATAACGGAGTTACAATCTGCAGATTGATTACGCAAGGGCGAAATATTTGGAACATGGCGGGTTTGCTGCGCACGCTTGGCTTGCTGCCCGATTTGTAGTTGATGGCACGTCGTTTATTCTGGATAGTTGCGCTCCTCGTCATGCGTGCTGCGTGCGCGCCCTCGTTTGCTTCGCCCCTCAGCGCCGCAGTCCCAATCCACGCCGATGTGCCTGGCCCGCCGCACCTTGACCGCTCGCAAGCCACCGAACAAATTCAAGTCGCGCTCGCACATCGGAGTTGGCGCTCGGATCCAATCGCTTCGCCGTCGCTTTGCTCGACGCCAAGGGCCAGGCGTTCAACGACGCATAAGTGCACGGTCATTATCTCGATCTGAGCAATCCGAATCAGCCCGCGCGCGAATCGGAAACCGGCGCGACACGGCCCCCCACTGTCAAAGCGGCAATCCAGCGTATTAGCTTTGTGGTCGTCGCCAATTCGCCGACGATCAACGTGGGCCGGCGCTCGCCCGCGCTTGACGCGCCGAGGCTGGCCAGCACGAACGACGCTCTGACGAAACTCACCTCAGCAGCGATGGGATTTAATCCGTGCGCGGTGGCAAGCGAGCAAAGAAGAACGGCTGCTCATCACAATGAGCAGCCGTTCTTCTTTTTTATACCCGCCACGGATGAAAATTCCGACTGGAGTGGAGGCTTTTGCCGACTGCCTGCTGAAGCCGCTGCTCCCGCAGGCGGAAAACTGACCTACGGTTGGTAAACAAGTTGCATAAGGGCGAAACAAAAGTTCAATGATGCCGTCTTCCAAGACGGACTCCGTTCGCTGTTGCTTCGCCCCTATGCTGACTAATGCACCATGAGCGGGATGAACACTTTGTTCGTCAACATCGGGTGCCACTCCGCTGCGCCGATGTCCGGAAAGTTGCGCGCGAACCCATCAACATCCATCGGCGTCGCGCTGCCAACCGCTTGATCCTTAGCGGGCGAGGTGGACTGAAGATGATAATCGTAGTTCGGCGCGCCGGGCGAGACGAAGCCAGCGCTGCTAGCGCTCAACATCGTGTTTGCGCCATTCAGTGTGCCCGCTGATCCAAGGTTCGCGCCGACGTTGCTGAGCAGCGTGTTGCCCGCCCACAGTCCACGAGTGAGATTCGCCGTGTTGTTGGGCGCCACGCGCAGCGCGGATTCATTGTTGCTGTTGCTGTGTTCGGCGATGATGCTGTACGCGATGTTCGCAACGGTCGGCGTGGCTGCGCCGTAGTTGAGCAGCAGCACACCTTGGCCACCCATGCTCGCGTTGCCCAACCGATTGCGTGCTATGGTCGAGTGCGTGATGCTTGTGTCCGTGCCTTGCAGCCACAGTCCGCCGCCGCCGCCACCAACCGAGTTGTTGGTGCCGCCTCCGAGTGTGGCTAAGTTGTCCGCGATGATCGCGTTCGTGAGCGCGCTCGTGCTGCTGCCGCTCAAGCGAACGATTGCAATGCGGCCGCCGCCCGCGCTGCCCATATAGACTTGGCCCGTGCCGCCTCGCGCCGTGTTGTTGATTACTGATGCGCGCTCCAGTGTGAAGTTGCTATTGAAGGCTAGAACACCACCGCCTTCCGCCAGTCCGGCGGCGCTCGTCAGCGTCGCAGCGTTGACGCCGTTGCCGCCCTGCGCTACGTTGTTTGTCACGAGCGCATCATAAACTGTGAGAGTCGCTATTTCGGCATAGAGTCCACCGCCAAATCCGCCGCCACCATTTCCAAAGGGTGCTGCGCCGCCGGTTGCGTTGTTGTTGATCGCCGTCACGTTTTGCAACACGACGTTACTGCCGACCTGAAATGCCGCACCGCCGCCCTGTCCATCCGCCAACTCGCCGGTCACCGAATCAATGCCGCTGCCGCTCGCGCTGCCTGCGATTGCGCTGTTACCCGTGAACGTCAGATAGCGCGCGGTCAAAATCGTAGAGTTGTACGTAAACAGACCGCCGCCGATGGCGTAACCGCCGCGCTCCAAGCCGCTGCCGCCGCGCGCAACATTGTTCTTGAATGTCAGCCATTCGAGTGACGAGCCGTTCGGTGCCGACAGGATGGCCAATCCGCCGCCAGCGCCCGCACCGCCGTAGCGAAGGTTCGTATTTTCGCCAACACTCTGGTTGCTGTCGAACACGATGTTGCGCAGGGTCACGAGCGACAATTCGATATACATGCCGCCACCAAACGCAAAGATACTCTGATCGCCGGGACGTGCTGGCATTCCGCGCGCAATACCGTTGCGAATGGTGAATCCCTCCATGCGCAGACTCGTCGCAGGTCCCGTCATCGTGACCCATACGCCGCGATAAGTGCTTTGTCCATCAATCACCGTGAGGTTCGCCGATGGGTTGGCGTATGTCCAATTCGCCGTCGCGTAGCCGCCGAGAATGGTCACTTGTTTGTTGATGATACACACGACGGCGGTGCTGCCCAGCGTCGCGCTGCAGGGGTCATTGTTGCGATTGAATACATATGTGCCCGCCGCGACGAGAAGCGTGTCGCCGTTGCTCGCCTGATTCACTGCGTATTGGATGGAGGCACACGGCTGTACGCTGGTGCCGCAGCCCGCGCCATCCCAACCTGTCGTGGCGACATACCACGTGCGCGCGGCGGCTTGCGCCGTCATCAGCGCCGACTGATTCCAGAACAGAACTGACGCAAACAACGCCACCGTCAAAAGCCTCAATCCGAAGCGAAATGCTATCCACTGCTGCGACGAATGCATGAGCCACCTCCATCACCCGCGAATTCCAGCTACAAGGGTTTGGCACCAGCATAACGCGCTTATACTGACGCGGGTATCCGTACACCTACGGAGAACAACAGCAACAGCCCCGTAACGTATCGCGGGGCTGTTGACCGGGAGGAGGGAGGTGTCCCCTCCCACTAGGGAGGGGATCGTCATCAAGCGGCGAGCGGCTGCGCAGCCGTAATGAACGTTTCCGCGATGTAGCTAATTTGCTGCGCGAGCGGGTTGTCCGGCTTATCAACCACGAGCGGCTTGCCGCGATTGACGCTGAGGACCGCGACACGCCCGCCGCTGGCAACGCGGAATGCGATCTTGTGGCGCAGCGCACGCTCGATCTCTCTTTCTTCGATGCCAACTTGCGAGTTCGCGCGGTTGAGCACAATCTGAATTTTACTTTTGTCGAGTCGCAACTTATCCGCTAACTCCAAAAACAGCGCGGCATTCTTGATTGGCCCCATTTCAGGTGTGACGACCAGCAGGATGTCGTCGGCGTGATCCAGGATGGTCAGCGTGCGGTCATCGTAATTCGTGCCGCAGTCCACGACGATGTAATCGTATAATCCACCGAAGAAGGTCAAAAGTTGCGTGATGTGATTGGCCGTGATCAGGTCCGCCTCTTCTGGATGTGTCGGGCAGGGCAGCATTCGCAATCCCGAAGCGTGCACGCGCAGCACTTGATCTGCAATTTGCGCGTCGAGGTCATCAATGCCCTGCACTAGATCAAGCACGTTGCGCCCGCTTGGCAAGTTCATGTGTACGTTCATGTCGCCGAACGCAAAATCTCCGTCTATCAGCAAGACGTGTTTGCCGCTGCGCCGCCGCAGCGCGAGCGCGAAGTTTGTCGCGATCATCGTCTTGCCGACGCCGCCTTTGCTGCCGCACACGGCGATGACGCGCCCGCGTATTGGCGTCACGTGTGCCAACGTCTCTGGCGCGCGCGCGCGCGCCATGATGCTCTTCACGCGATAGACAATCTCGGTCGGCTGAAATGGTTTGGTCACGTAGTCGTCAGCGCCCGACTCGAAGCCTCTGATCTTGTCGGCGATGTCGCTCTTGCTCGTGAGCATCAAGATCGGGATCGCGCGCGTGATGGGCGTCTGGCGTAAACGTCGGCACAGCGCGAAGCCATCCATGCCGGGCAGCATCACGTCGGAGATAATGACGCGCGGCGATTGACGCACTGCTTTATCGAAGGCTTCTTCGGCACTGGTCGCGTGAATCACTTCGAAGCCTTCGTTGGCAAGCACCAGCCGCAGCATGGTGGACATCATCGGGTCGTCGTCCACGACGAGGATACGTTTTGTGAAATTGATGTTCGTGCTCATACGCTTTCTCCTTGAAACAAATGCACGCCTCGATCACTCGCACTGTGCAGGGATTTGCCTTCACTGCTGGAACGCGAGTGCCGCACGTGTATGATCTTGGCGTGTGTTGTGGGCTGTGGTCACATTCAAGTCCCTGATTGACGGACACGTCTGCCTCAATGGGTGCATCAGCATCTGCGAGCGCAGCAATTGCCCGAACTTGCCGGCATCGAACCTCAGAATGCTTTGGAGCGCGCGCGTAATCACATCCTCCTGACTCGCGTTCACCGTCACGTCGTCACCGCTTCCAGCACGCGCGGCGGCGCATGCACTGTTGCGGGTTGAGTCAAATGCTTGATGGTGTCGAGCAGTTCCTGATTCGATGTGCGCGACCTGACGAGCCGTGCGCTAATGTTGCTGGCTAGATCGGGACTGAGGTCTGGGCCCGAGCAGATCACGACGGGCGTGAGCCGCTTGCCAGCCTGATGGATGAGCGGCAGCAATTCCAGCCCGCAGCCTGCGGGCAGCGCCGGATCGAGCAGGATCAAATCAAATAATTCATGTGTCACTCGTTGCATCGCCGCGTGCTGCGTTTGCGCCTGCACCACCTCAGCGATGTCGGCGAGGAAGTGCTGCACCACGTTCGCCACGTCGTCAGCATTCTCGACATGCAGGATGCGCGGCTTGCGGCCCGTCGTGATGCGCGTCGCTTCCGTGACCGCGTCGAGCAATTGCGCTTGATGGATCGGCTTAGCCAGCCAGTCCACAATCAAGAATGCTTCGCCATTCAATTCCACGCGCCCTTGCTCCGCAGAGGCAGACACGACGACGATGGGCAGGTGGCGCGTCGTGGATTGCTGGCGCAATTCGCGGATGAGCGAGATGCCGTCTTGATCGGGCAGCAGCAGGTCCAGCGTCATGGCGGCATAAGCGCGCTGCGCAAGCAATTGCTTCGCCTCACGCGCACTGTGTGCCACGTCCACGCTGAAATCGTGCAGCATCAGACTGATGAGCATCGCAATTTCGCGGTCGTCCTCACAGACGAGTATGCACGGATGCGGATCGCGAAGTGTCTCAAGGTGCTCGTCGAGCGGCAACTCGATGTACAGCTCTGGCTCGTGCCATACGGGCAAATCGAAACAGAACGTCGTGCCGCTGCCGACTTCGCTCTCGAATGCGATTTGGCCGCCGTGCGTTTCGATGATCGCCTTCGCAGTGCTAAAGTCTAGCCCCCTGCCGCCTTTCTGTCGTGTGGTGGACGGATCGGCTTGCGCAAACTGCTCGACGCTGCGCGCGCGAAATTCATCGGGTATGCCCGCCCCTTGATCGCTCACCGACAAGCGCACTTCACCATCGCGCAGCGTGAGCGACACGACGACCTCGCTGCCGCGTGGCGCGAACGTAGCTGCGTGGGAGAGCAGGTTCGACACGACTTGCGTCAAGCGGTCCGCGTCGCCGTTCACTTTGACGCCGTGCAGAATGCTGTGCAGCGCGAAGCGCACGCCGAACTGCTCGCCGTAGGCGTGATGGCTCTCGATGGCTTGCGCGATCAGCGCGAGCAAGTCGAGCGGCTTGAGATCGAAAACCAGCTTGCCCGATTCGATCTTCTCGATTGCGAGGATGTCGTTGAGGAGCCGCACGCGCTGCCGGCTGTTTTTATACGCGCTCTCGATCATCGCCTCCCCTTGCGGCGGAATTTGGCCCGTGCTGCCGCCTGCAATTGAGCCAAGCGAGCCGCCCACGACCAGGCGCGCCTCGTAATCGTGCCGATGCCCATTGCTCATCTGACACTCGAATTCAATTGCTTTGTTGGCGCGCACGGGAAACGCGAACGCTGCGCGGATGCCCACATCGCTTGCCATCGCTGCGCTGGGCAGGCGCGTGGCATCGGCGTCGCGCGACAGGTCGGCAATCCACTCAGCCTTACGTGGAGCCAACACCACTCCAACCGTTCCCGCGCCGCGCCGGAAGTTCGTCTGCTCGGCGATGTGCTTGAACGGTGCGAAGTGTTGCGCGTCTTCATCGTGCCAGATGTTTGACGGGATGAACTCCTGCCCCAGCTCGTCCGCAGCCAGATAGACGTGCGCGAGGGGCCAGCCAGTGTGGGCACATACTACGTCAAGCGCGAACTGAAGCGCACCGTCAATCATGTCGCTTTCGTTCGCCCCCAGCGCCACGTCTTGCAGCAAGCGCAAATGTGTTGTCTGTACATTGATGCATCGCTTCATCGCGATTTGTTGTCGCTCGAAGAGTTGCCGTTGGTGCCGCATGAGCGCGAGCACAGTGATGAGCAGCAGCAAAGCGGTGACCGACAGCGCCACGTCGAAGCGCCACAGCAGTACGCGGCCGCCGGTCCACTCGCTTGGTAGGTTGCTCAGCAGTCCCGATGTCAGCAGCACGACGTTCGTGAGCAGCAGCAGCGTGATGCAAGCGAGCACGGCGATCAGCCACTGATAGGTGTTGACGCTTCTGATTTTGGTCAGCATAGCCTGCACACCTGCGGTGCGAGTTGTCCACACTTTACGCAAAATGCGCCGCGCTGACCATCCGTACAACTACGCAATTCGACAGTACTCGCTCGTATCTTGACTTGCTCTGACAGGGAGTCCGAATTCAGCGGCTTGTGGCGCTGCGCAGCATGTTCAACTTCCCAACGCTGTTCGAGGGAGTGGCGGCCCCTGTGCTGCGGCCGTGCGGATGATGCAGAGAGGTCGAGAGAGGAAGACCTCACGGGTTTCAAAAAACCTGTGAGGTCTCTGGTCTTCAGACTTACACGCTCGGCGTGGTAGATTCGTCGCGCGCCATGAAGTAGCCGATCAGCACGAGCACGAGTCCGCCGCCGAACATCAAGAAGCGTTCGCCGAGGCCATGTGGCTCGATCACGCCGAGCAGCGCGAGCACCGCGAGGATGATCAATAGCAGACCGACGATGAACAAGGCAAAGCCCATCACTTTGGTGATCATTGCGCCTCCTTATGAGATGTACCTGCGTGAGTTGAGCAGGATTATACACATTTTCGCCGTGCGGTTCTACCAAGCCTCACCGCTCTCAAGGGCTTTTCCAAAGTCAGGTTGGGAGACGAGTGAGCAGGTTGAAAGCCGTATCGAAGTGGGCCGCATAGTAGCGACGAGCGGCGGCGAGATTGGTGAACCCTTGCTGTGAGATCAAGCCAATCACGAAGTTGTTGAAG
>JBBPZQ010000066.1:0-13834 GCA_038198935.1 Anaerolineae bacterium
ATGCGGGCTTTGGAAAGTTTACGCCGTTTCAGGAGGCGACCGCCTGCCAAGCGTCGTTCTTCCATTTGTGCGCGTGTGAGTTTCGTTGGTTTCCATGTCATGCCACTATTGTAAAGCAACTTTAGCTAAAGGGAATAATACTCAATTCTGGGCTCATGCCCAGAGCTTAACCTAATCTTTCATTCTCGTCTAAAAATGAGCGAACCTTAAGTCTAATGTAGCACCGCGAGGAATTCTCCATGCAAAACTCTTATCGCTCCCGCAAGCCGCAAGCTCGGAATTGGCTTGTAACGCTTGCCGTCTGTAGTCTAATCTTTGCGCTCGTGACGGGCGCAAGCGCAGCGGTCACGATCAGCGCGACGATGACGGCGGCGGTCGTCGTGGATAACAACAGCAATGGCAAGCCAGACCCCGGCGACACGCTGGAATACACCGTCATCATCTCCGATACGGGAAGCACCGACGCAACGATTGTCGGCTTCAGTACGACGATTGACCCCAAGACCACGCTCGTAGCCGGCTCGGTCATCTCCAGCCCGATTGCGATGAACGACTCGTACAGCGCCATCGGCAACGTGCTGATGGTAATCCCCGTCGGCAGTGGCGTGCGCGGCAACGACCTCGTTAACGGCGGGACGCTCTCGACCAACGGCACGAGCGCGAACGGCGGCACGGTCACGCTGAACGCCGACGGCAGTTTCAACTATGACCCGCCGCGCGGCTTCAGCGGCAGCGATACGTTCACGTATACATTGACCAACGCCGCGGGCAGTGATACGGCGACGGTCACGGTGACCGTCGGCGGCGTGATCTGGTTCGTCAACAACAACGCAGGTGCGTGCAGCGCGTCGTGCGATGGACGGCTGAGCCATCCGTACACAACCTTGTCTGCCTTCAACAGCGCGAACGGCACAGGTGGGCTGAACCCCGCCGCAAATCAAAACATCTTCCTCTACGAGAGCAGCACCAGTTATAGCGGACCCGTGACGCTGTTGAGCGGACAGAGACTGATCGGGCAAGACTCCACATCGAGTCTGCTGACCATCACAGGTTTGGCTGCGCCGAGCGGCACGAACCAGTTGCCTGCGATGAGCACGGCTCTACCGGCCACGACCATCACCAGCGCCGCTAACGACGTGAACCTCAACAGCGGCAATACGCTTAATGGCTTCACGGCGGGTATTGCGACGAGCAACGCCATCACGGGCACGAACTTCGGCACGCTGACTGTCGCGGATGTGATCGTCAACACGACTGGTCAGGCGCTGAACCTCACGAACGGTACGTTAGCCGCGACGTTCAATTCGGTCACATCATCTGGCGGTACTAACAACATCGCGCTCGCGACGGGCGGCACTACGTTGGCGGGCACGCTGACGATCAGCGCGGGTGCGCTGAGTGGCGCAACGAGTGACGCATTCGTCATCAGCGGTACGGGTACTAGCTCGGCAAACATCACTGATAACGGCACGATTAACAATACGACCGCGCGCCCAGTTAACATCCAGAGCAAGAACAGCGGTACCCTCACATTCGCTGGCGCAGTCACAGGCACCGGCAACGGTGTGCTGTTGAACAGCAACACGGGCGCGACGATCAACTTTACGGGCGGTATTAATCTCAGCACGGGCGTGAACGCGGCGTTCACGGCAACGGGCGGCGGCACTGTCAATGCCACTCAGAACAATACGAGCATCATCAACACGCTCGCGACGACCACAGGCACGGCGTTGAACGTGCAGAACACAACGATTGGCGCGAGTAATTTGACCTTCCGTAGCATTTCGTCGAATGGCGCGACCAACGGCATTGTGCTCAACAACACCGGCACGAGCGGTGGCCTTATCGTATCGGGTAATGGTGGCACTTGCACGTCGGCAATCACCTGCACGGGTGGGGCGATTCAAAACACGACAATCGCCGTGTCGCTGTCGAGCACGAGCAATATCTCGATTGACCGCATGTGGATCCTGAACACGACGGATAGCGGCGTGAAGGGGACGCTGGTCAACAACTTCAGTTTCACCAACGGCAAAGTGGACACATCCGGGACCGGCGGTGGCGTGGATACCTCGAACATCGGTTTTAATACCACGGGCACAGGGACAGAGCAAAACCTCACCGGCAACGTCACGATCACGGGCAATATGCTGACAAATGCTCACTATCAGGGCGTGGATATCTTCAATTACAACGGGACGATCAGCAATCTCGATGTCTCGAACAATACACTCACCAGCTATACGACGACTGGCGGCGGCGGGACAACCTCGGTCGGCTCTGGCATCCGCGCGGTCGCCTTCGGCTCAGGCGCAACGGTGGCAAGCATCACGAAGGCGACGATTGATAACAACATCATCAATAATTTCCCCGGCGCGGTTGGCATCAATTTACAGTGTGGAAACGCGAACAGCGCCGCCGCGCCCAGCAGCACTTGCGGAACGCCGGGTAATGCGACGAACGTCATCGCCATCACGAACAATCAAATCAATAAACCGGGCAATGGCTCGACGGTCAAGACCGGCGGTGAAGGAATCATCGCGCTCGTCAACGGCGTGGGACAAGGCAACTTCAACATCTTTAGCAACAACGTCCAACAAAATACCGGCACCTCTATCTCCAGTTCGGCGTTCGGCAACGCTCAGGTCACAGAGGTGATCAGTGGCAATGTCGTTGTCTCGAACAACACGGTCGGTTCGCAGGGCATTGGCGTTGGGACGAGCACGACCGGCGGGTTCGCGACGAATTCGCCACATCTCACGACCACGATTAGGGGTAATAACGTCAGCCAGACCGATGGCAACGGCGTCCTCGCTGTTGCGCGCGACAGTTCAAGCGGCTTACTGGACGTGACGATTATGACCAACACGGTCGCGGCGCCACTCGGCGGCGTGCGCCCTGGTATTCGCGTCGACGCCGGCAACGCGACTGGCGATAACGACGTCTGTGCGGACATTCGGAACAACACGAGCGCCGGCAGTGGCGGAACGCAGGGCATTGGATTGCGCAAGCAGGGCACCAGCACCACCGTCAACGCTTTCGGCGTCGAAGGCATGGCGGCTACCGCTACGCCGGGCGTCGAGTCGTACGTGGCAGGGCTGAACCCCGCGGGCAACGGTGTGCTGCTCATCTCTGCTACCAGCGGCTTCTCAAACTGCTCATCTGCACCGACGGGCATGCTGAACGTGCCGCAGGGTAACCACGCCATCGTCATGCAGGCAAACGACATCCTGTCGCCGGAGATGGCTATCATTATCGTCACCGCCGACAAGTTCGCGAGCAAGCACACGGCGGCGAATACAACCGACGCGCTGATGCCCAGCATCAAATTCACGAGCGATGTGCCGCGCCAGCCGCAAGCGAATCCACTGCCGGTGAGCAAGCCATCGTTGTCGGGCGAAACGGTTACACAGAATCTCGCCATACTGCCGGCCGGCAAGAAGATCATCATCAAGTTCCGCGTGACGGTCAACAGTCCTTGGCCCAACAACACCACCGCGCAAATCTCGGCGCAGGGCACGATCACCTGCAACCCATCCTGCGGCACAATTCTCACCGATGATCCAACGACGCCCACAGCGAACGACCCAACCGTGACGGCAATCAATCTCGTCAACACTTACGCACAACCGCCGGCGACGGGAACGTGCGGCACAGTCCCAGCCACCATGCCGTGCTACGACACGATGGGCGCGGCGATCAGCAACGTCGGCACGAACGGCACGGTCAACGTCTTCAACGGCATCTACAACGAGAACGTGACGCTCGCCAAGAGTGCCACACTGTCTGTGACCCAAGACATCACTGTCAACGGTGGCATCACGTTGACGGTAGGCAACCTCGGTTTGTCGGCCGACATCAACTTGTCAACGACCTACTCGCTCACGCTGGGCAGCGTCGTAACGACGTCGGGCACAGGCGATGTGTGGGGCAACAGCGTGCGCAATCACGCGTTTGCCCCCGGCACCAGCTACAGTTTCGGCAACCCGAACGTCAGCATTAACTTCGCAAGCGGCACGCCACCGACTGCCATCAAAGTCCTTCTGCTGCGCGGCGTACCGGCATCATCTGGCTTTGCGAATGCGGTGCAGCGATTGTATACCGTCGTACCGGTGGGTGGCGGTGCCTTCGTCGCAACGCTGCGTCTGCACTATCAGGATGCAGAGTTGCTCGGTAACACTGAATCCGCTCTCGACCTGTGGCGCTACCAATCGGGCGTTTGGTCGCAAAAAGCGGCGACCGCGCGCGACAGCGGTGTGAACTGGGCAGAGAACAATGCGGTCTCGACGTTCTCGCCGTGGGTGTTAGCCAGCAGTGGACCGACGGCGCCAACGGCGGTGACGGTCGAGCAGTTCGAGGCGCACAGCGATTCCGTGCTGGGGGATGCTAACACGACGGCGGGCGCGGCGCTCCTGCTGCTGAGTTTGCTGCTCGTCGGCACGACGGTGTGGAGGTATCAGCACCGCAAGCGTTAATGCTTGAAACGCATTAAAACACAAACACCCGCAGCCGAAGCGGGTGTTTTGTTTGCGTGTAGAATCATCAAGTGTGGCCAGTAAGTTAACAGTGAAGGACGACACGGCATGAGCAAGTTCAAGCCATCGAAGCGTCAGCGCACGCAGCATGATATCGCATTGGTGACCGACGCGGAGCAACTGGCGAAGGCGGCGAAGCTGCGTCACGTCGTTGCCGACGAGCCGGGCATCAAGCGCAGGCGCAGCGGCAAGAAGTTTAGTTATGTGGGACCCGACGGCAAACCGATCCATGACGAGGCGACCTTGGCGCGCATCAAGTCATTGGTGATCCCGCCAATGTGGACGCGCGTTTGGATTTGCGCCGACGCGGACGGTCACATTCAGGTCACGGCGCGCGATGCCAAGCGCCGCAAGCAGTACCGCTATCATCCACGCTGGATGGAAGTGACCGGGCAGACGAAGTTCGACCGCATGATTTTGTTCGGAGAGCACCTACCGGAGATTCGCGCGTGCGTGCAGCACGACCTATCGCACAAGGGCTTGCCACGCGAGAAGGTGTTGGCGGCGGTGGTCGCGCTGCTCGGCGCGACGTTCATCCGCGTCGGCAACGACGAGTACGCGCGCACCAACGACTCGTATGGCTTGACGACGATGGAAGACGAGCATGTGCAGATCAAAGGCGCGACAATGCACTTTGAGTTTCGCGGCAAGAGCGGCAAGGAGCACGCGATAGATCTGCGCGATCCGCGACTGGCACGCGTAGTGCAGCGCGCGCGCGACGTGCCGGGGCATCGGCTGTTCCAGTATTACGACGAGCACCAGCACAGGCACGCGGTCACATCAGCCGACGTCAATGCGTACCTGAATGAAATCACGACGCACCACTTCACGGCGAAAGATTTTCGCACGTGGGGCGGCACGCTGCTGGCGCGCGAAGCGCTGGCGGGCATGGACACCTTCGAGAATCAGAAATGGTTGAAGCAGAATCTCATGCAGATGTACAAGTCGGTGGCGGAGCACTTGGGGAACACAGTCGTGGTCTGCAAGAAATATTACGTTCATCCTGCCATCGTCGAGTTGTATCAGCGTGGCGAACTTCAGACGGTGCTGTCGAAGCATTACGCACGCTCGTCCAACATACACAGCGCGCTCAATCCCAGCGAGCGCGCGCTGATGAATCTACTGCACGACTATCGTGCACAGAGCCACACGGTCCACTAATCTTCCGCGTGCACTGCTTGTGCAGGTTGTATTGAGGATTGAGTGACGCTATCGCCTGAGCAAATGCTGCTCCAAAAACTCCGCCGTGTCTTGCACGGCTTTCAATTCGTTCGCGCGTTTCGTGAAGCCGTGCCCTTCGTCTTCGTACACGTCATAACGCACCGGCACGCCGAGCGCGCGCAGCTTCTCCACGATCTGATCGCTTTCCGATTTGACCACCCGCATGTCGAGCGCACCCTGAATCACGAATAGCGGCGCGCGCATGTCGTCGGCATACGTGATAGGCGAGCGTGCCATGAGGTCGTCGTAATCTTTTTCGGGATCGCCAATCGTCAGTTCATCCATGTGCCGCCACCACGGCGGGTCGCTCAGGATGGACGTGACGAGGTTCGATGGCCCGAACCAATCCACCGCCGCCGCAAAATATTGCGGCAAGCGTGAGATGGCGGATAGCACGACGAAGCCGCCGAACGAGGGCCCGAACAAGCCGATGCGTTTCGTGTCCACCCACTTCAAGCGCCGCAGATACTTTACTGCGTGCTCGACATCGCGCAGCTCGCCGCCGCCCCAATCGCGATAGATCGCCATCTGAAATGTTTTACCGTAGCCGGTGCTGCCGCGAATATTCGGCGCGAGCACGCCGATGCCGCGCGACAGCCAATACTGATACAAGCCGTAGCCGTAGTATGGATGCTCCTGTGCTTCCGGTCCCCCGTGAATCGCCATGACGAGCGGCGCCCGCTCCCCACGTTCCAAGTTCTTCGGCTTATATAACCACGCCGCGATGCGAAAGCCATCCGTCGTCGGATAGCGAACGAGCAGCGGCTCGACCAACTCCTTGGGGTTGAGGCCGCCAAGCAGCGAGAAGGTGATTTGTTTAAGAGGAGACCCGCGAGGTCTTCGAGACCTCGCGGGTCTGATTTTCCGCACATCAAGCACGAACAACTCGGCGGGGAAGGTGCCGCTGCTGAGGAAGAACGCGAGTCGGCGTCCGTCAGGCGAAAACGTCGGCATCGAGATGACACCGCGCGGCAGGCGCGGCAACGACAACATGCGACCCGTGCGCTGGTTGCGGACGCGCAGTTGACTGATGCCATCCTCGTTGACCACCCACGCGAGCAGACGGCCATCGCCAGTGCCCTCGACCTCGCTCACGTCCCACTCTGGCGTCAGCGCCCAACGACACTGCTGCGTCTTGATGTCATAGAACGCCAGCCCTTTGAACTCGCGCTCTTCGTCGCTGACGAAATAAAAGCCGGACGAATCCGGCAGCCAAGGACCCGCCGCGTATGCCGCATCCCCGCGATGCGGCGTGATGAGCCGCGCGCTCTGGCGTCTCACATCAATTAAATACAAATTGTAATCGGTTGCGGTGATCCATTCGCTCGCGACGAGATAGCGTCCGTTGGGTGACCACATCTCCGGATAATACAAACCGTCGCCCGCGAGCAGGCGCGTGACTTTGGCACTGCGCACGTCGCGCACCAGCACGTCCATGTGCGCAGGCGAGCGGTCGTTGGCGGCGTAGGCGATGAAACGTCCGTCGGGTGACCACGTCGTGCTTTCGATGTGATGCTGCACGTGCGACTCGCGCGTCAGTTGCTCTGGCTCGCCACCGCGTGCAGGCACGAGGTAGAGTTGATGATACTCGTCGCCCTGGTAGTCCGCGCTCAACAAAATGTGCTCGCCGTCGGGCGACCACGCTCCCGTTCGCGCGATGCGATTGGTAAAGAACGTCAGTTGCAGCGGATAGCCGCCGTCGCTCGGCTGCTTCCACAAATTGAATTGGCCCGAGATGTTCGTGATGTACGCAATCTCGTCGCCGCTGGGTGAGAAGGTGAGCGTCGCGCCCGCATTGGTGAAGTAGCGACGGATGTTGGCGAACTGATTGAAGGTGTAGGGCTTCTTTGGACTCATCGTGACAAGGTAGGGGCGGCTCGCGAGCCGCCCCTACAAAAAAGATATGAGGTGCATCGTGCTCACGTCGTCTGCTTGCCGCGAATGAGCGCGTTGATGCCGAGCGCGAACGCCAGCCCGCCGCCCAACACGAACAGTCCGCCGACCGTCAGCGCAAACGCCAGCGAGCCTTTGCTGAACACAGTCATGCCGATGCCGACGCCGATAAACATGAACATCGCGCCGACACCAATGGCGACCAATGTGCCTGCGCCGATGTCCCGCACCAATTCGGGCACGATGGTCATGTTGAGAACGATGGCGGAGAGAAACAGAAGCGGATTGACGAGGAACAGCGGACCGCTGCGCGTGCCGAGCAACGTGCATAAGGAAATAATGAGCGGAATGCCGCCGAAACCAGCGCCCCAAATAATGAAGAAGCCGTCACGCAAGGTGCGCTCCGCAACAAGCCCGCGCAATCCGTGACCGAGCGCCAAGCCGCCGATGACGTTGAACAATCCAAGAAACAGAATCTCGAATATCGCACCTTGTGAGGTCATGGTTTTTTCGCTCGCTGCGGATGAGATAACGATTTGGGTTTGTCTGGCATGCTCGCATCGGAGCGCGATGTCTCGCTGTCGTCCAGTGACTTGCCTTGCAGCAGCGGTTTCGCTGCCGAGTACACCAGCCACGCGCCGATCAATGACAAAAACATCACGCCACACAATTGATCGCTCGCGCGGTTGGCAGGCACGAGCGCAAAAGCAACGCCGCCCAACAGCAGCAGCGCACCGCAGCCGAGATTGATCGTCGTGCGATAGCCCAATGCGCCGTACAGCCACGGCTCGATCGCCACTGCCACCGCATACGCCAGCACGAAGACTGCGACCCAAGCAACGGTTTGCAGTGGCGAGGCAAGCGGCGGACGCCAGTCTTCATTCAGCAATGGCAGCAGCAGCGCAATGAACAGCCCTTGCAGCAGCGAGACGACACCAGCAAATTTGCGCGCCATCAACTTTCGCGTCGCGCTGCCCATGGTGTAGCCGCCAAAGGCGATCGGGATCGCGACAAAGCCGATGCGGAATAGCGCGTCGAAGAGCCATCGGTCGAGGTGCATCGTTGCCGTCAGACGTAGCGCGCGATTGCCATCGCGATGATCGCAATGCCCAGCAAGGCTGAATTCACTCTAGCCGCTTGCGCTAACTTGGCCTGCAAGCCGCCGATCTGCTGCATCTGTTCAGGCGTTGGCGGTTTGCCGCCCGCCTGAATCTCCGCGCCGAGCCGGCCGATCTGTGCGCCCGCCGGCGCAGTCACTGCTCCTGCATAGATCAGCGCGGTCAGCGCGCTGAGTGCGCCGAGCGTGATGGTCAAGCCAAATGGCGAGGTGATCCAACCAACTTGCAATCCACCTGAAACACGCCAATACATCAGCGCACCCGCCAGCACGTTCCACGCGCCGGCGATGATGACGGTGCGGGTGAAATTTCTCTGGAGCAGTTGCTGCATGAATTGCGCGCCCGCCGGACCGGCTGCATTCGCCGTCGGCAGAATGAAACTCACGACCATGAATGCCGCGCCGACCCAGAACACGCCCGCGACGATGTGAATGAGCCGCAGCACGATCATTAGGATGTCCATAAGTCCTCCCCACCGAAATGCGTAATGCGTGATGCGTAATCCGTTTCTTGCGCATCACATCTCACATCAACTCCACAATACAAGTCTCGCCTTGGCCCACGCCGACGCACAGCGTCGCCAGCCCATAGCGCACGTTGCGGCGTTTCATTTCGTGCACCAGTGTCGTGAGGATGCGCGCGCCCGAGCAGCCGAGCGGGTGGCCGAGCGCAATCGCTCCGCCGTTGACGTTCGTAATCTCGTGCGGCAAGCCGAGTTCGCGCATGACCGCGAGCGACTGAACGGCAAATGCTTCATTCAATTCGACCAGGCCGATGTCGGCCACTTTAAGGTTTGCGCGCTGCAATGCCTTGCGCGTGGCCGGCACCGGTCCCAATCCCATCACGCGCGGGTTCACACCTGCCGCCGCGCCAGCGACGATGCGCGCGATGGGCTCCATGCCCAACTCTGTTGACTTCTGCTCGCTCATCAGCAGCAGCGCCGCCGCGCCATCGTTCAGCGACGAGGCATTGCCCGCCGTGACCGTACCGCCTTTGCGGAACGCGGGCCTGAGCGATGCTAACTTTTCCAGCGACGTGTCGCGGCGCGGCTGCTCATCTTTGTCCACGATCAGCGCGTCACCTTTTTTCTGCGGCACCGGCACGGACACAATCTCTTCGGCGAAGCGGCCCTCGTCGGTCGCCGCAACCGCGCGCTGATGTGAGGCGAACGCAAACGCATCCTGCTCCTCGCGCGTAATGGTCTTCTCCATTTCGTAAATATTCTCGGCTGTTTCGCCCATCGCTTCGAGCGGAAACAGCGCCTGCATCTTCGGGTTCGGATAGCGCCAGCCGAGCGAGGTATCGTATACGGTGACGTTGCCCGTGGGGAACGGCGACTCGGCTTTGGGCATCGTCCACGGCGCGCGCGTCATGCTCTCGACGCCGCCCGCGATCATCACGTCGCCCTCGCCAACTTTGATCGCGCGAGCGGCGTTATTGACGGCGGCCAGCCCGCTCGCACACAAGCGGTTGACGGTCTGCGCGGCGACCGATTCGGGCAAACCTGCAAGCAGCGTTGCCATGCGCGCGACGTTGCGATTATCTTCGCCCGCTTGGTTCGCGCAGCCGAAGTAAACTTCTTCAATCAGATTTGGATCAATGCCAGTGCGCTTGACCAATTCGCAGATGACGTGCGCGCCCAAATCGTCGGGCCGCACATCTTTCAGTGCGCCGCCGTGCTTGCCAATCGGTGTACGCAGCGCGGCAACGATGACCGCTTCGTGCATGGTGACTCCTTCGCAGTGACGGAGGACGGAAGACTGATGCTTCGGCCGTCCGTCTAGCGTGAGGCAAGTTTACTTGAGAATAGAACCTGCACGCAAGTCATCAATCCGCCGCGTGTGTCTGCTCGATGCTCGCGTCTTCGGCGGCGGCGATGTGCGCGCCCGTCACCTCGTCCACGCGCAGCAGCATGACGATGCCGAACACGAAGAACACCGAGATAGACAGCACGCTGGAGCGCGGGTCGTGCGTGAGCGTGCCGACGACGGCGTACAGCAGCGGACCCAAGATGCCCGCGAACTTTTCGCTCAATCCATACAAGCCGAAGAATTCGCCCGACTTCGCGCGCGGCGAGAGGCTGGAGTAGATCGAGCGGCTGAGTGCTTGCGTGCCGCCCTGCACCGTGCCGACCAGCCAGCCGATCAAAAAGAATTCCGCTTGCGTGCGCAGGAAGAATCCCCATATGGGGATGAGCGTGTATATGAGCAAGCCCAAGATGATCGCGCGTTTCGTGTCGAGCCGCTGTGTCAGTCGTGCGAACAATCGTCGTCCGACGAAAATTGCAAACACGATGCCGACGATTTGATCCGCGGCGAGCAGCGCAAACGTTGCCGGAATCGTTAGCGCGTTCGTCACGTTCGCATATGCGCCGACGAGCGGCAATGTGATCGCCGTCCAGATCAGCATCGAGACATACGCGCTGCGCCAATGGTTGCGATCATTCGGAATGCGTCCGTAGATGAGCGCGTATGGAAACGCGACGAACTGCGTCATCAGCAGCGTGCCAATCAGCACCGCCGTGTTCAGTCCGAGCGCCGCGCCGTAAGCCGTAGCCAGCAGGATGATGGCGCCGATGCCTTCGCTGTAGAACCAAAACGCGATCAACATCTTGAACAACTCGCGATAGCGTTGAATGTCGCGCAGCGTGTGCGCCAAGCGCGTGACGGCATCACGCACGGGATTGCCGACGCTGCCATATGCGAGCGGCACGGCGGGCGGCTCCGGCACGTTGAGCGCAGTCGGGATCATGAATGCAATCCACCACACGCCGACGGTGAGGAAGGCGATGCGCACGGCGAGTCCGCTGCCGATGCCAAGATTGTCGGCGAACAGAAACAGCGCGGTGTTGATAGCGAGCAGCACGCCGCCGCCGATGTAGCCCATCGCGTAGCCGAGCGACGAGACACGGTTCATATCGTCCGCACGTGCAACGTGTGGCAGCAAACTGCTGTTCAAACCCAGCGCGATGTTCAACGCAATTTGTGTGAGGAAGTAGAGGACGAGCGCCAACTGCCACGCGCCTGTGGTCAGCGCGAACATGAGCGAGGCGAGCACGCCACCCATCAGCGTGACGGCGATCAAGATGCGCTTGCGGCGGCCCGTGATGTCCGCATACGCGCCGATGACCGGCGCGAGCAGCGCGGCGACGAACAGCGAGATGGAAACGGTGAATGCATACACGTTCGACGCGGTGACCCGCGCGAGCGCCATCGCGCTTTCGTCCGTCGCCACTTGGCCCGCCAGCAGGAACGCGGGCGCGGCGATGGCGATGAAGTACGGCGGAAAGAATGTGCCCGCGGTCGTCGTGATGTAAGCGTGGTCTGCAACATCATAGAGCGACCATGCGCGCACGCGCCGCGCATAGGCTTGCTCGGATGGTGCTTGCGCGCTGCGTGCGACGACTGCTGATGCCATGAATGCCTCCGCATGAAACTGATGGCGCGATTATACTCACAGCGCGTGCGCGACGCAATCACGCACAGACCTGACAGGTTTTGAAAACCTGTCAGGTCTCGACAGCGCGCAACAATTTGCTTCGCCCTCTGCGCCGATGTTATAATCGTCTCAACGGCGACGATGGAGAGAGTACGCGGTCGAAAACTGACAGGGAAAGGAGGTCGGCGATTGAGAGCCTCCAGCAGCAGAATCGAACCGCCGAAGTTCACTCTTGAGCCGAACGCTGAAACGATTTGCAAATCGCAAGTAGGCGTCTCCGCAGTCCAGCGTTAACGGACGGTTGAGTGTTCGCGTGCCATGTGTGCGCGGAAACGTGGGTGGTACCGCGGGAGAATTGCGCTCTCGTCCCTGGGTGGGACGAGGGCGTTTTTGTTTTGTGTTCAAAAAATGATACCGATGTAATGAGGAGAGAATGACTACTCAAATTGATTCCCTTCGCACTGAAGTACTTAACCAACTCACCAACACAACCAACTTGAACGAACTCGACGCTTGGCACAGCACGGTGTTCGGGCGCAAGGGGTCGGTGACGAACTTGCTCGGCTCGATTGGCACGCTGCCGCGCGAGGAGCGGCCCGCGATGGGGCAAGCCGCCAATCAACTCAAGCGCGAACTCGAAGCGGCATACGAAGTGAAGCTCGCGGAGTTGAAGCAGCGCGCCCTGAGCGAGTCGCTGCAAGCGGCGCGCGTGGACGTGACGCTGCCGGGCCGCCCCGTCGCGCCGGGCCGCTTGCACCTGAGCACGCAGACGCTGCGCGACATCTATCGCATCTTCGGGCAGATGGGCTTCCAAGTCTATCGTGCGCGCGAGGTCGAGACCGACGAATACAACTTCCAACTGCTCAACATCCCGCCGCATCATCCCGCGCGCGACATGCAGGACACGCTCTACACCACCACTGCGGGCGTCATCTTGCGCACGCACACCTCGCCGGGGCAGATTCACGCCATGCGCGAATACTGCCCGCAGCCGATTCGCGTCATCCTGCCGGGCATCGTCTATCGCAACGAGCAGGTCACGGCGCGCAGCGAGTTCATGTTCCATCAAGTCGAGGGTATCGCGGTCGGCACGAGCATCACCATTGCCGATCTGAAAGGCGTGTTCAGCGAGTTCGCGCGGCTGATGTACGGCGAGGATCAGCGCGTGCGCTTTCGCGGCAGTTACTTCCCGTTCACGGAGCCGAGCATCGAAGTGGACATGAACTGCATGATATGCGGCGGCGCGGGTTGCCGTGTGTGCAAGTACACGGGCTGGCTGGAGATCGCCGGCGCGGGCATGATTCATCCGGTCGTGCTGCGCAACGGCGGCTACGACCCGCGCGAGTTTACCGGCTTCGCCTTCGGCATGGGCGTCGAGCGACCCGCGATGCTTAAGTACGACATTGACGATATTCGATACTTCTTCTCGAATGACATTCGCTTCCTTGAACAATTTTGAGAGACAAGGGGGATAAGGGAAATAAAGGAGATTAGTACTACTCTGTTAGATTGAGGGAAAATCGGCTAGACTGGGGCGCATGGAAAAAGCCGTGCGCATCCCGCAAGTACCAACGGAGCCGATTGCCGAACTGGACGAGTTTCTGGAGCCATTTCGGGTTAAGTTTTGCC
>JBBPZQ010000067.1:0-46706 GCA_038198935.1 Anaerolineae bacterium
CAATGGTTTCGCTGAAGGTGTCAATTTGAAAATCAAACTGCTCAATCGCCGTGCTTTTGGCTATCGCAGCTTCGACAGCTTTCGTTTACACGTCTTGGTCGCTTTTGAGCCGCGTTCCCGTCAAAGTCGGTAGAGCCGGAAACATGTCTTGATCGCGACTATGAACAGAATGGCTTTGGTATTAGAAATGACTGGCTGGTCATTGACATTGGCGCTGGTTTGGGTGAATTTTCTATCAGTGCGGCAAAAAGGTGTCTCAATGGTGTGGTTTATGCGTATGAACCGTTTCCTGACTCCTTTAGATTAATGCAGGAGAATATTTTAAGAAACAATGTGGAAAACGTTATCGCACACCCCTATGCGGTAGGGATAAAGGTCGAGCTCATGCGTCTAAAAACAAAGTCTGCTGTTCCTGTTCTATACAGCACAGCGATGGACGACAGGAGTACAGGAAGAAACGACATCATGGTCCAGGCAACCACCCTTGACGCGGTGTTTCGAGTGCATGACATCGAACGCTGCGACCTGCTCAAGATCGATTGTGAAGGCGCGGAATTCGATATACTTTTTCACGCCTGTAGCGATACCCTTCACAGAATCAACAGAATATGTCTCGAATACCACAATGGCTTGACCCCTTTCACGCACAGTGACCTTGTTCGTTTGCTCCAAAGCAACGGGTTTTCGGTTGCGGTTCAACCGAGTCCTGTTCATCCGCACACAGGTTATCTGTATGCGTTCAAATAGCAAGCAGGCAGATTTTGCTCAACCGATAATCAGCAGAGTTGTCAAGATGAACACCAACATACAATTCGGCACATAAAGGCGACCTGATCTCATGCGAGTGGACATACACCGCTGACCCAAAGGTTGTGGGTTCAAGTCCCGGCGGGCGCAAATATATCCAAAATTTGTGCGGCAAAACGTACCAAATAGAAACGGTCTCTGACCTTCAGAGACCGTTTTCTGTTGCGATTTGAGTTCGTCGAGCAGGATAAAAGACGCCTCGCCTGCGCCCAGATTGGGGCTACGACCTGTCAGGCTTATTCTTTGACACTGATGTTTATGTAGGTGACCTTCAGCATGGGAGGGCAGCCGTGCCATCGAAGTATCGCTTCGCTTCTTCGACCATGTACATGGTCTTGCAGGTTGGACATTCAAGATAATACTCGAAGTAATACGTTAGCACTGGTTCAGTTAGGTAGGTAAGTGCAGTGAGCCGAAATAAGTGGGCCACTGACAAAGCTTGCTTCACTATATCCAGAGCAACAGCGGACACTGGCTTGGTTGTAAAATGTACGCGCACGAAGTAAGGGTCATTCAAGAATAACTTCCCGACCAACCCGTGCAGCAGACGCCATCGGTTTGAAACCGACGGCTAACCATGCCCGAAACCCGCTGCGCGGGTTAGCGACTTCACAAGTCGGGAAGTTATATTTTTTGGATCCTAAGTGCAACTCGCGCTGATCCAGTGCATGGTGCGAGCCGACAATGAGGCAGCGGATTGCTGGGCAGCATCCAACATTTTGGCCCGAGACAGCGAGCCGATGAACCAAACAAGCCAGCACAACCATCCCGTCTTGGAATCGTCAGATTGACTGCCGCGCTCAGCGATAGCGGCCATAGCGCTGCACCTCGTGGGTCATGACCTCGATATTTTTGATCTCAGCATCGAAGATCTGACCCGCGCAGCGAATGGCATAGCCGCCGCCCGCCGCGCCTTCGTCAATGCAGCGCCGCACCTCGCGCCGCACCTCTTCAGCATCTTCGCTCTGCAAGACGCGCTCGTTGAATCCGCCGTATAGCGCGAGACGCTGGCCGACACGCTGCTTGATGTCCTTCAGCCACAGTTCGCCGTTGAGCGACGGCGGCAGCAGCGGCTCCAGCACATCCGCACCGGTGTTGACCATCGGCTCCAGCACGGCTTTGATGCGCCCGCAGTTGTGATAGTCCACCAGCACGCCCGCCGAATGCGCCAGCTGCACAAGCTGCGTGTCATACGGCAAGATGTATTCATTGAACGTCGCTGCCGACAATCCCACGCCGACCCAACTTTCGTCGAGCAGGATCACCTTCACACCGGTCTCCAACACGCGCGCCATCAGCCGCAGCAGGTAATCGCCTAGCACGTCAATGTAACGCTTCAACCATTCGGGGCGCTCGTAGATGTCGGTGGCGACCGAGACCAGATCGCGCACGCTGCACGCCTCGTACCAGATGCCGGGAAAATTGTGCAGCACGAGCGCGCGCTCGCCTACAATGCGGATGGTCTCCGTCAAGCGGCTGATATCCAGATACTTCGGATCGGGACGATACTTGAGCAACGCCAGATCGCGTTCATCCTTGATCAGATGCTCCAGCGTCCACTTCTGGTAGCGCTCGCGGCGATAGGCGCTCGTCAGTTGTCCTTCTGGGGTTATGATGGTGCGCCGCACCGTTACGGCATCCTCGCCGCGCTCGACGACGTCGGTTTTGACCTGCCAGTTTTCGAGCGCCTCAGGCATCCAACGAAAGAAGCGCGAGGGCCAGCCAATCACTTCGTCCTCCAATTCGGAGAAGGTGAGCAGGATCGGATCGAGTCCGAGCTCCGCCTGAATCTTGATGATCGAATCCGTCGGGTCGGCGGCGAAGCGATCGAGAAACTTTTTTGGTGATTGCCCTGTGATCTGGTTGAGCAGCTTCAGCGAGAGCCACGTCGCCACGGGCACACGGTCGGGCGTGCCACGACGAAAGGCGGTCAGCAAGCGTTCTGAACTGTTCATCCTTCCTCCTTGCGATGTAGCCACGACTTCAGTCGTTGCGCCGTTGAACTTAAATCGTCCCACGCGCCGTCCAGCCGCCATCCACAAACCACACTTGCCCCGTGACGTAACTCGCTTCGCTGGATGCGAGGAACGCGACGACGTTGGCGATCTCCTGCGGCGTCGCCATGCGCCCCTGCGGGATGCGCGGTGTGAACGCGGACTCGTTCAACGATCCTATTGAAATCTTCGCCAGATCGGCGCCGCGCTCGGTGCGCGTCATGCCGGGCGCGACCGCGTTGACGCGAATGCCGTAGCGCGCCCACTCGATCGCTAGCACCTTCGTCAACAGGTTGATGCCCGCCTTAGCCGCGGCATAACTCGCGCGCATCGGAAAGGTCGAGAGCGAGGCAATGGATGAGACATTGACGATCGCACCGCCCTGCTTCTGCCGAATCATCTCACGCCCGAAGGACTGGCTGCACATGAACGTGGACACCAGGTTGACTTGCAGCACGCGTGACCACTGCTCTCCCGTAATTTCCAGCGAGTTATACAGCCCGACGTTGCCCGCGTTGTTGATGAGGATGTCCACGCGCCCGAACTCGCTCATGACGAAATCCACGCAAGCCTGCACCGACGCCGTGTCGCCGACGTCCGTTTGGAAAAATTTCACGCTTGGGTTAACGGCTTGCAGTGCAGCCTCGCTCGCATTTCCGAACTCCGCATTCACTTCCGCGATGCAAACCTGCGCGCCATGACGCGCCAGTGTCTCGGCGTACGCCCGTCCCAATCCGCGCCCTGCGCCGCTGACCACGGCGACCTGCCCACTGAAATCCATCTTACTCCCAGTAGCCATCCGCTAGCCAGCCGCCATCCACGAATAGCGTCGTGCCTGAGATGTGTTCTGCATCGTCGCTTGCCAGATACGCAACCGCCTTCCCCACCTCAGCTGCAGCGGTCAACATTTGGGGTGGTATGCGCCGATGCGCAGCGGTTTCTGCATCGGGCAGCAGCGGGTGAACCGTCAAGCCCTGCATCAATTCCGTGCTCAAGCCTGCGCCCACGCCGACCACGCGAATGCCGTGCGGCGCCCACTCGGTCGCTAGGATTTTGGTGATGGCGTTGACGCCCGCCAGCGCAGAACAGAAGGCAGCGTGCCCCGGCAGTGCGACGACGCCGCCGACTGAGGTAACGTTAATGATCGTGCCACGCGCAGGCATTTGCTTGAGCATCTGCCGCGCGGCAAATTGGCAGCCGAAGAAAATCGCATTGAGGTTAACCGCGATGCCTTGCGTGAACATGTCGAGCGACATCTGCTCGGCGGGCGCGCTCGGCGTGACGACGTGGGTGTTCACCACCACGTCAACACGACCGTGCGTCGCCGCCGCGTGCTGGATCAGGTCGTCAACCCGCGCAGCCGCTTGTTCATCACTGACGACCTGCGCGCCGGCGTCGGCAAGTGCGGCGCAAATGCCGCGCCCGAGCTCGCTTGCGCCGTGCGTGACGACCGCGACGTGGTTGTGTAACGGCGTTAGACTCATCATTTTCAAAATGGGTATTCAGGTACACAGGTACACAGGTTTCCTGTTTCACTGTTTCTCTGTTTACCTCACGGGCGGGACGTGAATCGCAAGCAGTTCGATTTCGTCCTCGCCAATGTTGTGCAAACTGTGCACCGCGCCGGGCGGGATGGTCGCGCCGCCGCTCGCTTCAACCATCGTTTCGGATTGATCCACGACGAGCCGCGCACGACCTTGCAACACGAACACCGTCTCGCTTTCGACAGGGTGCATGTGCGCGCCGATGCTCTGCCCGACAGCCAAGCGCGTCAGCGTCACACTCGCGCCCGGATGCGTCGCGCGCGATTCGAGCACCTTGATGAACAACCCTCTGAATTGAGGATGTTCCGTCCACGCGATCGCATTCGCATCGAAGACATGCGCACTCATCGTCGTTGGATCGCCCGCCGCACGTCCTCTTCCACGATGCGCCCGCCTGGCCCTGTGCCCGTGAGCGTTGAGAGATCAATGTCATGCTCTGCGGCAAGTTTGCGCGCGCGCGGCGAGACGATGACCTCGACCCTTGACCGCTCGCTGGTCGTCCTTCGACTCCGCTCCGCTCCGCTCAGGATGCGCGACGGGGGAGGGGTCGGGGGTGGGGGCGGCTTCACGCGATAAAATGGATCAATCGTCGGTAGCGGCTCGCTCGCGTCCGCGATCAGCGCAATCACCGTCAGCGATGGGATAGCGGTCCCCGCTAGAACGAGAATCTGACGCAGCACCCCATTCACTTCGGCGGGAATCTCCACGCTGGCTTTGCTGGTTTCGATCTCACACAGCACGTCGCCGACGCGCACGGCGTCGCCTTCGCGCTTCAGCCATTTTGCCAACGTGAACTCGCCGCCCGTCTGGTCCATGACGGGGATGATGACTTCGGTAATCATGCAGTTGCCTCAAGCATTGCTGAGTTCAGTCCTGAGGACAGTCCTGAGTACTGAGTTCCCAGTCCTGAGTAAAAACATGATGCTCAGCACTCAGGACTCAGCAATGCTTGCTTGGGGTTGCTAATCTACGCGATACTTCGCAATGACATCCTCATTCAGCGCCATGCCCAGGCCCGGTGCCGTCGGCAGTTCTATGTAGCCGTCGCGGATGCGGTATGGCGTGGCGGGCAACTCGAACCACAGCGGATCGCGCTTGACATTGGGAAAGATTTCGACATACAAGCCGTGCGCGATGGATGCAAGCAGGTGCAGCGCCACTTGCGCTTCTTCGTGGTGCGCCATCTCGACGTGATAGTGGCTCGCCATGCCCGCGATGCGCAGCCATTCTGTAATGCCGCCCGCCAGCGTCACGTCCACGTTCAGGATGTTCACGCGGCCGTGCACGACGAGATCGCGGCAGCCGAAGCGCGAGATTTCGCCTTGTCCCGCGTTGACCGGGATGCTCGTCGCCTCGCGTACGAGGCGCAAGCCTTCGAGTTGATCGTGCCAGCGCACCGGTTCTTCAATCCAGCGGATGTCGCAAGCTTCGACCCCCTTGCAAAATTGGATCGCCTCTGGCGGTGTCCAAGCCTGATTGGCATCGCACGCGATGATGAACGCAGAGCCGACGGCGGCGCGCACCGCCTTTACGCGCTCGATGTCTTCGCCGACGCTGACTTTGCCAACCTTCATCTTTACGCCCGCCATGCCCAACTCACGGTAATAGCGCATCTCGTCGTCGAGCACATGCTGCGACTTGCCGGCTTCGTAGTAGCCGCCAATGGCGATCACCGGCACCTTGTCGCGATAGCCGCCGAGTAATTGATAGAGCGGCATCCGACAAAATTTCGCAAGCGCGTCCCACAGCGTCATGTCCACGGCGGCGATGGCCTGCCGCACGATGGCGTGGTTGCGCATGTCGAGCGCATGTAACCCGCGATTGCCCAGGTTGATTTTGCAATCGGCCATCCGCTGCCACAGCCGCTGCACGTTGCGCGCATCTTCGCCGACGAGCAGCGGCGCGAAGTGGTTGCGTATCACACTGACGACCTCGGTTTGCCACAAGTCTTCGTCGCCGCCAAATACTTCGCCGATGATGCCCGCGTCGGTGTGCACACGCGTCACCAGCGTATTGCGATTGACAATCCGATAGGTTCCACCCTCAAAGCTGTCTTGCAGCTTGCGGACGAGCGGAATGACTTCGATGCGTGTGATGTTCATGTGAATGGAAATTTGGGCGTCGGGCTGAATGCTGCACAGCAAGACCAATCGTGTGCACGCATCCAGCACCGCAGCCTCTACGCAAAAATGTCTTCGTGCAACTGCTCGACCGCTGGCAGCGGACTCTCAATGGCGAACTTGACGGCACGCTCAATTTCCGCGCGAGCGGCTTGCTCGATGCGCGCGGGTTCGTCGGGTGCGATCAACTCTTGAGTCACCAGCCACTCGGAGTAACGCGGGATCGGATCGGTCGCGCGCCAACGTTCCGCATCTTTGCCTGCGCCGTAGCCGCCAGCCGAGACCGCGCTGTGCCGCGTCCAGCGAATGGTCTGCGCCTCGACGAGCGTCGGGCCATCGCCGCTGCGCGCACGCGCGGCAGCCGCACTCATCGCAGCGTACACGGCCAACACATCGCACCCGTCAACCGTCACGCCCGGAAATCCGAACGCCTGCGCGCGCTGCGCGATGTGCGGCACGCTGATGGATTCGCTTACGTGGGTCGAGATGGCGAACTCGTTGTTCTCGACGACGAAGACCAGCGGCAGTTTCCACAGTGCCGCCATGTTGCACGTCTCGTAGAAGATGCCTTCACACGACGCGCCATCGCCGAAGAAGCACGCGACCACAGCGCCCGTGTGGTTCAACTGTTGGGCGAGCGCGACACCGCCTGCCATCGGGATGTGCGCGGACACAACCGCATTGCTGCCGACGAAGCCGACACTCGCATCGGCAAGGTGCATCGAGCCACCCTTGCCATGACACAAGCCCGTTTCTTTGCCGAGAATCTCCGCCATCATGCGCTGCGGATCGCTGCCCTTCGCAATGCAGACGCCGTGCCCGCGATAGGTGGCGAGCACGGGATCGGTCGGGCGCAGCGCCGCACACGCACCGACCGCCGTCGCCTCTTGCCCGATGTACGGATGGGTCGAGCCGCGATAATAACCTTCGCCATAGAGTCGAATCGCCTGCTCCTCGAAGCAGCGGATGCGCCACATCTGTTTCAGCAGTTCGATTTGTTTTGCAGTAATCAATTCCATAATGATTGCTCGAACACAACTAGCTGAAGGGGTCAAAGGGTGAAGATGTCACCCCTTCACCTGTTCACCAACTTCCGCGCTGCACTCACCAACTCTTTCGCACCGGGGAACGTAGCCGCTTCCAGCGGTTGGCTCGCGGCGATGGGCACATCCTGCGCGGCGACGCGCACGACCGGCGCATCTAAGGCGTCGAAGGCGCGCTCGCTCACGAGCTGCGCGATCTCCGCGCCCACGCCGCCGGTCTTGTGCGCTTTGTGCGCGACGATCAGCCGCCCGGTCTTCTGTACCGACGCAATGATCGTGTCGGCGTCGAGCGGCGCGAGCGTGCGCGGGTCAATCACCTCTGCGCTGATGCCGACTCGCGCCAACTCGTCAGCCGCCTGCAACGCTTCAGGCACCATTGCGGAGATCGCGACGATGGTGACCGCATCGCCTTCGCGTTTGATGTCGGCTTTGCCAAACGAGATCAGATATTCGTCGTCGGGTATTTCGCTCTTCGTCGCATACAGTTTCACGTTCTCGATGAACACGATCGGGTTGTCATCGCGTAAAGCTGTCTTGAGCAAACCCTTCGCGTCATAGGCTGTCGAAGGGATGGCCACTTTCAGCCCCGGCACATGCATGAACCACGCTTCAAGACTCTGCGAGTGCTGTGAGCCAAAACCCAACTCGGCGACGATGGGCATGCGCACGACGAGCGGCACCTTCACTTGTCCGCCCCAGATGTAGCGCAGCTTCGGCGCTTGATTCGTGATTTGATCCATCGCATACGTGCAGAAATCCATGAACTCAAGTTCGGTGACCGCGCGCATGCCCGCAAGCGCGAGGCCGATGCCGAAGCCCACAATGGACGCTTCGTTCAAGGGACAATCGCGCACGCGCGCGCCGCCGAACTCGTCATACAGCCCGCGCGTCACGCCGAACACGCCGCCATACTTGCCGATGTCTTCGCCCAGCAGCACAATGTTCGGATCGCGCCACATCTCTTCGCGCAAGGCTTGATTGAGCGCCTGCGCGTACGTCAGTTCAGGCATTTGTTTACCTCACTCAAACAAATACTTCCTCACCACATTCTCATCCACATCCACGCCCAGCCCCGGCCCTTCTGGAATCTCAATCCAACCATCTTTCTGCGCGAGGGGATTTTTCACGAGTTCATGTTGCATCGGACTCGGTAGTGGCTTCAACTCGAACACAATGCTGTTCGGCGCGGCAGCCGTGAGGTGGATGCTCGCGGCGGTGTTGATCGCACTGCTCCAGGTGTGCGCGTTGATGGAGAGGTTGTGCGCCTGTGTCAACTCAATGATTTTCTGGAAACCCGTCACGCCTTCTGCGCGACCGGGGTCAACCATGACGATGTCGGCGATGTCATGTGCGATTAAGTTGCGATACGCGCTGACTGTCCACTCGCGCTCGCCCGTGGCAATGGGCATGTCGAGCGCGTCACGCAATTGCTTGTAGCCTTCCACGTTAGTCGGATGCAGCGGCTCCTCGAACCAGCGGATGTTGCAGCGCGCGAACTCTTTCGCCATGCGAATCGCGTGCGCCGTGTCCCACTTCACGCCGTTGCCAATGTCTATCATCAAGTCCACGTTGTCGCCAATCGCCTCACGCACCGCGCGCACATATTCGATGTCACGCTTAGGGTCAACGCCGAGTCGCGCCTCGCCACGCTTGCCGAAGCCGACCTTCAACGCCGTGTAGCCCTGGGCCGCAAGGTCTGCGAGTTCTTGCGCCAACGCGTCAATCGTCGGCTTGTTCGGATGGGTGCTCGCGCAGGCGCGCAATCGAGGGTTCATCTTGCCGCCCAGCAATTGATAAAGCGGCACACCCAACACCTTGCCCTTCAAATCCCACAACGCCATATCGCACGCGCTGATCGCAAACGACGCGATGCCTCCCTCGCCGTACCACCACGTGTGCGCCTTCAGCAGTTGCCACAGCGCGTGCGTGTCTTGCGGGTCGCGCCCCACGAGCAACGGTGCAAGTCCGCGCTCGATGATCGTCTTGACGGCGAGCGACGCTTCAGGCCACATCGAGATGCACTCGCCCCAACCGACTGCGCCATCGTCCGTCTCGATGCGCGCGAGCGTGATGTAGCGCAGATTGTTATTGTCGTTGGGTTCGGGGTATCGGAGGGGGAAGGCGTCAATGCATCTTATTCGTGCTTGAGCCTCGGTTGAATTAGCGTAAGGGCTTACTGAGTCCATAGCCAGCCAATAACCAGCGTGGTTGCAATCCATATGAGACCGGGTACCAAGTGTGGGGCTACTGACTGATGCTTACCGCCACGTAACTCAAGCTGTTCGATCAGTGGTTTCGGCAGTCCATCGTCGCCATAAAAAATATATCGACCTTTATAGCGGATGAGCATCACGCCAAAGTACAATCTATAAAATCCAAAGCCGACAAGGCTGAGAATTAACAGCATGACCATTGAGAGAAAATCGACGCTGAAGGACCCAAACTTGGACAGTCGTCCGAACACAATTACGAAATATGCAAGAGGCAAGATATTGAGAATGAGAAAGGAACACCCGAATCGAATCCAAGCATAGCGATCCTTATAATACATCGCAGGAGTATCAAAAGGACGCAGTGTTGCCGTCAACGGTATTGCCGCAGCAAAATAGACGCCGTAGAAAATAGTAAAGATAGTCTGAGCATTATTCATTGATCAAGTACCCCGTGGCTTGAAATAGGTACTGTCACCTAAACTTCGCCTCCAACACATTTTTCTCCGGCCCCGGCGGCGTGAACGTCCAATACAACTTCACGGGCTCATCGCCCGTATTGATGAACTGATGCGCGACGCCGGGCGGCGTATACACCACATGCCCCGGCCTCACTTCCATCTGCTCGTCGCCGACGAAGGCAATGCCCCTGCCCGCGAAGAACATCCATACTTCCGCTGAGTCAGGATGTGCATGGCGACTGCCGCTCTGCCCGACCGCAACTTCGGTGTAACCGACCACTGTGCCCGTCGCCGCCGCTTCGGGCTGCAAGTACGGCGACAACAGCACGCGCACTTCGCGCACGTGCGGCTCTGGTGTCACGATACCTTTGCCATCTTTGATATGCAAAGCGAGCACCAACGCCTCCCTAGGCAAGTGCCTCCGCCAAACCGTCGGCGGCGACCTCGATCACTTTCTCCATTGCACCGGCGGCATACGGCGATTGCTGTTCCTGATAGATGCCCTTGCCATACGTCTCTTTGGGCGGCAAGTAGCCGAGCGTGCCATTGGTCACGCCCATGATCACGAGCGGCGTATCGGCAAATCTCGCGCGCAGCGTCTGCTGCACGATGTTGTATGGTTCGTTGGGAATGGCGACAAGCGCGGCGTTGCCGAGCCGCCACACCCAAAGCGGCATGTGATGCACGCTGTCGCTGCCCAGCGCGCGATGCAGCAACAGACGACGCAACGCAATCTCGCGCTCGCGCGCAGATGGCGCCGTGTCAAAGCGCGCTTGCAGGTCGGCGGGCGCGGGTACTTCCTTGCGCGGCAAATCCGCTGTCAGCATGAACGCGCGCAATATCTCGCTGCCCTTCAAGTCGTCGGCGCTGCATGGCTGATACTCCCACGCGCCGAGGTCTGCACCCGACGGGACGATGCCCATGTAGACAAATTTGTGTCCCGCCGGCGGCAAGCCTTCCAGCGCCGCCGCCGCCGCATACCCCAACTGTCGCCCATTGCGATCGGCGACAGCGGGATCGCCGACATAGTTATCGCGCGGGGCGACATCGCCCAATGCGCCTTGCAGGAACATCGCAGGTGCGCCGAACGCACGCTCCAATACTTCGCGCGCCGCGCCGATGTAGTCGGGCGACAATAAATGATTCTGCCACGCGAGCGTCGTGGGATGGCAAGCGTAATTGAACAGCGTCGCACGCACGTTGCCCGCGTCGTCGCTCACGCGCGCGACGAGCAGCGTGTCGTCGGCGCTGCGCTCTGGATTGTAACCACACGCATACGCTCGTGCGGTTTCGTCAAAGTAATCGCGGTTCTGAGCCAACGCACACTTGCCATAGCCCCACGTGATCCACGACGGCATCAGCGATTGTTGCGCGGCGATCACCGCATCGCCGATGCGCTCGGCGAGCATCGCCAGAAATGGTTTGATGAGATGGCCGCCAGCACGGTCAGTCAGCACCGAGTTTGCGTTCACGCTGCCGTGCGTGTGCGACAGATTGATCAACAATGTCTCCTGGGTCAAGCCAGTGCGTTGCATGACCGCATGGCGAATGTCCATCTCGTCTTGCAGATTCTGATACCAGCCGATGTCCACCGCAACCAGCGCGAGCATCGGCCCTTGGACATGGATCGGCGCGAACACCGCTGCCGTCGCCATGTGCGGCCGATGCACGCCCGATGCAATATCGTGTGCCGCCGCGCCCCACGAGCGCGTGTAGATGCCGACGGGCGGCGTCACGTCGCGCACGGCGACGCCGAAACGACAGCGAGTGTTGGGGAAGTTGACGACTGAAGTCATGGATAGTCCTTGATGAAGAGGAGATACGCGAGATGAAGGAGATTAGAGGAAATTAGGGGAAATATGTATTGGTCAGCAACATACTGGACTCTGGAGTCGAGCCTTTAGGCGGTGGCACCGGCTGAAGTCTCGACTCCAATGTGTCCACAATGCTCTTGACCAATACAAAATTAGGGGAAATACACTCGTGCATTCATCTCCCTATCTCCCTTATTTCCCTTATCTCCCCTAATCTCCCGTAATTTCCCGCTCTTGATTACAGCATGTAAATCCCGCCATTGACATGCACCGTCTCGCCCACGATGAAACTCGCGGCGTCGGTTGCCATGAACGCGACGACCTCGCCGATTTCTTCGGGCCGACCGATGCGCCCGACGGGGATGCGGCTCTTCAGTTCTTCGAGTTGGCCCGGCAGCGCCATCGTGCGCTGAAACTCCGTGTCAATCGTGCCGGGCGAAACGGTCAGCACGCGCACACCTTGCGGCGCGAGGTCGCGCGCGAGACCGTAGGTCAACGTGAGCAGCGCGCCTTTCGCCGACGCATACGCATAGACGGTGTTCGTGCCGCCGAGCTGCGCCGCTGTCGAACTGATGTTGATGATAACACCCTTGCCGCGTTGAATCATCGGCGGCGCAAGTTGTTGCGCGAGAGTGAGCGGCGCGCGAAACGTGAGCGCGAACTGTTGAGCGATGAACTCGTCGTCCAACTCCAACCAATGCACGCGGCGCAGCGGTGTGCCCGCGTTGTTGATGAGAATATCAATCGGCGCAAAGGCGCTCGCTTCGGCGGCGACGCGCTTCGTCTCCGTCGTCTCGCCCAAGTCGCCTTGAATGATGATACTCTTGCGTCCCAACGCGCCGACCTCCGCGCTGATGGCTTGCGCCTTCGCCACGTTGCGATGATAGTGGATGGCGACATCCGCGCCACGCTGCGCCAACCCGCGCGCAATCGCCGCGCCGATGTCGCTTGTGCCGCCGGTGACTAAAGCCGTGCGGCCTGTGAGTTCCATGTGAATGACCTTTGACAAACGTGTTGCGTGCGGCGTGTTCCGTGCAATGAACGCTCAACGGAATATGCAACACGCAACACGCATTACGCACCATGCATCACGCATTAGCATTACGCATCCAGCCACACATTCCGCAGGCCCGGGCGGAAGTCAGTGAACGATACGTACATATCTTTGACCTTCGAGCGCACGACGGTGAACTTGTACGGCTGACAGATGAAGACGTGCGGCGCTTCGTCCAACACGATTTCCTGAATGCGTTGGATCTGTGGCACACGCGCTTTCTGGTCGAGGTTGATAAGCGTGGCTTCATACAATTTGGAAAGCTCCTCGTTCTTCCAGCCATTGCCGCCTGCGAACCAGATGTTGGCTTGCCCTGCGTTGGGACGCCCGAACTCGTTGACGTAGCCGGTCGGGTCGTGCCGCATCCCGCGGCCATTCATGAACCCTTCAAACGTTCCTTCGCCAAACCACTTGGCAGCGTCCGCGCCGATGCCGAGGTTGATCTTGACTTCGATGCCGATCTTCTTCAACTGCTCCTTGAGGACTTCGGTGATCTGCCCGTAGTCAGCCCCCGTCGTATTGACCGTGATTTCGAAGCCATCTTTGTAACCCGCGTCCGCCATCAACTTCTTCGCGCCGTCGAGGTCGAACTTGAAATATTTTTGCAGCGTCGCTTCGGGCAACGAATAGTCACCATAGCCGGGTGGGATCGGTCCCGTCAACACCGCCTCGCCGCCGTACACTTTGTCAATGATCTCTTGGCGGTTGATCGCCATGCTCACGGCTTGGCGCACGGCTTTCTTATTCCACGGTTTGCCATCACCTTTGATCGTGAACTGAAAGACGCGCGGCACCGAGGTGATGCCCTTGAGGACGACCAGATTGGAATCGCCTTTCAACGTCTTGACCGCATCGCCGGAGAAATCGCCGCCGTCAATGGCGCCTGAGCGGATCGCGGCGACGCGCGCCGATTCGTCCGGCAGAATCTTGAACGTGAATTCGTCGAGATACGGCGAGGGTTTGTTCCAGTGTTCGGCGAATTTGGTCATGACGATGCGATCGTTCGCCACGTACTCGACCAGCTTGAATGGGCCGGTGCCGTTGGCGGCAAAGCACGGGTTGCCCGAATCGTAGAAGCCTTTGTTGGTAATCGAACTGTAGCGCGACCATGCCATGAAGCCGATCACCGTCGGGTCGGGCCCCTTCATGTTCAACTTGACGGTGTACTTGTCCACCGCCTCTACGCTGGCAATCGCCGGATACTGCGAAACGGCGGCACCGGGTGCGGGCAGTTTCAGTCCACTCATCATCTCAATCGAGTACTTCACATCTTCGGCATCCACTTCTTTGCCATTGTGGAACTTCACGCCCTTCTTCAGATTGAAGACGTACGTCTTGTCGTCGGGCGTTGACCACGATTCGGCGAGCGCGGGTTGCACCTTCAGGTTGCGATCCCATTGCACCAGCGAATCGTAAAACAGCTCCTTGCTGTCGTGCGCAATGCCCAACAGAATGCCAAACGGCGCGACGCAACTCGGATCGCTGTTCAACGCCCAGATCGCTTTACCGCCCGCCTTCGGGCCCTTCACCACGGCGGGCGCACTCGTCGGCGCGGGTGCATTGGTCGCGCTCGGCGCGCATGCCGCGAGCACCTGATTCGCCGCCAGCGCCGCCGCCGTGACGGCGATGCCGCGCAAGACCTGTCGCCGCGTCACGGTTGTACTGCTCTGCTGCTGATGCTGCTCGTCCATTCTGCCTCCTTTATGATTGGGGTACATGTATACCCGTTTACCTGACTCCGGCCTGTTCCAACTCCTTGATCACCGCGCGCTCGGCTTGACCGAATTGCGAATCGCGCAGTTCCTTCTGCATCGCCTCAAATTTCTTGTAACCCGATGTCTGTTCCGCGCTCCACTCTTCCGCGAACGCGCCCGATTGCACGTAGGTAAGAATGTCTTGCACGGTCTGCGCGTATTCGGCTGTCATGAACTGTGGCAAGCGACTGTGCGTGCCGAAGCGACTGGTCGGCGAGTGCATCGTCGTCTGGCCGACGAGACCGCGCATCGCCGCCGCGTGCAAGACATCGCCCATCTCGCCCGACAGATACAACTCCAGCACCGTCGCCACTTGTGGATAGCCCGCCTTGAGTGCGGTCTCGACCGTCGTCTTGATCGCGCTGACGATGGCGGGCACAAGCGCCTGTTCGGTTAACAGGTCGAGTTCGGTCTCGTCCTTGAATGTCACATGCAGCGCGTACATCTTGAGCGAGCCGATGGCCTTCGCGAGCGCGAGCGTGATGTCCCACGCCTTGCCGTCGAAATCCTGATGCACGTCCACGAAACTCAGGAAGCCGCGCCCGCCCAGAAAATCTTCGCGCACGATGTCACCCATCGTGCGCGGCGCGCACATGATGACGTTGATGTCTTTTGGAAATTCGATTTGATTGAAGCAGACGCAGTAGCCCGACGCAAACGAGAGTGTCTTGTCTTTCGTCAGCGCCACGCGCACGTCAGCATTGTAAACGGCGGGTGTGATTTCATCAGCCAGCATCAACATCACAATGTCGCCGCGCTGCGCGGCTTCGGCAATCGAGTAGCACGCGAAACCGTCTTTGCGCGCTTTTGCCGCGTAATCATCCTCGACGTTGCCAACAATCACGCTCAGGCCACTGTCGCGCATGTTCAACGCCTGCGCGCTGCCCTGATTGCCATAGCCGAGGATGGCGATGGTCTTGCCTTGCAATGGTTCAAGCGTTGCGTCGCTCTCTTTGAAAATACGGGTCATGGTATCCTTTCAAGCCTGATAGTTTCTAATCAATGCATAATGCGTGATGCGTAATCCGTAAGTTACGCATTACGCATCACGCATTACTGTCTCAATACAACTCCGAAAACCTCCGCTCTGTGCCCTGTACGGCGGTCTGCGCATACTGCTCTGCCTGCGCGAGTAACGGAGCGGGTTCGATGAACGCGCCGCCGCGCACGACGCGCCAGATGTTTTGCAGTACGCGAATGTCTTGCGTCGGGTCGCCGTCTACGATGAGCATGTCGGCGTACTTGCCTGCGGTCAGTGTGCCGACGTGCGCATCCAATTCAATCGCCTGCGCCGCGAGACTGGTCGCCGCGTGAATCGCTTCGGTCGCCGTCATGCCGCAGTCGAGCAGCAGTTGAAACTCTTCATGCAAGCCGAAGCCCGGCATGACGTGCGCGCACGGCGTATCACTGCCCGCGATGACACGCACACCGCGCTCGATGAGGTTGGTGATGAAAATTTGCATCGCGCCTTCCGCGCGCGCCCAGTCAAATCGATGCTCGCGCGGCAGTTGGGTCGGGTTGCGCGAGAGCCACCAGTTCTTCAAGTGCTGTGGCGCATAGCGCAAGGCGGGCGCGTCCCACAAACGTGGGTCCCATTCGTGCGCGATGGTGTGCCACACGATACGCGTGACTGCCATCCATGTGCCTCGCTCCAACAGCAGGTCAATCAAGCGATTCATCTGGTCGCGCGTCTGGTCGGGAAAAATCTTGCGCCACAACTCGCCGCTCAAGCCGCGCTGTGGATACATCGCCTCCGCGCAACCCGAACAGTGCTCAATCTCGTTCAGCCCCGCGCGCACCGCCGATGCCGCGTCCACGTAGTTCTGCATGTGCGCGACGGTGAACTTGTGGTATTTCTGCGACTGATCGAGAATCGCTTTGAACGTCGGCCACTCCGTCCACGCATATAACTTGATTTGGTCAACGCCCGACTCCACCAGCATGTCCACCGTATCGCGCCCTTCATCGGGCGTCTTGACCACGAGCATCGTCGCCTTGTGCGCCGCGCCGCCGCCATCGAGCAGCGGCCCGCAACACACGACGCGCGGCGCGAGCGCATCGCTCTTGTTCCAGCGTTCGCGGCGGTCGAGAATCTGCTCCAGCGGGCAGCCGACATCACGCACGCTCGTCACGCCATTCGCCAAGAACAACGGCGCGTGCCAGTCTTCGCTATGCACATGCACATCAATCAGGCCAGGCACGATGGCACGACCAGCGACATCAACTTGCGTGATGTGTGACGGCACCGCTGCCGTCTCGCACACCGAGACGATGCGCTCGTCGCGCACGTGCACGGCGAGGCCATCGCGCAAGCCGTCGTCAAGAAAGACGCGACCGTTGGTGAGTGCGTATTCGGTGGGCGTGTGGTTTGTCATCGTCGATTTCTCCCTCACCCCACCCTCTCCCGCTGGGAGAGGGAGCATTCACCCCTCTCCTGCAAGGAGAGGGGCAGGGGGTGAGGTAGAGCTCATCCCAATCCTTCCAATAACTCTAGTCCCGTCTCCACCACCAACCCCGCGCACTCCGGCGCGAACGGTGTTGTGTACGTCCACTTGTGCGCGATGGCATCGGGCGTGATGGCACGTTGGCTGGGCGGCGGGTACGCATCGGGCGTGCGGATGTAGCCGAGACTGCCATTGGCATACGACGCAAACAACGTGTGCTTGAGCGGCGAGCGCACTTTCGCTTCCAGCCCCATGCCGACAAACGCTTCGCCGGGTGACGTGAGGATGGCGATGTCGTCAATGCGTATCGCTTGCACGACACCCGTGACGATGGGAGGCGGCGCGTTCGTGCGTACCGCCTCTACCAAGCGCGTCGCCCACTTCAGCTCAATCTCGCCGATGTACGTCATGCGCGAATCGTCGTTCGCGACGGCGCGCGCGCGTTCGGCTTCCATCGCTTGCAAAGTTAGTTCGGCTTCCGCGAGCGACGGCAGCGCCATGAACGGAAACGTGATGCGCTTCTCCGCCGCGCCGAGAACAGTGTGCGTGTTCGCGCCCGAGTCTTCCAACTCATAGACCAACACTTCCGCGAGCGATTTCACGACATGTGTGTTCACTTTCATGCGCCGCGTCTCGATGCCGAGATAGACGCGCACGGCTTCGTGTCCTAGAATGCCGCCCATCTTTCGCACGGTTGCGGATGAAGTCGTCCACGCCTCGATGGGCATCTGGTCGCCTGCCGCGCCCATCAGAAAGAGACAGGTCGCGCCCGTCGCTTGCTCGACGACTTCACGCACCACACCCGGGTAGTCCGCGCCAATCAGCAACGGGTCGGGACCGAGCACAACGGGATGCGCCGCATAGTTGACGATGGCAGCGATGGGCGTGCCGTCCATGCCATCCACGCGCACGACCTTCACCTCGTGGTCGGTCTTGCCGTGCGGGTTCTGTCCGAGGATGACCGTGCCATCAGCCAGCGTCTCGATGCGATTGATGGCGATAGGCGCGGAACCTGAGTCGGCGGCGATGCGCGCGGGCTTGCGATTCGCGTCCGCGATTTTCGCCGCGCTGACGATGTAGTTGGCGAGGTTCGCGGTGTAATACGTTTCGACGTCAGTCAGTTCCATCAAGCGCCCCGCTTCGACGAACGGACCGTTGTGCGTGTGCGAGTAAGCAAAGAGCACGTGGCTCATGGTCGTGCCGAGCGCATCGGCGACGTGCTGCCGAATCTCATCCGCGCGCGGGACGGTGAACGTCGCAAGGTCGCAATCGATGATGGCGACTTTCGCGCGCTCATCCGCCAAAACGAGCGCGGTGCAGAACAGTTCCGAGTCAATGCCGACCGACGGCTCGACGCGCAAGATGTAGCCAAGAAAGCGCGTGCCGACGGGCGGCGTGATGTTCGCGCGGCCAACGCCGGCGGTGAGTGTAAGATTGTTCATGGTTGTTGTCTCGTGTATGACATACACAGGGAGACAGGGAGACAAGTACACAGGGTATCATGCCATGTTTCTGTACTTCCTTGTTTCCCTGTCTCCTTGCCTACCCCACCCTCCCCACAATCCGTTCCTCCACCAACACCTGCATCGTCTCCCGAATCCTGTCGAGCGTAGTAGCGATGTCCGCTTCGGTGTGCGCCGACGACATGACGCCGCCGTTATACGAAAGCAAATCAACACCGCGAATCTGCAAATTTTTCTGGAACGCGCTAATGACGCGCGGCGGGATGCTCTTCAACTTCGTCGCATCATCAGTTCGCAGCTCATCGCGTGTCTGTATGCGTTTCCCCGTCCCCCGTCCCCCGTCTCCCGTCCACTCTTCCATATACACATGCCAGATGGACGAATCGCCATACGCATACGCCGCCGCGCCCAACTCATCGAGAATTTGCTCGATGCCCTGCCGCAGCATCTCGGCCATGCAGTCGGCGTGTGACTGCGCTTTGCCATCGGCGACGAGTTTAAGTGTCGCGATGCCCGCCGCGCACGAGAGCGGGTTCGCGTTGAACGTGCCGAGATGCGAGACGCGCTCATAGCGATTGTGGTGCGGGTCGTCGCTGTAATCGAACAGCGCCATGATGTCCGCGCGTCCCGCGACCGCGCCGCCGGGCAAGCCGCCCGTCATGATTTTGCCCATCACGGTCAGGTCGGGCGCGACATCAATCAAGCGTTGATAGCCCCCCGACGAATAGCGGAAGCCGGTGATGACCTCGTCATAAATCAGCGGCACATTGTACTTCGTCATGAGCGCGCGCAGTTGCCGATTGAACTCATGCGTGAGCGGCACGGTGCCCCACGACGCGCCCGATGGTTCGAGCATCAGCGCGGCGATGTCGCCGTCGTTCCGCAACGTGTCCTCGACGACTTCGAGGTCGGCGGGGATGACGACAATCGTATCGAGGATGGCGGATGGCACGCCGGCGGACACGGCTCTGTCGAACGGCGGCGCAGAGCCAAGCGCGACATGGTCGCCCCACCCGCTGAAGTGTCCCTCGAAGCGCAGCAACTTCGTGCGCTTGGTGTATGCGCGCGCGAGGCGCAATGCAAGCCCCGTGCCTTCTGTGCCAGAGCCGACGAAGCGAATCTTCTCTGCCGCGGGCATCAACTGCCGAATCAGCCGCGCCCATTCGAGCATCGCGGGGTGGTCGTTGCCGAAATGCAAGCCATTGCCGATGACCTCGCGCACGGCATTCAGCACGTCGGGGTGTGCGTGTCCGATGAGCAACGCGCCGTTGCCCATGCCGTAATCAATGAACTCGTTGCCGTCCACATCCCACTTGCGCGAACCGCGCGCGTGGTCAATGTAGATGGGCGCGATGGGGCTGTGACGCAGGTCGTGGCCGACGCCACCCGCGACGATTTCTTTCACTTCGGCATACAGCGCGCGCGCCTTGGGGCGTTGCGCGGCGTAAGTGTCGAGCCAACTATTTGACATGAGTGTATCCTTGTAAGGTCACCTGAAGGGCAACCACGAAGACACCAAGGCACGAAGAAAAACTGGATGAACTTTGTGTCTTCGTGTCTTTGTGGTTAATCGCTTATACGAGTTGATTGATAAGTTCCAACGTCTTCGCCACTACTCGCGCCTCCGACTCTGGCACAATCGCCGTCGGCAGGCTGTAACTCTGAAAGAGCATATCGGGCACGCCGTAGCGCGCGTGAATGTCCCACCCGCCGGGCGGGAAGTCTTGCGCGCGCGGCAAGTAGCAGACGCAGCCGTTCGTGTAGCCGAGCACTTGCGTGTGCTTGAACGGCGAGCGCGCCTTGATGGTCATGCCCGTGCCCGCGAATGCTTCGACGCTCATGCCCGCGATGACGATGTCGTTGATGCGGATGACCTGGATCACCATGTCGAGTGTGCGACGATTCGTCTTGATCGCCTCAACGAGTTGGTATGCCCAATCCGCCCAGCGCAGCGCCACAGCAATTTGTCGATCATCTTCGCTGATGTATGCGGCGGCGAGACGACGTTGTTGCTCGGCATGAATCTCTTCCGCATCGGACAGCGACGGATACGCCATGAATTCGAGTGGCAACACCTCGGAGACTGCGCCAAGATAAGTGCACGTCTCACCTATCACGGGCACCCACGGCCAGAGCGTAATCGTGGACACCGAACCGAGTGTCGTGCGCTCGCCGCGCTGAACATGCGTGTGGATGTTCGCCGCGACCTTCGTCGCCTCACTGCCCAGCATCATTCCGACGCGATTCTTCGCGTCGCTGCAATCTGTCTCGTAGCCCATGCCGCCGACGGGCATGATGTCGCCGCCGCACGCTTGCAAGAAGAGTGCGAGGCATCCTGAGCCTGCCTGCCCTGTGGGATGTAACGCATGGGTCGAAGGACCGCCCAACAATTTTTCGATGGTGTCGCGCGCCGCGCCAGGGAAATCGGGCGAGGCCGACATATCGCGCGGGCCGACGACGACGGTGTGACAGCCGTAACTACAGGTGATGGCGATGGGATTGCCGCGCAAGTCGTCCACGCGCAACACGCCCACCGCTGGGTCGGTCTCGCCATCGGGCACTTCGCCAAGAAAGACGAAACCGTCCGCGCGTTTCTCGCGTCGCTGCACGCCGATATGGCTCTCGCCGAAACCCGCGCCGATACGCGCAGGTTGCAGCGCCGCATTCGCATTCACCGCCGACTCGACCACGCGCTTCATCATCTCACTCTGATACGCCATCAGTTGCCCGCGCTGCTCTGGTGGTTCGGGCAACCATTCGGGAAACGCGGGCGCGCTGTGTGTATGGTTGTAGTTGAGCATGACGTGCGACGCTTGCGTGCCGATAGCGTCGGCGATGCGTTTGCGAAGCGTGTCGGCGACGTGCAGTGGACTCATCGCCAGATCAATGGCGATGATGGCGACCTTCGTCGTTTCGTTGGCGAGCACCAATGCCGTCGCGCTCAAGTCGCTCTCGATGCGCTCGATGAGACCGACGCGCGACGCAAAGCCCATCGTCCGCAAGCCGAGCGGCGGGGTGATGATGGCGCGTGATGCGCCGGCAAGGAGAGTAGGCATAGTTATCAGTGAACGGTGAGCCGTTACTGTTGACTGTTCACGGCTCACTTCAGTTCAGTATCCCTTCCGCTTATCCACCACATTCATCATTGGCTCGCCCGCGATGTAACGCCGCAAGTTTTCGCAGAACAACGCGACGCCGCGTTGGGCGTAGCCAGTGCTGACCCCGCTCATGTGCGGCGTCATGATCACATTCGGCAAATCGAAGAATGGGCTGTCGGGCGGGAGCGGGCGTTGCGTGAACACGTCCAAGCCCGCGCCGCCAATCCACCGTTCTTTGAGCGCGTGCACGAGCGCGGCTTCGTCAATCACCTTGCCGCGCCCGACGGCGACCAGGTATGCGTGCGGTTTCATCGCGCGCAGTTCCGCCTCGCCGATGATGCCCTCGGTCTCGTCGGTCAGCGGCAGGCACACGACGACGACATCGCCGCGCGCCATCACTTCGCGCAAGCGATCGGCGGGATAGACCTCGACGCCATTTTCGCGCACGACTTCCGTGACACTGCGCCTCGTCGCAATCACGCTCATCTCGAACGCGTGCGCGATCTGCGCCAACTTGTGCCCGATGGCGCCATGCCCAATGATGGCGAGCGTCTTGCCCGCGACCTCATCGCTCAAGTATTCTTCCCATTGGTTGTGCGGGTAAATGCGCTGCTCCTGAAACTGCGCACGCATTGTCGGGAAGTGATAGCACCACGACAGCACCGACGCGAAGACGTATTCGCTGATGGGCGTGGCAAAGACGCGCGCGTTGGTAATGATTACATCACTTTGCATGATTGGCTTGCCGCGCAAATGGTCCACGCCATCGCCCGACAACTGTAGCCAGCGCAGACGCGGCGCTTGCGGCATCTCGAAGTACGCGTGATAGCCGATCAGCACTTCGGCATCGCGCAACTCCGCCTCAACCTCCGTCGGCTTGATGTACGGAATCGTCGGATGATACGACAGCACTAGGCGCGACGAGACGGACTGAATGCGCTGCAACTGTTCGTCGCTCATGGTGCTGGCGATGTGGAGGCGGATGGCGGTCATGGCAGGTGTCAGGTGTCAGGTGTCAAGTGCCAAAGTGTCAAGTATCGGGCAACACCTGACACTTGACACATGACACTTCATTACTTATCGAGCCACGTTGTCGTCATCAAATCCTTGTAGCTGTCGAACGCGACATGGTCGTAGCCCATCACGTACTTTTGCATCGCATAGTTCTCGATGGGCGCCCACAGGAAAATCCACGGCACGTCTTCCAGCACCTTCTTCTGCACTTGCAAGTAGAGATCACGGCGTTTGGTGCGATCCAACTCGCTCTGAGATTGTATGAGCCATTGCTCGACTTGCGGGTCGGCATAGCCGATAGAATTGTCGTTGCCGCCCTTCGTGTAGTGTGGGGTCAGCACGTCAATCGGGTCGCCGCGGAAGCCGCGATTGCCGATCAGCATGTCGTAGTCGAGTTTGTTGTTCTTGTCGAGCCAGGCCGCGAGTTCGAGTTGTTGGACGTTGACTTTGATGTTGATTTTCTTCAGATGCTCCGCCGCCGTCGCAATGCCCGGATAGAAATTCGCCGCGTTGCCTTCGGGCAGCGAGACGCACGTCACCTCAAAGCCGCTCGCATAGCCCGCATCCGCCATCAACTTCTGCGCTTGCGCGACATCCACCTTGTACGGCAGTTGCTCAGGCGCGATGCCGTAATCTTCCCAGCCATAGACGACGGGACCCGTGATCGTGCCCGACCCGCCGAGTGCCTGCTCGATGACCACTTTCTTGTCAATGACCAAATCCATCGCGCGCCGCACGCGCACATCGGTGAACGGCTTGAAGCGTTGGTGCATCTTGATGACCGTGAAGACGCCGTGCACGCCTTTGATGAACTTGAGGTTCGTCGCGTTCGCGAGGCGTTTCGCGCCGTCCGCGCTGACGATGGAGAAGTCCATCTGCCCCGCGCGCAACGCCGCGATGCGTGTGTCTTCGGTCGGCGCAAACTTCACGCTCAGCGTATCAATGTACGGCACATTCTTGTCCCAGTAATCGCCGTTGCGCACGAGCGTCACATGATCGTTCACCACGTACTCGGTCAGTTTGTAGGGTCCTGTGCCAATCGGCTTCGACGCGAGCGCGGCCGGGTCACTGCTCGCGGGCGCGAAGCCACTGACGACCATCGCGCCGAACTTGCCGGGCAACGTCGGGTCGGGTGTCTTCAACGTCAACGTGACGACGTATTTGCTCGTCGCCGCGACCTTATCAATCGCCGCGTACCAATTCGCAAACGGGCTGGCGGTCTTCGGGTCAATCATGCGCTCGACGTTCCACTTCGCATCGTCGGCGGTGAAATCTTTGCCGTCGTGGAACTTCACGCCCTCGCGCAATGTGAACACCAACGTGGTCGGATTAGTATATTCCCACTTCGTCGCCAACGCAGGCTCGACGGCGAGCGTGCGCGGATTGTGGCGCGTGAAACTTTGATAGATCACGCGGCGCAACACCGTGCTCGACGCGTTGTTGCGGTTGTGTGGGTCGAACGAAATCGGGTCGGCCACTTCACCCCAGTTGAGCGTGCCGCCTTTTTTGATGGCGGACACAACGGCGGTCGGCGCGACGGCGGGCGCCGTTGTTGCGACAACGGCAGGCGCGCTCGTCGCCACCGCAGGCGCAGACGTTGCCGCAGGCGCAGTCGTTGCGGCAGGCGCGCACGCCGCCGCCAAGCCGAGTAATCCCAACGAGCCCATGCCTTTGAGCAACTCACGGCGGGTAATGCGATTGGTACTATCGTCCATCGTGTCTCCTCCCTTAATAATTTCAGATTTCAAATTGCAGATTGCAGATTGAAAAATCTGCAATCTGAAATCTGAAATGGTTTCAGTTTCCGCGCAAACGCGGATCCAACAGGTCTCGCAAACCGTCACCAGCAAAGTTGAAGCCGAGCACCGCCAGCATGATGGCTGCGCCGGGGAAAACGCTCAAGCCGTTCGCCAGTTCCATGTAATCGCGCCCCGAGCCGAGCATGTTGCCCCACGACGTATCGGGCGCTTGCACACCCAGCCCCAGGAAACTCAAGCCCGCTTCGATCAGAATCGCATCGGCGATGCTGACCGTCGTCTGCACGATCAGCGGCGCGACCACATTGGGCAAGATGTGCCGCAGCATGATGCGCGCATCGCCCACGCCGACCACGCGCGCGCTGGCGACGAACTCCGCCTCGCGCAACGAGAGGACGGGCGCGCGTGTGATGCGCGCAATCGTCGGCACGGTCACGAAGGCGATTGCGACAATCACGTTGGGCAGCGCCGGCCCCAGGATGCCCGCCAACGCCAATGCTAACACGAACGATGGCAGTGTGAACATCAAGTCCATCACGCGCATGATGAAATTATCGAGCGAACCGCCATAGTAGCCGCTCACCAGACCGAGACTCATCCCCACCATCAGCGCGATGCCAACTGAGACGACGCCGACACCCAACGAGACGCGCGCGCCAAAGATGAGACGACTCAACTCATCGCGACCTAACTGGTCGAGCCCTAGTGGATACTGCGCGTTCGGTTCCGTCAGTCGCTTGCCGATCTGCGTGTTTGGGTCTTGTGGACTAAGCTGTCCCGCGAAGATCGCCATCAACGTCAACAGCACGACGAGCGCCACGCCAAGCGTGCCGATCAGGTTGCGGCGGGCGAGAAGAGTGAGGCGGCGTAGGCTGATGGTCATGCTGGTGAATGTAATCCGAAATGCGTAATGCGTGATACGTAATTCAACTTGAAGTTTGCTGACGGCCACCACGGATTACGCATTTCGGATTACGCATTACGCATTGCGAATTTACGCAAAGCGGATGCGCGGATCCAAATACGCATAACTCAAGTCCACCACAAATTGCACGAGCATGAACAGCAAGCCGATAACCAGCACCGCACCTTGCACCATCGGATAATCGCGCCCCGTGATGGCCGAGATGAACAACGTGCCCAGTCCGGGCAGGCCAAAAATTTGCTCGACGATCACCGCACCGCCGAGCAAGCGGCCCAGTTGAATGCCAAGCACCGTCACAATCGGAATGAACGCGTTCTTCAGCGCGTGATGCAACTGCACGCGCGGCTCGCTCAAGCCTTTGGCGCGCGCGGTGCGGATATAATCCTGCCCCAACACTTCGAGCATCGCCGAACGGGTCATGCGCATCACCACACCCATCAGCGGCAAGGACAACGCGACAGCGGGCATCGCCATCTGCGAAAGATTCTCGGCGGGGTTTTTCAGCAGGTCAACATAAATGAGCGACGGCAGCCAGTGGAAAACTGTCGTGCTGATCAGAATGAATAGCACCGCGATCCAGAAACTTGGCATCGAGAGACCCATCAGCCCGAGTAAGCGCGCCAGTAAGTCAACGGGCGCGTTGCGCTGCACGGCGGAGATGATGCCGAGTGGTAATGCTACACTCGCAGAAACGATCATCGCCAAGATCGCCAACTCCATTGTGATCGGTAACGCTTGCAGGATCAGCGGCACAACCGGCAGGCGCGAGCGGAACGAGTAGCCGAGATCGCCTTGCAATAGATCACGCAGCCAGTTGAAGTATTGAACGTATGCGGGGTCGCTCAACCCAAACATCTTGCGCAGCGTCTGCTGCACTTCGGGCTGCATCGAGCCTTCCTGCCCGATCCACATTGTGACGGCATCACCCGGCACGAGCCGAATGAGCGCGAAGACGACCACGGACAGCGCCAGCGCGCCCGCCACCGTCGAAAGCAATCGTCGCACGAGGAAGTTTCTCATCGGTGTGAAAAGGTAGACGGGTACACGAGTAGACGCGGAACGCGGCAAGCATGCTGAGCCCCGTTTACGCGTTTACACGTTTACTCGCCTCATCGTTTGAGCGATTGCGGATCGCAACCGTCTCCGTCCCCATCGCCGCCGCGATCTGTTCGCCAACTTGCCCGACGCCTTGCTCCATATATTTGATGGCCGCGTCAGCGTCACGGCGGCGGAGCGCGCGCACGATGGGCGGATGGCTTTCGGCGGCATCGCGCAGGCTCAAGTATTTTGGAATGGCCATCGCGAGGAATAAGCGAATGGGCGACGCAAGCCGCTGCCACGCCTCGTACAAGCGGCGATGGCCCGACAGTTCGCACAGACGGCGATGAAATTCGAGGTCGAGTTCGATTAGCGTCTCGGGCTCTTCGTCGCGCGCCGCTTGGCGCATCTGTTCAATCAACGCTTCGAGTTCCGCGAGATTCTCTTTGGTGACGCGCCCCATCGCCAATTTGACCATCGCCGTTTCGAGCACCGAACGCATATTGTATATCTCGCGCACGTCATCGGCGGTGAACGCTTTGACGAACGCACCACGATGCGGTTCGAGCACAATCAATTCTTCGGCAGTCAGTTCGCGCAGCGCCTCGCGCACTGGGCCGTGGCTGACGCACATCTCGCGGGCGATCTGCGCCTCGGTCAAGTGATCGCCCGATTGATAGCGGCCGCTCAGGATCGCCTCGCGCAATGCGCGCGTCACTTCGCTGCTGAGTTTGCGGCGAGAGATAGGGTCTAACTGACGTAGTGCCATAAGCCGGTATAAATTATAGATTATTAATAATTTATAATGCGGACATTCTAGTCAAACGGTGGGCCGGTGTCAAGAGGTTCAGTCAATTGTTCGACTTTGCAACAGGGGGTAAACAACATAGATGAGCTCAGGCCTTCATCCCAATGGTCAATTGTCCCAGCGCATTATCGCCGGAACAGACAGTCGCCGTGCTGCACATCGCGCAAGAGGTGCTGACTAACGTCCGCAATCATGCGCGCGCCAGCCGGGTGGATGTGAGCGCGTGCCACACCGCTGGGCAGTTGGTCGTGACCATTGCCGACGACGGGGTGGGGCAGAATGGAGCTTGACCCTCAGACCGCCTTCGCCACGCGTGAACATGCGGGCAGACGTTCTACTTCTGCTCAAAAGCGTGTGTGGACAAGTTTGAGGCTGATCCACAGCAGTACGGCCACCCCAAGCATGAGGATCAGCACGACAAGCCAAGCGCGAGTGGCTGAGCGCGTTCCACTGGAACAAAATTCCAATCTGCGCCGTCACGAAGAGTGGAAAAAAACTACGGGAGGTAAGCCATGTTTAGTCCGTGGCTTAGAGGGTTCAGTATCTCATTCTTCATCAGCCTGAGCGCGGCAATCGCTTCGTGCAGCGCGCTAGGCGTACCGTCCGCGACGCCGCGACCTGCATCTGCCGAGCCAACACGTGCGACGGGTGCTGCTACGCCGATTGTCTCGCACGGCGGCCCCGTGAAAGATCATGTCAGTTTCGTGGACGCATTGCGCGCGAAGGGACTCACGGTCGAGATTGTTGGCTCCATCGAGCAGCCCTTCCTGCGCGCGAAAGGTACATCGCTGCGCACCAGTGGCGGCAATCTCAAGCAGCCAGCGGAACTGCAATCGTTCAATTACGACGACACCGACTTGCGAACCGATGGACTGAAAGCCGCGGCCGAAGATGCGGCACAGATAGAACCCGATGGCAATCCGAAAACGATGCGCATCAGTTGGATCGCGCCGCCGCATTTTTTCCGCAAAGAGCGGGTCATCGTGCTCTATGTGGGCAGTGACTCGACTGTGCTCGCGCTGCTCACGGAACTGCTCGGTCCTCAGTTCGCAGGCAAATGATTAGCGGAGTTGCTGTGGACAGCCGCGGGCTGAAGTTGCAGGTTGCGCGGCGCTTGTGGCGTGTAACACAGTCAATTGGCACCTCAAAGCGACACGGATGGTGCAGCGAACACACAGGGGAAGCACAACGCGATGTTGTGGACGGTGCGCCCGTTGGGTATCCAGCCGATCTGCAGAGGTTTTCAAGGTCGGTGAGGGCGGACATGCAATTCTGACGTGGGTGGTATTCGTGCCTCGTTTGACTCAGCACTCACGATGTGGCGCTCAACGTAGACTTGAGCGCGTCCAACGTCGCGTGACTTTGCGCGCGGCGGCCATCTTCAATGTCGTGAATCAACTCGATGAGCCGCGCGGTCAGCGGGGTCGGCACGCCGACTTCCGCGCCGAGTGTGACGATGGGCCCCAGTTGGGGGTCAGCCTCGGTACGACGCTTGCGCACAGCGATGTCGCGCCAGATGCCGCTGTGCGTCTTGGCCGACTTGCGATTGAACGCGGCCATCTCATCCAGCGAGCGTTCGCTGACCGCGCGAGCCACGCCCGGCATGAATGCGTGCGGATCAAAACCGTTGAATGCTTCCGGCCTGATGTCCCGCGCATCCGCCACGCGCATCACCTCGCGCGCCAACTCGCTGTACACGTCTCGGTAGCGCGGATTGGCGAGCGCATCGGCAATCGAGTCGTTCGTCAGTGCGGTCGCAAACAACTGCGCGCCATAGGCTAACTTACCCCACAGGTATCCCCAGATATTCGCGGTCATGACCGCGCGCTCGTCGAAGTCAAGAAAGGTGCGATGCAATTCCGCGAGGCGAGGCGTATTGCGCCCATCCAATTCGCCGACCACCACCGCACCGCGTCCGCCATACTGAATGACGCCCGCCTCCATATAATCTGCGCCGAAGTTGACGAAACAGCCGATGGTGCGCGACTCGCCGACGATGGATTGAATCACCAACTCGTTCAAGCCATTTTGCGCGGAAACGACGTAGCCGTCGGCATGGAGATGTGGCATAAGTGCGCGCGTCGCTTCGGCGGTGTCTTGCGCTTTTACGGCGAGGATGATGTGATCGAACTCGCCCGTTAGCGTGTCAGGTGTGAACGCCGGCACACGCGCGGTGAACTCCGAAACAGGACCGCTGATGCGCAGACCGTTGGCGTTCATCGCGGCAACGTGATCGGCGGCGCGGTCAACGAAGATGATGTCGTGTCCCGCACGCGCGAGGTGCGCGCCGAGCGTCCCGCCAATCGCGCCTGCGCCCCAGACTAAGAATTTCATCTTTTATCCCCATGGTTCTTCGAGCAGTGCGCGCGTTTCGGCGACGCCCGTTTGCCAGATCGCCAGCAGCTCTTCGTCCGCGCGCTGATAGTAGCCGCCGTAATTGCCGTCTTGCAGATACGCTTTCAACGCCTGTGGGTTGAGTTGGCGCAGGCGCATCATATCGCTCATCGCTTTTTGATTCTGCGGCATGACCACATTCGCCAAGCGCGTCCACGGAAAGTTTTCCATCCACGATGCATGGGAGGCGACGGGATCAATCGCCTGCACCTTCGCCCACGTGCGCGGCGCATTCCACCAGTTGTGAAATTTGACGATCACGCCCAAATGATCGGCCATCCATTCGCCCACGAGCGCGCGCGCCGGATCGTTGCCGCCGTGCCCGTTGACGATCTCGATGCGCTTGAAGCCGTGCCCCGCGATGCTGTCGAGGATGTCGCGCACCGCACTCATATACGTTTCAATACGCAGCGACACGGTGCCGGGGAACGCGCGGAAGTAGGGCGTGAGTCCGTACGCCAACACCGGAAAGACCGGCACGCCCAGCGGCTCTGCCGCTTCGAGCGCGATGCGTTCCGAAAGAATGCTGTCCACGCTGAGGCTGAGATAGCCATGCTGCTCGGTGCTGCCGAGCGGCAAGAGCGCGCGATCATCTTTTTTCAAATAGGCTTCGACCATCATCCAGTTCATGTCGCTGATGCGCATGCGTATCTCCCAAACATCATCTGCGCCTTACGCGAATCGTGATGAAAACCGTAACACAGATTCGCGTGATGCGCGGACGGAAATTATGCACTAACCGCGTCGCATGTGTCTGAGTGGCCAGTCACAATTAGCGGCGTTCCGCCAGCCCATCGCCGACCAAACTCAGCGCGACGCCGATCACCAGCAGCGCCAGACCGGGCAGCGTCGTCATCCACCAGGCGAGCAGCAGGAATTGTCTGCCCTCGGCGATCATCGCGCCCCATTCGGGCGTGGGCGGCTGCGGACCGAGCCCAAGAAAACTCAAGGTTGCGCCCGTCAGAATCGCGAGCACCATGCCGGTGAATACGTAAATGAGCGCAGGCGCGATCGCATTGGGCAGCACGTGCTTCAGCATGATGCGCGCGGTCGAGCAGCCGACAGTCCGCGCGGCTTGCACGTATTCGAGGTTGCGAGTGGCGAGCGTCTCGGCGCGCACGATGCGCGCATAGGGAATCCAGCCGACGACGCCGACGGCGATGTACAGGTTGGTGAGGCCGGGGCCGAGAATGCTCATGATGGCGATCACCAGCACCAGAAACGGGAACGCCATCAACACATCCACCACGCGCATGACCAGCACGTCCAGCTTGCCGCCGTGATAGCCGGTGAGCACGCCGATCAGACTGCCGAAGATAAACGGAAAGAGCACCGAGAAGAATCCGATCTGCAAATCGAGGCGGGTGCTGTAGACGATGCGGCTCCAGATGTCGCGCCCGAAGTTGTCGGTGCCGAGGATGTGCGCGGGACTGAAGGGCGGCAGAAACGCATCGCTCAATTGTTGCGCGATCGGATCGTAGGGCGTGAGCAGCGCCGCGCCGAGCGCGACCAGCACGACCACACACAACATGCCCACGCCCGTCAGCAAGGTCGCGTTGAGACGCCACTGCTTGACGCGCTTGCGGATGCCAGTGGACGAGGCAAACCGCAAATCAAGGGTTGGGGAGTGGAGGACTTGTTCGCTCATCAGATTCATTCATACGTCACGCGCGGATCGAGAAACGAATACGACAGATCGACAAACAGGTTGACGACGATAACTAAGAACGCGGTGATGACTGTGATCGCCTGCACGACCGGATAATCGCGCGCGGTGATGGATTGAAATAGCAACTGACCCATGCCGGGGATGGCGAACACCGTTTCGATCACCAGCGTGCCGCCGATCAGGTTGCCGAACTGCAAGCCGAAGATGGTGATGGTGGACATCAGCGCGTTACGCAGCACGTGCCGCGAGAGCACCCAGCGCTCGCTCAAGCCTTTGGCGCGCGCGGTACGCACGTAATCGGCGCGCATCGTGAGGATGATCTGGCTGCGTAGGTTGCGGATGAGCACGGCGGACAGTTGCAAGCCCAGCGTGAGCGCGGGCAGGAATAGATACCAGATGTGCTCCTGCAGCGTCTCGCCAAAGCCCGCCACGGGAAACCAGCGCAAGCCAAGCGCCAGCAGCAAAATCAGCAAGATGCCAAACCAAAAATTGGGCGTGGTTAAAATAAACAGGAACGACAAGCGGATGAGATGATCGGCGACGCGCCCCTGCTGCACCGCCGACCAGATGCCGAACGTCAGGGTGATGAATGCGGCGAGCGTCATGGCGTAGAACGCCAGACTGATGGAGATGGGCACACGCTTCCCCACCAGATCGGCGACAGGTTGGCGATAGAGCAGGGAATCGCCCATGCTGCCCCGCGCGAAGCCCGACACAAACATCCAATACTGCTCGTACAACGGTTTATTCAAGCCGAGTTGCTCGCGCAGCGCGGCGGCGTTCTGGTCGGTGGCGCGGTCGCCGAGAATCAGGAACGCGGGATCGCCCGGAATGATACGCACCATGCCAAAGATGATGATGGTCACGCCGAACAACACGAAGACCATCAGGATTAAACGTTTGCGGATGTAGGCGAAACGATTCATGTAAAGTATCGAGTAGCCAGTAGCCAGACTGCCTTCAATCTGACTACTGACTACTGACAACTGACTACTTGTTGTTCTTCACGTCTTCGAAGCGGTAGTACGACAGCCCATCAATCAAGAAGCCCTGCACGTAATCGCGCCAGCCCGCAGTCGCGCCGAGGTAGGCAATGAATACGAGCGGCGCGGCGTCGAGGTACGTCTTCTGGAGTTCAGCGTATAGCGCCTCGCGCTTCTTCGGGTCTTGCTCCAAGTCGGCTTTGGTGATCTTGTCGTTCACCGCCGGGTCGTTGTAGCGCGTCCAATACGCGAACGGGCTTGCGCCGCCGCGCATCGCGTAGTTCACGATCTGCGTCGGGTCGTTCATGTCGTTCGTCCACGCGCTCGGCGTTGACATGAATTGACCCGCGCGGTAGTTCGAGCGCACCACGCTCGTCTCCAGTGTCTGGATGTCAACCGTCACGCCGATCTTCGCCCACGCATCTTTGAGGATGACTGCGGTGTTGGCGAAGTTGGTGTTGCCCGAGCGCACCTGCATATCCATCTTGAAGCCGTCTTTGCCCGCCGACTCGCTCATCAATTTCTTGGCTTTGTCGAGATCGAACGGATAGCCCGGCAGACTCTTATCCCAATAGGTGCCCTGCGGGATGGGCGAGTTCATGAACTTGGCTTGACCGAAATAGACCGTCTTGATGATCGCCTCTTTGTCGGTTGCGTAGTTGAGCGCCTGCCGCACCTTCACGTCGTTGAGCGGCGGCTTCTCGGTGTTGAGGATAATGAACGCGGTCTGCTGGATCGTGAACGTTTGCGCCTTCACGCCCGGCTGCGCGCCGAGCGCGGCGATTTGGCTGAACGGCACAAAGTCCACCAGGTCAACCTCGCCGCCCTGCAACTTCAACATGCGCGTGTTGTCGTCGGGGACGTACTCGATGCGCACCTCATCCAACTGGGGTGTGCCCTTCCAGTAATTCGGATTGCGCTTGAGGATGATCGGGTCACCCTTCTTCCAGCCTTCGACAAAATACGCGCCCGTGCCTTTGGTCTTCCACGCGTTGTCGTTGTTGAAATCTTTGGCGTCGCTGGCTTTCGCCATGTCGGCGGGCAGCACGCCCCCCGAAAACATCGCGAGCACCGACAACAGCGGCGCATACGGCTGCGACAGAATGATCTTGACCGTCTTGTCGTCGGGCGCTTGGATTTCTTTGATGGCTTTGTAGTTGTCTTTCCAACCACTCTTCTCGCCGCCGCGCGCCATATCGAGCGAGGCTTTTACGTCGCTGGCTTTCAGCGCCGTGCCATCCGAGAACTTCACGCCGTCGCGCAACGTGAACGTCCACGTCAGACCATCGGTGCTGCTCTCCCACTTCGTGGCAAGCGCCGCTTCGACGCTGACGCCATCTTTGGTCGTGCGCAGCAGCGTGTCGTACACGTTCACGGAGATGAACAGCGCAGGATTGTCGTCAATCTGCCACGGGATGAACGGACTGAACGGCTCGGCATTGCGCGCCATCTTCAAAATTTTGCGCGTCGCTGCGGGTGCGCTGCTCGGCGCGGCGGGTTGCGTGGCTGCGCCCACCGGGGCTGAGGTGGCGCCCGAAGGCGCAGAGGTTGCCGCAGCCGGCGGCGCAGTCGTGGCACTGGGGGCGCACGCGCCGAGCGCGGCGATCAACAGCAACAGGGTGGCAATCAGGAGCCACTTTTTATTCATGGGTTCTCCTCCTCAGGAGCGAACGGCGAGTCGGGTTGCATGCTCGTCGTTCCGATTGGTTTCCTCGTCAACAGCGTGAACTGAAATGTAACGCGGCGGCATCACCTCCTTTCGCTGCGCTCGTGTAGTGACGATAGTTCTGCGTCGCGGGTGTAACTCAGCCGTCCTGCTTGATAGACGGCGCGCACGTGCGTGAGACAGCGGATGTCGCGCGCGAGGTCGCCATCCACCACCGCGACATCGGCGGCGCGCCCAGCGGCGATGGCGCCGAAATCCGTGTAGCCCCATGCCTTGCCGATGGCGCCCGTCGCGGCGTGGATAGCTTGCACGGGCGTCAGTCCACACAGCACCAACTCATCAAGTTCTTTCCAAAATGTGTCGAATGCCGTCGCGCGCCAGCCCGCATCGGAGCCGGCCAGCAGCGGCACGCCGAGCGCGTGCAGGTGTCGCACGACGTTTTCATGCGCTTCGTTTCGCACTTGCCAGTGACTGCGCTCCGCGCTGTCGGGCAGCAAATCCACCAGATCGCGGAAGACTTGTAACGTCGGCGTGACGGCGATGCCGGATTGCGCCAGCAACTCCGCCACGCGCGGATCGTAAATCGTTTGTTGGGTCGGCGCGCTGAACATCGCGTGCTCGATGAAATCCACGTGCGCCGTCACCGCGTTTTCAATCGCCGCCGTGCAGGTGCAGTGCGCGACGACGCGTTTACCCAGCGCGTGCGCGCTTTCGACGATCACGCGCAACTCGGCGGCAGAAAAACTCGGATAGTGCGGCAGCGTGCCCGGCGTGCCGCCACCCGATGCCATCACTTTGATAAAATCCACGCCGACGCTGGTCTTGCGTCGCACCATACGCCGCAGCGCATCCTCACCGTCAGCCTCTCCTCCGAAGTTGCGTAAGTGCCCACCCGTGATCGTGATCGGCCAGCCGCCGCTGATGATGCGCGCGCCATCCACCAGACCTTTGGCTTGCGCGTCGCGCACTTCGATAGCGATGGTGCCGCGCGCGCCGCAGTCGCGCACGGTCGTCACGCCTGCGCGCAATGATGTCTGCGCGTTGTGTACCGAGCGCAGCGTGAGCGCAACGTCGCTCTCCTGATTGACATCCCAGAACGGCGTGTTGTCGCCGCGCAGGTTGAGATGTACATGATTGTTGATGAGCCCCGGCAGCAGCGTCGCATTGGGCAGCGACACCACCCGATCGTCGTCGCGCGCGGCGATGGCTTGCGCTGGGGCGACCGCCTCGACCTGTCCGCCGCTCACCACCAGCGCATGATTCGTCAACGGCTCCGCGTCGGTGCCGTCAATCAGCCATTCAGGATAGAAGATGGTTCTCATCGTGTGCCTTACCTGATACCGTAATTGTTTACCGCGCCAGTCGGCGACTCGAAGTCGCACCTGAAGGGCTTGCAGCCGACCGTCCACCTACGTGGACGAATTGCGTCCATGCAGATGGACGCTCAGCCGAAGGCTCTTTAGGCGCGATTTCAATCGCCTGCTGCGCGGATGCGGTAAACAATTACCTGATGCCATTTTTCCTCAGTTCTTCAAGCGCGGGTCAAGCGCATCGCGCAAGCCATCGCCCAGCAAGTTCATCGCCAGCACCGAGAGCATGATGGCGAGCCCCGGAAACGTTGCAATCCACGCCTGATCGCGCAGATATTGACGACCCTCGCTCAACATGCGGCCCCATTCGGGCGTTGACGGCTGGTCGCCCAGCCCAATAAAACTGAGCGCAGCCGCAGCCAACATGGCGGTACCGATGCCGAGCGTGGCGGCGACGAGGATCGGCGCAAAGATGTTGGGCAGTATGTGCAGCAGCATGATGCGCCCGTTCGGCACGCCGATGGACAGCGCCGCCTGCACGTACAACTCTTCGCGCGCCGACAACACCGAGCCGCGCGTGATGCGCGCGTAGCCCGGAATCGCCGAGATGCCAACGGCGATCATCAAATTGAAAAGCCCCGGCCCCAACATGCTGACAATCGCCAGCGCCAGCAGAATGCCGGGGAACGCGAGCATTACGTCAATCGTGCGCATCAGCAGCATGTCGGCCCAGCCGCCGTAAAAGCCGGCCAGCAGTCCGGCGCTCACGCCGATCAGCGACGCAATGCTGACCGCGATCAATCCGACGAGCAGCGAGAGCCGCGCGCCAAACAGCACGCGACTAAAAATATCGCGCCCGCCGAAGTCGGTGCCGAACCAATGTTCAGCCGATGGCGCGGCGAGCGGATCGGGCCCCAGCGACACCGGATCGAACGGCGCGATCAGCGGCGCCAACAGCGCGCACGCGATCAGCAGCACGAGGACGGTGAAGCCGATTTTGGCGCCCCAACTGCGCCGAATGCGCCGCAGGAAATCGCGCGCGGGAGACGAGACTCTGGGCGCTACGGGGGCTGCGATGGGCGGCAGGGTAGCGGTGACAGACATTATGTATAACGGATGCGCGGGTCGAGCCACGCATACATCAAATCCACGATCAGGTTGACCAGCACGTAACTCACAGCCACGACCAGCACGATGCCCTGCACCATCGGAAAATCTTTGTTGAGAATCGCGTCCACGATCAATCGTCCAATACCGGGCCGGCTAAAGACCGTCTCGATCACGACGGCGCCCGCAATCAATTGACCGAACTGCAGTCCCATGACGGTCACCATCGGGATGAGCGCGTTCTTGAGCGCGTGGCGGACGATCACCCAGAACTCGCGCACACCCTTCGCGCGCGCCGTCGTGACGTATTCGCGGCGCATCACTTCCAACATACTGGAGCGGGTGAGACGCGCGAGAATGGCAGACGCGCCAAGCCCCAGCGTGAATGCCGGCATGATCAGATGCTGCAAGTCGCCGCCGCCGGTCGCGGGCAGCAGTCGCCAGTTCAGCGACAGCAGGAAGATGAGGTTCAGTCCGAGCCAGAAACTTGGCATGGAGACGCCGAGCAGCGCGATGAACATTGAGACAACGTCAACCCAGCGTTGATGGTTGACCGCCGCGAGAATGCCCAGGCTCGTACCCAGCACCATCGCGATCAGCAAGCCGGCCATGGTCAGCTGCAAGGTCGAAGGCAAACTCTCCATGATCTCGCTCACCACCGGACGCTTGCTGCGAATCGAAAGCCCCAGATCGCCCTGCAAGGCATTCAAGACATAGCGCCCGAACTGCACCGGCAGCGGGTCGTCGAAATGCAACTGCGCGCGCAGCTTTGCGACTTGCTCCGGGTTCGTCTGAAATTCGCTGAGCATCAACTTCACGGGGTCGCCGGGCACGAGATGCAGCATCGAGAAGACAAGCAGTGACACCGCGAAAATGACGGGGATGGTCGAGAGCAGGCGGCGAGCGAGATAGGCAGTCATGGTGAGAGGGTGGATGCAGGATGAAAGGTCTCATCCTGCATCCCGCATGCAAGTTTACTTCTTCAGCGACACGTCGGTCACGATTGGATAGGTGTAACCATTGAACTTCAGACCGGGCGCGTTGTTGCGAACCGCCCAGACCGAAAGCTCGTCGAGGATGGGCACCATCAACGCCATGTCCATCACCTTCTTCTCAAGGTCGAGATAGATTTGTCGGCGCTTGGCGGGGTCGCCTTCGGCGCGGCCCGCGTCAAGCAGCTTGTCGAGTTCGGCGTCTTTGATGCACGAGAAGTTGAAGTTGGTGCCGACGTTCTGTGAGCCGAACAGCGCCGTCAAACCGTCGAGGTCGCCGGAGCGCAGGAACAGCGTCGGGCCATTGCTGACGCACTTGTAGTTGTCCTCGTACCACGGCGCGCGCGCCTGCGTTTTTAATTTCACGTCGAAGCCAGCCGTCTTCAACTGGCCCTGCAACAGGATGTCCAATTGCTGCGGGCCACTGCCCTGATCAATGTCGTTGAGCAGTAGTTCGAGCCGCTGCCCATTCTTCACGCGGATGCCATCGGGTCCTTCTTTCCAACCCGCTTCATCCAGCAACTGCTTGGCTTTGTTCAAGTCGTACGGGTAGTAGGCGCGCAGCGACACATCGTCGAGCATGATCGCGGTCATCGGCGCGAAGCCCTTGGTGCCGATGCCCTTGTAAATCGTGTTGATGATCGCGTCTTTGTTGACGGCGTAATTGATCGCCTGGCGCACTTTCAAATCGTCGGTCGGCGGCTTCGTCACATTCAACGCCCAGAAGCGCGGCACGCCCGTCCAGGGTTTCTTCACAATCGTAATTTCTTTTGATCCCTCCAGACGGGGCAAGTCCTGTGAGGGCACCGCTTCAACCATCTGCGTCTCGCCCGATTCGACGGTTGCCATGCGCGTTGCGTTTTCGGGGATGAACTTCCAGGTGATCTTGTCGAGATAGCCAGCGCCCGTCTGATCCGACCACGGCGCTTTGCGGTTGTAGTCCGCCCAGCGTTCGATGGTGATGTGCGATTTCTTCACCCACTCGGTGATCTTATAGGGTCCCGTGGCGATGGGCGTATCGTTGACCTTATCGCCCTGCGCCTGCGTGCCCTTGGGCGAGAGCATCGCCAATGTGCCGCCGGCCGCGTTGGTCAGGAACGGCGCGTTCGCCGTCTTGAAGTTGACGCGCACCGTGAATTCGTCCACGACTTCCGTCTTGTCGTATCCGACCAGCGCGGTCAACGAGCCACCCGCTTTGTAGTTCGGGTCCACGATGCGGTCGTAGTTCCATTTCACGGCGGCTGCGTTGAACGGCTCGCCATCCTGAAACTTCACATCTTTGCGCAGCTTGAACGTGAACTTCTTGCCGCCATCTTCGACCGTCCATGATTCGGCCAGCCATGGCACCAGCTTGCGATCCTCCGTCAAGTACAACAGCGCTTCCGTCGTTGAGTTGGTGATGTAAAACGTAATCGCCGATGGCGAGGCGTGCGGGTCCATCGTCGGTGGTTCCGACGCCAGCCCCACCACCAGCGTGCCGCCTTTTTGCGGCGCGACCACTGCCGCCGGTGCGGCGGTACCCGCTGGCGCGGTCGTCGCAGCCGCGCCGCAAGCAGATAACCACAACGTCGCGAGCAGAGTCAAGAGCAGAATGGAAGCCGTTTTTTTCAGCATTCGCCGTCCCTCCTTTTGGGGTCGCACAAAAGACTGTCCTTGCCGCGATGCCTTGATACACGACATCACAGATTTGCCTCAGGATACGCGCTCTGGTAGGCGCGTGTCAAATAAATTTTACGCGCGCTCGCTCATCGCTTTTGCGCTGGCGCTGCGCGGCAGTGGATGGCGGCCCGCGCCCGCGCCGCCATCCACGTTGACACAGCAATTCTCATTTTGGAAAAGCCGGCGATTGAAATCGCACCTAATGAGCCTTCGGCTCAATGGCATTAAGTTAAGACTGAGTGCAAATTCTGGAATAGAGACTTTAGTCGGATTGCTGGGCATTATAGACACACCGACTGAAGTCTCGACTCCAAATCAATCGTGATGTTCACTCACTTAATGCCATTGGCCTTCGGCTGATCGTCCGCCTGCGCGGGCGAGGCGAATGGTTGTCGTTGCGGGCGTCCACGCAGGTGGACGCCCGGCTGCAAGCCTCTCAGGCGCGACTTCCAGTCGCCTGCTTTGGTCTGCATATCGCAAAATGAGAATTGCTGACGTTGACAATCGCAGATGTACATTTGCAGATTCGTGCATTATGATTGGGAGACGGTGACGTTGTTGGCAGACGAGGTCATGCCACATTTTCAGTTGACGGATGGAGGACAACAAGACTCATGGATTGCGGGGCTAAATCCTTTCGGTGGGTTCTACAGCAAGAAGGCATCGAGATCACGATGGAGCGCGCGCGCGCGTTGTGTCAGACGACGCACATGGGTACGCGCGAACCAGACTTGCGCGCCGCGTTCGAGCGCTGCAACTTCGAGACAGAATTGCAGCAGCAGTTGCGCTGGGACGTTCTCAATGAACTGTGCGCCGATGCTTATGCCATCGTGCTCTATCAATGTCACTACTCCGTCGTGCTGCAAGCCGACGACGAGAGCGTGCGCCTTTACGACCCCGACTACAACGCCGTCGTGACGCGCGCGCGCAGTGGGTTCGAGCCGAACTGGCGCGACTACGAGATTGATCTGGATTGGACACGCCGCGATTATGAGCGAGCCGCGATTCTGGTCAAGCGCCGAACGCCATAAACACTCACGCCATCAAAAGATCGTGTTCGGCGCGAAGGCGGCATTTACTCAGGCGGCTTCAACGCCGCCACTGATGTAGCGCGACACCAAAGTAGCAGCGCAGTTTCGGCCTTGAGCACGTTTCAGATTCCTGCTTGACATTTACATGACTTCACGTAAACTGCTGACGAACACGCGACTGCCTTGCTGGTAACAGAAGGAGGAGGCGATGGACCGCAGACCGAAAGATGTGCTGATGCTGATCGCGGACATCAGCGGCTACACGCGGTACATGCTCGCGCACGAGAAGGCTTTGGCGCACAGCCAACTGATCATCAGCGAGTTGCTGAACACCATCCTCGAACAGATTGAGTTGCCCCTCAACGTCTCCAAACCAGAAGGCGACGCGGTGTTCCTGTTCGCCGTGAAAGACGATGCAAAGCCCAATTGGGACACCGTGAAGCATACCATTTGCGATAAAATGATCACGTTCTTCCAAGTGTTCTCGGACCGCATCGAAGACGTTCGGCAGACAAACGTTTGTCGCTGCGAGGCGTGCGCGAACATCGGACGCCTCAAGTTGAAAGTCGTCGGACACAGCGGGAAGGCAATGCTGTACAAAGTCGGACCCGTGACCGACCTATCGGGCATTGATGCGATTATCGTGCACCGTCTGCTGAAGAACTCGCTCGGACGCGACGAATACATCATGCTCACCGAAGCGGCGCAGCGCGACATGCCACTGCCGATCGAAGTGGCGATGCAGACGACGGAGCACTACGACGAGGTGGGCGACATTCACACCTTCGTCTATTTCCCACCGACGCCGAAGCCGTATGCGCCGAACCCCGACCAGCCTTCGACGATCAACCGCATCTTTCTGGAAACACTGCGCGAGGAGATTCGGCGTGAGTACGCGCAAGTCGCGACGCAGCCCGAAAAAGGATTTCACTTTCACACGGGACAACGGCTCGCGCAGATTCTCGGCTATCACGACGAATGGCTCGCCGAGATGCCCGCCGTTTCGATTGAGTCGCTCGCGGGCACGGGCAATCCGTTCAGCATGGGTGACCTGCACTCAGGCGAGCGCGTGGTAGATGTCGGCTGCGGCGCAGGATTGGACAGCCTGATCGCCGCGCGCATGGTGGGCCCGACAGGGCACGTCATCGGCGTGGACATGACGCCAGAGATGCTGGAGCGCGCGCGCAGCGGCGCGAGCGAGCTCGGACTAGAGCAGGTGGAATTTCACGAAGGCTTGGCGGAATCACTGCCGGTGCCGGATGGATGGGCGGACGTGGTGATCTCCAACGGCGCGCTCAACTTGTTGCCCGACAAGTCGCTCGCGCTGAACGAGATGGCGCGCGTGCTCAAACCGAACGGTCGTCTGCAAATCGGCGACATCCTGGTGGAGAAGCTGGTGCCCGCCGAGGCGAAGTTGGATATTGCTTTGTGGGCTGGCTGAATTGCGGGTGCTCTGCTGGAAGCAGAGTTGCAGATGGCTGTCGTCGCGGCCGGGTTCGTGGATTTTGAAATCACATGGCGCGCAGACATTTACAGTGATGCACCGCAGCAATCGAGCGCCGCCGAGTTCGGCATACTCGGCATTAACTTCCGTGCGCGCAAAGCGACGAGCGATGCGGAGTGGGACGCGGCACTCGCCGCACTCAGTTGTGCGCCGCGTGCGGCCCCTGTGCTTGCCGAAGCCATAGCAGTCTGAAATGGGAGTTCCCATTTTGAGTGTGTAGCCGCTACGAACGTGAGTGGCGAATCTATATTGAGAAAGGAGTAGGATGCAATGGCACACATCTTGTTTTATGGCACCTACGGTAGCGATGAGCCGACGCGCGCCGTGCTGCCGTTCCACATGGCGAAGGGCGCGCTCGAAGCAGGGCATACTGCCGAGATCGCGCTGATCGGCGATGCTACCTATCTGATGAAGGACAGCATCGCCCGAGAGGTGAAGGGCGTGGCCGTGCCCAACGCCGCAGAGATCATCGCGGAACTTACGGCTAAGGGTGTGACGATCTCAGTCTGAGGAGGCTGTGGCCGCACCCGTGGGGTGACGGACGATGATTTGAAAAACAAGAACGCGAGTTGGGGCACACCGAAAGCATTTGCCGAATCGGTGGTCGCCGCCGACAAAGTGGTCGGCTTCTGAGCTGTCGAGACATACGATGACGACAGGGCACTTGCACAGTGCCCTGTTGCTTTTTGACTGGCAAGCGGTGATAAAATGGAATATGAGCGGATCATTATTTCCTTACAACATTGACAAGTTGAGTCGGCTATGGACTTCAAAGACTACTACCAAATACTCGGCGTCGCGCCCGATGCGGATGAGAAGACAATCAAAGGTACGTTCCGCAAATTGGCGCGCGCGCATCATCCCGACGTGAATCCGGGCAACCAGAACGCGGCAGAAAGATTTAAGGAAATCAATGAGGCGTATCAAGTCCTGTCCGACACGGAGCAGCGCAAGAAGTACGACCAGTTGCGCACGCAGTATCAGCAATGGCAGCAACGGGGCGGCCGCCCGCAAGATTTCAACTGGCAGCAACACGCGCAGCAACCCGCTGGCGACGGCGACGTGCACGTCGAGTATGCGACGCCTGAAGACCTCGAAGATTTGTTTGGCGGCGAGAGTCCGTACTCGGATTTCTTTCAAAATATGTTCGGCGGCGGACGCGCACCCCAAGGCGCACGCGGCACACCACATCCGCGTCGAGGCCGCGACCTCGAATACGAAGTCGAGGTTACGCTCGAAGAAGCGTTCTACGGCGCGAAGCGCACGCTCCAAATCGGCGAACGGCGCATCGAGGCGAGCATCCCGCGCGGTGTTGACACCGGCTCGCGTGTGCGGCTCGCAGCCCAAGGCGAGCGTGGCCGCGACGGCGGCGAAGCCGGCGATTTGTATCTGTTGATGCGCGTCCTGCCGCATCCGAACTTCGAGCGTGAGGGCGACGACCTGTATCGTGAACTGCCGATGGATTTTTACACGGCGGCGCTCGGCGGCGAGATGCGCGTGCCCACCCTCGACGGTGTCGTGATGCTGACGGTGCCGCCGCGCACGCAAGCCGGGCGCAGTTTCCGATTGCGCGGCAAGGGCATGCCGCACTTGGGCAATCCAACACAGCGCGGCGACCTGTACGCGCGCACGCAGTTGGTGCTGCCCGAACCATTGAGCGAGCGCGAGTTGAGCGCCCTGCGTGAGTTGCGCGACACGCGGCAGCAGACATAAAAAGAACCAGACCTGTCAGGTCTTTGACATTGGAGCGACTATGGCGAGAGCACGACGGATTTACAGTGAAGAAGAGTTTGCGCTGCAACGCTGCGCGCACCGACTGCGTGACGAACTCGGCATCAACACGGCCGGCGTCGAAGTGATTCTGCGCCTGAGGCAGCAAATGCTGGAGATGCAATCAGACATGGCATTGTTGCAAGCGCAGCTCGCGCACCAGTCGCGGCGGCGCGGCGTGCGGCTGGCGCGCTATCGCGAATCACACTTTGAAGCGATCTGGAGTGAGTTGATAGACAACTCGTAGGGCGACCCATGAGGTCGTCCATTCGCGCGAGCTGATGGAATAACTTTATGAGCGTTATCGTTTATACCACGCCGACCTTACCGTACTGCCACATGGCGAAAGAGTTTCTTTCGCAGAAGCGCGTGCCGTTCGTCGAGAAGGACGTGAGCCGTGACCGTGCGGCGGCGCAGGAGTTGATGCAGATGGGGCAGCGCGGCGTGCCGGTCATCAAGGTGGATGGCCAAGTCATGGTCGGCTTCAACCGCGCGCGCTTGGAGCAAATGCTCGCGCACTCGGCGCAGCACAGCGCGCGACCCAAACTTGGCGCGAGCATTGCCGACGCCAATCAACATACGAACGCGACAGGCGCATACGTCGGCCGCATGCGCGAGGGCTCGCCAGCCGCAATGGCAGGCATCCAACAAGGCGATGTGATCGTGAGTCTCGCCGCACAGCCAATTGAGAATGCGAACGACGTGGAGCGTTTCATGCAGGGCGTGCAGCCGCGCACGCGTGTGCCCCTGCGCGTGCGGCGCGATGGACGCCTGATAGAGTTGACGCTTGCGTTTTGATCAGCAAAGTGAGGCTCCTATGAATCGTGTGTTGGTGACAGGTGGCGCGGGTCTGCTCGGCCGGCAAGTCGTCAATCGCCTGAAGAATTATTACCTCGTGCGCGTGATGACCCGTCGTCCGCGTCCGGAGAATTTCGCGCCCGAAGTCGAATGGGTGCAAGCCGACCTCGAAACGGGTGCGGATGTTCGCGACGCGGTGTCCGATGTACACACGATCATTCACTGCGCGACGAATCCGCTCAGGCACACACAGCAGACAGATGTGGCCGGCACGCGGCGACTGGTCGAGTGCGCGGAGGTCGCGGGCGTCAAGCACCTCATTTATATTTCGATTGTCGGCATAGATCGCGTGCCTGCCTACGGCTATTACCGCAGCAAGCTGGCCGCCGAGCAGCATATCATTCGCGGGCATGTGCCGTGGAGTATCCTGCGCGCGACACAGTTCCACGATTTCATTGATTATGGTCTGCGTGTGTTCTTGCGTTTCCCGATCGGACTTGTGCCAACCGATTTTCAGTTTCAGCCGGTGGACTGCGGCGAAGTCGCGGATGCGCTCGCGCGCGCGGTGATGGCAGGGCCCAAAGCGCGGTTGAACGACATGGGCGGACCCGAAGTGCTGCGACTCGGCAGAATGGCAAGCGCGTGGCTGGCGGCGCGGCACGAGCGCAAACTACTCGTGCCGCTGCGGCTGCCGGGCAAAGCCGCGCGCGGCTTTCGCGGCGGCGATGTGACGTGTCCGGAAAATCGCCAGGGTCACATCACGTGGACGGATTGGCTGCGCCAGCAGTACGGCACAGCCGCGCAGTCGTCGTCTGACTACGCGCAAGGCGCGCAGACATGAGCGGCACGCGATTCGCACAAGGGCTGGTCGCGCTGATGGGTGTGTTCTACACGGCGACAAGTGTGGCGCAACTCTTTGCGCCGCAATGGTTCTTCGAGCACATTGGCTACTTCCCGCCATTCAACCGTCACTATGTCGGCGACCTCGGCGCGTTCACCATGGCGATGGGTGTTGGCTTACTGTTCGCGGCGCGCGAGCCGTCGGCGCATCGAGGTCTGATCGGCGTGGTCGCACTCGGCAGCATCATCCACGTGCTGAATCATCTGTACGACGATTGGCTCAACGCGGGCTTGTCGCTCACGCAGACGGTGCCCTTGGCGCTGCTGGCGCTGGTGATGGTGATGGTATGGTGGAGATTGCGAACACAACCGCAAACCTGATGGAGAAAGTGTCGGAGCGTTATGACCGCGTGCCAACACACAATCGAAGATCAATTCGTAGGGGCGAGTCGCTGACTCGCCCCTGCCCTTTCATATGCGTTCAATCGCCAGCGTGACGTCGGCGACAATCGGCGGTTCGACGCAGAGATATTCACCGCCAAGGTGTTCGACTCTAAACCGCGCGCATAATGCTCAATCGTCTCGTGTGCCGTGACATAATAGCAGCCAGCAGTTATGTGCGTGATGCTCACCCCATGATGCGATGACCCACCCTGAACACCCAGCGTCTTCGCACCTTCGTATTCGATTTCCTTCTCCCGGCACACGCGATATACTTCATGGCATGTCACGCTTCTCCGCACTCGCGCAACTCGGCGAATCACTCGCCGCCACCAAAAAGAAATTGCAGCAGCGCGCACTCATCGGCGCATACCTGAAGTCGCTGCCGAGCGATGAAGTGGCTGTCGCCTCGCGCTTGCTGATCGGCCGCGTGTTTCCCGAAAGCGACGCGCGCATTCTCAACATGTCGGCGTCGGCGGTGGATCGCGTGTTGCAACAAATGACGGGCGCGCCACTCGACTGGAATGCCATCGGCGGCGCGGTGGACTTCGGCGACGCCGTCGAGAAATGGCTGAGCTATCGCGAGCACAAAGCCAAAGGCAAGCCGCTACAACTGATGGAAGTGTATCAGGCATACGAAGCCATCGCACAGGACACGGGTGCACGTTCGCGCGAGCGCAAAGACCAACGCGTGCTCGCATTACTCAAGCGCGCAGCGCCGCTGGAAGCCAAGTACATCGTCAAGTATCCAAGTCAATTACCTCGTCATTCAGTCCGAGCCGTTGAACCTGACGGTGAAATTCTGCCACGCCCAGGCCAATGCACCAACAGTCGCGCCTAGCTACGTAGCCGCTAACAGCGCGACCATACAAGGGCGGTGAGACACTCACCGCCCCTGGTGATTGCCAGCGTCAAGGTTTAGCGATGGGTGGCCCACTTATGCAGATTCCCAAAACCATAAAAGGATCGTCGTGGCGGCCCGCTTGACGCTCAGACCCGCTCGGTCTAAGTTACCGTCAGCTCCAATCGAACCCATCCAAATCAGTGCGATGGGTGTCACTGAATGAGCTGCCTTCTCTGCTATCGGCACAGGAGTTGACTCAATGCGTTTACCAGCCTGTCAATGTCGTTGGGCGTGTTGTACGCCTGTATCGAAATGCGGATGAACGGTTTCTCCTGCCATGTGACAATGGG